>FR894567.1:100462-102915 GCA_000436115.1 Firmicutes bacterium CAG:534 | reverse complement strand
ACCATGCTGATGGATATTTTGGAGAAAAAGGAGCTTTCTGTTTTAAGACAGGGAGCAGTCTGTACGGCCGGGCAATACCGGGAGGAAATGATCGCCAAAAAGGCCTGTGCGATCTACCGGGCAGCCATAGCGGGCTTTGCTAGTGGGCTTGCAAACGGAATTTCAGAGCTGGTTGCAGTGCAGTAAACAAAAAAAGAAAGAAACAGCATTTTTTGCACAGAACTACCCCCAAAAAGCTCTATTGAGATTGGAAACTGTGTGGTATGATAACAGATAGGAAGGAATTCAGCCAAGTAGAGAGGAAAGGCGGTAGCTATGAAGTTTACCAAAATGCATGGATGTGGCAACGATTATATTTATGTGGACGGCAGCAGGGAAATTATTCCCGCAGAACAAAAGCCGGAGCTTGTGAGAAAACTCAGTGACAGGCATTTCGGGATCGGCGGCGATGGGGTGATCTTTATTAATCCATCCAAGGAAGCGGATTTTGAAATGGAAATGTACAATATGGACGGTTCCAGGGCGGAGATGTGCGGAAACGGCATAAGGTGCGTAGGCAAGTATGTTTATGATAAAGGACTGACCGAAAAGACAAAGGTCAGCGTAATCAGCTGCGGCAGGATCAAATATCTGGAGCTTACCGTTGAGAGAGATGGTCAATGCAAAAATGACAGCCGTGGCACAGTATCTGCGGTAAAGGTCAACATGGGCTCCCCCATTCTGAAAGCAGAGGAAATTCCGGTTGTTTCCAAAAAAGAAGAAGTCATAGACGAGGAGATCATTGTAGAGGGCAAAGCATACAAAATGACATGCGTGTCAATGGGAAATCCCCATGCGGTATTCTTTTTAGATGACACGGAAAGCCCTCTTGCAGGAATGAAAATAGAGGAACTGCCCTTAGAGCAGATCGGGCCTTCTTTTGAAAATCACGAAAGATTTCCCAAAAGGATCAATGCAGAGTTTGTGAAGGTAACGGACAGGGATCATATAGAAATGAGAGTCTGGGAAAGGGGAACGGGAGAAACCCTTGCCTGTGGAACGGGCGCCTGTGCCAGCGTATGTGCCTGCATCTTAAATGGTTTGACGAACAATCAGGTTGCTGTTAAACTATTAGGTGGCGAACTGAACATTCAGTGGGACAGAGAGGAGAACCTGATCTATATGACAGGCCCTGCGGAAACAGTTTTTGAAGGTGAAGTAAAGCTGTAGAAGCAGAGGATCCCCTTTGGAAAACAGATGCAGCAGAGCAAGGACAGGAGGAGCAACCATATGTTTAAGATCAATGAGAATTATTTGAAGCTGCCCGGAAGTTATCTTTTTTCCACAGTAGGGAAAAAGCAAAGGGCTTACGAACAGGCACATCCAGATAAAAAAGTAATCAGACTGAGCATTGGAGATGTGACGCAGCCCCTTGTTCCGGCAATCATTACAGCACTTCACGGCGCTGTGGATGAGATGGCAAAGGCGGAAACCTTTAAGGGCTACGCACCGGATCTGGGCTATGAGTTTTTGAGAAATGCCATTGCAGAAAATGATTATAAGGCAAGAGGCTGTGAGATCACGGCAGATGAGATTTTTATTTCCGATGGCGCAAAGTGCGATTCCGGAAACATCCAGGAAATTTTCAGCGTAGATAATAAGATTGCAGTCTGCGATCCCGTGTACCCGGTTTATGTGGACACTAATGTAATGGCAGGAAGAACCGGCGTCTATGACAGCAAGAAGGAAACCTGGAGCGATGTGATCTATATGCCCTGTACAGCAGAAAATCAGTTTGCGCCGGAGATCCCTAAAGAAACGCCGGATCTGATTTACCTGTGCTTCCCCAACAACCCTACGGGCTCCACGATTAATAAGAGCCAGCTTCAGGAATGGGTTGATTATGCAAATAAGGTAGGGGCAGTGATCATTTATGATGCTGCTTACGAGGCTTATATTTCAGAGGCAGATGTACCGCATTCCATTTATGAGTGCGAAGGGGCAAGAACCTGTGCCATTGAGCTTCGTTCTTTTTCCAAGAACGCAGGTTTTACAGGCGTACGTCTTGGATTTACCGTCATTCCCAAGGAACTGAAGTGCGGAGATACCTCTCTTCATTCCTTATGGGCAAGAAGACACGGAACCAAATATAACGGCGCTCCTTACATTGTGCAGAGGGCAGGCGAGGCTGTTTACTCCCCGGAGGGCAAGGCACAGCTAAAGGAGCAGGTTGCTTATTATATGAAGAATGCAAGCTATATTCTGGAGGGCTTAAAGAGCGCTGGCTATACCGTGTCCGGCGGTGTAAATGCACCTTACATCTGGCTGAAAGCGCCGAAGGGCATGACAAGCTGGGAGTTCTTTGATTATCTTCTGGAAAATGCCAATGTAGTAGGAACACCTGGCTCCGGCTTCGGACCCAGCGGGGAAACCTATTTCAGACTGACGGCATTTGGCAGCTACGAAAATACCGT
>FR894567.1:99390-100372 GCA_000436115.1 Firmicutes bacterium CAG:534 | reverse complement strand
TGCAGCCGCTTTTTTGTTCTATAGGAAATTGCTATTTCCTATAGAACAAAAAACCTCCGGGGGATGCGCGCTCGTGCAAGAGGAAAATGTCGCTAAAGCGACCGCACTCGGCGCGAGAGTTCCACAAGCGGAACTCTTTTCTCCATTTTTCGAGGAAATGACCTGTCGGCAAAATTGCTTTACCAAAAGACCTGTGATAGAATATGCCATAAATACAGGGAATAGAAAACGTATCATAACAGGAGGGAGGAAGCTTTGACAGAGCAACAATTTGAGAAAGCTGTCCGGCTGATGGTAAATGGAGATAAGGCCGGACTTCGTGAAATTTACGAAAATTATCTTGGATATATTTACCGCATTGTTTATGAGATCCTGCAGTCCAAAGAAAATGCAGAAGATGTGACCAGCGAATTTTTTATCAGGCTGTGGAATAAAGCAGAGCAGTATAAACCGGGGAACGGTCATAAAGGATACCTGGCGACCATGTCCCGGAATATGGCCATCGATTTCCTGCGCAGACATAGAAGGGAAGAGCTCACAGAGCTTTTACAGGATATGGGAAAAGAGGAAGAGGAAGGACAGGGCGGCAGTGAGCTTTTGAAGAAAAGCAATGTGAATGTGGAAGAAGAGGTTCTTTCCAACCTTTCCGTTAAACAGGCTATGGAGCAGCTTGGATGGGCAGAGCGACAGATCGTCAGTCTTAAGGTTCTTGGGGAGATGACCTTTAAGGAGATTGCCGCAGTAATGGAAATGCCCATGGGAACGGTGACCTGGAAGTATCAAAACGCAATGAAAAAGTTAAGGAGGTGTGGATATGAGTAAGAACTTTGAAGAAGAATACAAGGCTCTGGCAGATCAGGAGCTTCCCGATCTCTGGGATCGTATTGAAGAAGGTCTGGCACCCAGATCCACACCCAAAGAGCCTGTGAAAAAAAGCACGAAGATAGTACAGTTTGTAAGGCGGTATAAAGGATCACTGGCG
>FR894567.1:96786-99375 GCA_000436115.1 Firmicutes bacterium CAG:534 | reverse complement strand
CTGGCGGCTGTGGTCTGTGTTCTTCTCATTTTACCTGCCGCAATTTTGATCAGCCAGAATACAAAGAAATCAGATGCAGCAGACCATATAGCAAATGAACGCTTCAGACGGCCGGTGGTACTTACAGAGGAGCTTGAAAGCATGCCGGAGGAAGCAGCGGCAGCAGCCGGAGAAGAAGCTTCCTATTCAGAAGATGCAGCAGAAGAAGACTTCGACCTGGAAGGTGCAACCCAGGATACAGCAGAAACTGGTATTGCGCTCCTTTCGGAAAATCCAAGCGCAAAGCAGTTCTCCGCTGAGAAATCTCAGGCGCAGGCAGATGAAGAAGACTCTTCATCATCACAGATTATCTACGAAAAGGTTGCTTTTCAGGTAGAAAAGGTTTCGGAAGAAGAACCTCAGAAAATAGAGATCGTAGTTTTGCAGGAGCAGGAAGCATTATCGGCAGGAACAAAGCTGTGGGTGCAGAAATCGGAAGACATTAAGCTGACGTCAGGTGAAAGCTATTATGGAGACCTGGTATTCCAGGAGAAGGAACAAAGCTATATGCTTGACTCCATTTATCCGGATCGCCCGTAATCGTGGGGCATGGGTGTAAACGCCAGGAAAAGCGAAAAGCACCATAAAAGGGCCGTTGCTTATGCAACAGCCCTTTTAAAGGTCGCCTTAAGACACCTGTTTATTTACTTCTGCTCGGGTCCAACGTACTGAGCATCACCAAGACCAAGGATCAGAATGAAAATGGTGTTCAGGAAAAATAATCCAACACCAAATCCTGTGCTCTTTCCAAAAGCCTTTGCAAGCTTGATACAGTACATAATTGTAATCACGACATTAACGCAGGGAACCAGGGTAAGAAGGAACATCCATCCATTTCCCCATGCAATATCAAACATGCAGTATGCATTGTAGAACGGAACGATTGCAGCCCAACCGGGTTTCCCTGCTTTTACCATGATCTTCCACATTGCAACGACAGTAAGTACAGCGATAGCAAGACAGAAAATGTAGTAAAAAGCAAGCACCCCACCGCCTACACCTGCAGCAACAGCATCATAATTGTAACTTTCCATATGTAACTTTCTCCCTTCATAAAGAATTGTTAATTGATATCTATATCATAATAACGGAAGGGGAAATAAATGTCAATTTCTAAAATAATGAAAAGAAATCCATAGCAGCAATCTCAAAGAGCATCTGCCAGCTTCTCAAGCTGGGCGGCATCACTCTCCTTCAGGGCGCCGCGGATCGTTACGGTCTCATCCAGAAGCGTGATGTCCTTCATGGAGGATAAAACGGAAGCCATGGCTTTGGCGGCGCAGGGAGCCCAGGAGCCGTTTTCAATCAGGGCCACCGTGCGGTTTTGGAAGGCTTTTGCTTTCAGGTGTGCCAGAAAGCTTTCCATGACAGGCATGATCCCGCCGTCATAAGTGGGAGAAGCCAGTACCATTTTCCCATAGCGGAAGGCGTCCTCAATGGCCTCGGAAAGCTCCTCTCTTGCAAGATCTGTAAGCACCACCTTGGGACAGCCCCTTTGCTTTAAAAGCTCTGCCAGCTTAAGGGCAGCCTCCCGGGTGTTTCCGTGAAGGGAAGCATAAGCAATGAAGACCCCTTCGGTCTCCGGCTGGTAACTGCTCCAGATTTGATATTTCTCAAGATAGTAGCCCAGGTTTTCCGTTAAAACGGGGCCGTGGAGGGGACAGATGATCTGAATGTCAAGGGCGGCAGCCTTTTTCAGAAGGGCGGCTACGGGAATGCCGTATTTTCCTACTATATTAAAATAGTATCTTCTGGCTTCACAGGCCCAGTCCTCCTGAACATCCAGGGCGCCGAATTTTCCAAAACCATCCGCAGAAAAAAGAACCTTATCGCAGCTGTCATAGGTGACCATGACCTCTGGCCAGTGAACCATGGGCGCCATGACGAAATGAAGCTCATGCTTTCCGAGGGATAAGGTGTCGCCCTCCTTTACGGTAAGGGTATTTTTAGGAGAAAGATCTTCAAAGTATTGCAAAAGCATGGGAAAGGTCTTGGCATTGCCGATCAGGGTAGTGTCCGGATACTTGTCCAGAAAGGCCTTTACGCTGGAGGCATGATCCGGTTCAACATGGGAAATGACCAGATAATCAGGCGTTCTGCCTGCAAGAGCCTTCTCGAGATTTTGGAGGAAAGGCAGAGCCTTTCTGTGATCGACGGTGTCCATAACGGCGATCTTCTCATCCGTGATCAGATAGGAATTGTAGGAAACTCCGTTTGGAACGGGGTATTGCCCTTCAAACAGATCGATGTCATGGTCATTGGTGCCAATATAAAGAATATCCTTTGTGATTTCCAAAGCAAACACTCCTTTCGTAAGACATGATTTTATTTGAACAAATTATACACAAAAAAGGAAACGAGGGGAGCAGGTTTTTATAAGAGGATAAAATAAATCAATAAATTTGATTAAAATGCAACCTTGAAATGCAGAAAAAGGGATGTTAAGATAGGTCAAGAAATACGGCACAAATGCAATGTGTTATGCTTATTATATTTGACTTGGAGGAAAAAGACATGACTGATGTAGCAAAAAAATACGGAAGAGCATAT
>FR894567.1:89763-96769 GCA_000436115.1 Firmicutes bacterium CAG:534 | reverse complement strand
GAAGAGCATATTTTATGCCGCCTGAAGTAACCTATGATTGGGTAAAGAAGGATACCATAGAAAAACCGCCCATCTGGTGCAGCGTGGATCTCCGTGATGGAAACCAGGCGCTGATCGAGCCTATGGGATTAGAGGAAAAGCTGCAGTTTTTTGAGATGCTGGTAAAGGTTGGATTTAAGGAAATCGAAGTAGGATTTCCGGCGGCTTCCGATACAGAATATCAATTTGTAAGAGCATTGATTGAAAGAAACATGATCCCTGAGGATGTAACCATTCAGGTACTGACACAGGCAAGAGATCACATTATCAGAAAGACCTTTGAGGCGGTGAAGGGAGCGCCAAGAGCGGTGGTGCATCTTTACAACTCTACCTCTGTGGCACAGCGGGAACAGGTATTTAAGAAATCCAAGGAAGAGGTAAAGCAGCTTGCAATTGACGGCGCAAAGCTGTTAAAGAGTATTGCAGATGAGACAGAAGGAAACTTTACCTTTGAATACAGCCCGGAAAGCTTCCCGGGAACAGAGGTGGATTATGCCGTTGAGGTGTGCAATGCCGTTTTGGATGTATGGCAGCCGGATGCAGAGCATAAGGCGATCATCAATATTCCTACAACCGTACAGATCGCAATGCCCCATGTTTTTGCCTGCCAGGTAGAGTATATCCATAAGCATTTAAAGTACCGCGATGCAGTGGTACTGAGCGTACATCCTCATAATGACAGAGGCTGCGGCATCAGTGATGCGGAATTTGGAGTTCTGGCCGGAGCGGACAGAGTGGAAGGAACTTTGTTTGGCAACGGAGAGAGAACCGGAAACGTGGACGTTGTTACCCTGGCCCTTAACATGGTATGTCATGGCGTGGAGCCGGGACTTGATTTTTCCCATATCAATGAGATCAGAGAGACCTATGAGCTTTTAACAAGGATGCGGGTTTACGAAAGAGCGCCCTATGCCGGAGATCTGGTGTTTACGGCATTTTCCGGATCCCATCAGGATGCGATTTCCAAGGGAATGGCCTGGTGGAAGGAAGGAAAGAGCCATGGAAGATGGGAGGTTCCTTATCTGCCTATTGATCCTGAGGATGTGGGAAGAGAATATGAGTCTGACGTGATCAGGATCAACAGTCAGTCCGGAAAGGGCGGAATTGCCTTTATCCTGAAGCAGAACTTTGGTATTGCCCTTCCGGATAAGATGAAAGAGGAAGTGGGCTATCTGATGAAGGGAGTCTCCGATCAGTGTCATAAGGAGCTTGCCCCTTCAGATGTTTACCAGATCTTTGAGGATCATTATATTAATCAGAGAGAGATCTTTGATATTCCGGAATGCCACTTTAAGCAGGTAGAGGGAGGAATTGAGGCAGAGGTCACAATCTCCCAGGGAAGAGAGCGCAGGGTGATCATTACAAACGGAAACGGCCGCTTAGATGCAGTCAGCAATGCCATTAAGCTTTACTTTGGCGTAAGCTACGAGCTTTCCAGTTATGAGGAGCATGCGGTTTCCAAGGGATCTTCCTCCAGAGCGGCAGCTTATGTTGGAATTTTGTGTGAAGGAAAGATGTACTGGGGCGTAGGTCTTGATGAGGATATCATTAAGAGTTCCATTGCAGCGTTAGTGTCAGCAGGAAATAAGATGGCGCAAAGTGAAAATATTACAGAGGGCAGGGAGGAAAGGATTGTAGAGATCATGCGTTATGTCCAGGCCAATTATAAGAGTGTGACCTTAGATGAGCTTTCCGAAAACTTCCATCTTTCCAAGCCCTATCTTTCCAAATATATTAAGGAGCACACAGGAGCCACCTTCCAGGAGGCAGTGAAGAAGGCCCGCATGAAAAAGGCAAGGGCCATGCTGAAGGAAACCAATCAGACCGTGGAGAGTATTGCGGCAAACGTGGGATATGAGACTGTGGAACATTTTAACAGGCTTTTCAAAAAGACGTATCAGATGACGCCCGTACAGTTCAGAAGAGAAAATCTCAAAAAATAGCGGTTGAAATAAGAAGGCTGTTTTAGTAGAATGTCTTTATAGGAAAAATTATGCTAAAGCGGAGGCTCTGTATGGAATTTTTGATTTTAGGCGGCGGTTTATTGATTGTGATCTTTGCAGCAGTCATTGCAGTGGTATCATCCGTTGTGTCAGCAGTAGCGGCTGAGCAGGATGAGGAAGCAGAAGACTAAGGCGGAGAGGAATCGGAAGCTGTCATGATGAAAAAGCTTTTGGAGTTGTATCATAAGTATGAGGAACTGGTAAACTATGTGATCGTAGGAGGACTTACCACACTGGTAAGCTGGATCGTTTATTTTGGAAGCGTTCTCACCTTTTTGGACGCAGAGAATGCCATCCAGCTGCAGATCGCCAATATCCTTTCCTGGGTTGCCGGTGTTGCCTTTGCTTATGGCACCAACAGAAAATTTGTTTTTAAAAGCAAGGAAAAAAATATATTAAAGGAAGCATCGCAGTTTACGGCTTCCAGAGTGTCAACGCTGTTTCTGGATATGATCGTTATGTTTGTGATGGTGACAGTCATGGGATTAAATGACGGCGTCAGCAAGATCGTATCGGCAGTGCTGGTGACCATTACCAATTATGTTCTCAGCAAGCTTGTGGTCTTTCGCAAGCGCGCATAAGACAAGCCCGTAATCCGCATACTATTTTCAAGGCGCAGAGCGTCTTGGAATGGAGAAAGAGGATGGATTACGAAATGAATGGAATTCCTCTGGGTCTTTCTATGGCATTACTCATGAATGAACAGGCGAAAGCCGGTTATGATGCTTTAAGCGAAACACAGAAGGAGCATCTGATCTTGAAATGTAAGGATGCCGGATCCAAGGAGGAGATGGATCGGATCATTTCCTCTATTTACCCGGCAGAAAGCGTGGAAAGCTTGTTTGAGGAACCGGATATTGACTAAGTGAAGGGTGTGGGCAGCTGCCCGCACCCTTTTGACACGGTAAGGAGAAGAAGATATGCTGAAATATCTGACGATCATTCTGACCGCCACTGCAATCCTGACTGCAGCGCAGGAAGAAGAGCTTCCCGGAACGCCCCGCAGCAGCTATGGTCTTGGAAGCGCAGCTTACCTGGAAGACTGCAACCTGCTTTACAGCCTGTTTGTGGATACGCCGGAGAACTGCTTTACGGAGCAGGATCGGGAACAGGCGCTGCAGCAGCTTGGGATTGCCTGTGATTATATTGAAGAGCAGGCCGTGGCTTATGGGAAAGAGGCAGCCCTTCTTTACGATTTTTCCCAAAATGAGGATCTGTCAGGAACAGCAGAGATCTCCTTTGAGGCAGCAGAAGGAGAGACGTTTACGGAAGCCCTTGATGAGGAAATTGCAGGATGGAAGCAGACTTTGGTGTCCTATGGGGAGCTTCAGGAACGCTATCAGGCCAGTGGGATTGCCATGATCGTATGGATCAAGGGAGAGGGAACCTCCTATGCCATTGTCTTTGACGGAACGGACAGTCCTTTGGAAAGCGTGGTTTTGTTTTCTAAGGATCCGCCTGCGGCCTATGCCCATGAGATCCTGCATTTATTTGGGGCACATGACCTGTACCGGGGAGCAGAATATCAAAGGCCGGTAACAGATTATATTAAGAAGGAATATCCTTTAGAGATCATGTATACCATTACAGATGAAGAGGGAAAGGCGTATGAGGACCGGATCGTCAACACCCTTTCCCCGGTTACAGCCTATCAGCTGGGATGGCTTGAGGAAACGGAGGAGCTTTTAAAGTTTCCGGAGCTGAAACGAAGCATATTTTATTAAGAAGAAACAGGAGAACGGAAAGATGACAGAACGAAAGCAGGCGCTTTTGACAGGGGCATCCAGGGGGATCGGTGCGGAGATTGCCAGAATGCTTGCAAAGGAGGGCTACGATCTTTTTCTGATCTGTAAAAGCGCAGAAAAGGAGATCGCCCAGATCAAACAGGAATTGGAGGCAGAATTTGGGATCTGCTGCAGGACGGCTCTTTGCGATGTGTCAGATGCAGGGCAGGTGGAACAGGCAGTCGGGCAGGCCGGAGAGGTTCATGTGCTGATCAATAATGCAGCCATTTCTTATGTAGGGCTTTTGGCGGATATGACGGTGGAACAGTGGCAGCAGGTGATCAATACCAATTTAAGCTCTCTGTTTTACTTTTGCAGGCTGGCCGTGCCGGGGATGGTGCACAGGAAACAGGGGAAGATCATTAATATCTCCTCCGTGTGGGGAAATGTAGGGGCTTCCATGGAAGTGGCCTACAGTGCGGCAAAGGGAGGCGTAAACAGCTTTACCAAGGCCCTTGCAAAGGAGCTGGCACCCAGCAATATCCAGGTGAACGTTGTTTCCTTCGGGATCATTGACACCCGTATGAATGCCTGTTTTTCAGAGGATGAGCTTGCCGCGATCCGGGAGGAAATTCCTGCCGACAGGATCGGAACGGCAAAGGAAGCGGCAGAGATGGTACGTCAGGTTTTAAATGCCCCCTCCTATTTTACGGGACAGATCGTCACCATGGACGGAGGCTGGCAGGGCTGATATTGGCAGGCGCGAAAGGCGCAGAAAAGAGGAAATTATGTATGATGTGATTATAATAGGAAGCGGGCCTGCGGGACTTTCTGCTTCCATTTATGCAAAACGGGCAGGGTTAAATGCCCTTACCCTGGAAAAAAATCCCATGAGCGGCGGGCAGATCCTGAATACCTACGAGGTGGATAATTATCCGGGACTTCCCGGCATCAGCGGCTTTGACCTTGGGGTAAAGCTTCGTGAGCATGCGGAAAAGCTTGGCTGCGCATTTCAGGAGACTGAGGTTTTGGCGGTCAGAAGAGAAAGCAGCAGGGCAGAGCTTACCGCCGCCGGACATTCTGCGGAACGGGAGTTTTTCGTGCTGGAGACCAGGGAAGGACAGCTTGAGACCAAAACCCTGATTGCAGCCATGGGCGCCCATCATGCAAGGCTCCATGTGCCCGGGGAGGAAGAACTGTCGGGAATGGGAGTCTCGTACTGCGCAACCTGTGACGGCGCATTTTTCAGGGGAAGAGTAACCGCTGTGGTAGGCGGCGGGGATGTGGCGGTGGAAGACGCTATTTTTCTGGCAAGAGGCTGCAGTAAGGTTTATCTCATCCACAGAAGGGATAAACTGCGGGCGGCAGACTCTCTGCAAAGAGAGCTGATGGCGCTGCCTAATGTGGAGATCATCTGGGACACGGTGGTAAAAAGCATCGAGGGAGAGGATCAGGTAGAAGCGCTGACTCTTTTAAACAAAAGCACGGAGGAGGAGAAAATGCTTCCGGTAGACGGCGTATTTATTGCAGTGGGCATTATACCGGAAAGCGGACTGTTAAAGGAGCTGGCAGAATGTGACGGGAAGGGCTATCTGCTGGCAGGAGAGGATGGAGTGTGCAGCACGCCCGGTATTTTTGCAGCGGGAGATGTGCGCTCCAAGAAACTGCGACAGGTAGTGACGGCGGTGGCAGACGGAGCAAATGCGGTTACATCTGCGCTGGAATATATGAATGTTTTGTGAACAAAGGCTGGAAATATCTTCCATTGGTTGACATACTGTAATATAAGTGTTATATTTATTAACAGATTTAACAATTTTGTAATATTTAAGCACGAAACAGGGAAACCTTTTGATAGACCAGATTGGAGGATGACATGCGTAAGAGAAATGCGAAAGCAGCAAAGCAGGCAGCAGTTGGATTTTTATCTGCGGCAATTCTGTTTTCCAGCATTCAGATAGATGCCTTTGCAAAAGAGGCAAACGGACTGCCCTCCGCAGGAGTGGATTTTATCCTTTCCTCAGATGCAACCAGTGTGAAGAGCTTAAAGGAAGAAAAGGAAAGCCAGAATGCAGACACTGCAGCAACTGCTTCCCCTTCCCCATCGGCAACGCCTGAGGCAAGCAGCACGCCTACAGCGATCGCCAGTCTTCCCAGCGCCCTGCCCACAGCTACAGCGGGACGGGTAGGAGTGGTAAGCGATTCAGAAGAAGAGATTATTGAAGAAAAGATCATAGAAGAGACCATGATGGCAACCACTGACAAGACTGTTAAGCAGATGGATCGTCAGCTTGAGAACAAGCGTGAGGAAGAGAGCTTTAAGTCTTTAGTGATCGCAAAGGTCAATGACTATGTTAATGTAAGAAGTATCCCCAGTGAAGAGGGAGAGATTCTTGGTAAGCTTTATGACAAGTCCGTTGGAGAATATATTTCCGAAGAAAACGGATGGTATGAGATCACCTCAGGAAGCGTTACCGGTTATGTGAAAGCGGAATACTGTGTGACCGGTGAGGACGCAGTAGAGCTTGCAAAGAAGGTGGGAACCAGAATTGCAACGGTAAATACCACCACTCTTAAGGTTCGTGAGGAGCCCGGCCTGGACGCAACGGTTCTGGGTCTGATCCCCATTGATGATCAGCTGATCGTCACAGAAGAATTAGGAGACTGGGTTAAGGTTAATATCGAGGAAGGTGACGGATATGTTTCAACCGATTACGTTACCCTTTCCACAGAATTTGTAAAGGCAGAATCCAAGGAAGAGGAAGAAGCCAGGCTGGCAAAGGAAGAAGCAGAGCGCAAGGCTGCACAGGCTGCAGCAAAGGCAGCGGCAAAATCAAGCAGCAGTTCCTCATCAGGAAGCCAGGAGGTCTATGCTCCTGTGATTTCCGGAAGCGAAAGCGAGCTGGGACAGTCCGTAGCAAACTTCGCCTGCCAGTTTGTAGGAAATCCTTATGTATGGGGCGGCACCAGCCTGACAAATGGTGCGGACTGCTCAGGATTTGTTATGAGCGTTTATAACAACTTCGGCGTAAGCCTGCCTCATTCTTCTTCAGCAGACAGAAGTGTGGGCGCAGCAGTAAACGGCATTGAAAATGCCCAGCCCGGTGACATTGTATGCTATTCCGGACATGTGGCAATTTATATCGGAAATGGACAGATCGTTCATGCATCTACCGCAAAGACGGGAATTATCATTTCCAATGCAAGCTATCGTTCCATTCTTTCCGTCAGAAGAATTTT
>FR894567.1:87918-89696 GCA_000436115.1 Firmicutes bacterium CAG:534 | reverse complement strand
TTTTTTGTGCGCCTAGCGGAGCACGTTTCTCACAAACAGAAAGAAAGTGTCAGACATTTTTTTTTTGAAATAGAGTGGTTGACAAGCGGTCACTTGTACATGTTTCACAAACTTTTTTTCAAAGGAGAAAAAACAGCCCTCAAAAGACAAAAGACACAGGCACCGGGTTATCCACAAAAAAAGGCTGTCATATGTCTGCAAAATGACTTATACACGATTTTATCCACATTATCCACAGAAAATCACAGAAAAACAGCCGCGCCGGAAAGATAGGGTTTGGAACGGGTGTTTTGTGGATAATGTTCAGAGGGAAGAAAAAGATAGAAAAATGTCGAACAAAATGGATAAATGAAATTGTCCGAAAACAATTTGGATTGCAAAACAAAAAGATGGAATTGTTGCAAAACAGTAGTATAGTGTGGTATAATGTCCATACAATAATCCAGAGAAAGGATGATGAATATGAAATTTATTATCGTTGGTAAGAATATTGAGGTTACCCCGGGGCTCCGCAGTGCAGTTGAGGACAAGATTGGCAAGCTGGAGAAGTATTTTACACCGGAAACAGAGGTTCATGTAACTCTGAGCGTAGAGAAGGAGAGGCAGAAGATAGAGGTTACCATTCCCGTGAAGGGCAGTATCATCCGTTCTGAGCAGGTCAGCAGCGATATGTATGTATCCATTGACCTTGTGGAAGAGATCATTGAAAGACAGCTGAAGAAATACAAGAGAAAGCTGGTGGATCAGCAGCAGGCGGCAAGCTTCTTCAAACAGGAATTCATTGAGAAGGACTATATGGATGAGGACGAGATCAAGATCATCCGTACCAAGAAGTTTGACATTAAGCCCATGTATCCTGAGGATGCCTGCATCCAAATGGAGCTTTTGGGACATAACTTCTATGTTTTCGTAAACGCAGAAACAGAGCAGGTCAATGTTGCCTACAAGCGTAAGGGCGGCACATACGGCCTGATCGAACCGGAATATTAAACAGAACAGAAGCTTCTGCAAAAAGATGTGTGGTAACCCACACATCTTTTTGTTATAATATACCATACTGAATAAGACAGGGGCGCAGGGAGTTGACAGAAAGATATTTTCCCTGTGGCAGGCTGTTTTGAAACGAGGATAAGGATGGCAGTTGTACAGATCTTGGCATTTCTGCTGGCAGTGCTTGGGATTGCAAAAAAATTTCAGCTAAAGTTTGTGGAGGCGGTTCCAATAGGAACGTCTTTGCTTGTGATGCTCCTTTATGGGCTGTCTTTTTTCCGCACTCTTTCCCTGTCGGATTATCTTGCCGCCGCTTTCCTCCTTTTTGTGCTGATCCGGTTTATCAGGGCTTCCCGTGATGAGAAAAGGAATATGCTTTCCTTTGGAAAGGACTGCCTGACAGAGGGAGGAGCGCTGGCAGCGCTGCTCATGACGGCAGTGGTGACGATCTGTGTGGGAAGCAAGCTGGTGAGCTGGTGGGATGATTACAATTTCTGGGCAACAGATGTAAAATCCATTTATTATTTAGATGGCTTTGCGGGAAAATATACAAATGTGGCGCCGGAATTCGGGGACTATCCGCCGGCAACCCAGATGATCAAATGGTGGTTGCTGCATTTTTCACCCGGACAGTTTAAAGAAGGGCTGATGTTTGGCGGTTATTATTTTATGATGCTGTCCTTTTTATTTCCCCTGCTGTCCTTTTTGCAAAAGAAAAATCCAATAAAGATGCTCCTTGGAGGCGCAGCACTGTGGCTTTTTCCGGCAGTGGCAGAGGCCTTCTGGCT
>FR894567.1:70914-87906 GCA_000436115.1 Firmicutes bacterium CAG:534 | reverse complement strand
CCTTCTGGCTTGACGGCTGCTGTGCAGATCTGATCATGGCGGTGATCTATGGTGCGTTTTTGACGGCGGTATGTGAGGAAAGGCGGGAAGAGAGCCTGCTTTATTATGGACGGCAGGCGCTGTATCTGATGGTACTTGTGCTTTGTAAAAACACAGGAATTCTGTGGGCAGTCTTTGGCCTTATATTCAGCTTCGGCTATCAGCTTCTAAAACGGAGGCGGACAGGGGAAGACCTGCAGGGGCGGAAAAGGGTGCGCAGAGCTTTTCTGATAGTAAGCCTTCTTACGCTGTCTGCGGAGGGTTCCTGGCTGCTCTTCTGCCTGATGAACAGGAGAGTGGCGAAGCTGACCGGCACAGCCATCAAAATGGCAACCGGTTCTATGGGGATCCCGGAATATCAGGACACCATGGTAAAGGCATTTTTGGAGGCCTTTGTGAGCTGGCCCCTGCACAGGGGGAAAACACCGGCGCTGGATCTCAGCCCTCTTGGCCTGTATCTGATCCTGCTGCTTGTGGTGGCGCTCTTTTATAAATTCAGGATCTGGAACCGCAAAAAGGCGGTATATATGGGATGCTTTTTTGGCATATCGGGGCTGGTGTTTTACGGCTTTAATCTGGTGAGCCACCTGACGATCTTTGCCGTGGAAACACAGTATCTGGAACCCTTTGGGATGGTATCCTCCATTGAGCGGTACGGAGCGCCCTTTACCATTGGAGGCCTGTATCTTCTGGCTGATACTTTGCTGCGGAACGGGCAGAAGAACTCTGACAGGAAATACAGAAACGCAGGGGCCTATATCTGTCTGGCCTTTGTCCTTTTGACAACGGATTATGCAGGGGCCTATCGTGCGATCTGGGGATACCGTGAAAAGACGGATGAAATCCTTTCCGAAAGAGAAGAGATTGTAGACCAGGATGCAAGGGACTTTTTGGACCGGATCGGCGCAGGGACGAAAAAAAGCCCGGGACGGGTGTTATATTTGCGGGACAGCTCAGACGTCAGCTGGGTGCGCAATACCTATATCAGCTTTGAGGCAGCTCCGGTATCTGTGATGTACGGAAATATTGATCCGCAGAATACCGGTGCAGAGGATGTGGCAGCGGCAGTACGGGAGGCCCATGCCGGATATCTTTATGTGGAGGAGCTTACTGGAAGCGGCGCCTTTCTTTCCGAGCTTTTGCCTGATGGAAGCTTTGAGTATGGCAGGCTGTATCAGGTAACAGAAGAGGGAGAAAGCCTTTTTCTGAAGGAGCCGGGGCAAAAGACAGAAGGAGAACAAGAATAAATGGAAAAGACAGCGCTGCAGATACCGATCATCATTCCATCCTATGAACCGGATGAAAAGCTTCCGGCGCTTTTGGAAAAGCTGAAGGAAGCAGGCTTTGAAAATATTGTGATCGTGGATGACGGAAGCGGAGAAAAATATGCTCCTTTTTTTACCCAGGCAAAGGAGCAGTTTGGGTGCAGGGTTCTGCATCATGCCATCAATCAGGGAAAGGGAAGGGCGCTTAAAACAGCCTTTAACGACTGTTTGAAAAACTATCCGGAGGCCGTGGGAGCAATTACGGCTGACTCGGATGGTCAACATACGCCGGAATGTATCATGGCATGTGCCCAGGCTCTTTTGAACCACCCGGAGGCGCTGATCATGGGATGCCGGTGCTTTGAGGGAGAGGACGTTCCGGCAAGATCCGAGTTTGGAAATAAGTGCACCAGGGTTGTAATGAAATATCTCACAGGGGTTGTGGTGTCAGACACCCAGACAGGACTTCGGGGCATTCCGGCCGGCTTTATGAAAGAGCTTCTTACGGTAAAGGGAGAGCGGTTTGAATTTGAGACCAATATGCTGATGGAGACCAAGCGGCTTGGCATTCCCATTGTGGAAGTGCCCATTCAAACCATTTATATAGAAGAAAACAAAACCAGTCATTTTCATCCCATCAAGGACTCCATGCGCATTTATCTGCTGTTTGGAAAATTTATGTTTTCTTCCCTGTCCTCCAGCGTGGTGGATCTGATCCTGTTTTCCATTTTCTGCTATTTCCTGAAGGGAAGGCAGTGGGGAAGCATTTCCTATCTTACCGCCGCAACGGTATTTGCAAGGATCCTTTCCGCCTTTTATAATTATTCACTGAATTATAAGGTGGTATTTCAAAGCGAAGGCACAGTGGGAACCACGCTGCCGAAGTATGCGCTTTTGGCGGTGGTGCAGATGGGACTCAGCGCACTTCTTGTCAACTTCCTGTATCCTTTTTTTGGAGGCGCAGAGGTGCTGATTAAAATACCCGTGGACATATTCCTGTTTTTCCTCAGTTTTGTGATCCAGCGGGAGTTTGTGTACGCAAAAAAGCATTGACAGCCGGATCTCTCATCTGAAAGCAGCGGAGCCATTCCTTGGTTTCTGTATTCTTTTCTGTGAGGGATCTGTTTTTAGACAAAAAACGGGTAAGGGCGTAGCAGTCGATCCAGATCTCATTGTTTCCTTCCTTCTGGGACTCGTCGAAAATGAGCTGCAGGCCCCAGTGGAGATGAACGGTGTCGATATTGTTAGTGTTCTCCTTGATGCTGTAGCCGGTGTGGCCCATATAGCCGATCACATCCCCGGCAGTTACCACGCTGCCCTCCTTCAGATCAAGGGCATAGGGAAAATTCTGCCGCAGATGGGCGTAATAATAATAGCGCTTCTTATCAAAGCTGCGGATGCCGATCCGCCAGCCTCCGTACCGGTTCCAGCCAAGAGCCTCCACATAGCCGGATTCAATGGCGGTTATGGGGGTTCCGACCTGCCCCATCATATCATGGCCAAGGTGGGGTCTTTTGTAGCCATAGCTTCTGGAGGAACCAAAATCGTCATAATCGCTGTAGTCAAATCCTTTGGCAATGGGAGAAAAGGCTTTCAGTCCGTAAACCTTTTTCCATGCCTTTCTGCCGGCATCATCCATCTGCTCGATCTCATATTCTCCCACCATTCCGCCAAGAACAGCTTCATAAGCTTCCAGATAATAAGGATAATAGGGAAGCTCCTTTGTCAGCTCATCTAAGGTGGCAGAATCTTCCGAAAGCTCCTCTGAAAGCTTTCGCATCACAGAAAGGCTTTTCTGGTCAAACTTTCCGCCGGTTTTGGCGGCAGCGTAGGCAAGAAGCTCTGTCCAGCGGACGGGATGGCCTGCGGCATACTGCTCAACATCAAGGTCATAAGCGGTGCACAGAGCCTCATAGGTTACCGTAAAATCCACCCACTTAATACAGTCTCCCCGGGTGCCGGCGGCTACCTCAATGACAGGGGACGAGGAGGCAGGGGAGGGTTCCTTTTGGGCGGACAGGCAAAGAAGGAAAAAGAAAGAAATGCAGAGCAGTACCGCCAGCCCTGCTTTTCGGATGAGCTTTTTGCGAGATTGATCCATGGCCTTTGGAAATTCCTTGTTTTTTGAGCAGGAGTTAATGATATATATGAAAGGCCGGGGCGGGATATGCTAAGGGGCATGGGCAGGATATGCGAAGGAGCGTAGGCGGAAAAACGGACAGGCAGGAAGCAGGGCGGAATTTCCCGGATGACGGTTGACAAAGGGAAAAGGGTTTAATATGATACAATTCAAGGCAGAATAGAATGGCTTTTACAGTGGAAAAAGGAGAGAGAAAAAAGAATGTTTGGAAAAAAGCAGAATCAAGACGGCCCGGAACGCTTCCGGGAAGAAAATAAGGGGAAGAAGATCACAGGAGCAATCAGCCTTGTAGTGATCGTGCTGCTTGTGCTGGTACTTTTATCCTCCAGCTTTTATTCCCTGCGGGAAAATGAATACGCAGTGGTGACTACCTTTGGCGTGCCCAAGGTGGTGGAGCAGTCGGGCATTCACTTAAAGGTGCCCTTTGTGCAGCAGCTTTTGCGGGTGCCCAAGACCATTAACGGATTTCCCATCGGATATTCTACCGTGGATAACGAAAATGTGGATGCGGAATCCTTTATGATCACAAGGGACTATAATTTTGTGAATGTGGATTTTTATGTGGAGTACCGGGTGACAGATCCGGTGAAATACAGCTATGCATCAGAAAGCCCTGTTGATATTTTGAAGATGCTGACCCAAAGCTATATCAGGGACACTATCGGACTTTATGATGTGGACAGCGTGATCACAACGGGAAAGAGCGAGATCCAGGCATCCATTAAGGAAAAGATCATGAAGCGTTTAGAGCAGGAGGATCTGGGGATCCAGCTGGTAAATATCACCATCCAGGATGCAGAGCCGCCTACCCAGGAGGTCATCAATGCCTTTAAGAATGTGGAAAACGCAAAGCAGGGGAAGGAAACCTCCATCAATAAGGCAAACCAGAAGCGGAATGAGGATATTCCCGCAGCCAGGGCAGCCGCTGACGAAACGGTAAAAACGGCAAACGCCCAGGCACAGGAGAGGATCAACGAGGCCAAGGGACAGGTGGCCAGATTAAATGAGCTTTATGCAGAATATCAGAAATATCCGCTGATCACCAAGCAGAGAATGTTTTATGAGACCATGGAAGAGATCCTGCCGGATATGAAGGTGATCATTGAAAAGAGCGACGGCAGCACACAGACCATGCTGCCTCTGGAATCCTTTGCAAGCTTTCAGACAGAAAGCGCCGGAAAGACGCAGGAAACCATGACGACGCAAAGTGCAGGAAATCCTGCAGATGGGGAGGAGGAATAGAGATGAAAAACAAATCGGTTATCTGGATCGCGGCAGTCGTAGTGATCCTGCTGCTTCTTGCAGGCAACAGCCTTGTAGTTACATACCCCAATGAATACACGGTGATCAAGGAATTTGGAAGGATTGCAAGCATCACACAGGAGCCGGGACTCAGTATCAAAATTCCCTTTATCCAGACGGCGGAAAAAATTCAAAATGAGGTGCTGCTTTATGACCTTGCCATCAGCGACGTAATGACCAAGGACAAAAAGTCCATGATCGCAGACTGCTTTGTATTATGGAAGATCGAGGATCCTTACAAATATACCCAGACCTTAAGCGCCCAGAAGGGGAATGCAGAATTCAGGATCGATACCATTGTGTACAACAGCCTGAAAAATGTGATCAGCAGCCTGAGCCAGGAGGAAGTGATCAGCGGAAGGGATGGAGAACTGGCGGCAGCCATTAAGGATAATATCGGCAATACCCTGGAGCAGTACGGAATTTCCCTGATCGCAGTGGAGACCAAGTCCCTGGATCTCCCGGATGAAAATAAGAATGCGGTTTACGAGAGAATGATCTCAGAGCGGAATAATATTGCAGCCACCTATCAGGCGGAAGGACAGGAGGAGGCAAAGGAGATCTCCAACAATACCAATGCGGAGATCATTGTCATGCAGTCCGAGGCGGACGCCCAGGCGGCAGAGATCATTGCCAGCGGCGAGGCAGAGTACATGAGGATCTTAAGCGAGGCCTACAATGATCCGGAAAAAGCGGACTTTTATCTGTTCCTCAGATCTCTGGATGCAGCCAAGCTGACCATGACGGGAAATAACAAAACATTGATTATTGATGAAACTTCTCCTATTGCACAGCTCTTTTATTAAGGATGCCGTTGCAAAAAAAGAGACACTATGTTATAATGTAGACCATGGAAATGATAAAAAATTAACAATCATTTTAAAAACCTAACGGAGGAAAGAAACATGGCAAAGAAAGTAGTTTTAGCCGGTGCCTGCCGTACTGCAATCGGTACAATGGGCGGCACACTCAGCACAACCCCAGCAGTAGAGCTTGGCGCAATCGTGATCAAGGAAGCATTAAAAAGAGCCGGTGTGGCTCCTGAGCAGGTAGACCAGGTATATATGGGCTGTGTTATTCAGGCCGGACAGGGACAGAACGTTGCTCGTCAGGCAACTCTCAAAGCAGGTTTGCCGATCGAAGTACCTGCGGTTACCATGAACGTAGTTTGTGGTTCCGGTCTGAACTGTGTAAATCAGGCTGCACAGATGATCATGGCAGGAGATGCGGACATCGTTGTAGCAGGTGGTATGGAGAATATGTCCATGGCTCCTTACGCAGTTCCTCAGGCACGTTTTGGATATAGAATGAACAATGGTGTTCTGGTAGATACCATGATCAAGGATGCTCTTTGGGATGCATTCAATGATTATCACATGATCAAGACAGCAGACAATATCGCAGAGAGATGGGGACTTACCAGAGAAGAGCTGGATGAGTTCGCATTAAAGAGCCAGCAGAAGGCCTGCGCAGCACAGGAAGCAGGCGCATTTGACAAGGAGATCGTTCCTGTAGAAGTAAAGAAGAAAAAGGAGACCATCGTATTTAATAAGGATGAGGGCCCTCGTCCGGGATCTACCATCGAAGGTCTTGCAAAGCTCCGTCCTATCAACCAGGGCGGCTTCGTAACAGCAGGTAATGCATCCGGTATCAATGATGGTGCGGCAGCCGTTGTAGTAATGAGCGAAGAGAAGGCAAAGGAGCTTGGCGTAAAGCCTATGGCAACCTTTGTAGCAGGCGGTCTTGCAGGTGTTGATCCTGCAGTCATGGGAATTGGCCCTGTAGCTGCAACCAAGAAGGTTATGGCAAAGGCCGGTTATAAGATCGAAGACTTTGATATCATCGAGGCAAATGAAGCATTTGCAGCACAGTCTGTAGCAGTAGGCAAGGATCTTGGCATTGATGTAGACAGACAGTTAAATCCTAACGGCGGTGCAATCGCCCTTGGACATCCTGTCGGAGCATCAGGCTGCCGTATCCTGGTAACCCTGCTTCACGAGATGGAAGCAAGAGATGCAAAGAAGGGTCTTGCAACCCTTTGTATCGGCGGCGGCATGGGCTGCGCAACAATCGTTACAAGAGAGTAATTTCATAAAAAATAACCGGATAAGCAGGCTTCAAAACAGGAGATCCATTCCTGTTTAGGGGTCTGCTTATCGAGGTGTAAAGAAAAGGAGTCATAACAATGGATTTTATTTTGTATGAGCAAAACGGCAGCGTGGCAACCATCACCATCAACCGTGAAAAAGCATTAAACGCACTGAATTCACAGGTGCTGGACGAGCTGAACGCTACACTGGATGCTGTTAATCTGGATGAAGTGAGATGCCTGATCTTAACAGGCGCAGGACAGAAGTCCTTTGTTGCCGGTGCAGACATCGGCGAAATGAGCACCCTTACCAAGGCAGAAGGCGAAGCCTTTGGAAAGAAGGGAAATGATGTTTTCCGCAAGCTTGAAACTTTCCCGATCCCTGTGATCGCAGCAGTAAACGGCTTTGCACTTGGCGGCGGCTGCGAGATCTCCATGAGCTGTGACATCAGGATCTGTTCCGATAACGCTGTATTTGGACAGCCCGAGGCAGGCCTTGGCATTACCCCCGGCTTTGGCGGTACTCAGAGACTTGCCCGTCTGGTTGGAGCCGGCATGGCAAAGCAGATGATCTACACAGCAAGAAATATCAAGGCTGACGAGGCATACAGAATTGGTCTTGTAAATGCAGTATATCCCCAGGAGGAGCTCCTTCCCGCAGCACAGAAGATGGCAGCAGGCATTGCAAAGAATGCGCCCATCGCTGTACGCAACTGCAAGAAGGCCATCAATGAAGGACTGGATGCAGATATGGACGAGGCGATCGTGATTGAGGAAAAGCTTTTCGGCGACTGCTTCGAGACAGAGGATCAGAAGTACGGCATGGCATTCTTCCTTGATAAGAACAAGGAAAAGGTAAAAGAGCCTTTTAAGAACTGCTAAGGTAAATATGGTTTTATTATCAGGGCAATGACCTGATGAAAAATAAATTAACTATTATTAGGAGGACAAAAAATGAAAGTAGGTATTATTGGCGCAGGTACCATGGGACAGGGTATTGCCAAGGCCTTTGCTCAGGTTGAAGGTTATGAGGTTGCACTCTGCGATATCAAGCAGGAGTGGGCCGAAGGCGGAAAAGAAAAGATCGCCAAGGGCTATGCAAGACTGGTTGAAAAAGGCAAGATGACACAGGAAGCTGTAGACGGCATTCTTGCTAAGATCACACCCGGACTGAAGGAAAACCTTTGCAAGGACTGTGACCTGATCGTGGAAGCTGCATTTGAGAATATGGAAGTAAAGAAGACAACCTTTGGCGAGCTTGATAAGATCGCAAAGCCGGAATGTATTTTTGCATCCAATACTTCCAGCCTTTCCATTACAGAGATCGGAAACGGCTTAAACCGTCCGATGATCGGTATGCATTTCTTCAATCCTGCTGACCGTATGAAGCTGGTTGAGGTAATTGCAGGCGTAAATACTCCTGCAGAGACTGTAAATGCTATTAAGAAGATCTCCGAGGAGATCGGTAAGACACCTGTTCAGGTAAATGAAGCAGCAGGCTTTGTTGTAAACCGTATCCTGGTTCCGATGATCAACGAAGCAGCCTTCATCAAGATGGAAGGTGTTTCCGATATTGCAGGCATTGACGCAGCAATGAAGCTGGGCGCAAATCATCCCATGGGACCCCTTGAGCTGGGTGATTTCATTGGTCTTGATATCTGCCTTGCAATTATGGATGTTCTTTACAACGAGACCGGCGACAGCAAGTATCGTGCATGCCCTCTGATCCGCAAGATGGTTCGCGGCGGTAACCTTGGTGTTAAGAGCGGTAAGGGCTTCTATGTTTATAACGCAGACAGAACAAAGACCCCGGTTGATGCTCAGTAAATAATTGGGGCCTGAATACTGTCCCAGTATAATCATATTTTATGGAGGAAATAAAAATCATGGATTTTACGTTAAGCAAACAACATGAAATGGCAAGAACTCTTTTCAAAGAATTTGCAGAAAAGGAAGTAAAGCCTTTAGCACAGGAAGTAGACGAAACAGAAGTTTTCCCCAGAGGAACTGTTGAGAAAATGGCAAAGGCTGGTTTCCTTGGTATTCCCGTTCCCAAGGAGTATGGCGGACAGGGATGTGACCCCCTGACCTACGCTATGTGCGTAGAGGAACTCTCCAAGGTCTGCGGTACAACAGGCGTTATCGTATCCGCACATACCTCTCTTTGCTGTGATCCTATCCAGACCTACGGTACAGAAGAGCAGAAGCAGAAATACCTTGTTCCCCTTGCAAAGGGCGAGAAGCTTGGTGCTTTCGGTTTAACTGAGCCCGGAGCTGGTACAGATGCACAGGGACAGCAGACCAAGGCTGTTCTGGATGGAGATGAGTGGGTATTAAACGGCTCCAAGATCTTCATTACCAACGGTAAGGAAGCAGACGTATATGTTATCTTTGCAGTAACCAGCGTTGTAACAGATGCAAAGGGAAGAAGCAAGAAGATGATCTCTGCCTTTATCGTAGAGAAGGGAACACCCGGATTTACCTTCGGTACCAAGGAAAATAAGATGGGTATCCGCGGTTCATCCACTTACGAGCTAATCTTTACTGACTGCCGTATCCCGAAGGAGAACCTGCTTGGACAGGAAGGAAAGGGCTTCGGTATTGCAATGCATACTTTGGATGGCGGACGTATCGGTATCGCTGCACAGGCTCTTGGACTTGCTGAGGGCGCTCTTGACAGAACCATTGCCTATGTAAAGGAAAGAAAGCAGTTCGGCAGAGCAATCGGCGCATTCCAGAACACCCAGTTCCAGTTAGCAGATATGGCTACCAAGGTTCAGGCTGCACAGTACATGGTTTACAGAGCCGCTATGGCAAAGGCTACCCAGAAGAGCTACACAGTAGAAGCAGCTATGGCAAAGCTTTATGCAGCAGAGGTTGCTATGGAAGTTACCACCAAGGCTGTTCAGCTTCACGGCGGTTACGGCTACATCAGAGAGTACGATGTAGAGCGTATGATGAGAGATGCCAAGATCACCGAGATCTATGAAGGAACCTCTGAAGTTCAGAGAATGGTTATTTCAGGTTCCCTGCTTAAGTAAGACGGCATAAAGTGATAGATTAAATTTAAAAGGAGAGAAAATACAATGAAAATCGTTGTTTGTGTTAAACAGGTACCTGATACAAAGGGCGGCGTAAAGTTTAACCCCGATGGTACACTTGACAGAGGTGCGATGCTGACCATCATGAACCCTGATGATAAAGCAGGTCTGGAAGCAGCGCTTAGATTAAAAGACCAGTATGGAGCAGAGGTTACCGTTGTTACCATGGGACTTCCCAAGGCAGAAGAGGTTCTTCGTGAGGCAATGGCTATGGGCGCTGACAAGGGTATTCTGGTTACTGACCGCGTACTCGGCGGTGCTGATACCTGGGCAACCTCCCAGACCCTTGCAGGAGCACTCCGCAACCTGGAGTATGATCTGATCATCACAGGACGTCAGGCTATCGACGGCGATACCGCACAGGTTGGCCCTCAGATTTCCGAGCATCTTGGTATTCCTGTTATTTCCTACGCACAGAAGATCGAGGTGGAAGGTGACAGCGTGATCGTTGAGCGTCAGTTTGACGACAGATATCATGTATTAAAGGCTAAAATGCCCTGCCTGATCACTGCACTTGCAGAACTCAATGAGCCCCGTTATATGACACCCGGCGGAATTTTCGATGCCTACAAGGCTGACATTACCGTATGGGGAAGAGCTGATCTGAAGGATGTAGAAGACTCCAACCTTGGTCTGAAGGGTTCACCTACCCAGATCGCAAAGGCTTCCGATAAGGTAAGAAAGGGAGCAGGCGAGAAGGTAGTTCTTGATCCTACAGAGGCTGTTGACTACATTGTTGACAAGTTAAAAGTAAAGCATGTCATCTAAGATATCGAAAAGAAAAATAATGGAGGTTCATCATGAATATTCAAGATTATAAAGGAGTATTTGTCTTTGCTCAGCAGGTAGACAATGTACTCAGTGGAATTGCTTTGGAACTGGTTGGAAAGGGAAAAGACCTTGCCAAAGATTTAGGAACAGAAGTAACCGCAGTTCTGGTTGGCAGCGATGTAAAGGCACTTGCTGACGAACTGGCTGAATACGGTGCTGATAAGGTGATCGTTGTTGATGATCCTGAATTGAAGGAGTACAGAACAGAGCCTTATGCACATGCACTTGCATCTGTTATTAATGAGTTCAAGCCTGAGATTTTCCTGGTAGGTGCTACAGCTATCGGCCGTGACCTTGGCCCTAGAGTATCTGCAAGAATTCATACCGGTCTGACAGCAGACTGTACACAGCTTGAGATCGGTGATTTCCCGATCAACCCGATTCCCGGAAAGGAACAGCTTCACAATCAGCTGCTGATGACTCGTCCTGCATTCGGTGGAAACACCATTGCAACCATCGCATGCCCGAACTTCCGTCCTCAGATGGCAACAGTTCGTCCCGGTGTTATGCAGAAGGCTGACAGAGTTGTAGGCGCTAAGGCTGAAGTGATCGAGTTCAACCCCGGATTTACACCTGACAACAAGTATGTTGAGATCCTTAAGGTTGTTAAGGCTGTCTCTGATGTGGCTGATATTATGGATGCTAAGATCCTGGTATCCGGCGGCCGTGGCGTAGGAAGTGCAGAAAACTTCAAGATCCTTGAGGATCTTGCAGAGGTACTTGGCGGTACCGTAAGCTGCTCCCGTGCCGTTGTAGATGCAGGCTGGAAGCCCAAGGATCTGCAGGTTGGACAGACCGGAAAGACCGTTCGTCCTAACGTATACTTTGCAATCGGTATTTCCGGAGCAATCCAGCATGTAGCTGGTATGGAGGAATCCGATATTATCATTGCCATCAATAAGGATGAGTCTGCACCGATCTTCGATGTAGCTGATTACGGAATTGTTGGCGATCTGAATAAGATCGTTCCTGCTCTTACCGAGAAGTTAAAAGCAGAGCTTGCTAACAAATAAAAACCAAAAGAAAGCCCGGCTGCCATGAATGGCGCCGGGCTTTTCGTTTGCTCTATAGATGACTGATCCGCTACTGGATCAGGTTATAAAATTCATTCCGCAGTTCATGATGGGAATGGAAGCTTCCCCGCAGGGTTGCCGTCCGGGTTTTGGCTCCGGTTTTCTTGATGCCGCGGGCAGTCATACAGCTATGCTCGCCTTCAATGACTACGATCACATCATCAGAGCCTGTGACCATCTGCATGATGTCGGCAATATCTGCACCAAGCCTTTCCTGAAGCTGCAAACGCTTTGCAGCCATATCGCAGATCCGGGCGATTTTGGAAAGACCAATGACCTTTTCCTTTGGCAGGTATCCTACATGAACCTTCATATTATACATCAGTGCCATGTGATGCTCGCAATACGAAAAGACTTCAATGTCCTTTACCACCACAAGATCGCGGCTTGAGGGCATCTCAAAGCACTTGGAAAACATTTCTGCGATCTCCTCATTGGAGTACCGCATACCTTCAAAGATCTCTGAATACATTCGAGCTACCCGTTCCGGAGTATCCTTAAGACCTTCGCTTTCCACGTCGCCGCCAAGCTCTATCAGCAGCTGGCGCACAAGCGACGCTATTTTTTCTCTATCAAAATCTTTTTTCAAAGCAGAAAAGCTCCCTTCCTATTTCAACAAAAACTGTCAGGTTATTCTAACTTGACATTATACTATACTTTTCCGCATTTTTTAAGATTTTTTTGAGAAATCTCAGTTGGTGTATTTTTCAAGTGTTTTGGCAACGGCGCCCGGCTGGGCGGTCATTTCCTCGAAATGCAGAAGGACTTTTTCAGCAAGTCCGCATTCATACAGATCAACACCGAAAATATCGCTTCTTTTTAATAGGGGCTGCAGCCGCTCTTTGGCATCTGCCACATGTCCAAGGGAAAAGCCCTCCACATAAGGGGTTAAGGTATCAAGGAGCGGATCCGGGCTTTTCTCAAAGGGCCTTCCCAGATCGTCAATTCCCATAAGATAGCGGAGCCAGCCTGCAAAGACCAGAGGGATCAGTACGAGATCAGACACCTGTAAGGTATCGGAGGCCTCATAAGCCTTGATGGTCTCTCCAAAACGGATCGGAAGCTTCTGGGAAGTATCTGTGGCGATCCTCTGCGGGGTATCCGGCATAAAAGGATTGGGGATACGCACATTCAGCACCTCGGCAAGGAAATCTGCAGGCCGGATGATGCCGGGATCTACCACAACCGGTAAGCCTTCCTGGTAGCCGATCTTTTCGACCAGAGCCTTCAGAACCGGATTTTTCATTTCCTCCGAGATCAGTGTGTAGCCCAGCAGGCAGCCAAAGATGGCAAGAGCTGTGTGCAGCGGATTTAAACAGGTACATACCTTCATTTTTTCTACTTTATTAACCGTTTCCCGGTCTGTAAAGATCACCCCTGCCTTTTCAAGAGGGGGTCTTCCGTTGGGGAACAGATCCTCTATTACAAGGTACTCGCATTCCTCCGCATTGACAAAGGGCGCAACATAGGTGTTTTTGCCGGTAATGACCGGAGAAAGGTCTTCTATGCCGTCTGCCATGAGCAGGGCTTCCACCTTGGGATCCGGCCTGGGAGTGATCTTATCGATCATGCTCCAGGGGAAAGAAACAGAAGCAGGATCTTCCAGGTAGGAGAGAAAAGCAGGATCCGCAAGCCCGTTTTCACACCAGCGCTTTGCAAAGCTGTGAACCGCTTCGTAAAGCTTAGAGCCATTGTGGGAGCAGTTGTCCATGCTGACAAGGGCAAGAGGAAGCTTTCCGGCGCTAAAACGTTCATAGACCAGTGAAGTCAATTTGCCGATGTAGCTTTCCGGCTGCGCAGATCCTTTAGAAAAATCCTTTTCCACAGAGGGCAAAAGCTGTCCCTTACCGTCCACCAGGCTGTAGCCCTTTTCGGTAATGGTAAAGCTTGCCATCTGCAGGGAGGGGGAGCGGAAAATCTTTTTTAACTCCTCATATTCCGGAAGGTCATTGCTGTCAAGGATCAGGGAACGGGCAATGCTGCCGATCACGGTCTTTTCGATCTGCCCGTCGGCCTTCAGGGTTACCAGGATGGAAAGATCGTCATGAGGACGGTACATTTTCTTTACGATCTCATAATCAAAGCCCTCGGCAACGATCAGTCCGGTATCAGAAAGTCCTTCGTCAAGGAGGCTCTGCATGAGATTTGCCTGGAAGGCACGGAAGATGTTTCCTGCGCCAAAGTGGATCCAGGCAGGGGCTTCCAGGGTCTTTTCTGTCATGGCCTTACGGTCAAAGGAAGGAAGCCTGTAACCGGCCCTTTGAAAAGAGGCGGTATCCATAAGTCCGCTGTTATTTAGCTGCATGCTGTTTTTCTCCTTTCTCGATAGCCTCCCATAAGCCGTTCAGATAGGCGGCGCCCAGGGCTCTGTCATACAGGCCGTAGCCGGGCATTGCCACTTCCCCCCAGATCATCCTGCCGTGGTCAGGTCTGATGGGGCCGGAAAAATCAATGTCATAAAGGGCCTTCATGATCTCATACATATCAAAGCTTCCATCCCTGGAAAGGTGGGCTGCCTCTTCAAAGTCCCCGGGGAAATTATGCTGCAGGTTGCGCACATGGGCAAAATGGATGCGGCCTTTCAGGGCACGGATCATTCCCGGAAGATCATTGTCCGGGTTGGTGCCGTAGGAACCGGAACAGAAGGTGACACCATTATGTGGATCATCTACCATTTTCATCATGCGCTGCAGATTAGGCAGGTTAATGATGATCCGGGGCAGTCCGAATACGCTCCAGGCAGGATCGTCCGGATGGATCGCCATATTGATGTCATATTTGTCGCAGACCGGCATAATGGCTTCCAGGAAATATTTCAGATTTGCAAAGAGCTTCTCGTCGTCAATATCCTGATACATTTCAAAGAGCTCCTTGATATGGGCCATGCGCTCAGGCTCCCAGCCGGGAAGCACAAAACCGTTGGAATCAGAAGAGATGGAATCAAACATTTTGGCAGGATCGATACTGTCAATGGTCTTCTGGCTGTAGGCCAGTACCGTGGAGCCGTCATACCGAACCCGGGCAAGCTCCGTTCTTGTCCAGTCAAAGACGGGCATAAAGTTGTAGCAGACAATATGAATGTCTTCCTGTCCCAGACGCTCCAAGGTCTTAATATAATTGTCAATATACTTGTCCCTGTCCGGGGAACCGATCTTGATAGAGTCATGGATGTTTACGCTTTCAATGCCGGAAATATGCAGACCGGCGGCCTCCACTTCCTCTTTGCGGGCATGGATCTCCTCCCGGCTCCATAGATCTCCCGGCTGCGTTTCATAAAGGGTGGTGATCACTCCGGTGACCCCCGGGATCTGCCGGATCTGCTGTAAAGTGACGGAATCTGATTTGCTTCCGTACCAGCGCAGTGTCATTTCCATAATAGATACCTTTCCTTTCTGTGAGTATGCTCAATTTACTGATCTCATCATAACACAGGGAAGGGGGAAGAAAAATAGCGTGGATTGGCTAGAACATTGCAAAAGTTGCGGAGGCGCTTTCCTTGTATTCGCGGGGGGATGTGCCGTATTCCTTTTTAAAGGCACGGAAAAAAGCGGTATAGCTTCGGAAGCCGCAGGCGCCGCTGACCTGTTCCAAAGGCATGCCGGAAAGAATACAGCCCTTGCTGGCCTGCAGTCTTTTTTTCAGAATATACTGATGGGTGGAAAGACCGATATTTTGGGTGAAAATATGAGAGATATGATATTTACTTACAAAAAATTGCTTTGAAAGCTCCTCCAGGGTAAGCTCCTCCTCCAGGTGGGTGCTGATGTAGCTGCAGATCCTGGCAAAAAGAGGCCTGTCGCTGTCCGGGGACAGAGGAAAGGCGTCCTGCTTTAGCAGTCTGCCTAAGGAAAGCAGAAAGATCTGGGCGTAGGAGCGCAGAAGCTGGGAGCGCAGAGGAAGGTTGGAGTGGTATTCCTGGATCAGGTCAAAGAGTTTTTCAAACAGAAGCTGGGCGCTTCCAGGGTCACAGGAAAAGTGATATTCCTTTTTCCGGATGGCAGGTTCAAAGCATTCCAGGATCTGAGGACAGGAAGCAGCAAGCTGGTTCATATAATCCTGGGAGATCCAAAGAACGATCCTCCGATAGAGCTTTGAGGGATCGTTAAAAACCGGCTGGTGGTAGATGCCGGGAGGGATCAGGCAGACATCCCCATAGGAAAGGGGATAGAGCAGGCCGTTAATGGAGCAGCTTACCCCGCCGCTGATAAAAAAGTAAATCTCATAATGATCATGCCGATGGCTTGACACCGGATGGAGGATCTGATCTTCATAATAAAAGATCTCCAGCTCCTTTTCCAGCATATGCTGTCTGGTATTAAAGGGAGAGGTATAATGCCTTGCCATGTTTTTGTCCTTTCCGACTGCTCCTGCCGTAATTTCTTTCAGATACTATTATACGGTAGCTTTGGAAACCATGCAATGACAGGAAGGGCTTTTCTTTTGCGCCCAAATGTGAGACAATCAGAAAGAAAAAAGCCGTGGCAGGAAAGGAATGGCGATCAGCATGGCAAAGAATAAGGACGTTAAGACCAATGTGATGAGAATTCTGGAAAAGGAAAACATTCCCTACCAGCATTTTACCTATGAATGCGAGGAGTTTGTGGATGGCATACAGGTAGCAGACATGCTTTCACTTCCCCATGAGAAGGTGTATAAGACCCTTGTGACCCAGGGGAACAGTAAAAACTATTTTGTGTTTGTGATCCCCATTGAGGCGGAGCTGGATCTGAAAAAGGCAGCAAGGTCCGTAGGGGAAAAGTCAGTGGCAATGCTGCATGTAAAGGATATTAACCAGGTCACCGGTTATATCAGAGGGGGCTGTACCGCCATCGGTATGAAAAAGCAGTATGTGACCCGGCTGGATCAGGGAGCAAAGGAGCAAGAGACCATTATCGTCAGCGGAGGAAGGATCGGCTCCCAGGTAGAGCTTTCGCCGGATGATCTTTTAAAGGCGTGCAGAGGAGAATATGGTGACATTATTGTCAGATAAGGAGAAAGGGATTTCATGGAACAAAAGGAAAAAGCTACGATTTTAGATTATGAGACAGTTGCATTGAGCGAAAATGACAGAAGCGTCATTATCATTGACCAAACCGTTCTACCCGGACAGACCAAGCTCATAGAGCTGAGAAGCGCAAAAGAAATCTGGGAT
>FR894567.1:43432-70856 GCA_000436115.1 Firmicutes bacterium CAG:534 | reverse complement strand
GGCTATCGGCGTGGCGGCAGCCATGGGGATTTATGTGCTTGCAAGGGATATTGCGGGGGAAACAGGAGAGGACTACGAAAGCTTTTACCGGGAATTTACGGAAAAAAAGGAATATTTAAATTCAGCCAGACCTACGGCGGTCAATCTTTCCTGGGCCCTTAACAGGATGGACAGAGTCTGCTGCAGGGCGCACGAAGAGGGAAAAACCGTTTCTGAGATCGTAGAGAGGCTTGGGACGGAAGCAAAGGAAATGAAGGAAGAGGATATCCGGGTGTGCAGGGCCATTGGAGAATATGGGCTGAGCCTGGTAAAGCCCGGGGATGGGATCCTGACCCACTGCAATGCGGGACAGCTTGCCACATGCAAATACGGAACGGCAACCGCACCGATTTACCTGGGGCAGGAAAGAGGATATGGGTTCCGAGTGTATGCGGATGAAACGCGCCCCCTTCTGCAGGGTGCAAGACTGACGGCCTATGAGCTGCAAAGCGCCGGGGTGGATGTGACGCTGATCTGTGACAATATGTCGGCAATGGTCATGCGAAACGGCTGGGTGAATGCAGTTTTTGTGGGCTGCGACCGTGTGGCGGCTAACGGGGATGTGGCAAATAAGATCGGAACCAGCGTTGTGGCAACCGTGGCAGCCCGTTATCATGTTCCGTTCTATGTCTGCGCTCCCACTTCTACCATTGACCTGCATACGCCTACCGGCAATGAGATCAACATTGAGCAAAGACCTGCCGGGGAAGTGACGGAAATGTGGTATCAGAAGCGGATGGCACCTGAAAATGTAAAGGTCTTTAATCCGGCATTTGATGTGACCGATCATGAGCTGATCACTGCGATCGTAACAGAGAACGGGATTGCAAGAGCACCTTTTGCAAAAAGTCTTGAAAAAATGTGCAAACACTGAGGGAAATGTGCAAAAGTGTTGACTTTTTGTCATAGCATGTTAAGATTAGTAGAAAGTAATTCAGAGAGGAAGACTTTCGTCTTTCTCTTTGTTTGTTTCAGGAGAAGAATAGGAAACAGAGGAGAAGATTATGAAAAAGAAAATGTTATCACTTATTCTTTGCGCAGCAATGGTAATGGGACTTGCAGCCTGCGGCAGCAAAGAAACAACCGCAGCAGAAAGCGCACAGGCAGGAGATGCCAAGGTTTTGAAGGTTGCTATGGAGTGCGGCTACGCACCTTACAACTGGACACAGCCAGATGATACAAACGGAGCAGTTCCCATTAATGACAGTTCCGATTATGCTTACGGCTATGATGTTATGATTGCAAAGAAGATTGCACAGGAGCTTGGCTATGAGCTTCAGATTGTAAAGCTCGACTGGGATTCCCTGGTACCGGCTGTACAGTCAGGTACGGTAGACTGTGTCATTGCAGGTCAGTCTATTACCTCAGAGCGTCTTGAAATGGTAGATTTTTCCAGTCCTTATTATTATGCGTCGATCGTAGGTCTGGTAAAGAATGACGGCCCTTATGCAGAAGCAGCAGGAATTTCCGATTTAAAGGGTGCAACCTGTACCTCACAGCTTGGAACCATCTGGTATGATGTGTGCCTTCCCCAGATTGAAGATGCAGATATCCAGGCTGCACAGGAATCCGCACCGGCTATGCTCGTTGCACTGGAAAGCGGCAGAACAGATCTGATCGTAACAGACATGCCAACAGCAATGGCAGCCTGCGTTGCATATCCGGATCTGAAGCTTCTGGATTTCTCAGAAAGTGATGATAATTTTGAGGTTTCCGAGGAGGAGATCAACATTGGTATTTCTGTACAGAAAGGAAATACCGAGCTTCTTGATGGAATTAACAGCGTGCTTTCTAATATGACAACAGAGGATTTTGACAGCATGATGCAGGAAGCGATCAAGGCACAGCCTCTTTCAGAATAAAGAAGGCTGAGAAAAGGAAAGGTATGGCGGACCAATGATATCGGAAATGAATTTTTTGGAAAGAATTGGATACATTTTGAGTAAATATGGAACCTCTTATCTGAAAGGGGCAGGAACCACTCTGGTGATTGCCCTGGTGTCCACCTTTATAGGGTGTATCATAGGATTTCTGGTAGGTATCGTACAGACCATACCTGTGGACAAGACCAAGGGAAGCAGAAACAGAGATCCCCTTGCAAAAAGAATTCTGTTGATCATAGTCAATGCGATCCTGAAAGCTTATGTGGAAATTTTCAGAGGAACGCCTATGATCGTCCAGGCTGTTTTCATTTACTATGGATTATCCCAGCTTTTTGGAGTACAGCTTGGCATGTGGCAGGCAGCCTTTCTGGTGGTTTCCATCAATACGGGCGCTTACATGGCAGAATCGGTGAGAGGCGGTATTATTTCTGTGGATCCGGGACAGATGGAGGGCGCCAAGGCTATCGGCATGACGCATTTCCAGGCCATGATCAATGTGATCCTGCCCCAGGCTTTCAGGAACATCCTTCCTCAGATCGGAAACAACCTGATCATTAACATTAAGGATACCTCCGTGCTTTCCGTAATCAGTATCGTAGATCTGTTCTTTGTGCATAAAAGCGTTTCCGGTGCGCTGTATACCTACTTTGAATCGGCAACCATCGTCATGGTGATCTATCTGACCATGACCCTGATCACCTCAAAGCTGTTAAGGCTCTGGGAAAGCAAAATGGATGGCAGTGAAAACTATGAGCTGGTGGATATGATGGATATCGGAACACAGCTTGGCAGTAAGCAGAGAAAGGCATAGGAGGGAGAAAAGGATGGATACAAATCAGGTTATATTGGAAGTTTCACATCTGGAGAAATCCTTCGGAACACACTCTGTCCTGAAAGATATTGACTTTAAGGTAAAGCAGGGAGATGTAGTTTCTGTTATCGGTGCCTCCGGCTCCGGCAAGTCCACCATGCTCCGCTGTATTAATCTTTTAGAGATCCCTACCGGCGGCAGTATTTTGTATCACGGAAAGGATATTACGGATCCCAAGGTAAATGTACCTGCTTACCGGGAAAAGGTGGGCATGGTATTCCAGAACTTTAATCTGTTTAACAATCTGACGGTACTGGAAAACTGCATGGTAGGTCAGATCAAGGTGGCCAAAAAGTCCAAGGAAGAAGCAAAGAAACGGGCGCTTCAGTTCCTGGAAAAGGTGGATATGACCGCCTATATCAATGCAAAGCCCAGACAGATCTCCGGCGGACAAAAGCAGAGGGTAGCCATTGCAAGAGCGTTGGCCATGGATCCTGAAATCCTGCTTTTTGACGAGCCCACCTCCGCGCTGGATCCCCAGATGGTAGGGGAAGTGCTGAGCGTTATGCGGACGCTGGCCGGAGAGGGACTGACCATGATCGTGGTGACCCATGAAATGGCCTTTGCCAGAGATATTTCCAGCCATGTGATCTTTATGGCCGACGGACTGATCGCCGAGGAAGGAACGGCAAAGCAGATCTTTGAAAATCCCGCAAAGCAGGAGACCAGAGAATTCCTTTCCCGTTTCAGAAACGAATAAATTAATTGCATAGAAAAAGAGAATGTGATATAGTATGCTTTGTTGGGAAAAATCCCTGACTCTGGAGAGTCCCTGAAAACAGGGCGCCGAAGGTGTACGAGTGGAAAAAGATGGCAGAGCCGTCCCGCTTAATCTCTCAGGCAAAAGGACAGAGCATTCTATATGCATGTTCTAACTCTTTAGAGGACTGATTTTTATCAGTCCTTTTTTGTATTTCAAAAAATCAGATGAAGGGGAAGCATGAAGGCGGTGATTTCGGTCTGCAGCTGCGGCCAGCCCAGCAATTTAACGCAGGCACGCTTTCGCTGCATATCGCTGGCAGCGCAGCTGCGTTCCGGTATGGATCGGCTTCATGCTTACCCATCAAATGGCAGAAATGAGAGGGAAGAAAAATGTTGGAACAAATCAGTAACATATTAACAGCCATTGACAACTTTGTGTGGGGAATTCCCCTGATCGTCCTGATCCTGGCGGTAGGAATCTTTCTTACCATCCGCTTAAAGGGTCTGCAGATCACGAAAATGCCCATGGGCATTAAGCACATCAAAGACAACGAAAAGACCGGAGAGCATGGAGAGGTGTCCAGCTTTGGCGCACTTTGTACCGCTCTTTCCGCAACCATCGGAACCGGTAACATTGTAGGTGTGGCAACGGCGCTTGTGGCAGGCGGCCCCGGAGCACTGTTCTGGATGTGGGTTGCAGCGCTTCTGGGAACGGCAACCAAATATTCCGAATGTCTGCTGTCCGTGAAATACCGTGTGGTTGCAGAGGACGGACATATTATCGGGGGCCCCTTTTATTACATTGAAAAGGGAATGGGGAAAAATTGGAAATGGCTTGCAAAGATCTTTGCTTTCTTTGGCGTAGGCGTAGGCCTTTTCGGTATCGGTACCTTTACCCAGGTAAACGGAATTACCAGTGCGGTAAAGAATTTCTTTGATCCTGAAAGCCAGAACACCATCAGACTGTTTGGAGCAGATTACTCCTGGGCAGTTGTGATCGCAGGCCTTATCATTACCATCTGCGTTGCGCTGGTAATTATCGGAGGACTGAAAAGAATTTCCAAGGTGGCAGAGGTGATTGTTCCTTTTATGGCCATCCTTTATGTAATAGTAGCCCTTGCAATCCTGATCTGCAATATTACCAAGATCCCAGGAGCGATCGTTGAGATCGTGCAGGGAGCATTTGGTCTGCGTGCAGCAGCAGGTGGAGCCGTTGGCGCTATGATCATTGCCATGCAGAAGGGAATTGCAAGAGGTATTTTCTCCAATGAAGCAGGACTTGGTAGCGCACCGATCGCAGCTGCAGCAGCACAGGTAGAAGAACCTGCCCGTCAGGGTCTGATCTCCATGATGGGAACCGTGATCGATACGCTGGTGATCTGTACCATGACAGGACTTACCATTGTCATTACCGGAACCTGGGATATGGGACTTGAAGGCGTAGCCGTGACCGATAAGGCATTTCAGATGGGGCTCCCTCTTCCGGATTCGCTTTGCTCCTTCCTGTTAATGATCTGTCTGGTATTCTTTGCATTTACCACCATTTTAGGATGGAATTATTACAGTGAAAGATGTCTGGAATATCTGTGCGGCGGAAAGCAGAAGGTGGTAAAGGTGTACCGCTGGCTGTATATCCTGGCAATTTTCATCGGTCCCTTTATGACCGTGGAAGCAGTATGGACGATCGCAGATATCTTTAACGGTCTGATGGCGATCCCAAACCTGATCGCACTTGTAGCCTTAAGCGGTGTGATCGTGGCAGAGACCAAGATTTATTTTGACAGTATCAAGAAATAAAGAATAAAGTTTACAGAGCTGAAAATACATAGCTGCCGGGCGGAGGATCTTCTGCCCGGCAGTTTTGTGTGTAATGGAAAATCCTACAATCCCAATACCTGCTCTACCACTTCTACTCCATGGCAGATACAGTCGGGACAGGAACAGAGCACCTTACCGCTTTCAATCCCCTTCAGTTCCTTGCAGACAGTGCTGCCTGTTTTCTGCTGGAAGCAGGTAACCATCTGCTTGGAAAGCTGGTAGGTGGAAGCCTTGGTGCCGGGATCTTCCGTGTTGCCGTCGCTGTTCTTCATTCCCGCAAGTAAAATAGCGCCGGAAAGAGCACCGCAGGTACCTTCCATACCGCCCATACCAAGCCCTAAGCCTTCGGCTGCACGGAAAAGAGTTTTTTCATCTGCGCCTACTTCCTTAGCAAAGGCACAGGCTACTGCCTGGGCACAATTAAATTTTTTGTCATGATAGGCAATGGCCAGTTCTTTTTTCGTCATAGTATCTTCCCTTCCTTTTTCATCTGCCGGTATTCCCGGATTGATCTTCCTATACTATTACTATAAGTTTCAGACACAGCTCTGTCAATGAAAACAGTGGACAGAACCCGGCAAACGTAGTAAATTACTAAATAGGTATATCCACTTTTAAAGTGCTTATCGAGCTGCGGGAAAAGCAGCCGGAAAATAAATCAGGAAAAGAGGAGACAAACATGGCAAGAAAAGTAGTTTTGGCAGGTGCATGCCGTACGGCAATCGGAACAATGGGGGGAACCCTTTCCACCACTCCCGCTCCCGAACTGGGAACCATTGTGATCAGGGAAGCATTAAAAAGAGCAGGCCTTAAGCCTGAGCAGGTAGATGAGGTATATATGGGATGCGTGATCCAGGCAGGACTTGGACAGAACCCGGCAAGGCAGGCGGCTGTCAATGCAGGTATCCCTGTGGAGGTTCCGGCAACGACCATTAACGTGCTCTGCGGTTCCGGCCTGCACTGCGTCAATCTGGCAGCAAAGCTGATCGCCAGCGGCGATGCAGACATTATTGTGGCAGGCGGCATGGAAAATATGAGCAAGGCGCCGTATCTGCTTTATGACGCCCGTTTCGGATACAGAATGGGCGCAGCAAAGATGGATGATGCACTGCTCCGTGATGCGCTTCAGGATGCTTTTGGCGGTTATCATATGGGAATTACCGCTGAAAATATTGCACAGGACTGGGGACTGACCAGAGAGCAGCTTGACGAATTTGCAGCATGGAGCCAGAACAAGTGTGAAAAGGCACAGGCGGAAGGCAAATTTAAGGAAGAGATCGTGCCGGTAGAGGTAAAGAAGAAAAAAGAAACGATCCTGTTTGATACAGACGAAGGCCCTCGTAAGGGCGTGACAAAGGAGAGTATTGGCAAGCTTCGTCCGGCTTTCAAGGAGGGCGGCGTTGTGACAGCAGGAAATGCTTCCGGAATTAATGACGGTGCGGCTGCCATTATCGTGATGAGCGAGGAAAAGGCAAAGGAGCTCGGCGTAACGCCTATGGCAACCTGGATCGGAGGCGAGCTTGCAGGAGTAGAACCCCGCATTATGGGAATCGGGCCTGTTGCCTCCACCAGAAAGGTAATGGCAAAGACCGGTTATAAGATCGAAGATTTTGATCTGGTTGAAGCAAACGAGGCATTTGCAGCACAGTCGGTAGCAGTCGGCCATGACCTGGGCTTTGACCTGGAGAAGCTGAATGTAAACGGCGGCGCGATTGCCCTGGGACACCCGGTAGGTGCATCAGGCTGCCGTATTCTGGTAACACTGCTCTATGAAATGGCAAGGAGAGATGCAAAGAAGGGACTTGCAACACTTTGCGTAGGCGGCGGTATGGGCTGCTCTGCCATCGTAACCAGGGATTAAAGCGAAAGGGAAAAAGAAAGTGGCAAACATTATTTCAGACGAAACCATTGAATATGTGGGGATCCTCGCAAAGCTGGAGCTTTCCGAAGAGGAAAAAGAGCAGGCCAAAAAGGATATGGGCAGCATGCTGGACTATATCGATAAGCTTGGAGAACTGGATACCACAGGCGTAGAGCCTATGTCCCATGTTTTTCCGGTAAAGAATGTATTCCGTGAGGATGTGGTGACAAACGGGGATATGCGGGAGGACATTTTGAAAAATGCTCCCGGTGAAAAGGACGGCATGTTTGTAGTGCCCCGTACATTTGAATAGGAGGACGACAGAAATGGATCTGCTTCAGATGACTGCCGTTTCCCTTGGGGCGGCAATTAAAAGAAAAGAAGTGACTGTGAAGGAGGCTGCAGAGGCTGTCCTTGCACAGATCGAAAAAAAGGAAAGCGATTATCACTGCTATGTAACGGTAGACCGGGAAGGCGCCTTAAAGCAGGCAGAGGAAGTACAGAAAAAGATTGATGCAGGAGAACTGACAGGGCCCTTGGCGGGAGTGCCGGTTGCCATTAAGGATAACATGTGCACTAAGGATCTTCTGACCACCTGTTCTTCAAAAATCCTTTGTAATTTTGTGCCTACCTTCAGCGCGCAGGCAGTAGAAAACCTGCAGCAGGCAGGTGCGGTTATCCTGGGGAAAACCAATATGGACGAATTTGCCATGGGCTCCACCACGGAGACTTCAGCCTATGGAGTGACCAAAAATCCCTGGAACACAGAGCATGTTCCCGGCGGATCTTCCGGCGGCAGTGCGGCGTCAGATCCCGGCCGCTTTTCTATCAGTCGAACAAAAGCTCATCCACCGTCACAAATTCGTAGCCCTCCTCCATAAGCCTGTCAACAATCTGAAGCGCGGCTGTTACCGTGGTCTTATATTGGTCGTGCATCAGGATAATATCATTTTCCCCGGCCTTTGCACAGACCGTATTGACAATGCAGTCCACGTTGCTGCTGCACCAGTCCAGCGGATCTATGGTCCACAAAACCGGAAACATGTTCAGCTCTTTTTCAAATTCCTTATTCCAGCTTCCGTAGGGCGGCCTGATATAAATGGTGTCCTGCCCGGTAACATCCCGGATCACCTGATTGGTCTTTTTGATCTCTTCCTTATAGCTCTCCGTATTGCTGCGGGAAAGCTGGATATGGCTGTAGGTATGATTGCCGATCAGGTGTCCCTCCTCGCAGATCTGTTTTGTCACCTCCGGATAGGCTTCCACATTTTCACCTGTCACAAAAAAGGTCGCTTTTACCTTCCGTTTTGCCAGTCCTTTTAAAAGCTGCTCCGTATAATAAGGATGGGGCCCATCGTCAAAAGTCAGTGCGATTTTGGGCCTGTCCTGCTGCTGTGCTATGGATCCGCTCATAACATCCACAGAGCCGTGCTCCTGTTTTAAGCCCACATAAAGTACAAGTCCCAGCATCAGCAGGACCAAAATACAGGCAAAAATTCTTTTTTTCATAAAAAGCGGCCTTCTCTTTCTCCATATTGGTAATTCAATATATGAAAAAAGAGAAGGCCGTAGTCCTGTTTTATGGGTTAAATCTCGTAATCCATGCAGGCTCTTACTGCGGTGTAAGGACGAACCTTTCCATCTGCAACAGCCACATGCTTGGGATGAACGCTGTACCCCTGCAGATCACCTGCACTTTCAAATGTCGTATCCAGCATCAGATCCATATTGGAGCTTGGAAGTTTTTCTGTATAAACATGGATCTCCACAAGACCCGGGATCTGTCCTGCCAATCCTTCCAGTCCCTCTTTAATTCCTGCCTTGATACTTTCCTTCTCTGCCTCAGAGTATTCCTCCTTCAGCTTCCACAAGATAACGTGCTTTACCATTTTCAATTTCTCCTCTCGTTTTTTATATTTTAGTAAGATCTCATGAAGTGCTTTGAAATTTCAGGGTGTCTGCCGCCGGTTGTGCTTACCCAACTATTTAACGCAGGCACGCTTTCGCTGCATATCGCTGGCAGGTCTTCATAATTTCAAATCAGCTTCATGATACTTGGGTGCTTCCTGCATCCTTCGAGGTAAATTCACTATATAGGGCCACCTGATCATAAATGCAGCGCCAGGAGCTGGTGGAATCTGCCGTTACGCAGATATATCCTTTTCCATTCTCATCCTCACCGTAGCTTGCTGCGCAGCTTCCTGACTGTGCCACAAATCCGGTCTTTCCGCAAAGGATCTCTGCACCGGTCTCCTTATCCTCGATCCTGCGGAGAAACCAGTTGGAAATCGTGATGCCCTCCGGATGCTCGCTAGTGGAAGAGGTGGTATAGGTATGTGCCGCAAGCACTTCCCTGCAGAGTTCATTATCCAGTGCAGCTTCCAGGATCATTGCCATATCATATACAGTACAGTAGTGGTTCTCATCATAAAGCCCCACGCAGTTTGTAAAGTGAGCCGTATCCGATAATCCAAGCTCCTTCAGCTTTTCGTTCATAAGCGCCACAAAGGCATCCTGATCTCCCGCCACATAGGTTGCAAGTCCTAAAGCAGCATCTGCACCGGATGGCAGGATCGTTCCATAAAACAGATCCTTTACGGTCACCTGCTCTCCCTCTGAAAATCCCACGTTACTACAGTCATGCACATAACTGTAATCCGTAATATTCAAAGTGATCGTAAATTTCCGTTCCAAGTCCTCTCTGGTTACATGTTCAGCAGCGACTAAAACAGTCAATATCTTTGTCATGGATGCCGGACTGATGATCTGCTGATAGTTGCGCTGTGACAGAATATCCCCTGTGTCCACGTCTATGAAAACGGCATTGCTGCTGATCACAGCCTCTCCCGGCTGGGCGGTCTTTGCAGTAGCTTTCGCAGAATAGGTTTTTCCTGCTTCTGACTTAAAGGTTTTGCCTCCTTCCGGCATCTCTGCGGCTGGTGCCGAAACCTGCTGTCTTTCCTCTGCCTGCACCTGCGCAGCGTCTGCCTGTACGCCGTCATTTTGTGCCTGCGCACCGCCTGTCTGCGTCAGCTTTTCATTCTCGGCGATCATCGCCTCTGTAAGGCCCTGATCCGAAAGAGACTGCCCCCCATCCGTTTCGCTTGTGACACTTGTGTCATATTCTTTCTGTGTTCCCTCTGCCTGTCCCTTGTCCTGCGCTGCAGTGCCTGAAAAAAGGCTTTTTGAGAAAAGAAGAACCGCCAAAACAGCTACGGCTCCTGCCGCCACCGGCAAGCTCTTTTTCAGCTTCTTCCTGCGGCTTTCCTGTAGCTGCTTCTGCCTCTTCATTTCCTGAAGCCGCTGCTGTCTGCGCCTATGCAGCGCTTCCTCATCCATATCAAAATCCATCTATTTTTAAGCTCCCTGTTTTCTATGTTTCCTTTTCAGGCGCTTCCTTACAGCACCTGTCTTTTAGTATATGCCAACTTGCGCCCAGGTTCAATGTTTTCCCTGCATTTTTTCATCGCACTGTTTTCCAGGCGCAAGGCAAAACAGCCTGACCTTGGAACTTGTCCAAAGCCAGGCTGTTACTGCTTTTTCTTATTTAATTGGATGCGGAATATTAACTGGTAAACTGATTTTTTGCTTCCTGGTAATGATATCCAATAGCGCTCAGCTTTTCCTCAATTTCCGTTCTGCTGACATCCATGTCATCACAAAGAGCATCCAGATTTGAGTAAAAGTCACGCAGTTTCATGTTTACATAACTAAGAAGCATATTGGGATCACCGGGTAAGTTCATGTGAATACCATCCTTTACTTTTTGACTAATGCAGTCAGCTTCCCATCCTGCAGATCAATCAGAATGGTATCGCCTTCCTCCACCTGGTCCGCCAGAATCAGCTTTGCAGACAACGTCTCCACATGCTTCTGGATAAACCTCTTGAGCGGCCTTGCACCATAGACCGGATCATATGCATTGTCCACAATATAGCTTTGTGCCTGTGGCGTCAGCTCTACTGTCAGCTCTTTATCTGAAAGTCTTCTGTTCAGATCTGCAATGATCAGTTTGATGATACCGCCAATATTTTCCTTTGTCAAAGGTTTAAACAGGATCGTTTCATCCAGACGGTTCAAAAATTCCGGTCTGAAGTGGTTTCTCAGGTCATTCATAACCTGTGCCTGTGCTTCCTCGCTGATGTTTCCCTTATCATCTATTCCATCCAGCAGATAAGAAGCGCCGATATTGGAGGTCATGATCAGGATCGTATTTTTGAAGTCCACTGTCCTGCCCTGGGAATCGGTGATCCGTCCGTCATCCAGCACCTGTAAAAGTACATTGAACACATCAGGATGGGCCTTTTCGATCTCATCAAACAAAACCACGGAATAAGGCTTTCTTCTGACTGCTTCAGTCAGTTGTCCACCCTCCTCATATCCCACATATCCGGGAGGCGCTCCGATCAGTCTGGACACAGAGTATTTCTCCATATATTCACTCATATCGATACGAACCATATTGTTCTCATCATCGAACAAGGATGCTGCCAGCGCCTTTGCAAGCTCTGTCTTACCTACGCCGGTAGGTCCGAGAAACAGGAAGGAACCAATGGGCTTTGTAGGATCCTTGATCCCTGCCTTGGATCTGATGATCGCTTCGGTCACCTTGGTAACGCCTTCATCCTGTCCCACAACGCGCTTATGCAGTTCTTCGTCCAGATGAAGGGTTTTATTTCTCTCGCTTTCTGTCAGCTTTGCCACCGGTATGCCGGTCCATCTGGAAATGATCCTTGCAATTTCTTCCTCAGACACACTTTCATGCACCAGAGAAAGATCTTTACTTTTCACCTGTTCTTCCTCTATTTCAAGCTGCTTTTTCAGTGCAGGCAGCTTCCCGTAGCTGAGTTCTCCTGCCTTTTCGTAATCACCCTCTCTTTGGGCAATCTGGATCTGGCTGTTAATGGATTCGATCTCCTCACGGAGTTTTGACAGCTTCTCCACAGAGGCTTTTTCATTCTCCCACTGCGCCATCCGGTTGTTAAATTCTTCCTTAACCTCCGCAAGCTCCTTCTGCAGATCCTCCAGTCTTTCCTTGCTGATCCGGTCATCCTCCTTCTTGAGGGCTGCCTCTTCAATCTCCATCTGCATCTTCCTACGGTTCAGTTCATCCAGCTCTGTAGGCATGGAATCCAGTTCTGTTTTGATCAGTGCACAGGCCTCATCTACCAGGTCAATGGCCTTATCCGGCAAAAATCTGTCGGAAATATAGCGGTTGGAAAGCACCGCTGCGCTGACCAACGCATTATCCATGATCTTTACGCCGTGGTAAACCTCATACCGTTCCTTCAGCCCACGCAGGATAGAAATGGTATCCTCCACAGTAGGCTCCTCTACCATGACAGGCTGGAACCTTCTCTCCAGGGCAGCGTCTTTTTCAATATACTGGCGGTACTCATCCAACGTGGTAGCACCGATACAGTGAAGTTCTCCTCTTGCCAGCATGGGCTTTAGCATATTGCCCGCATCCAGCGCTCCGTCTGTTTTGCCTGCTCCCACAATGGTATGCAGCTCATCAATGAACAGGATGATCTGTCCGTCGCTGCTCTTAACCTCTTCCAGAACCGCCTTTAAACGTTCCTCAAATTCTCCTCTGTATTTTGCACCGGCAACTAGGGCTCCCATATCCAGTGCGAAAATCTTCTTATCCTTTAATCCCTGAGGCACATCTCCTCTTACGATACGCTGGGCAAGTCCTTCCACTACTGCGGTCTTACCTACGCCAGGTTCTCCGATCAGTACCGGGTTATTCTTGGTTTTACGCGAAAGGATCCTGATCACATTTCGGATCTCCGTATCTCTGCCGATCACCGGATCAAGCTTCTGATCCCGCGCCTTTTCCACCAGATCCTGACCATACTTATTTAAGGTATCATAGGTAGCCTCGGGGTTATCACTGGTCACACGCTGATTTCCCCTTACTGTGGAAAGCGCCTGTAAAAAACGCTCCCGTGTGACCCCAAACTCCTTGAAGATGTCCTTGATCTCCTTATTTGGATGCTTTATCATTGCAAGGAACAAATGCTCCACGGACACATATTCATCAGAAAGAGCCTTTGCCTCCTCCTCTGCCGAGATCAGAACCTTATTCAGATCCTGCCCCACATATACCTGGCCTCCCTGAACCTTCACTCTCTTATTCAGGCCCTGCTCCACACGGTTTAAAAAATACTGTGGATTGATGTCCATCTTTTCGATCAGTTTCAGGATCAGACTGTCTTCAATCGTAAGCAGGCTGTACAGCAAATGCTCCTGCTCTATTTCCTGGTTGCCATATTCATATGCAAGCTTTTCGCAGCCTTCCACAGCCTGCATGGATTTTTGTGTAAACTTTGATATATTCATATGCACTCCTTTCCGCCGATCCAATCCTTTTTCAAACAAAAGGATCTGACCGGGCGATCAGCGTAACAATACTGTTTTTCTTTGTTCTATTGTAACTATAACATGTATTGTTAGCACTGTCAAGTGGTGAGTGCTAATTCTTTTGTGAAGATTTTGTGAAATCATTTAGCAGATTCCATCGCCTGATATTCCTTTTTTAATTCTTTTAACAATTCTTCTTCCGTAGGAAGATAAAGTTTGTATTTTGAAGCAAAAACTTGTGTTTCATTCTCTGGCAACGTGTACTTCACAACTGCATCACTTTTATCTGCGCAAAGCACAATTCCGATCGGAGGATTATCTCCTTCATTCATCAGTTCACGCTCATAATAATGAACATACATTTGCATCTGTCCTAAATCCTGATGGGTCAAATCAACAATCTTCAAATCAATAAGAACAAAACATTTCAAGATATAGTTGTAAAAAACAAGGTCAATTCTAAAATGCCGCCCATCAAACGTGATTCGCTTTTGTCTTGCTACGAAAGAAAATCCACGCCCTAATTCCAGCAAAAACTTTTGTAAATAATTGTCTCATATTTTTTAAATTGGAAACGGTAAAACCCTTTCCAAAATCTTGCGTCATCTGTTTAGACAGCTCTTTCAGCAACCCCGAACCATATTCCGCACGTTCTTCGCCCTTTTGTTCTTCAATAATAGATTTTCCTATCTGCCAGTAGGCTTCTACCATCGCAAAATTGGCAGTCTGATAAACAGAACTGCGGAACAGATACTCCATACTTTTCCGCCATATCCTTCAATGCCTGCACATGCAAAATCTCCCCATGGGCAATAGGGGAATATGCTTCCACTGCAATATCATTTTTCTGACAATATTCCACCAGCTCTATGGGCGTATTGCTGATGTGAAGAAGGATCTGGTTTACCATGGGTTTGATCCTGGCTGCTTCAAGAAGGCTTTCCAGATCCCCGATCTGAAAGTTGGAAACACCGATCGCCTTCAGCTTGCCCGCTTGATACGCATCCTCCAGCGCACGCCATGCCTCTCTGTTCCCTTCCACATATCGGTTTTCGCTCTGATTTACCTCTGCCCATGGCTGTGGACTGTGAATGATCATCATATCCAGATAATCCAATCCTATTTTCATAAGGCTTTCATCGATGGATCTTGCTGCAGACTCATAGGTCTTGTGCTCCGCTGCAACCTTGCTGGTAACAAACATATCCTCCCTGGAAATGCCGCAGCTTTTTACTCCGGCTCCAACTCCTGCTTCATTTCCGTAAGCCTACGCCGTGTCAATATGACGATACCCTATGGATGCCGCCTGGCGAACCGCCTCCGCAGCCTGATCATCCGGAATAAACCATGTGCCAAGTCCCAATTTGGGTATTTCCACTCCATTTGATAAAGTGATTTTTTCCTGTAACACTTTCGCTTTGCTCCTTTCCTACTGCTTCCCCTTGTCCTTATTTTATACATTATGGCCTTGCAAATCAAATCCTTATCCTGCATGACAGCTAACGCCCATCCTGCATACCTGTTCATCCCCTAATCTTGCAGCTTCTTCTGTCTGCCTGCGGAATTTCTGTAATAAATCACATAAGAAACCACTGCTACAATCAGCTCTGTAACTGCAAATCCCATCCATACACCGTTTGCTCCCAAGCCTCTGCTAAGCAGAAAAGAAAGGGGGATCATTACGATCACATAACGCATCAGTGAGATCATAAGGGACGGCAGGCCTTTTCCCAAAGCCTCAAGCGCCCCGCAGCTCACCACCGAAACTGCTGACGTCATAAACCCAAGACTGATCATATGAAGCGCCCTTACTCCCATTTCGATGGTCACCTGGTTATCTGTAAACAGCCCAATGAGCTGCTCCGGTATCAAAAAGGCGGCTGCCGTTCCTACAGCCATGATCCCTACAGACATCAGAAGCGCTGTCCCATAGATCCTTTTCACTCTTTTTTGCTCCCCGGCCCCATAATTATAGCCGATTAACGGCCTGATCCCCTGGATAATTCCATTGGTGGGAAGATAAATAAAGGTCTGAAGCTTATAATAAATGCCAAGCACCAGCACATAGCTCTGGGAAAACTCCGCAAGGATCCCATTTAAGGCAGAAATGAGGAAGGAGGGCAGCGCCATATTCAGGCTTGCCGGAATTCCCACCCCGTAGCTTCTCTTCATTATTTCCCCTTCCGGTCTGATATATTCCCGCCGTATTTTAACCGGGAAGGAGCCCTTAAGGTAAAAAAACACATAGACAAGCAGTGTAACCACCTGCCCAATTCCGGTTGCCAGAGCCGCCCCCGTGATCTCCATTCTGGGAAAGGGGCCTATCCCAAAGATCAGGAGTGGATCCAAAAGGATATTAGTCACAAAACCGGCGATCATGCTGATCATGGTTGCCCGCATCTGTCCTACCGCCTGAAAGATCTTTTCCAGCGTAATGCCTGCCGTCACTACCACGGAAAATAAAAAGACCACCTTGGAATACTGACATCCCAAGGTCAGCACCTGCCTGCTCTCCGTAAAAAGTCCCAGAAAACGTGACATTCCAAGAAGAAATACTGCCATCAGCACAAGTCCGTGCAAAGTTCCAAGCACCATGCCCTGTGTTGCCGTTTTGTCCGCTCTCTTCTGGTCTCCTGCCCCCAGGTAAAAAGCAATCAGCGCATTGATACCGACGCCGAAGCCCACTGCAATGGCTGTCAGAAGATTTTGTGCCGGATATACCAGAGAAAGAGCCGTCATGGCATCCTCACTCAGCTTTGCCACAAAGTAACTGTCTACAATATTATAAAGGGAGCTGAATGCCATGGAAAGCATCATGGGAAATGCCATGGAAAGCACCAGCGGCCCTATTTTCTTTTCTTTCATAAACGTCTGATCCATTATTCTTCTCCTTTCCGTTTCATAGGAAACAGCCATTTCCTATAGAACAAAAAAAGCCACACAGAAATATTCTGTGTGGCGAAAAAAGACTGCTCATCTTGAAAAATCCACTCCCAAAAGGGTTTTAGATCTTATATTTAAAGGGCCGCCTTAATGGCTGCCAAAAGTTCCTCGTAAGTTTCAAAGGCCGGGAACTCCGGGTAATCCTTTTTGATCTGTTCCGTACTCCTGAACAGGAACCCTGCCTTGCTTGCCTTAATCATTCCCAGATCATTATGGCTGTCACCACTGGCAATGGTGTCATATCCGATAGACTGCAGCGCCTTTACTGTGGTAAGCTTGGAGTTTTCAATTCTCATTTTAAAGCCTGTGATCTCTCCATCCGGCGCTACCTCAAGGGAATTACAGAAGATGGTGGGATAACCCAGCTTTTCCATCAAAGGGCCTGCAAACTGTGTAAAGGTATCGCTGATAATGATCACCTGGGTAATCTTACGAAGCTCATCCAAAAATTCTTTTGCTCCCGGCATGGGATCGATCTTTGCAATGGTTTCCTGAATTTCCTTTAATCCAAGGCCATGCTCTTTCAGGATGCCAATTCTCCATTTCATCAGCTTATCATAATCAGGCTCATCCCTGGTGGTTCTCGTCAGCTCCGGTATTCCGCTCTCCTTTGCAAAAGCAATCCAGATTTCCGGCACCAATACCCCTTCCAGGTCAAGGCATACAATATTCATTCCCATGTGACTCTCCTCCAACTATCTGTCGTGTCCTTTGTGAATTCCTTCTATAGTATAGCCCATCCTCCTGCCTGTGTGCAACCAGAAATTCACGCCACATGTGCGGAAGCTGCAAACTCCTGCAGTTTGCGTTTTGCATCAGGACTTAAGTTCCTGGGGACCTTGATCTGGATCACCACATACTGATCCCCCTTTACGGAAGGATCCTTCATCGAGACGATCCCTTTTCCCTTCAACCTGATCCTGGTGCCTGACTGGGTTCCTTCCTTGATCTTACAGCTTACCTTGCCATATAATGTCTGAACAAGCGCTTCGCCGCCCAGGGCTGCCGTTTCAAAGGGAATGGACACCGTAGTATAAATGTCTCTTCCCTTCCGTTCAAAGCCGGGTTTACTTTGAACCTCCACTTCCAGAAGCAGGTTTCCTGCTTCGCCTCCGTTTCGGCCAGGCATTCCCTGTCCCTTCAGCCTGATCTTCTGCCCGTTATCAATTCCTGCCGGAATATGCACCTGCAGAGACTGGGTGGAGCCGTCGCCGTTTTGAAAACGGATCACCTTATCTGCACCAAGGGCTGCCTCCTCAAAGCTTACCGTGATCTTAGCCTGTGCGTCCTCTCCCTGCCGTTTTCCGGAACGGGCATTTCCTGTCCTTTTTCCAAAAAAGCCGTTTCCCAGATCATCCTCTCCAAAGCCATGACCGAAAAAGCCGCCAAAGAGATCTTCAAAGTTATCCCCCGTATAATGAAATTCCTGATATCCTCCTCCGGGATTTCCATGGAAATGGAAAGCGCCGTCTCCAAAGCCTGAGCCGCCTCCGCTTTGCTGCTCCCTAAAGCCCTCGTCAAAGGCTGCATGCCCAAACTGATCATAAAGCTTTCTTTTTTCCTGATCGCTTAAAACGTTATAGGCCTCCGTAACCTCCTTGAACATTTCCTCTGCCTTCGGGTTATCCTTATTCATATCTGGATGGTATTTTTTTGCCAGTTTTCTGTAAGCCTTTTTTATGGCGGCCTCATCAGCCCCCCTGCTTACTCCGAGCACTTCATAATAATCACGTTTTCCTGCCACTGCTCTCACCTCATTTCCTTAAAACAATCCTTTTAAATCGAAAAATGCCCCGGGAATTGTCCCGGGGCAGATGAACTGTTATCCTTCTATTGCAACCCGTTTCTTGGTTTCAACAGCCTTTGCTTCCTTTTTCGGAACATCCAGCCTCAGGATACCATTTTCAAACTTTGCATGAATATCTTCTTCGGTAAGATCCTCTCCTACATAAAAGCTTCTGCTCATGGAACCTGCATAACGCTCCTGCCGGATGTATTTGCCTTTCTTATCGGTTTCATCCTTATCAAGGCCCTTGGAAGCTGAAATATTAAGGTATCCATTTTCAAGCTCTACGCCGATCTCATCCTTCTTAAAGCCGGGCAGATCAACGATCACCTCGTATCCATCCTCTGTTTCCTTTACATCTGTTTTCATGATGTTCTTTGCATGCTTTCCGTAAAGCTCCTTGTTTACATCCGGAAATGCAAATCCATCCATAAAGTCATCAAAAATATCTCTACCAAATACGCTGGGCATTAACATAAGTCATTCCTCCATTCTTTCTTGACATTGATGCCATTTGTATGAGTTTCCTTTTTGAACCTCCGGCGGGAACTGTTCTTTCTTTTTTGTTCCCTTTCCTTTGTTCTAGTTGTAATATAACACCTATTGTTAGCACTGTCAATAGGTGAGTGCTATTTTTTTGTGAAGAATTTGTGAAGCCTTGATTTTACGGACTTCACTGAGGTTTTTGCTCATTACAGTAAAATTCTTGTTTTATCACTTCTTAAATTCCGCAGGTGTCAACCTATTGTTAGCACTGTCAATAGGTGAGTGCTAATTCTTTTGTGAACTTTTTGTGAACTCTACGAGCCTTTAAGAATTATAACCTGTTCAGATACCTGTGATGAGATTTTTTCCAGACAATAGTAATAAACCCCATCCTCTTCTACCGGTCTGCATATGGCAGCTGCTCTTGCCTTGACTTCATCTTACTCCCGGAATAATCTTCCTAAGATATGATTATTTAGCTTCTACCGTAAGTCCAAGCCTTGCTGCTACACCAAAATATCCATACATCGTATCTTCATCCTCCAAAACAGGGACGTAATCTGTTCCTGGCGGGAACGTAATCTCATACTTTGCACTTTGATATTCAAAGCTAACGGTCACTGTTACATCGCTTCTTTCAGACATTTTATTTAAAAGATAATCGCTGATAGTATGGAGCTTGCCAAAGTCAATTGTAACATTTCCGTTTTCCGGTGCATCCTTGATGAAGCCATACAGCTTTTTCACAGCAGCCATACTTGCAGGAATGGGCTGGGATTCCTTAACCATACCGCAGAACATACATTTATACTCTTCCAAGCCGTCTATGCCAGGCTGCGGTTCTACCGTTGTTAGTCCCACCGAACCATATACATATATATATCGCCATCTAGTGGCTTGGGAAAACCGGTAAAAACAAGTGTATCATTAGAACAATAAGTTTCTTGTGCTGCAAACTTAAAGCCATTAGGATCCGAGAAATCAAAGGAGTACGCGACCATCCGCCTTTACATCCAGCTTTATCCCGGCGATTATACCTGCCAACATGATCACTGACAGCATCATGGTAATGATTCTTTTTCCTGTTCTTGTTATTTTACCTTTCATCTCTTTTGTCCTCCTTTTCCGATAATGCATTCTTTCTTTTCCGATCCCTTAACCCACGTTCCCTGTCCGTAATCTGATATAGCAGGCCAGAACCGTACATGCCATGAACCGCCATCTGTGTATGTCCTGCCACCACATGAAGCGTTCCTGCAAGAAAGGCAAATAAAGCCATGCACGCCGCAGACAGTCCGTAAATTCCATGCCTCTGCTGCTGACAGTTTCTTTCATAAATACGCGGTTTTACCAGTTCCACCCGCTTTTGATTATTGTACATAGGATGTGTCATCTCCTTTTCAAAGCCTTATTTTTAAGGTTTTCAATCCCGCATTATTTCCTATCTGTTTTCTTCCACTTCCGAAATCCCAGATACAGTAAAGGTCCGATCACCAAGGCTCCTGCACAAATGCAGATAACCGGAATCCAGCCGCCACTGTGGGAGCTGTTCTCTGACGGCAGATTCGCACCGTCATCCGGCTTTAAGTCATTGTCCGTGGGGTTATTGTCTGCGGGATTATTCTCCGCTGTTGATTTCTGATTATCCCCGGCATCCTCCGTTCTTTGATCGCCTGTGGTTTGATCCTCCATGACTTGATCTTCCACAGTTTGGTCTTCTGTACCCTGATCCTCCATATGCTCTGGTGTGTCCGATGAACCCGGTTCGTAAGCTCCGATAAGAGATTGTCCGTTGTCTTTCCTTACGGTCTTTGCGTTATCGCCTGCTATAAGCTGTGCCGGAGCTTCCTTCGTTTTGGAATTTTCACCGGTCAGCTCTGTCTGCTTGATCCAGCCTGCATAAACCGTCCTGTTTCCATCAAGCCGGATTTCCGTAATGGGCTGTGTCAGATTCCGATCCGCATACCAGCCTCTGAATTCATAACCTTCACGGGTTGGCCGGTAGCCGGAAAGATTAATTATATGTCCTTTCCATGCGCGAACTGCTTTGATACTGCTTCCACCACAGGTATCAAAGGTCAGAGCAGGATAGCTCACCGGAGCTGTGCCACTGCTTTCCTTCGTATCACCTGAATTGTCATGGTTTGTATTATCATGGTTTGCGTCATTATGTTCTGTTTGAGTTGGGGTTACCGGCACTGTATTTTGCTTCCATTTCGCATAAAAAGTCTTATCTCCTGTATCGGTACTGCTGATTTCCGTAACAGGAGAGCCGGAGAAGCCGCTGTCCTCATACCAGCCTTCAAAAGTATAGCCTTCGCGGGTGATGCCACCTCCTCCCGGCAAAGCCGCACCCGTGCCACAGGTATAGTCGGTTACATCTTTGCCGTCTGCAATCTTGCCTCCATTTGTTTCCAGCTTCACGATATAAGTATTGGCTGACCACTTCGCATAGAGGGTCTTATCTCCTGTATCAGTACTGCTGATTTCCGTAACAGGAGAGCCGGAGAAGCCGCTGTCCTCATACCAGCCTGCAAAAGTATAGCCTCCGCGGGTGATGTCACCAGCTCCCGGCAAAGTTAATGATGTCCCCCCGGTATATCTATTAATCTCCTTCCCAGGTGCAATTGTTCCTCCATATGTTTGCAATGTCACCTGATAAACTTTATTCCAATGAGCCTCAAGCTTCAGATTATCTGTCACACTATCACTGAAATCCCACTTAGGATTTGGATTTCCAGACACATACCAGCCTTCAAATTCATAACCGTCCTGCACAGGAGCTCCGGGATCCTGCGCTTTCTGTCCACGAAGAACTTCCTGTTGAGGAATTGATCCGCCTCCTTTTGTATTAAATTCAACCTTAACTTTTGCGCTGTTCTCGATTTGACAACTCCCTTCCACGGCGCCGCTAAATATACCGCCTTCTATCTTACAGTTCATCACGAATCCCCTGAAAGTTGTCATTGAAGCAGCAGATTTCTCAGTACGTATCGTCAGCTTATCATTTTGATATGTTTTTATTAGCAGTTTTCCTTCCACAATTCCTCCATTTGCATATAATACTGCATTTGGAATACTCAGCATATTCTCAGAAAATTGAATATTACGTTTAATTGTTCCTCCATACAGATAGAATTCAGCATTACCAGAATACGTGATGATGGAATCTATCGTTCCTCCATAAATCCTGAGTTTTGCATCCTCATTAATTCGAATCCCTCTCTTCGATCCATTAATGATTTCCCCTTCCTGCTGACCTGCATTTTTTATATTCAGTTCACTTGAAGCTCGCAGTGTTATTACATTGTCGCCCATCTCCAGCTTATGACCATTCAAATCCAATGAAACAGTGTAAGGACTCAATACTTCCCCAATTTTAAGATCTTTATCCAGCGTTATATCCTCTCCCAGACGGTAATTTCCAGACGGAAGCATATAAAAAGAATCGCCGCTGGGAGATTGCACTCTATAATTCCCAATAGTATCCTGCTTCAATTCCTCATCTCCAAGGTTATTGGGAGCCATAACAATTGGCAGTCCATTTGCTCTCAACGTATTTTCAACATTTATGCCGGAACTTTCTTCGCTACATACATGAGTACATGCTGTCGGCTGGGCTTCTTCGGATTCCATTGCATCATTTCCGGACACCGTACCGGTTCCGGTGGTCTGCGGATAGCATTCTGATGTGTGCTCATGAACGCAGTTTTTTGTCAGCGTATCACAGGTCTCGGTATATTCATGTGTCTGCTGCTGTTCTTGTTCCTGCTCGTATCCCGCTCCTGTTTCAACCGGCTCTGCCGCCAATGCCGGCACCGATAATAATGTTAAGAGCATACTTATACTCAGCAATATGCAATAAATTGTAAATCGTAACTTTCCACGCTTCTTTTTTCTCATTCTGCGCTATCCTCCCCTTGCTGTAATGCATTTTCTAGGATTCTATATGTTCTATATATACTTAGGTACATAAAATCCCAAAAACTCTCACCCACATTTATTTTACTTAATTGCCAAAGTAAACATAAAATAATTATTCAGAAGACTCCTTATTTCTGTGCATTGCACATATTTTAGTAATGTAATACTCAAAAAAGGGATACCACCCTCAAGTAATATCCCTCAAACTCTATCGGCTCTTATGGTCTGTCTTCCCACGAAGCACCAGATAATTGACACTGATGAAGTTCTTTTCCACCAAAAGCTCAACGCCCTGAAACTCTCCAAGATGTGTAAGGGAGAGCTCACCTGAAATAAATTCAGTGTTTTCACTCATTGCTTTAACTCTCTTCCGCTGACAAAATCTGCTGCCAGCCTCCGGGGTTTTAGCAGCTTAACATACGGATATGGGATTCGATTGTAAAGTCTTTCGTCTCACCATCATCCAGATAATACTCGTACGGTTTTATCTCTTCTCCAAAAGAATAGGTCGTCAAGTCTTCAAAATCAACATCTTCGACACACTTTCCGCCTTTTGCCACCGGGAACAGGTATTCTTCCCTTAAGAAAACATGCACGGTTCCCATTGGCATTTCCACATAAGAAAAGCCTTTTTCGTATACTTTTCCTTCTTCCACAACACCATTTTTAAAAACAAGCTGCTTCATTCTTTCCGGGAAATATACGACTCTTCCTGATACATTCTGCTCGCAGATCGGTGCCACCATAACATTTTCGTATATTCGCTATAAATATAAGGAAGAATCTGATACCGCACGCCGATCACATCCGCAAATTTCTCCACATGGGAGAAACAGTATACCTCCTGTCTCCTGGTTCCTCTTGCCGAATGATTCCTGAGCAATGGCGTAAACACTGCAAACTCCAGCCACCGTAATACCAGATCTTCAGTTGCATCTGCCCCGAATCCACCGACATCTGCTCCGGTATACAGGAAACCGCACATATTTAAAGAGGGCATCATTTTCACATTCATTTTCAAATGAGACCACCTGGAAGCATTGTCTCCCTGCCAGATTCCTCCGAACCGATGCATACCGATATAGGATGCTCTGGAAAACAACATGCCCTGGAGAATAACAGAATTCTCTTTTCCGGCACATAACGCTCAAACGCCTCGGAAGCAGCTCTCGTCATATAATAGCCAAACAGGTTATGTACCTGATCGTGACGGTAACGCTTTCCTTTATAATTATGATAAAACGAAGCATAATCCTCCGGATTGTTACAGATACTTCCAATCATTCCGGTCATTTCAAAAAAGGTATTCACGTCAAGATTCATCTTCTTATAGTCTTCCATTTTCTCAAAGACCTTTTTCAGACGCTTTTCGGAATAAAAGATTGCCGGTTCATTCATATCATTCCAGAAGCCGTCAATTCCCTTGTCAATCAGAAACCGGTACTTGTCGCCAAACCATTGTCTTGCTTTATCATCGAGCATATCCGGGAAACAGCATTTACCGGGCCATACCCCGATAATGAAATCTTCTCCGTTTCCGTCCTTGCAAAAGTATCCGTTCGCCTTACCTTCTTCGTAGACATCATAACCATCTTCTTTTTTCACGCCACCATCAATAATAGGAACAAGGTGTATCTTCTCCTTCTTCATCTCCTCGACAAGCTCTTCGAAATCGGCGAAGCTGTCCCGGTTGATCGTGAAGTCCTTATATCGCTCCATATAATCAATATCCAGATAAATACTGTCTATGGGAATATTATGTTTTTTATATTCGGCTGCCACCTCGCATACTTCATCTGCCGTATCATAGCTCCACCGGCTTTGTCCATAGCCAAATGCCCATCGGGGTGCAATATAACTTCTTCCGATCAGCTCACGGAACTCCTGCACCACATCCCTGTAGGACGGAGCTTCAATCAGATAAATTTTACAGTTCTCCTCTTCCATGGAAATGCTAAGGTCATCAATGTCGGTGTAACCAATATCGAAGGTCACCTTACCCGGCGTGTCCACAAAGAAGCCATAAGTTTCACGCACTCCGTCACCCACCATAATAAAGTTGTGTGCTCCATACAGTGAATTAGTATTCTCGCAGTGATTCGGATTATCGGTGCAGTTGCTGATATAACGCCAGCCCCTCTTATTGGTGCCACGCACATTTTCTCCCAGTCCATACACGATTTCATCCTCTTTCAAAGAATAATGAAAACCATCTTCCTTTTTCTGAAAAACGCCATCGCTCCATGTCGAGGGTGCAATCCCCTTTACCACAGCATCCGTCTCAATCGGTTCTCCAAAGATATATTTCCTTACCATTGTTCCTGTCCTGACTAGCCTTTCACTCCGCCGGCCATTAATCCTTCCTTAAAGTATTTTTGTGCAAGAGTATAAATTATAATAATCGGTATCATAGAAAGCAGGCTGCCTGCCATTAGAATATTATACTCTGTTCCATACTGCCCATTCAAGTTGTTTAATGCCAATGTCAGCGTCATTTTATTTTTATCCGTCAGCATTAAAAGAGGCCATAAATAATCGTTCCAGCTTTCCATGAAGGTTGTGATGGTCAATGTTGCAATTGCCGATTTGGTCAGTGGTAAGATAACTGTTCGGTAGATCCGGAACAGACCGGCTCCATCCAGTTCAGCTGCATCCATATAATCATTAGGAATTCCTCGCATCTGCTGTACCAGCATAAAGACCGCAAATGCCCGGAACAAGGATGGAAGAATTACACTGGGATAGGTATTAATCAGTCCAAGATTATTCATGACAACAAACAAAGGAATCATGGTTACCTGTGTAGGAATCATCATGGATGCCAGATATAACTTGAATATGGCATTGGCATAAGGAAACTGTATTTTAGTAAATGCAAATGCCGCCATGGATGCCGATAAAATGGTAACCACGGTATAACTACAGGTAATCAAAAAGCTGTTTAAGATTGCTTTCAAAAAGGGGAATCTTGAAAATCTTTCTTGGAATTTCCGTAGTCGGACTGGAGGTTGGCTTTATTTATGCCTACAAGAACGGCTGGCAGGTGAGCACGGCTTCTATCGTTCAGAGCGCATTTCTCTCCATTGCCCTGCTCTTTGTGGGTGCCCTGTTATATCATGAATCCATCAGCATCCACAAAGTTGTGGGCGTTGTATTTTGTCTGGTCGGCCTTCTCTTTTTAAACCGCTAGCCGGTACTTATTACTTTTCAAACAGGGACATTACGCCGCACAAAGCTGCGTACACCAGGCCTGCTGCCGCAAAAATGATCCAGGACAGATCCCAGCGTCTTGTCAGAAAGCTCACTACCAGGTAAGCTGCCACAACAAGGCACCAGTAAATATCTTTAATAGGTTCTGTCCTTTTTTTCGCCTGTTTCTTTTCCCTTGTGTAATCCCCTTCCTCGAGCAGCTTGTCGTAGCTTTCCCCGATCATTCCGGAGGCTACAAACAAAAAGGTTCCCATGGAGATCATTGCAAGAAGAACTCCCACGCAAAGAACCTGGACAAACTCAGAGGCTCCTGCCACTTCCGTTCCAAAGAGGGGCAATAATCCTAAAATGCAGAGCATCACTCCTATCACTATGCAGTTTCTTTTGACAGGCGCAAACTGTTCCTTCTTTTGCTCTGCGATCCCTGCAATTCCATACTGCAGGCTCAAAGGCTCCTTCTCCAGAAAAGAAAACTTTTCTATTTTCATTCCATCACTGATAAACTCTGCTGCCGCTGTTGCCACGATCAAAAGAAGGATGATCATGCCAATTCCACCTGCTGCATCCTCAGACATTGCAGTTTTCCCGTACTCCGCCATGCCACCAAGCACGATCAGTGGAATGGGAGCCAGAATACAGGCGCTGACGCCGGCTGCAATCCGATAAGCTGCCTTCCGGATCAGCTTCATATAGGTATCAGCCTCCTCCAAGGTCACCTGGCGCAGCTTCTGTTCCCTTTCCCACATTCCTGCTCCATCCTGCCTCTGCTCACCTTCGTCCCCATTTATAATAGGAAAATCCTCCCTGTCATCCTTTAACAAAAAATCTGTGCTGACCCCAAACAATTCTCCAAGCTGCAAAATTTTATCAAGCTCCGGTATAGATGCGCCGCTTTCCCATTTGGAAACAGACTGTCTGGACACCCCAAGCTTCATTGCCAACTCCTCCTGGGACCATCCCTGCTGTTTTCTGAGTTTCATGATTTTTTCTGCTAAGATCATTTCCTTTTCTCCTCTCCTAAGATGGCTTTATCCTACCAGCCCGGGTGGTTGCACGCCACCAAGCCACCTTGGAAATCTGTCAACTGCCGGTTGCAATCAGGTATTTTCCGCCTTTTTCCCATACCGCATGCAAAAAATTCCTGTCAGATCTGCCAGCCCCCATCCGATCGGAATGGCTGCCCAGATCCCCACTTCCCCGATCCTTGCAGAAAGCAGATAAGCCAAAAGCACCCGCATCCCCAGAGAGATCACCGTAAGAACCACCGACATTTCCGGCCGCTTCACCCCACGGTAATATCCATACAATAAAAACAGACAGCCGATACCACAGTAAAAGGCTCCTTCTATCCGTAAATAGCCTACACCACATGCGATCACCTCCGCCTCCCTGGCACTTATAAAGATTTTCATAAGGGGCTCCGCAAAAATACAGATCACCGCCCCGTAATTCTGCGCCACAAAGGTTGCATAGGCATTGCCGAAATCCTGCACCGGTAGATAGGCAAAGGTATCGATCTTCACTGCTGCCGCAAA
>FR894567.1:20513-43418 GCA_000436115.1 Firmicutes bacterium CAG:534 | reverse complement strand
AAGGCCGCCATTACCACTGCTCCAAAGCTGTTCACAAGTCCCTGCACCGCCGATCCGGCAAGAGCTCTTTGCATTTGAAAAAAACATAACAGGTGATCCCAATTCCGGAAAGGAATTGTGCAAGAATGGGTGCAAAAGCAGCCCCCCTTATGCCCCATCTCCAAACTGCCACAAACAAAAGGGCAAGTCCCACATTTACAAGGGCAGACACCGCCAAAAACCAAAGTGGGACAGCCGAATTTCCCAGCGCCCTGAGCAGGCAGGCAAAAAAGTTGTAAAGAGATGTTGCAAGAATTCCTGCAAAAATAATCAGCAGATATTCCCTCATGCCATCCCAGACTTCGGCTGGCACCTTCAGGAAATGTAAAATAGGATCCAAAAACAGATAAACCGCTATGTTTAAGATGACGGTCACTGACATGATCAGAACAAATCCATGATACACGGACGCCTTTAATGCCTCTTTTTCTCCTTTTCCCTTATAAATGGAAAAAAGAGCTCCTGCTCCCATGCTGAGCCCCAGAAAGATAGAGGTCAGAAAGGTCAGCAGCGCATAGGCTGAGCCCACTGCCGCCAAGGCGTTTCTCCCCAGCACTCTTCCTACAATCAGTGTATCTGCAATATTATAAAGCTGCTGAAGCATATTTCCAGCTATCATGGAAAGGGCAAAAAGAAGCAGAGAACGTGAAATGCTTCCCTTTGTGAGATCGTGATACATATGGCTCCTCTTTCCTGTCAGGTAGTCTTAAGATATGACCATGATAGCACACTTCTGCTCCTATTACATCCTTTTCATTTCCTTCAGGTTCTGCCAAATGGTAAACAGCACTCCCACCCAGATAAAACCAAACGCAATCAGCCTGTGTATTTCAAGCGGTTCATGGAAATAAAAAAGTCCCATCAAAAACTGCAGTGTAGGATTTACATACATCAGAATTCCCGTGAGATAATAAGGGATCTGTCTGACGCCTCTGTTAAATAGCAGAAGGGGAATGGAGGTCACCACTCCTGCCGCCGGGAAAAGCAAAAGCCACGGCCCCTGTAAAACCTGTAAGCCGCTTGTACCGTTTATCTCACAAAAGGCACAGAACAAAAGGGCAAAGGGGGTTACCAGAAGCGTTTCCATGAAAAGGGAAAGCTCCGCATCCAGCTTCAGGCTTTTCTTGACCGCGCCATACACCGCAAAGCTCAGTCCGATCAATACTGCCATGACCGGCACCACCCGGTAAACAGCAATCAGATAGACAACGCCCACAATGGAAAAAAGAGCCGTCAGCTTTTCCAGCGTCTTCATTTTTTCTTTAAAAAGGAAAACGCCGATTGCCGTTACAAAGATCGGTTCCAGGAAATAAGCCCAGACTGGCGTCCAGCACATGGCCGGAGTTGATCGCATAAATATAAACGCCCCAGTTAATACAGACAAGCACTCCGCTGACCAGGCAGATCCCCAAAGTCCGCTTATCCCGGAAAACTGCCTTTACTTCAGCGAAACGCCGCCGCACCATCAGAAAGACCGCCATGAAGATCATGGACCAGATTACACGCTGTGCCAGAATATATACGGAATTTACCTCCCACAAAAGATTCCAGAACACCGTCAGCATTCCCCAACACACATAACAAAGCACTACATTTACGGTTCCTCTTTTTTTTTCTGTCGTTCATCTCTTTTCTCCTTTTGTTTTTTAATAAAAAATGGATGCTTTTTGCATTACAACATTGTAAAAAGCATCCATCCATTTTTCTATTTTATTTTTTGACTCTTTCGTTACTTGGCGGCTTCTTCTCCCTCTTCCTCGGCAGCCTCTGCTTCAGGAACCACATTGTGGACTGCGGTAACCGTCACAACCGGAGTATCCAGATCTGTCAGAATATCAATGTCCTTATTTCCGGCAATTTCCAGATCCTTTACTCTGATGGTATCTCCTACCTCCATGCTGCTGATATCAATTTTGATCTTGTCTACCAGTGCAGCAGGCAGAGCCTTGTAGGAAACCTCATGGAGCATTTCCTGGGCTACTCCGGCAGCCAGTTTATCATGGTTGATCAGAACGATCTCTGCTACGGAGTGAACCTTTTCATTGCTGACCAGAGCCTGAAAATCAATTTCCTCTACTCTTCTCGTAAGTGTATTGTAATCAATTTCCTTGATCAGCACATCATATTTCTTGCCTTCCACATCCAGCATCACCTGGCTGCCCTTGCCGGCTGCTGCAAGAATACGATCCACTTCCAGCTTGTCCATTTTAACGGGAATGGAGCCTTTGATCTCCCTTCCGAATACGTTTCCGGTAACGTAACCTTCTCTTCTAAGTCTCTTGGCTTTCACATCCATGCTTCTTTTTTCAGCTTTTAAAGTATTCATTTGTCTTTTCCTCCAAAAATCTGATTTGCTTAGCAGCCTTCAACTTTATTTCATCGATAAAGAGGTTTGTTAAGTAGGTCTTCTTTGTTACAATGCAATTATAACACCTATAGCATGGAATGTTTCACCAAATTTTTCTTTTTTCCTTCGTTTTTTTTGTGCATTTTTAAACCAGGAGGTTAGCCTTCCTTTTGCTGCGCATACTGTCTAACGTACATATTCCGCATTTTTGCAACGTCGTTCAGGGACAGCTCTGCCTTTACTTTGCAGTGTGCCGCCCGCATGGCGCAGATCACCGCTTTTTCCACCAGAAGGGCGAGAGCCGTCACATCATCCTGTGTATTTCCTCTGACAATGGCGCCTACCCCCTGCACAAAAACTACATTTTTCTTTCGGAGAATTCTCAGCACCGCAGCTTTTTTAAGCGGTATCGCTCCAATGATCAGTCCGATCATCTGAGCCATATCATCCACCTGCGCCCTTAGATCTTTTCCTTCCTCTGCCCAACTGTATACCGGCGCTGTATTCACCACTTCCACACAGGGAAATACTTTGCGCAGCTCCTCTAACAGCTTTTCCCCCTCCGGGCAGAGCAAAGCTTCTTTCTCCCTCACCAGCCGTGACTTTTCTTCGCTGCTGATGCTCTCCTTGCAGATCTCCTCCAAAAGAAATGCCTTTTTGAGAGCTTCTTCCCCTGTCCTTGCACATAGCAGTGCGCCGTGATGCGCCATCAGGATCGTTTGCGCCCCGCTTTCCATGGCCTTTTTTACTTCCTGAACCAGTTTCTCAGAACCCGGAAGACCATATTCCGCCAGTGCGATCCCGCCAAGCTGCAGCCTTTGCTCCTGTGTCAGCATAAGCTCCTCAAATCCGGCAATGCCAAAAGCGGTTGCAAAGATCTGATGGGTATGGATCACATACTGCACTTCCGGAAACATCTGATAGGCAATACTGTGCACGCCTCTTTCGCTGGAGGGCTTTCTCCTTCCCTCCCATTCTCCGGTGAGGAGGCTTACCTTCACAATATCCTCCGGCTGCGTCCTTGTATAATCAAGTCCACTGGGCGTTATGAGAAAATCCTGTTCTCCGCATCTGCAGCTTATGTTGCCCCAGGTTCTTGCAACAAGTCCGGTGTCAAGCAGCTCCCGTCCTGTTTTTACCATCCATTCTCTTGTCTTTTGTTCCTTCACGTTCCTTATTCCTTCCCCTCATTCAATCATTTTACAAGGCAATCTTAACACAGGAAATGCCCCCTGTGCAACAACGGAACAGCTCCCCCATCTGCTACTTTCAGATTGACTTTCCTGCCACCGAAATTTATAATGTAGTCAATTCTAGCAAAGGCGGCTGAAAAACAACGATGGAAGCACTTCGCATTGCTGTCTGTGAAGACAGCGCAATCGAACAGAAAAGACTGATCTTTCTTATAAACGGCTGCGGCATTCCCGCTGTAGTTTCCGCATTTGACAGCGGAGAAGCCCTGTTAGCGGATTTTGGCCGTGGAAAATATGATCTGATCTTTATGGATATTTATATGGAGGGAATGACCGGTATTGACGCTGTCACAGCGATCCGCAAGATCGATTCCCATGTTCCCGTTGCCTTTGCCACCACAAGCACGGAATTTGCACTGGAAAGCTATCGCCTGGACGCCCTGAAATATATTGAAAAGCCCGTTCAGAAAAAGGCTGTCATGGAACTGCTTGAGCTTGCACGTTTTAAAAAGGAGCAGATTCCAAGCCTGCTCCTTCAAATATCCGGTAAAGATGTTTCCATTCCCTTTGATCAGATCACTTATGCTGAACAAATGGGACATGCAGTTGTCTTTCATTTACATGACGGCAGTTCCGTCAAAGCCAGCGGAAAGCTGGATGACTATGAAGACCGTTTTGATATGCAGCCCTTTTTCCGCTGCCACAAAAGCTTCCTGGTCAATCTCACCTATGCACAGGAGATCGACCCGGAATTTCACATTTTCACCATGTCAGATGGGACAAATGTCCATATCCGCCGTGAGGAATTAAGCGCTGCCAAAAAGGCCCTGCAGGATTTCAGATCCCAAGACCATTGATCGTATCTGCCGTCTTGGTAACCTGTTCCATACATAATTTCTTTGTATCACCAAATGCGCCGGACATGCTGCTGAAGCCTTCGGTGATCTTATCAAGCGCCAGATTAGCCGCCAGATTTCCAAGTCCCGCAGGCTGAACGCTTCTCTGTACAGAATATTTTCCCTTGCTTCCTAAAATCTGCACCTGATTATTGCGGTCAAGCTGTGGAAATGCAATCACCCATGCAAGGCCGTCCTTCACAAGCTCCGGTTTCCCTGCCTCAAAGTCTACATCCTTGATCGCTTCATACAGTTCTTTTATGGTTTCAAAGCTTCCCTTTAAATTCAGCTTTTCGATCCGTACACCAAACAAATCCCCAAGTCCCATGTTCCATCCTCGCTTCCTGCACTTTTGTCTTTGCCTTAAAAAATTGGCGGCATAGCACCCTATGCCGCCGAAAAAAATTCCCCTTTTGGTTTAAGATTACATTGCATCAACGATGGTCTGAAGGCTGTCCATAAGGCTCATCATAGTATCGTTTAATGTAACGGCATCTTCCTCAGTAATAGTATCCTGGCTGATCTCGCCCATTTCATTGATTACATCTGCTGTCTGGTTTAAAATGTCCTCGATGTCTGCATCTGCTTCTACTTCATCAGACATATAGTAATCAGCAACGATATCATATGCATCAGATAAGGTCTTGAAGTTATCCTGAAGGATTGCAAAGGTCTCATCAGATACTGCGCCGTCTGCTGCTTCTGCGTCAGCTGCTCCATCTGCTTCCTGCATTCCATCTACAAGCATGGAGAGTGCATCCAGAATATCAACCATTGCGCTGTTTAAATCCTCTGCATCTGCTTCTGTCATGCTGTCCTGTGTGATTTCACCCATCTGGTTGATCACATCTGCTGCCTTGTTCATTGTATCCTCGATGTCAGCGTCTGCTGCGATCTCATCACTGCTGTAAAGCTCTGCTACCGCATTATAAGCTTCTACCATGGTTGCGTAATTATCCTGCAGGATTTCAAAGGTCTCATCTGATACCATATCGCCTGCATCTTCTGTATCTGCTGTGTCCTCTGCTGTGTCCTCTGCTGTTTCTTCCACTGCAGTATCCTCAGCAGCTGTCTCCTCAGAACCGCCGCCACATGCCGTAAGCAGCGCTGCTGCCATAACACCTGCCATGATCATTGCCAAAAACTTCTTTTTCATAATAACTCTTGTCCTCCTAAACTTTCTTTCTTTTTATTTGTTTTTGTTTCTGAAAGACATTCTATCCAAACAAGCGGCAGGTGGCAACTTCCAAAAAAGGAAATTCGGAATGCAAAATTCGTACTTGACTTTTTTATATTTTTATGATAATGCGCCTTCTTTAAATTTCGCAATTTCTTCCAGATATTTTTGTCCCAAGGGGCTGATAGAAACTCCCCTTCTCTTCAGATAACCAATGGTCATCACTTCATCTGACTTCAGCTTTACCGCACAGTAATCAGAGCCGTTCAGATCTTCGCTGATAATTCCGGAGCAGAGCGTATAGCCGTTTAATCCGATCATCAAATTCAGCATGGTTGCCCTGTCATTTGCCTTGATCAGCTGTTTGTAGGCATAGGTGCTGAGCACCTCCTCCGCAAAGTAAAAGGAATTGTTGGCTCCCTGTTCAAAGGAAAGGCAAGGGTATTCGGACAGCTCCTCCAGGGCAATCTCATCCTTGCCCGCAAGTGGATGGCCCTTCCAGATATACACATAAATGCCGCAGGGAAAAAGCTCGTGGAATTCCAGGGAAAGCTCCCGGAAAAGCTTTGTCAGCACCGCCCTGTTAAAATCGTTCAGATAAAGAATGCCGATTTCGCTTCGGAAATTCTTTACATCCTCAATCACTTCATAGGTTTTGGTTTCATGAACTGCAAATTCATATTCATCCATGCCAAACTGCTTGACCATTTCCACAAAAGCCTTCACCGCAAAGGAATAGTGCTGCATGGAAACGCTAAACCTCTTTTTGCTGTTCTTCTTTTCAATGTAACGATCCTCCACCAGCCGGTACTGATCCACTACCGCCCTTGCATAGCCCAGAAATTCCTCTCCCTCCGGAGTGATCATTACGCCCCTGTTGCTTCTGTTAAAGATCGTGATCCCGATTTCCTCCTCCAGCTCCCTCATTGCCTGGGAAAGACTCGGCTGTGCAATAAACAGTTCCCTTGCCGCTTCGTTCATGGAACCTGTGTCTGCGATGGCTATTACATATCTAAGCTGTGTCAGTGTCATGTTGTTCTCCTATCTTTTTCATTTCTGCTTGCATTTGCTTGCACATGCTATCATTATTGGATATACTAGTGTGATTTTTATGGCAAATACATCAGCAGTTTATGCCCGTATTGATACAGGACTAAAAGAAAATGCAGAAAATATTCTCGCACAACTCGGCATTTCCCCTTCAAGTGCAATTCAAATGCTCTATAGTCAGATTGTTCTTACAAGAGGTATTCCTTTCAGTCTTCAGCTGCCTTCTGCGAGACCAACAGCGATCGGCGATATGAACCGCACAGAATTAGATGCTGAACTTGCAAAGGAGTTTGGTATATGGATGATGCCTATTCTATCGTTTACTCATCAGAAGCCCTGAATGATCTAAAAGAAATTTATTCCTACATCGCTTTTACTCTTCTTGCTTCCAGCGCCGCCGAAGGCCAGGTAAACCGAATAAGAAAAGCAATTCGTTCTCTTACCTCCATGCCGTTCAGAAACCCTATATCAGATCATCCTCTTCCTTCGTAAGAAAAGGCCCCGGAACTGTGGTTCCGGGGCCTGCCCTGTATTCTTCCGACTCTTTTATTATACACGATCAGAAGGATTTATTCAAAGGGGATTACTGCGCCGTCATAGGTGTCGTTGATGTAATTCTTAATGGTGTCGGACTTTAATACATCCACCAGCGCTTTGATCTTATCAGCGTTTTCATTTCCTTCCTTCACTGCGATCACGTTTACATAGGTTTTTGCTGCTTCGGAGTCGCTGCTCTCATATGCAAGGGAGTCCTTTGCTACGGAATAGCCAGCTTCCAGTGCGTAGTTACCGTTTAATACCACATAAGCAACCTCGCCTACTACTCTGGGAACCTGTGCTGCCTCCAATTCAACGATCTCCAGGTTGTAAGGATTTTCTTCAATATCATTGACAGTTGCCTCAAGTCCTGCACCCTCCTTTAAGGTGATCAGTCCGTTGTCCTGTAACAGAAGCAGTGCTCTTGCCTCGTTTGTGGTATCATTGGGTACTGCAACGCTGTCGCCGTCTGCTACCTCTGCAAGGTCTGACTTGGTTCCGGGATAAATTCCGAAGGGCTCGTAGTGGATGCCGCCTGCATTTACAAGGTGTGTTCCCTTTTCTGCATTAAAGCTGTCAAGGTAAGGGATGTGCTGAAAATAGTTGGCGTCAAAGTCGCCGCTTTCCACTACCTCGTTGGGCTGAACATAATCATCAAAAACGGTTACCTGAAGGTCATATCCCTGTTCTGCCAGAATCGGCTTTGCCTGCTCTAAGATCTCTGCATGAGGGGTTGCGGATGCGGCTACCTTGATCACCTTATCATCTCCGCCTGACTTGGAACCACAGCCTGAAAGGGCTCCCACTACAAATGCTCCTGTAAGTAAAATTACTAAAAACTTTTTCATAATATTTCTCCTCCTAAGAATGTTTCTCTTTGTTCGATAGACAGAGTATAGCATCTCCCTTTTCTTTTGTACAATATTGAAAAAATCTGGCCAGTTATAGGAGATGCCTATGACAGACCAGATCATTTTTTCAGTATCTTTTTATTCTAATTCTGACAGCCCTGTATAAAGCTCGTAGTAACGGCCCTTCTGCGCCAGCAGATCCTTGTGGTCGCCGCGCTCTATGATCACGCCGTTTTCCAGCACCATAATGGCATTGGCATTTCTGACTGTAGAAAGCCTGTGGGCGATCACCAGCGTCGTTCTCTGTTCCATCAGCCGGTCCATTCCCCGTTCAATATGCTTTTCCGTCCTGGTATCTACTGAACTGGTCGCCTCATCCAGGATCAGGACAGGCGCCTTGGAAATCGCAGCCCTGGCAATATTGATCAGCTGTCTCTGGCCCTGGCTCAAATTAGCTCCATCTCCTTCCAGCATGGTGTCATAGCCATGCTCAAGGCGCATGATAAAGGAATGGGCGCTGGCAGTCCTTGCCGCCTGCTCTACTTCTTCATCTGTGGCGTCCAGACGTCCGTACCGGATGTTTTCCCGGACAGTTCCCGTAAACAGATGGGTGTCCTGAAGCACCATGGAAATATTTTTTCTCAGATCATCCCTTTTAATCTGGGTGATGGGGATCTGATCCAGTGTGATCATTCCCTTGTCAATATCGTAAAAGCGGTTGATCAGATTTGTAATGGTGGTCTTTCCTGCGCCGGTAGAACCTACAAAAGCAATTTTCTGTCCCGGCTTCGCGTAAAGGGAAATGTCCTTCAAAATAGTTTTATCAGGAAGATAACCGAAGGTCACATGATCTAAAGTAACGGCTCCCCGCACAGGCTTATAATAATTCTGTTCATCCTCCCTGCACACATCTGCAAGAAAGCCCTCCTGCTTTGTCAGTTCGTTTTGTCTGGGGATCACATAAAAGCTTCCCTGTTCATCAGTTTCCATGCCGATGGCATTTTCAGGGTCTTCCTCCTCCTGCTTTTCATCCATGACGGCAAACACGCGCTCTGCGCCGGCAAGGGCTGAAAAAATGGTATTGACCTGCATTGCCACCTCGTTAATGGGCCTGGAAAACTGCCTGGAATAATTGACAAATACGGTAAGTCCGCCTACATCAAAGCCTCTAAGGACGCAGAGGATGCCTCCGATACAGGCCGTCAGGGAATAGCTGACCTGACTTAGATTCCCCATCACAGGCCCCATGATCCCTCCAAAGAACTGGGCCCCGATCTGCTTTCTGCGCAGATCCTGATTTAAATATTCAAACTCTTCCTTTGCCTCCTGCTCATGGCAGAATACCTTTACCACCTTCTGTCCGGTAACGGTCTCCTCAATGTAACCGTTCATGGTTCCGATGGCGGCCTGCTGGGCCTGATAATATTTCCGGCTCTTTCCTCCCACTAGCTTCACAGCCTTAAGCATCAGGGGGATCATCACAATCGTGATCAAAGTCAGCCATACGTTGGTATAGAGCATCAGCGCAAAGGTACCGATAATGCTGATGGTTCCGGAGATCAGCTGTACAACGGTATTGTTCAGCATTTCCCCTACTGCATCCACATCATTGGTAAAGCGGCTCATCACATCCCCGTGATTGTTGGTGTCATAATATCTCACCGGAAGCTTTTGCAGCTTTTCAAACAGCTCGTTTCTGAGCTTCTGAATGGCATTCTGGGAAATGCCGATCATGATCTTCTGCTGCAGGTACTGTGCCAGCACTGCCGCCACATAAATAGCAGCCATGACGCTGATCCCCTGCAAAAGCTTTGATACGCTCCCCTCGTCAGAGGTCAGTCCGTTGATAATGGGACGAAGCATATAGGAGCCGGCCAGGTTTGCAGCCGTTCCGCCTACCACGCATAACAGCACGATAAAAAGCTTCCATTTTTCATGGGCAATATAGCCAAACAGCCTTCCCACCGTAGCGCCAGCATTTTTAGGCTTTCTGCCTCCCATGGCAGCGCCCTTTCCGGGTCTTCCCATTCCCCTTCCCCTGCCGGGCGGCATGAGCGCATCTGCATTTTGGGCGGGATTTAATTTCTCTTCATATTTCTTTTTCAGATATTCCAGCTTTTCCGGTTTCATGATGCGCTCGCCTCCTTATCCATCTGGGAATAATAGATTTCCTGGTAGGCCTGACATCCTGCAAGCAGTTCCTCATGGCTGCCCTTTCCCACGATCTGACCTTCCTCCAGCACCAGAATTTCATCTGCCTCCATCACAGAGGTAATTCTCTGGGCGATCACGATCTTGGTGGTATCCTTCAGGGTAGTGCCAAAGCTTTCCCTGATCTTTGCCTCTGTTGCCGTATCCACTGCGCTGGTGGAATCATCCAGGATCAGGATCTTGGGCTTTTTGATCAGCGCCCTGGCAATGCAGAGTCTCTGCTTTTGTCCTCCGGAGACATTTACGCCTCCCTGCCCCAGCTCTGTCTCATAGCCTTTTACAAAGCCCGACACAAAGCCATCAAGCCCGACACAAAGCCATCTGCCTGGGCGGCTCTGGCCGCCTGCAGAATTTCTTCCCGGGAGGCCTCTTCATCCCCCCACATTAAATTCTCCATAATAGACCCTGAGAAAAGCACATTTTTCTGTAATACCATTCCCACGCCCTGACGCAGGTTCTGAAGGGAATAATCCTTTACATTTACGTCGTCTACCAGGATTTCGCCCTGATCTGCGTCATAGAGTCTTGGGATCATCTGCACCAGCGTTGTCTTTCCGCTTCCGGTGCCGCCGATAATTCCAAGGACCTTCCCGCTTTCGATCTGAAAGCTGATATGGGACAGCACTGCTTCCTTATTATCCTTATAATAACGGAAGGTTACATCTTTAAATTCCACCTTCCCGCTTTCTACCTTTTTATCCGGTTTTGCACAGCCTTCATCTGTCAGGGTGACCTTTGTATCCAGCACCTCCGTAATACGATGAAGGGACGCCATGGCCCTGGAGCACTGCAAAAGCACCATTGCCAGCATCATCAGTGACATCAGGATCTGCACAATGTAAGAGGTGAAGGCGGTCAGATCTCCTACCGGCATGGTGCCTGCCAGGATCTGTTTTCCTCCAAACCACACAACTCCAAGGGTTGTCAAATTCATGATCAGCATCATAATGGGCATATTTAAGATCACCACATTAAAAGCGCTCAGACTGGACTCCTTCAGTTCCTCATTGGATCTGGCAAATTTCTCTTCCTCGTATTCTCCCCTCACAAAGGATTTGATCACCCGGACATTGGTCAGCACCTCCTGAATATTGGAATTCAGGGCGTCCAGCTTCTTCTGCATCATATTAAACCGGGGAAAAGCAGTTTTGATTACCAGTCCGATCAAAAGTACCAGCACCGGGATCACCACCAGGATCACAAGGGCAAGCTCGGCATTCATCATAAAGGCCATGATCAGCGCTCCGATCAGCATTCCCGGCGCCCTGAGCATCATACGGAGCGCCATGTTGATCAGATTCTGCACCTGGGTCACATCATTGGTCAGCCTGGTCACCAGGGAGCCTGTGCTGTACTGATCCAGATTGGCAAAGGAGAACTGCTGTACCTTTTGAAAGGTATCGCTGCGCAGGTCAGCTGAAAAGCTGATGGCTGCTTTGGCTGCAAAATAAGCGCCTCCCACGCCTCCTGCCATCATAAAAAGCGCCGTGAGCACCATCACCGCCCCCATGGAAATAATATAGGGTACATCATGGTTTGCAGCCCCGATATTAATGATGTTGGCCATAAACTTTGGTAAAAGCACCTCACCGACCACTTCCACGATCATTAAAATAGGCCCAATGATAAATGCGGAAAGGTAAGGCTTAATATACTTCCAATAACGTTTCATAATCTCCTCCTATTCTTTTTATTTTAAGAGAGAGTCATAATAATTCTCTCCATTTTTCATAATTCTTTTCAGATAATCGGAAAGAGCCTCCATCTCCTCACAGGAAAAATCCTGAAGAAGGAAGTCCTCGATCTCCCCAAAATACCGGTGGCTGATCTCAATGGCTTTTTTCCCTTTTTCCGTGATCACCACCCGGTTCATCCGGTTGTCCAGTTCATCACAGGCTCTGCTGATATGCCCTGACTTTTCCAGCTTCTTTAAGGAAACGGCCACTGCGGCCGGAGACACCTCCAGCTTTTCCGCCAGCATGGTCTGGGTAAAATCCGGGTGAGCTCCCAGCATCATCAGGATCCTGTGCTGGCTCCTGTAAACCCCTGTATCCTTCACCTTTCTGTCAATACAGCGCTTCACAGCCTGATCCGACTGCCGGAAAAGGTTAATGATCTCTCTTTGTTTTTCCTTCCGCTCTTCCTTTTTCATGGTCTGCTCCTTTGTTAATTAGTTAATATTTAACTAGTTAACTTTTTAAGTAGTATACTCCTCTTTTTTCTGAAAAGTCAACCACTATTTCTATTTTTTTGCTACACACCGGCCGCATGTTTCTATAAAACGCAGGCCACCAAAAGCTTTCTCAGTCCATAAAAAGCCAGTAAATGAAGGGGATAATACAGATAAAAGAAATACCGCATGGAAAGCCCTCTTTTTCCATTGTAAAATGCAATGGGCACAAAGGAAAGACAGGCCGTCGGCTCCCAGAAAAAGCTGGCGCAGCCCATGATAAGCTGGGTGCCTTTGTTTTGCCTGAACAGGTACAAAAGCGCTATGGACAAAATGCCCATATAACGATAATCCGCATGGATGGCATTACTCAAAAAAGCAGCGGCGCTCATGCAAAGCAGGATGCACAGCGTGCGCAGCACAAGGTTCCGTATCCTTTTTTCCAGACTCTCAATGCCCCAGAGCATCAGCATTCCGATCAGCAGGGTAAAAAACACATTCTGCCCCTTCATGCTTATGGGTTCCCGGTAAAAAGCCAGGTCAAAGGGCACCTCTGAAAGCAGGGCAAACAAAAACAGTCTTGCTGCATAGCGGCTCCTGCTTTTTGTATGTAAAAAGCCCTCTACCAGAAGAAAAATAAAAATGGGAAAGGCCAGTCTTCCTATAAGCAGCCTGCAGATCTGATAAGCCAGATAAAAAAAGCCCACGCTTCCCTGCTGCAGCAGTCCTCCTATATAGGTCAATGAGTAATCGCTGACCGAGGTAATTCCATAATAGGCAAGCATGGTGCCTAAAAGAGTATAGGCCCCATGATCTACTGTCATCGAAATCAATGCAATTATTTTTAAGGCGCTTCCGCTGATCCCTTTTTTCATAACACTCTCCGTCACACAAGCTCTTTGCAGTTCTCCTCCATACTACCAAGCCTTTTTCGCTTTCGCAACTGAGACTTTTGGCGGATATTCCAAACTGGTATTATAAAAAAGTTTCAAATTGGTACTTTTTGATATGCCACTCCTGTGTATAATTAGGTTTCATAAAATACATAACGAAATGAGGAGGCACATGATGAAAAAACAAACAACACAGAAAATTGCATTAACCGGACTGATGGCAGCCCTTTCCTATGTGGTCTTTACCTTTTTACAGATTAAGATCCCTCTTCCCGGAGGAGATGCAACCTCCATCCACCTTGGAAACGCCGTCTGCGTTCTTGGCGCTTTATTGCTCGGCGGTGTTTACGGCGGCCTGGGAGGCGCTATCGGCATGACCATCGGCGACCTTTTGGATCCTGTTTATATTGTATATGCTCCCAAAACCTTTTTATTAAAGTTCTGCATCGGTCTGATCACCGGTCTGATCGCACATAAGATCGGAAAGATCACCATCGAAACAGATACCAAGAAAGTAGCTCTCTTTACCACCCTTGCCGCAGCAGGTGGCCTGCTCTTTAACGTGATCTTTGATCCCCTGGTTGGCTACTTCTACAAGCTTGTCATTCTGGGAAAGCCTGCCGCAGAGCTGACGCTGGCATGGAACGTTGCTGCAACCTCCATTAACGCAGTGACCTCCACCATCGTATCTGTCCTGATCTACATGGCCCTGCGCCCTGCCTTGAAGAAAGCGGGTCTTTTCTTTACCTTAAGCAAATAAGACTGACAGCTCCCATTTTCGGGAGCTGTTTTGTTTCTTCTATTTAAAATACACGCTTATGTTTCCCATATTGCAGGTCAGCCTGTAAGTGTCTGCAGCCTGGTGATCCAGGGTTCTTTCTGTAGAAAAGGCGGAAAAGCTGTCGCTTCCAATGTCAATATTGCCCATGGCACAGTCAATTTCATAGTTATGATCCGTTTCCTCTCCTTCCAGAATAAAATCCAGATTTCCCATATCGCAGGTTGCATCCAGTTCTCCGCTGATTGCTCCTTCAAAGGAGCAGTCTCCCATACCGATCTCCAGCCTTGCATCCTGCACCTGCATCCGGTCAATCTGCATACGCCCGGCTCCAATTTCTCCTTCAAATTCACCGGTCTCCATGTCTGAAAGCGTCATCTCTCCGGCGCCTATGACGGCATGGATCTTCTGGAACGTGAAACCGGAAGGGATCTCCACAGTGATCTCATTTCCGCTCTCCCCTATATTTTCAAACCAGGAACGGTTTTCATCCCTTGCAAAACCTTCTATATAAAGAGTACCATCCTTCTCATAATAGCTGCATTTTCCTCCGCCTGTCATGCTGATATGGATCTGCCCGTCCTCTGTATCCTTTTTCTGTACCTGCAGATACCCCATGGACAGATCAAGATCCAGATTTTGCACTGCCTCCGGATCGATCTTATCCTCCACGATTTCTCCGGCGCTGTAAGTTTTTTCATTAACCGTCAGTGTCTGGAAAAACGGATCATTGTGACTGTCCAGATTATCAACGCCGTTAAAAAAAGAGTCTATCGCTGTTGCAGCCTGCTTTCCGATCCTGCCCGGAAAAATATCACTTCTGAGCGTTCCCGCCGCTCTGCCTCCTCCGGCTGCCAGGCAGATGGCAAGCATGATAAATCCTACTGCAAAGAAAACTCCTGCCGTGATCAGGCTTCCTTTTATAAACTTTTTCATTTAAGCCGCCTCCTTTTTTTCAAAAATTTTGCGGAAGATATATCCGATTCCCTGACAGATGGCCGGTATGAGCTTTCCTACTAAAAGCACCGTCAGGATCATAAACAAGACCCCAAGTGCGGCGCAGATAAATCCTGCCCCGATCATGCCGATGGCCGCTACCGGGTTCTCAAGGAAAATTCCAAACCCGACGATCACAAGAGCGATAGCCGTAACATAAAGCGCCAGCGCTGTGGCTCCAAAGCCGATCACCAGGCCGATCACTGCCATGAAAATGCTGAAGATGACGCCGATCACAGATCCTGCAATTCCCAGGATCACGGGAGATAAGAAAATACCTCCTATTACAAGCAGGACAATAGCCCAGCCGGGCAGCGGATCTTTTTTCTGATCCTTTGGAGGCGTTTTTTCCTGCGTCTTCGCTCCGCTCCCTTTCTGCTCACCGGAGGCTGCCTGAACCTTTTCCAGCATAAATCCGTTTTCTGTAAATTCTCCTGCGCCGGTGTTGTCCCCCAGACCATCCTTTACGATCTGTGCAACCTGTCCGGGACTTCCAAGAGCCTTAATAACCTCCTGCTCGTTCTCCTTTCCGGCATCATTAAAATAATCATTATAATATTGAAGTGCTTCTTCTCTCTCACTTGGTGAAATATCAGACAGCAGTTCTTCCAACTGCCTCATGAATTCCCATCTGCTCATTTTATTTCCTCACTTTCATCCCTCAAAGATTTTATTGATTTTTGCTGAATATCTGTGCCATTCACTCTCATACAGATTTAACTGCAAGCGTCCCTTTTCCGTGACCTTGTAATACCGCCTGTTCCGTCCTGCGCACTCCATGTCATAGACCTCCAGGCATTCCTCCTTTAGCAGCCGCCTCAGTACCGGATATAACGTAGATTCCGAAAGCTCTATGACCTGTCTTACATCCTGGGTGATCTTGTAGCCATAGGCTCCTTCCGGCTCCCGCGAGACAACAGCCAGCACAATGGCGTCCAAAAGTGCCGCTCCTGTATTAAAAACCATACCCTTGCTCCTTTCTTCCTGATGAATATTCTTTCCTGGATCCAAAGCTTATGTTTTATAATATTATATGCTGTATAATATTGTTTCTTGTTTACTTACTATACGCCATATAATATTGTTTTGTCAATAGCTTAAGAAGAAAAAAATAAGCAGGGAACAGCCGGCCTCAAAAGTTTACTTTTGGAAGCGGTTACCCCCTGCCTATTTTATGTTTATCTTTCTTCTCTTATTTGCCGCCTATCTTTCCATTTTCCAAAAGGCTGCACTGTACGGCTCAAGCTGGCTGCCGCCTCCAAAGTCATGGAGCTTTCCGGTGATCAGATCCACTGCCTGTCCGCATCCCGCATCAAAATGAGCGGTATAGGGCTGATCGTCCGCATTGATGGCTACAAGCACTCTTTCTCCCTCTGTCTTTCTCTCAAAGATACACTGCCTGTTGGTCAGAACCACAGAACGGAAATCTCCGTAGTTTAATGCCTTTGACTGCTTCTTTGCCTCTGCAAGCCTGCTGATCCATTCGGACAGCTCATTAAACACAGGCGCTTCAAAGCAGGCGCGGAGCGCCGGATCTCCCTGGTTCTTTTCTGCCTTTGCTCCCCATTCGCTTCCATAATATACACAGGGAATTCCCGGCATGCCAAAGCAAAGCGCATAAATCAGGGGCAGATGCTTTTCATTGTTTAAGATACTGGCTACCCTGGTCACATCATGATTGTCCACAAAGGACAGCATATGCTTTCCTTTATAAAGAGTCCAATTCTCCGGCCCAAACTGACGGAGCAGGGAATGTACGATCTCAAACAGGTTCATGCTGTTAAAGCTGGAATACAATCCCTTATAGCATTCGTAGTTGGTAGCTGAATGAAGCATGGCATCATTGACCATCCGGTTATAATCTCCGTGAAGCATCTCTCCCAAAAGGTAAAAATCCTCCTTCAGCCCATCCGTAAAGCTCCTCAGCCTTCTGACAAAGTTTTCGTCCAGACAATACGCCACATCCAGTCTCAGTCCATCTATCTGAAATTCCTCTACCCAATATCTCACAGCGTCAAAGATATGCTGTACCACCTCTTCATTTTGAAGGTTCAGCTTCACAAGATCATAATTTCCTTCCCAGCCTTCATACCATAATCCGTCATTATAGCCCGAGTTGCCTCCCAGATTGATATGAAACCAGTTAAGATAAGGGGAATTCTCCCGGTTGCGGATCACATCCTGGAACTGGTAGAAGCCTCTGCCCACATGATTAAATACTCCGTCAAGCACTACACGGATCCCATTTTCATGAAGCTTTTCACATACCTGCTTAAAATCCTCATTGGTTCCCAGTCTGACATCAAGCTTCTTATAATCTCTGGTGTTATAGCCATGTGTGTCGGATTCAAATACCGGTGAAAAATAAACTGCATTGATCCCCAGCTTTTTCATATGGGGGATCCATTCCTCCACCTTGCGGATCCGATGCTCCAACACTCCGTCATTTTCAAAAGGCGCCCCACAAAATCCAAGGGGATAAATCTGATAAAATACACTTTCATATGCCCACATTTCTTACGTCTCCTTATTTTATCATTTTGTATTTCTACCGGTTCTTATTTTATCATATTCTGTATTCAGGGTATATATTTTCCACCAAAAAACTGTTTTGACTATTCCGGACAATTTTAGGGTTCTTTTGATTGACTAGCCAAGTATTTTTTTAAATTTGCATTTCTGGTCTTGCAGTTTTTTTCTTTTTCCATTTTTCTATCCACAAATAAAAAAGGGTAATTTTTCGAGAAATCCCCCATTTCCACAAAGTTATCCACAATGACACAAGTGTCATGTTTGGTATAATTCGGCGTCATTTCATCTCATGTCCTTCATTTTTCAAAGCCATTCATCCCAGAAGCGCTCCACCCGTCTGGCAATAGCCTCCAGGGAAACCTGTTCATAGCTGTCCCATTCTCTTGGGAACATCCTGAGATACTGACTGGTCAAGAAACGTTCATCCAGAAGGGCCACGATCCCCACATCCTCTACGGTACGGATGACCCTGCCTGCCGCCTGTAATACCTTATTCATACCCGGATATTTATAGGCGTAATCAAAGCCGTTTTCTCCCTGTTCATCAAAGTATCTCTTCAGGATCTCTCTTTCATTGCACACCTGGGGAAGGCCGGTTCCCACGATCACCGCTCCGATCAGGCGGTCATGCTTTAAATCGATCCCTTCACTGAAAATCCCTCCCAGAACGCAGAAGCCAAGCAGCGTTTCCTCCTCCCCCTCCTTATCAAACCGGGACAAAAAGGCTTCCCTTTCCTCCTCATCCATATATTCCTCCTGGACAAGGCACTTTTCTTCCCCTGAAAAATTTCTCACATAGCTGTCATAGACACTCTGCAAAAAGGCATGGGAAGGAAAAAAGATCAAATAGTTTCCTGCCCGCCTTTGCGTGATCCTATGAATATAGGCTGCAATATTATAATATTCCGTTTCAGATCTTCTGGTATATTTGCTGGTCACATCCTCTGCAATAAAAAGTCCCTTGCGCCTTTGGTCAAACACTGATCTGGCATAGACCTCGTAATCCTCCTGATCTCCCCCCAGCAGGCTCTTATAATATTGAATGGGCAGAAACGTAGCGGAAAAGAGAATGGTGCTCCGCCCCCTGCTCATACATTCCTTCAGATTTTTAGATGGATTTACACAAAACAGGCGGAAGGAAAAGCCTGCATCCGACTCCATCTGAGTATAAATCACATAATTGCGGTCAAGCTTATCGCTTATCAGCAGAAAATGGGAGATCTCAAAGTAAAAATCAAGCACCTCCTGCTTAATGGGACTTTCCTCATGATCCTCCAGATAGTCGCTCATTATCCCGGACAGTCTCTGCACCGCCCCGATAAAGGGCGCCGCCTGTTCGCTGTCCAGATAGCGGTAGGTCTCACACTCCCTTTTTAGCTCCAGCAGCTCCCTGTTGCAGCGCTCAAGCTGACGGTACATCCGGCCGTCATAATCCTTCACCGTCCTTTTCAGCGCCAGAAAGTCCTCCTTTAAAAGGACAGCGCTGTACATCTCCCTTCCTCTGTCCACCAAATTGTGGGCCTCGTCCACCAGGAAAAGATAATCCTCCTTTACTCCTTCCGAAAAGAAACGCTTCAGATACACATGGGGGTCAAACAGATAGTTGTAATCGCAGATCACCGCATCTGCAAAAAGGCTCATATCCAGACACATTTCAAAAGGACACACACTATGCTTTCTTGCATATTCCTCAATAGTCTCCCTTTTGAAGTTGTCTGATTCAGTCAACAGGTCGTAAATGGCATCATTGATCCTGTCAAAGTGTCCCTTGGCATAAGGGCAATACTCCGGATTACACTGGGTTTCTTCCATAAAACAGATTTTGTCCTTAGCGGTCAATATCACAGACTTTAAGGATAAGCCCTGTTCCCTCATCAAGGAAATGGCCTCGTCTGCCACTGTCCTTGTAATGGTCTTGGCCGTCAGGTAAAAAAGCTTCTGTCCCCTTCCCTCTCCCATAGATTTCACTGCCGGGAACAGTGTGGAAAGGGTCTTCCCTACTCCTGTGGGCGCTTCCAGAAAAAGCTTCCTGCTGTGGTAAATGGTCTGATATACATAGGTGACCAGTTCCTTCTGTCCTTCCCGGTAAGGAAATGGAAAGCCCAGCTTCTTAATGGAGTCCTGCCGCTTTTTCTGCCATTTGGTCTGATAATCCGCCCATTTACGGTATTCCTTCAGGACATCCATAAACCAGTCCTCCAGTTCCTTCATTTCATATTCAAAATGGAAATAACGGATTTCCTCTGTTTCTATATTGCAGTAGGTCAGCCGTACCCTGACCCTTTTTAACTGATTTTGGCTTCCGTAAATATAAGCATAGCATTTCGCCTGGGCTACATGGACGGAGGCTGCCTCTTTCATCTTATGGATATCACGATAGGTTCCCTTGATCTCATCTACCGTTACTGTCACCACATCTCCATAGGCAGGCGGAATATCTGTCAGGGCAAGCTCCGGAATGGCAGCCGCTTCTCCTATGGGCTGTATAATGATCCCATCTGCCCGTCCCTCAATGCGGATATCATAATCCTCTGTATGCATCACATAACGAAGGGACACCTCCGCATGATAATCCGGCCCCATTCTTCGCTGGATCATGCGGTGAATTCTTCCCCCCTCTAACATGCTGTTATCGGCAGTGGTCACTCTTCTGTTGTCAATATCACCGGAACGCAGAATAAATTCTACCAGATTCCTGACTGAAATTCTGATCTCCACTATCCTTTTCCTTCCTGCCATCAAGCGCTTTCTGCTTATCCAAAATCAAGATCTGCCTGCTTTCCTGCCATAAGGTATTTCCTGCAACAAAAAAACTCCCTATGAAGATAGTACGCTATCTCACATAGGGAGTCAATGATGCGTGCAGGGGATTGCCTGCTATCAGCAGGCAAGTGCCAGGCGGTTCATAAACTGTTCAAAGCCTTCGTCATATCCGTTATAGGATACGGTCAGCGGATGCTTTAAATCAAGTCCCAGAACCCCTACAATGGATTTGGCATCTACCACAAATCTGTTATAGGATATATCAATGTCAAAATCACATTTGCTGGCTGCTGCCACAAATTCTTTGACTTCATCAAGTCTCAGCATGATCTTTCGCTGCATCATAAAATCATCACCTTTCTTTAAAATCACTTAAACTAAACTAAAATTTAAGTCAAAAAACGTTTTCCGGTGTTTTATTGAGATTAGCACCATTATCAGTATTTGTAAAGTACTTTTTTTAATACAATGCGGCAGCTATTTTATTCCTCTTTTTTCAAATTCCGTCATATATTTCCGGTACCTGATCGGCAGCATATTCCTTTGAAGAGTTGCGTTTCTGCGCTCCTTAATTGCTATACTATGGAAAAAGCTTGTAAAAAGTTCACTATACCTTTTCTCTCCCTCTGAAAAGGCATGGTCAAATTCAAGCTTCTCCTCTCCTCCCGATATCAGATACCAGTCCTTTCCTGCCGGGTGCATGGCAAATAGGTTGCGTACCTGATCATGGATCACGAAATTTTCAAGGGGCAGTCTGTCTGCAAAATGGGGAACCACAAAGGTAAGCACGTTATTCTTAGGGCCGATAGGCGCATACAGGATTCCATTTTCCAGCTCCCTAAAGCGGATAAACTCAATATGAAAATGAACCTCATTTGCCGTAAACCTGGCAAGCTCAAATACCCTGTGCACATAAGGGTCTGCCAGATTTCCCATAACCTGTCTGCCGTCCCTCATCTTAAGGCCGGTTACCACGGTCTTATAGACCGCCTCTGCCTTATCTGCCTCCCTGCTTGCAAGAGCGCGGCAGATTGCCAGATAGGTCTCTGTTCCCAGCCTGTTTCCTATGGTTCTGGCTACCTTTGCCGCTTTGCCTTCATCCACCTGGCATTTCTCATAGACGGCAAACAGTCTGGGATTTTCTTCTTCTCCAAGGCACAGGTGAAGGGTGCTGTGGGGCCTGCGCCTGAGGTAGGCATCATAGATCCCGGTAAAAACGCCCTCCAGGGAATCCGTACATTCCAGATATAGTTCTTCCTCCATATTCATCACCATGCCTTCCAAAATCTGCAAGCTTTGTCCGTCCCGCTCATGCAGGATGTCCTCTGATTGCTGTCCTGTCTCCTTCAGCTGCCTGCGGCAAGTTTCCACTTCTCTTCCAGGGTATCATCAAACAATGAAAGCTGGCGGTACGTCATTCCATCCCGGTCAAAGGGCAGTCTTTCCTTGGGGTTGATCAGGTTTCTTGTAATATAATCCTCCTCCAGCTTGGTGGAATACATCATCCTGCCGCTGCAGGTAATAAAGTAAAGCGCCCTCTTTAAGGTTACCCCGATCTTCTTCAGATCCTCAAAGGTCAGGTTTCCGTTTCTCCTGGCACTTACAATTCTCTGGGCGCTTTTCACGCCGATCCCGGGTACCCGCAGGATCGTCCGGTAATCTGCCCGGTTGATCTCTACCGGGAACTGTTCCAGATGTCGCAGCGCCCAGTCTGCCTTGGGATCCAGCAGAATATTAAAATTAGGCTTGTCCTCGCTTAAAAGCTCTGAGGCCTGAAATCCATAAAACCGCAGCAGCCAGTCTGCCTGATACAGTCTGTGTTCCCTGAGAAGGGGCGGGCCTCCGGGCAGTGCCGGAAGTTCCTTATCCTCATTTACAGATACAAATGCGGAATAATAAACTCTCTTTAAATCAAATTTCTGATACAGATTTTCTGCCACTGTGATCAGCTGGTAATCGCTTTCCGGGGTTGCTCCCACGATCATCTGGGTGGACTGGCCTGCCGGTACAAAGGACGGAGCATTCCGGTACAAGGTCAGCTCATTCTTATTCTGGCTGATGCCCTGCTGTATCTGCCGCATGGGCAGAAGGATATTCTTTCTGTGTTTATTGGGGGCCAGTCTGGAAAGCCCCTCTGCTGTGGGCAGCTCCAGATTTACGCTCATACGATCTGCAAGCAGCCCCATACGGGCGATCAGCTCCGGATCTGCCCCGGGGATCGTCTTCACATGAATATATCCCTGAAAGCGGTACTTCGTCCGCAGCTTGTAAACTGCTTCATAAATCAGCTCCATGGTATAAGTAGGGCTCTTAATGATACCGGAGCTTAAAAATAACCCTTCTATATAATTTCTCCGGTAAAACTGGATGGTTAGCTCACAGATCTCATCCGGTGTGAAGCTGGCTCTCGGCACATCATTAGACCTTCGGTTAATGCAGTATTTACAGTCATAGCTGCATTCATTGGAAAAA
>FR894567.1:5778-20455 GCA_000436115.1 Firmicutes bacterium CAG:534 | reverse complement strand
AACTGAAGCTATGGCAGATCCCAGCCTTTGAGGCATTGCCGATCCCTGTGCCATCCCCCCTTCGCTCTACGCCGCTTGAGGAACAGGACACATCATATTTCGCCGCATCAGAAAGGATCCCCAGCTTCTCCATAAGGGTCTGCTCTCTTTCTCCTTCATAAATCTGCAGTTTTTGCTTCCCCGGAACTAAAAAATTGCTTTCCACAGGCGCACCTCTTTCGAACATTTGTTTGTTCTTATCATAGCACACCTTCCTGTGGAAAGCAATCCTTTTTTCGAATGTTTGTTCGTATTTATACAGAAGTACCTGAAAGATACTTGGGCTCTTCCGTCTGCTTTTTGCTCCTGCTTTTTTCCTCATACATCAGCCGGTCTGCCTTTTTCAGGCATTCATCAATCCCGCTCTCGTCCACCACGCAGTAGCCAACGGAAACGGCATATTGATATTCTGTCTGCTCAGCCGCTCTCCGAACCGCAGCACGGAATTCCCTGTAGGCCTCTTCAAAATCCTCCATCCTTTCCACTCTGGAAAGAACACAGAACTCATCTCCTCCAATGCGGTAACAGTTTCCAACCCCTTCAAAGCTTTGCTTTAAAAGGGAGCCGGTTCTGATGATCGCTTCATCTCCCTTGGTATGTCCCAGACCGTCATTGATCTTCTTCAGGCCGTTCATGTCTGTCACCAGTACCACCCTGTTTTCCTTTGGATGTTCCGTTTTCCATTCTTTTTCCTCTGTCCGGATCTCATTCATTTCCTTTTCAAAGGCAGTCCGGTTTTTCAGTCCGGTCAAAATATCCTGAAAAGCAAGCTTCTGATAAAGCTTCTGCTTTGTTTCCTGCACCCGCAGATCTCCTACCTGTCTGAGGGCCCCATATCCCAGATAGCCGATAAAAACCAGGATCCCCATTCTCATGAAAATGGCGACTCTTCCTGAAGGCACCATGTAAAACCATGCGATATCCGCCATTCCAAACGCCCCAAGAAGTCCTGTGGCTTTGTAGATGGAAAAATCCTTTTTCTCCTGATCACTTTTCAGCAGATCCAGAAAACCGGCAATCAATCCCACCAGGATCAAAATAAACATCAAATGTACCGGGGGCAGCATATCCATGTAATAGCAGACCCCTGTAACCTGTAAGAGCTGCATCAAAAGATAAATTCCCACAGACAGCCGGAAAATCCATTTAATATACCACTTGTTCCTCAGGCCATCATAGGTAAGCAGATAGGCGCTGATCAGCACCGGCATCAAACCAAAGCAGGAAAAAAGCACCAGGGACGCCCTTGCAATATTGCCTGTAAAAAGCTGGGAAATACGGGATTCCAGAAGCTCCCAGATACTGGTGGTCGCAGTCAGCAGACCAAGATAATACATTCTCGCCGCCAGAAGCCTGTCCTTTATCATCAGGCCGCAGACCAAGACTGCAATGCCAAGCACCAATGCGGTACAGCCAAGCACTAACGCCAGGGCTCCCTGCTTCAGCACCATGTAGATCAGCGCTGATTTGTTTCCTGCATAGATTTCAGGAAGTTCTCCCGCATATTTATCTGTTTCCGGTGTGATCTCTATGGTCAGTATCCTGCCTGCACAATTAACGGGCAGACGGATCAGTCTCCAATAAGAGCCTGAAAGCATGGGAAAGGGCAGCTCCCTTTCCGGTTCCTCATAAATCAAAAGTCCGCTTAAAAACGCCTTGATCTTTGCCTGCTTCACATAAAAAAGAATGCTGTCCCCTGACACATCCTCCCGGGTCAGTTTTCTTTTCAGCACAATGGTGTCTCCCTTCTGGGCTTCTATTTGCAGCGGCAATGACGCATCTAAGCTCTGATCCTTCGTTGAAATCTGGAACTCTCCTTTCAGAAGGCGGATCTCCTCATTGTCAAACCGAACCTTGTCATCCCCAGGGGAGGAACCAACCCACAGCCACAGCACAACTAAAATCAAATATAGCAAAAGTACAGTAAAACTTCGTCTCGTTAGTCTTTTCACATTTTTCAGCACTGTTTTTTACCCTTTTATCAGTTTCCGGTTTATTTCCACATATTATAACAGATTTCTTCCTATGAAAAAAGCCCCTACGGCAAATAAATTGATAATGCATCTTCACCACCTAATCCGCCCATTACTTCTTCGGTTGCTGTTTTAAGACCAGTAATATCACCAGTAAGAGTCCAATGGAAGGCGTTGATACATATAAACATTGAAATTCAGAAGCCACACCGCTTCAAAGATTCTCTACATATCAATAAGTGTATTGCAGGTTTGCAAGATTAAACAAAGCACCTATGGAAGGAAATATATCTTTCCATAGGTGCTTTGTTTATTACAGCCCTAAATATTCACTTGGCAAAATTGCCTTTATGTCTGATATAGAATAATCCGCTGCATTTCTTGTCACAAAGTATTCTGCACCATAACCCTTTCCTGAATAGATTTCGGGGCTCACTTACCTTTTTCAAGAGCTTAAATCCGTCTGTAAATAAACCTATTGTCTCTAACCTCGCTTTCTTATCTGTGAAAGCCCGCCGGGGACATCACCCAACGGGCTTGTTCCCGACCTTATAGTCAGATACATATGAATAGTTGTGTTTATCCTGCTAACACTAATGGTATATCCATTGACTTCATAACAAAATTTGTGTATAATTTTGTTATCAAACAAGGAGGTGTTTTTATGCCAACAATCAAATCAAGTGCTGATTTAAGGAATAATTACAATGAAATTTCTACATTTTGTCATAATTATCCTGAACCAGTTTTCATTACGAAGAATGGAAAAGGCGATCTTGCTGTTATGAGCATTGAAGCATACGAAGAACTGACCAGCCGCTTTGAACTTTACAGCCAGATTAAGGAAGGAATGGACGATATTGCCACAGGCAATACAAGACCATTTTCCGAAGCTATGGCTGATATCAGGAGCCGCCGCAGTCGATGAGTTATCAGGTTCATATCACTTCCACCGCAGAACACGATATTATGCGGGCTGCGGATTACATCGAATTTACCCTAAAAAATCCCACTGCCGCAGATAATCTGTTAGATGTTGCGACTGAACAGATAGGCTCATTAGCCGACCTGCCACAGAAGTTCCGTCTGGTAGATGATCCGGTACTGGCAAGCTGGGGCATTCGTTTTGTGATAATCAATAATTATCTTGCCTTTTATACGATTGATGAAGAAAAACAGACTGTAATCATCGTCCGTTTTCTCTATCAGAAAAGTAACTGGACTTCCATTCTTCGACAGGGTTTTCCCCTCATTTAAGGAATCTGTTTTTGGCAGGTTCCTTTTTTAGTGCATTGCCTTATAAGCAGCATATTTCTGGTCTTTTTCTTCATTTCTTCAAATTCCTCCTGCTTCTTTACTGCCGACTCAGATGTTGTAATCTCTGTTTCAGCCTGTTTGCCTTTCTTCTTTACCTGTCCTGTCTGTCCCTGCTCGAACTCCTTAACTGCCAGTTCTCCCTCTGTTAATACATAGGTGAGTGTCCTGTTCCCAAACATAAAGTGCAGCTTTTTTCCCCTATATACTCATAGAAATTCATTCCATTGAACGAATAAAATCCTTGCTATTTACCCGTTTTCTCCGATGTCATTATCTCTTTTGGAAAAACGGACATGCAATGCCATACTATTAGTAAAAGAAATGCTTTTGGAGGTTTTTATGATGTACAGGGATATGGATCAGCAAATAGAAAACTTTTTCGCCCGTAACCCAAGGCAACTAATCTCTTTAAACTTTTTCTGGAAGATGTGGGATTGCTGGCAGCCATGTATGCCGATGGACTGCAGCTTAAAATTTTAAATAATGAGGCTGACATTAATTTTGGAGCCATTTACGAGAATGCCATTGCACAGGAACTGCACGCTCATGGGTTTGAGCTCTATTACTTTAACAGCAAAAAGCAGGGTGAACTTGATTTCGTTATTGAATACCAGGGCAGCGTACTCCCCATCGAAGTAAAATCAGGCAAAGATTATACCCGGCATCATGCTCTTTCTGCCGTATTATCCAATGAGCATTATTCTATTTCACAGGCAATCGTATTTTGCAGCGAAAATATCTCAATGGATGACAAAATTTTCTACTGCCCGGTTTACCTGGCTGGCTTTTTAAAGCCCCAGGTTCCTGATCAGGATTTCATTTTCCGATTGGATTTAAGTGCCCTTCAGTAAAAGGAACTTTTCCCTAAAAATGCTATGGGACACCAAAACCATCCCATAGCATTTTTATTTTCAACTCCTTTTAATACTACTGCGCCATCAGATTGGTATAACCCATCAGGCTCTCGTCCACTGCTCTTGCCGCTTCCCGGCCTTCTCTTATGGCCCAGACCACCAGGGACTGACCACGGTGCATATCTCCTGCCGTAAACACATTCTTCACATTGGTTTCATACTGTCCCGGCTGCGTTGCCACATTGGTACGCTGATTGACTTCCACCTTAAAGGCGTCGGTCACATACTTCTGGCTTCCCAGAAAGCCCGCTGCGATCAGCACGATCTCTGCAGGCAGGGTCTGTTCGGAGCCCGGCACCTCCTTGCTGCTCATTCTTCCGGTAGCAGGATCCTTTTCCCAGGAAAGCTTAACGATCTTTACCGCTTTCAGATTGCCGTTTTTATCCTTTACAAATTCCTTTACCGTGGACTCATAAATTCTGGGATCATGCCCGAAAACTGCAATGGCCTCCTGCTGGCCGTAATCGGTCTTGCAGACCTTTGGCCACTCCGGCCAGGGATTGTTTTCTGCCCTGGTATCAGGCGCCTTGGGCATCATTTCAATCTGGGTCACGGACTTGCAGCCGTGGCGGATGCTGGTTCCCACACAGTCATTTCCGGTGTCGCCGCCTCCAATGATCACCACGTTCTTATCCTTGGTATTTACAAACTTTCCATCTGCAAAGCCGGAATCCAGAAGGCTTTTTGTGTTGGCCTTTAAAAAGTCCACTGCAAAATAAATCCCCTTGGCATCCCTTCCTGGCGCCTGAATATCTCTGGGGTTGGAAGCTCCGCAGGCAAGGACGACTCTGTCATATTCCTTTAAGAGCTTGTCTGCCTTTATATCCTTTCCTACATCCGTTCCGGTTACAAAGGTTACGCCCTCTGCCTCCATCACCTTGATCTTACGGTCTACGATCTGTTTTTCCAGCTTCATGTTGGGAATGCCGTACATCAAAAGTCCTCCGACCCTGTCGGATCTTTCAAATACGGTCACGCTGTGTCCGCGCTTGTTCAGCTGGTCTGCCACAGCAAGGCCGGAAGGGCCGCTTCCCACAACTGCTACCTTCTTGCCCGTCCGCACCTTAGGCGGCTTGGGATCCGCATAACCCTGCTCATAGGCATTTTCGATAATGGCATACTCATTTTCCTTGGTAGAAACAGGCTCTCCGATCAGACCGCAGGTGCAGGCTGCCTCGCAAAGCGCCGGGCAGACTCTTGAAGTAAACTCCGGGAAGCTGTTGGTTTTTTTCAGCCTGTTGTAAGCCTGCTGCCAGTTTCCGGTATAAACCAGATCGTTCCACTCCGGTACCAGATTGTGAAGGGGGCAGCCGCTTGTCATGCCGCAGATGGTCATTCCCGACTGGCAGAAGGGAACGCCGCACTCCATACATCTTGCGCCCTGAAGCCTTTGCCTTTCCATGGGCAGATGCTCATGAAATTCCTTAAAATTCTTGATCCTGTCCTTGGGAGCCACATCCTTTGAGACTTCCCTTTTATATTCCATAAATCCTGTTGGTTTTCCCATAGTCCTGTGCCTCCTTCTTATGATCTTGCAGCCTTGATGGCATAAAATGCCTCAATCTGCGCCTGCTCTGCACTTAATCCTTTTTCCTCCATCTGTACGATGGTGGCAAGCATCTTCTCATAGTCATGAGGAATGATCTTCTTGAATTTCGGCAGATAATCCTTGAAGTGATCCAGGATCATCTTTCCTTTTTCCGAGTTGGTCAGCGCCACATGCTCCTTGATCATTTCCTTTAATTCCAGCACATCATATTTGTTATCCAGCTCATGAGAGGAAACCATTTCCTTATTGATGCGCATATAAAGATCACTGTCTTCATCCAGCACATAGGCAATTCCGCCGCTCATGCCCGCTGCAAAGTTTTTGCCGGTGCGTCCAAGGACAACCACCCGGCCGCCTGTCATATATTCACAGCCATGGTCTCCCACGCCCTCTACTACGGCAACGGCCCCGGAATTTCTGACGCAGAAGCGCTCTCCTGCCACACCGTTGATAAAGGCCTTTCCACTGGTAGCGCCGTAAAGGGCCACATTACCGATGATGATGTTTTCCTCTGCCTTAAATCTGCTTCCCTTTGGAGGATAGACGATCAGCTTGCCGCCGGAAAGTCCCTTTCCAAAGTAGTCGTTGGAATCTCCCACAAGCTCCAGGGTAAGACCCTTGGGAATAAACGCCCCAAAGCTCTGTCCGCCCGCTCCGCTGCAAAGGACACGGTAGGTATCCTCCTCCAGATCATCTCCCAGCGTTCTTGTGATCTCACTTCCAAGGATGGTGCCAAAGGCTCTGTCAGTGTTCTTGACATCCACCTCAATGCTTCTCTTGCTTCCCGTTTTCATTGCACCGGAAAGCTGCCGTAGCAACACTTTTTCATCCACTGTATTTTCCAGCTTAAAATCATATACCTGCTTAGGATCAAAGGTAACCTTTTCTTTTCCGCCCACATAGGGGTTATTCAGGATCAGGCTCAGATCAACCTGCTTCTGCGCCTCTGTCAGATGATCCTTTATCTTCAAAAGCTCTGTATGCCCTACCAGCTCATCTACGCTGCGGACTCCAAGCTTTGCCATATATTCACGAAGCTCCTGTGCAATAAACTTCATAAAGTTCATCACATATTCCGGTTTTCCGCGGAAGTTCTTCCGCAGCTCCGGGTTCTGGGTTGCCACGCCTACAGGGCAGGTATCCAGGTTGCAGACTCTCATCATTACACAGCCCATGGTAACCAGGGGCGCTGTTGCAAAGCCAAATTCCTCTGCTCCCAGAATTGCGGCAATGGCAACGTCACGGCCGCTCATCAGCTTTCCGTCTGTCTCTATTCTTACCTTATTTCTAAGGCCGTTCATGATCAGCGTCTGATGGGTCTCTGCAAGTCCAAGCTCCCAGGGAAGTCCTGCATTGTGAATGGAATTTCTGGGCGCCGCTCCGGTGCCTCCGTCATATCCCGAAACCAGAATGACCTGTGCCCCTGCCTTTGCCACACCGGCGGGCCTTTGCCCCCCCGGCGGCTACCGTACCCACACCGGCTTCTGACACCAGCTTAACGCTGATCCTTGCTCTGGTATTGGCATTTTTCAGATCATAGATCAGCTCTGCCAGATCCTCAATGGAATAAATATCATGATGAGGCGGGGGTGAGATCAGCCCTACGCCGGGGGTTGAATGTCTGGTCTTTGCGATCCAGGGATAAACCTTTCCTCCGGGCAGATGGCCGCCCTCTCCGGGCTTTGCTCCCTGCGCCATTTTGATCTGGATCTCATCTGCGCTTACCAGGTACCTGCTGGTAACGCCGAAACGGCCGGATGCCACCTGCTTGATGGCAGAGCATCTGTTCACGCCGTCCGGTCCTACTGTCAGTCTGTCATAATCCTCGCCGCCTTCTCCGGAGTTGGAACGTCCGTGAAGTCTGTTCATGGCAATCGCAAGGGTTTCATGCGCTTCCTTGGAAATGGAGCCGTAGGACATTGCTCCCGTTTTAAATCTGGTCACAATGGATTCAACGCTTTCCACCTCTTCAATGGGCACTCCCTTTTTAGGGTACTGGAAATCCATCAGGCCACGCAGATTTTTAACGGACTCCTCGTCATTTACCAGAGCTGTGTACTGCTTGAACAGTTCATAATCCCCTCTTCTGGTTGCCTCCTGAAGCAGATGGATGGTAGCCGGATTATAAAGATGCTCATCTGCACCGCTTCTCATCTTGTGATGGCCCAGGCTGTTTAAGGTCAGATCATTGGCAAGCCCTAAGGGATCAAAGGCCTGGGAATGCAGCTCGTCTACCTGCTTTTCAATATCCTTTATGGTAATGCCCCCTACCCTGCATACGGTATGAGGGAAATATTTATTAATCACATCCTTGTCAATGCCGATGGCCTCAAAGATCTGGGAGCCTTCATAGGACTGAATGGTACTGATGCCCATCTTGGATGCAATCTTTACAATGCCGTGAAGAATGGCGTTATTGTAATCCTCCACTGCCGCATAGTAATCTTTGTCCAGCATATGATTGTCGATCAGCTCCCGGATGGAATCCTGTGCAAGATAAGGATTGATGGCACAGGCGCCATAGCCCAGAAGCGTGGCAAAGTGATGCACCTCCCTGGGTTCTCCGGACTCAAGGATCAGGGCAACTGACGTCTTTTTCTTGGTTACGACCAGATGCTGGTTCAGTGCGGACACTGCCAGAAGGGAAGGAATGGCCACATGGTTTTCATCCACTCCCCGGTCAGACAGGATCATAATGTTTACCCCGTCCCTGTAGGCACGATCCACTTCCACAAACAGTCTGTCAATGGCCTTTTCCAGACTGGTGTTTTTATAATAGGTAATGGGGATCACTTCGACCTTAAAGCCATCCGCCTTCATGCTCTTGATCTTCATCAGATCCGTATTGGTTAAAATAGGATTGTTCACCTGGAGTACATTACAGTTCTTGGGGATCTCCTCCAGAATATTTCCGTCTGTTCCAATATAAACGGTAGTGGAGGTCACAACCTCCTCCCTGATGGCGTCAATGGGGGGATTGGTCACCTGTGCAAACAGCTGCTTAAAGTAATGGAACAGCGGATGCTTTGTCTTGCTCAGCACCGGAATGGGGGTATCCACACCCATTGCCGCAATGGCTTCTGTGCCATTTTGCGCCATGGGCAGAATGCTTGCCTTCAGTTCCTCATAGGCATAGCCAAAGGCCTTCTGCATTCTCTGCCGCTCCTCGTAGGTAAATTCGGGAACTCTCTCATTGGGGATCTTCAGATCCTTTAAATGAACCAGATTGCTGTCAAGCCATTCTCCGTAAGGCTGTCTGGAAGCGTAGGTCTCCTTCAGCTCATCATCATCGATGACCCTTCCCTGCACCGTATCCACCAGAAGCATTTTTCCGGGATGAAGTCTTTCCTTTAACAGGATCTTGGAAGGATCGATATCCAGCACGCCCACCTCGGAGGAAAGAATAAGCTGGTCATCATCCGTGATCATATATCTGGAAGGACGCAGGCCGTTTCTGTCAAGCACTGCCCCTAAAATATCGCCGTCGCTGAACAAAATGGAAGCCGGGCCGTCCCAGGGCTCCATCATGGTCGCGTAATACTGGTAAAAGTCTCTTTTATGCTGGGACATGGTTTTGTTGTTTGCCCAGGGCTCCGGAATGGTGATCATCACTGCAAGGGGCAGATCCATACCGCTCATCACCAAAAATTCCAGCGTGTTATCCAGCATTGCAGAGTCAGAACCGGAAGCATTCACCACCGGCAGAACCTTGTGGAGCAGACCATGTAAATGCTCGGACTCCATATTTTCCTCACGGGCAAGCATCTTATCCGCATTTCCTCTGATGGTATTGATCTCGCCGTTATGCACGATAAAGCGGTTGGGATGCGCTCTTTCCCAGCTTGGATTGGTATTGGTTGAAAAACGGGAATGCACCACCGCAATGGCTGATTCATAATCCTTATCCTGTAAATCTCCAAAGAAGGTACGAAGCTGCCCTACCAGAAACATTCCCTTATAGACAATGGTTCTGCTGGATAAGGATACCACATAGGTGTTATCCGAGGACTGCTCGAACACCCTTCTTACAATGTAAAGCATTCTGTCAAAGGCAATTCCCTTTTCCACATTGGCAGGCTTCTTTACAAAGGCCTGCATGATATGAGGCATACATTCCACTGCCTTATGCCCCAGCACGGAAGGATCAGTGGGAACCTCTCTCCATCCCAGAAATTCCAGGCCTTCCTTCTCCACAATGATCTCAAACATCTTCTTTGCCTGATTTTTCTGAAGCTCATCCTGGGGAAAGAAGAACATGCCCACACCGTATTCCCTGTCTTCTCCGATGGAAATTCCAAGAGGGGCCGTTACCTTCTTAAAAAACTTATGGGGGATCTGTGTGAGAATTCCCACACCGTCACCGGTCTTTCCCTCTGCATCCTTTCCTGCGCGGTGCTCCAGGTTTTCCACTATTTTCAGTGCATTTTCCACTGTCGCACGGCTCTTTTTGCCCTTAATGTTTACGCAGGCACCGATACCGCAGTTGTCATGTTCAAATTCCGGACGGTAAAGGGGGGCATCCGGCTGTGTCCTTTTTACATCAAACATGCTTTCCTCCATTCCGAAGCTTACTGCTTCTTTTTTCCACTGATTTCATCCCTGGTTTTTCTTTTCGTAATTAATGATAAAAGAACCAAAAAAGGCCGCAAAGAGCTTTCAACTCGCTCCTTTGCGACCTTCGTAGGTTATCATACACCTATTTAACCACGTTGTAAACAACTTTTTTCTTTAAATTGTCAGATAATTTGTCAATTCTTCATATTTCACTTTATTGTTTCAAAATTGTTCTTATTTTCTTTCCGTCTTGCGCATTTTAGCACATTTTAAACCTCGTCTGCAAAGAACCACTCCATTGCTTTTAGAAAATACTCATGCCAGAATACCATATCATGAATGCCTTTGCCTTCCTGATAAACATGCTTTACCCCATGCTCTTCCAGAAAATGATGGAACTGCCTGTTCTTTTCGATCAGGAAATCCTCCGTTCCGCAGCATAGGTACAGCTCCGGCATCCGTCCTCCCTCCTTCCGGATCCGCTCCGCAAGCACCTCCGGGTTGACGTCCCTTTGCTCTACTGTTTCCAGATCTCCAAAGTGCTGCCTGTAATAGGCATAATTTGCCACCTCGTTGGACTGTCCCGGTTTCATATGGGCTATTTCATGTACGATCAGCGCCGAAGACAGACAGGCCGCCTTACCAAACCGCTCCGGGTAGGACAGGGCCGTATGGAGCGCCCCAAACCCTCCCATGGAAAATCCTGTCACATAGGTTTCCTCCGGGGTCATGGCAAGGCCAAAGGTTTTCCTCACATAATCGATCAGCTCTATGCCTACATAAGAAGCATATTTCTGTCCTGTAGCTTCCCCGTCCAGGTAAAAGCCGTTTTCCCCATTTGGCATCACCATGGCAAAGTTGTATTTCACAGCTTCCTCCTCCAGTCCAAGGGGACTCGCATCTCCCGTATAGCCGTGTAAAAGCAGAATGGTTTTCATCGGCCTCCGGGTATGCGCATTCTGCGCTACGGGCAGATCTTCTCTTTCGTCATTGGGAATGACCATATCAAAGGTAACGTTTCTCCTCAAAGAATTTGAAAAAAATTTAATCGTGTAATAAGCCATTTTTTCCTCTCTTTCTTGTCATATAAATGAGGCATCCTGCTGCGCTGCACAAGGTTACAGCCGCCAGAAGAATAGTGCCTCCAAGGCTCAGCTTTTTAAATGTACCCGCACAGGTAAGTCCGTAAATACATATATTTGCCACCCCGTGGCTGAGAACTGCCGTTTCAAAGCCTCCAAACAGTTCATAAAGAAATGCGATCAAAAGCCCCATCAGGGTTCCATACAGGGCCTGTACCAGATTTCCATGATAGCAGCCAAATAACAGCGAGGACAGCAGAAAGGCCATCCAGAAGCCAAAGCATCGTTTCATGCGGTTATACATCAGTCCTCTGAAGATGGCCTCCTCCACGAAAGGTGAAACCACTCCGTAAAGGACAAGCCCCACCGCAAAGGAAACGCCGTACTGTGCCTGTGCGGTTTCCGCATAGGATGCCGAATGATTGAAAGGCCCCACCAGCGAAAAGAGAAGGTTTAAGCCTATGGCCGCCAGAAAGGAAACTGCTCCGCAGAAAAAGCAGTCTGTCAGCGTTCTTTCCCTTCCGGTTTCTTTTCTTTTTTGCGCAGGGGCGCTGATCTCGCCGCTTATCGCTTTCCAGATAGAGGCGGCGCCGATCAGGATCGCCAGCCCGTTTATAATGCCTCTTACGGTTGCCCCGTTTTCCTCAAGAAAAGCAACGCTCTCCCTTGCCGCGCTTTCCATATAAAGGTTTAGGCCCCCCCAGAGCAGGATCTCCGCCACATCATGGATCACATAATAAATAAGAAGTGGGATCAGAATGTAAGCCACTCTCCGAAGAGAGCTCCACTCTCTCATCTGTTCCCGTTCCACGCGCATCTGTAATATTTTCCAAGTATTCATTTCAACCTTTCTTCCCTGCAGGCATCATCCAATTCCGCAAAAGTCTTTTTTCCACTGCTTAGCAGGTCAGGAAAACAGCAAGCTCCTCCATATTCTCTGCAATATAGTCCGCTCCCGCTTCCTCCAGCTCTCCTTCTCCTGCAAATCCAAATCTTACTCCCACACCGGTAAGCCCATGGGCCTTTGCTCCATAAATATCAAACTTTCGGTCACCGATCATGGCGCAGCGCTCCCGGCGCTTATCCTGTTCCATGTCGAGGATCCCAAGCTGGCGGAGAGCTTCCTCCACCACCTCTTCCTTCGCATCCCGGGTTCCGTCCAGTTCGCTTCCCACGATCACATCAAAATATCCATCGATCCCAAAATGCTCCAGGATCTGCTTCACAAAAACATAGGGCTTGCTGGATGCCACTGCCAGACGGCATCCCTTGTCCTTTGCCTTCTTCAGCAGACTTTCTGTTCCGGGAAAAATCTTATTTTCCAGTACGCCGATGGGGGCAAAGCGCTCCCGGTATACGTCCATGGCTTTACGGGCCTGCTGTTCATTTAATCCGTAAAATTCCTTAAAGCTTGCTTTCAGGGGCGGTCCGATAAAAGGCTCCAGCTTTTTCAGGTCCGGCTCCTCAATCCCAAAATAACGCAGGGCATATTGTACTGATCTTGTGATCCCTTCCCGGGGATCTGTAAGGGTTCCATCCAGGTCAAACAGACAGTAGTCAAACATTGGCTTTTCCTCATGCTCCATTTATAATCCTAATTTTTTAAACAGGTCTCCCAGGCTGGTTCCCACTTCTTCCCGGTTTGAAAAGCTTGCCGTATCAAAGCTCTCCACTTCCTCTGCTTCCAGCTCCTGTGCCGCCTTAATACTGAGGGAGATCTTTCCCTCATTGGTATTTAAAACCTTTACCTTCACCTTGTCCCCTACCTTCAAGACCTCAGAAGGCTTTTTGATCCGCCTCTGGCAGATCTGGGAAATGTGCACCAGGCCGCTAAGCCCGTCCTTCAGATCCACAAATGCGCCATAGGGCTGCAGGCTTTCTACCGTTCCTTCCAATACGGTTCCGGGGACGATCATGGCAACCTTATGATCGTGCGCTTCCTTTTCCTGCTCCCGCAAAATCTCCTTTGCAGATAAAACCAGCTTTTCTTTTTCCTTGTCTACAGTTATGACTCTCACAGTCAATTTCTTTCCCACATATTCAGAAGGATCCTCCACATAGGAAAGGGCCAGCTGGGATGCCGGGATAAAGCCCCGTATTCCCTCTACATACGCTACTACTCCTCCATTGACTGCTTCGGTTACCTTTACGGAAAGGTCCTTCTTTTCTTCCAGATCGTTTTGAAGCACATCCCATCCCAGAGTTTCGTTTGCTTCCTTTCTGGATAACAGGATATTTCCCTGCCCGTCATCCATGCTTACAACCACCGCTTCCAGTTCTTCTCCTTCCTTTACATCCTGAAGGAGGGAAACGCTGGGATCAGCGCTCATATCTTCTGCTTTTATGATCCCCTGGGCATAATATTTCAGATCCAGCGTCACTTCCTCTTCGTTCACATCAATGACGGTTCCCTTTACCACATCTCCTTCTTTTATGGTGCGAAAGGATGCCTCCAACTCCTTTTCATAATCCTTCATGCTCTCTTCCATCTGCTTGTACCTCTCATTCCGTTCTATTTCCGGCCTCTCCGGCAATTTCACGTTTATTATACTACAAAAGTCCGGCATTATGATACTGCTTTTTTCGGAGCAGGGCGTACTTCTTCAGGATCAGGCAGTCGATCCCTGCCCTGGCAGCCGCCTCCCCATCCCTGCTTTGACGGTCACCGATCATAACCGCCTTTCTCCTGTCTGTTACTCCCATTTCCCTCAGGATCACCTCTATTCCCTTTGGATCCGGCTTTAGCACATCAATGGAAGGAGCCGTGCTGTCAAAGCAGGGAATTCCAGAAAGCCCAAGCGCTTTGCACTTATGCTCTGCCGGGTAGTCGGAATAAATAACCACCTTTTTCCCTGCTCTTTTCCATCCAGTGACCAATTCGGTCATTTTCTTATCACGGCATCCGGCAATTACATCAAGAGGCAGCAGGTACAGCCATTTTTCTATAATCTGCTTTTCACTTTGAGGCTCTGTTTTCTTTTTCTGTGCGATCTGCTCTATTAATTGATCGTCAGGCGTTTTTTCCCCCTTACACTGCTCCCGCAGTTTTCTGTAGGCAAGCACGGTCTTCAGCTCTCCTGCCCCTCTTTTCCCTGTAAGAGCGCTGCCAAGCAGCCTGAGGCCCATCAGAAGCTGCATTTTTCTCTGAAAATAAAGGGTTCCGTCCATATCAATAATATAAAGCTCATAGTCCTGCAGGTCTCTCATCTTCATCACCTTGCCTTTACAAAACCTGCGGCCTTTAGGCCG
>FR894567.1:0-5750 GCA_000436115.1 Firmicutes bacterium CAG:534 | reverse complement strand
AGGTCAATTTTACACTATTCTCTTAATTGATAGAGGGAATACACAAAGCTTTTTCCATCCCACTGATACTGCTCCTGCGCTGCCAGCTCATAATGATCCGGCACAGTCATTCCCCCGTCATCCCTAGACAGCACAAACTTGATCCTTCCTTCCTCCATATAGCGTTCCTGTTCCCGGAACATTTCTTGAAGTCCGATCCCGTTGGTCTGAAAGAAACGGCAGTTTGGAATAATATCTGCTGCCGTATAAAGTCCTGCATCCAGACAGCCAATGTTTAACAGTGTGGGATTTTCTTCCTCTTCTACGATCTTCTGAAACCTGGAAAGAAAATACTCCTCCTTGCTTTGCTGCATAAAGGGCGTATTCATGGATAAGCGGTAAGAAAGCCCCATACAGAGAACCACGCAGACTGTCGTCATAGCATAAGGCAGCCTTTTTCCTTCCCCTGTACTAATCCGATCCAGAAGCCTTCCAAAGGGCAAAAGCCCCGTTACTGCAAATACGGTCAACGGAATGGCATAGTAGGGCAGATTGGAGCCTCCCACATAAATTCCAAGAAACAAAAGCCCTGCCATCACGATGATATTCAGCTTTTCAAACCACCGAAACTGCTTTGATACCAGCAGAAAAACCATTCCGATCAGGATCAGTCCAAAGAAAAAAGGGTTATCCACAAAAAGCCAGAGCAGCAGCTTACAGAGTTCATAAATCCTCTGCCCTATTCCCAAGGCTTCCTGCTCGAAATTGCTGTAAAAAAAGATATTGTTGTAAATATAACATTCATACCAGGCCGAAAGCCCTTTCTTCCATCCAAAATAAATAAGCCAGGGGATCACCGGAAGCAGCATTCCTGCAAGAAAGCCACCGCAGCCCTTAAAAAGTCCCTTGATATCCCTCTTTCCGAGGAACGCCCCTGCCATCATCAGCATAAGGCCCGCATAGAGCCCCAGCATTGTATATTTAACCAGCATAACCACGCCCGCCATAAGGCCGATATAAAACAGTTCCCTGATCCTGGGACTTTCACAGGCATGGTCTTTAAACCAGCGTATGCTGAGATAAAGGCTTCCCGCCAAAAGCGGCAGGCAGAATTCCTCTGCCGCACCGCCAAAATAAAAGCTTTTGGAGGTAAGCACCGCTATTTCCAAAATGGGTAACAAAAAGTACGTCCACTTTCTGCTCATAAAAAGTCCCATGATCCGGCTGCAAATATACAGAAAGCTGCCTATGGCCAGGATTTCCAGCAGAAACACTCCCCTGAAGGTAGTATGGGAGATCAAATAGGCAATTCCATAGAGCAGGTACAGATAAGGCCCCTTCTGGTCGTAGAGATCCCTGTAAATGACCAGTCCGTTCATCATCCCTTTTCCCATTGTAAAATAGCTGTTTGCATCATTCCAGTCATTATAGGGATAAAGGAAGGAGGATCTGGAACAGATCATCAGTCCTGCAAATGCAATTACAAGGCAGAAGCCTATGCACATCCATTCTCTTTTTATCAGATTTTTCATTTTCCCCCTCCATTACAAAAGATGGATCAGGTCAGATGAAGTAAGCTCATGGAGACCGGGAACATTAATAAATGTCATTGCCAGAAATGAGACCACAAACAGTAAGACCAGTCCGATCAGGAGCTTTGCCTTATACAGCTTTTCGGGCTTTTGCACCACAGAATCCTCTGCAAAGGCCAGCATGATGTAATAGGCAAATACAATAAACATAATGGGCATCGTCAGCACATATTCCACCCTGTATTTGATCAGGAATACTCCTATACAGAAGGTTGCACACAGCGCATAAAAGAAGGCGGAGCCAAAAAGTGTTTTTTCCGTATAATAGCGGAAGGACTTTCTGTAGGCACCGGCTGTGCCGGGGTCATTGATCATCCGATACTCTGCCAGACGCTTGGTTGCCATGAGAAATGCGCCTACCATCCAGTACCCAAGCAAGATACTTGAGGGCGGCAGAAATTTTGTTGTGATCATAAACCAGCCGATCATAAACCGGATCAGATTATTGACAGATTCCGATAAAACATCCAGAAAAATAATATCCTTTGTCCGAAACGGCTTCACATTATACAGGATCCCCATAACAAGCAGCCAGGCTTCCATCAATACAAAATGCCAGTTGACGGCTAGAGACAGCAAAAGACCTCCTGCTGCCAGCAATCCATATTCCAGCATCACATATTTCAGCTTCAGATTTCCTCCTACCACCGGACGCATTTTTTTCGTGGGATGAAACTGATCGAACTCGGCATCCAGCCATTCATTAATCACATAATTTGCGGATGCGATCAGACAGGTTGCAAAAAAACCGATTGCAATGGTGACAACAGAAAAATTCCCCCAGGAATTTTCTACAAGTAAAAGCGCCGTGATGATGCCCGGAACAATAAAAATATTTTTGACCCAGTGATCCGGGCGGGCTATTTTCAGGTATTCTTTCATTTTTTATCCTTTCTTTGGTCGAATGATCTAAAAGAAATGATAAAAAGGTACAAAAAAAGACAACAAAACAGATTTAGAAGATGCCTGATCTTCTATCTCTATTCTGGTGTCTTTCACAATTCTCTTCACAGCCGGCCTTTCTCTCTTTATGAAAGACCGACATTAAGAGCTTTAACCTCCCGGCCGTGTCCGTGCACCCTTCGATTATAGTACCGCTCCCTATAATACTTATCATTCTCAGACTGACCATAACATGGTGAATAGCTTTTCGCAAGCGCTATACTTCATTATTAAGAAATTTTTAATAATTTTCCGGTTTTACCTGGAAATAAGCCTGTGGATGGGCGCAGACCGGGCATACCTCAGGCGCTTTTTTGCCAACGCAGATATGGCCGCAGTTGGTGCACTGCCAGATCACATCCCCGTCCTTGGAAAATACCAGTTCCTTTTCAACGTTTTCAAGGAGCTTGCGGTATCTTTCCTCATGCTCCTTTTCAATGGCGGCCACGCCCTCAAACAGTCTTGCGATCTCTTCAAAGCCCTCTTCCCTGGCTTCCTTTGCAAAATTGTCATACATATCTGTCCACTCGTAGTTCTCGCCGCCTGCTGCTTCCTTCAGGTTTTCCACCGTTGATCCAATGCTTCCTCCGTTTAACAGCTTATACCAGAGCTTTGCATGCTCCTTTTCATTGTTGGCTGTCTCCTCAAAGATGGCCGCGATCTGCACATAGCCGTCCTTCTTTGCCTTGGATGCAAAATAAGTATACTTATTTCTTGCCTGTGACTCTCCGGCAAATGCCGCCTGTAAGTTTGCTTCTGTTTTGGTTCCCTTTAAATTCATTTTTTTCCTTCCTTTCCATTAATGTTTGATGTTCTTCCGGTAGTCCTCATAGGTCATGGGCTGTCTTTCCCCAAATACTCCTGTTTCCTGAACCTCTCCTAAAAACAGCGTATGGGTGGCGGTTTCCATTCTGTCTGTCACCTTGCAGGTAAGATAACCGCAGCAGTCCAGAATAATAGGAAGATGTCCCTCTATGCGGTAGGAAGCTTCCGCAAACTTATTGATCTCCCTTCCCGACTGAAACCCAAAGATCCGGATCAGTTCAGGATCCGAGTCCCCTGCAAGGACTGAAACCGCAAAGCTGCCAGCCCTGTCAATACAGCCTCTTGTGTAATGCTTATGGTTGATGCTGACAAGTACGGCAGCCGGACTGGCTGTGATCTGCATCACGCTGTTGGCTGCACAGCCTGTGGGCCTTCCCTGATCCCAGGTACTGATAATGTACATTCCGTACGAAAGCTTTCGTAAAATCTCTTCGCTCATCTGCTTTCCTCTTTCCAATATCAGTAATCATTCCTGTTTTATGGTTTAATTATAGTAATGATTACTGTTTTTGTCAACCCCTTTTTCAAATTGACATTCCTATTATTTCCCTCTATAATCTCATTTATGAGTATTTTAAACGTTGAACATTTAACCCATGGCTTTGGGGACAGAGCCATTTTTCAGGATGTTTCCTTTCGTCTTTTAAAGGGAGAGCACATTGGCCTTATCGGTGCGAACGGCGAAGGAAAATCCACCTTTATGAACATCATAACCGGAAAGCTTATGCCGGACGAAGGAAAGATTGAATGGGCTAAGAATGTGCGGGTTGGTTATCTGGATCAGCATACTGCCCTTGCAAAGGGAATGACGATCCGTGACGCGCTTGCCGGCGCCTTTGACTTTCTGTTTGAAATGGAAGCAAGAATGAATGAGATTTGCGAGCAGATGGGCGATGCCAGTGAGGAGGAGCTTAACGCCTATATGGAAGAGCTTGGAACCATTCAGGAGCTTCTTACCGCTCATGACTTTTATCTCATTGATTCCAAAATCGAAGAGGTTGCCAGAGCATTAGGGCTTTTGGAGCTTGGTCTTGACAAAGACGTCACCGATTTAAGCGGCGGTCAGAGAACCAAGGTCCTGCTTGCCAAGCTTCTTTTAGAGAAACCGGATATTTTGCTTTTGGACGAGCCTACCAATTATCTGGATGCAGAGCATATTGCATGGCTGAAGCGGTATCTGAATGAGTATGAAAATGCTTTTATCCTGATCTCCCATGACATTCCTTTTTTAAACAGCGTCATCAACCTGATCTACCATATGGACAATCAGCAGCTAAACCGCTACCCGGGTGATTATGATAAATTCCAGGAAGTTTACGCCATGAAAAAGGCACAGCTTACGGCCGCCTACCAAAAGCAGCAAAAGGAAATTGCAGATCTGAAGGATTTTGTTGCCAGAAATAAGGCCAGGGTTTCCACCAGAAACATGGCCATGTCCCGCCAGAAAAAGCTGGACAAGATGGATAAGATCGAGCTTGCCGCCGAAAAGCCAAAGCCTGAATTTCATTTTAAGGAAGCCAGAACGCCGGGCAGATATATTTTCCAGACACAGGATCTTGTGATCGGCTACGAAGAGCCTCTTTCCTCTCCTCTTACCCTGGAGATGGAGCGCGGTTCCAAAATTGTTCTTACCGGCGCTAACGGAATTGGCAAAACTACTCTTTTAAAAAGTATCCTGGGTCTGATCCCTCCCCTTTCCGGCAGTGTGACCCTTGGAGATTATTTAAGCATCGGCTATTTTGAACAAGAAATGGATCAGGGTATCACTACCACCTGCATTGAAGAGATCTGGAAGGAATTCCCGGGCTTTAACCAGTATGAAGTCCGCTCCGCTCTTGCCAAATGCGGGCTTACCACCAAGCACATTGAAAGTCTTGTCCGCGTGCTGAGCGGAGGGGAACAGGCAAAGGTCCGGCTCTGTAAGCTTATCAATCAGGAGACCAACGTTCTTCTCCTGGATGAGCCCACAAACCATCTGGATGTGGAGGCCAAGGCTGAGCTGAAAAGAGCCCTCACCGAGTACCGCGGCAGTATTTTGATGGTCTGCCATGAACCTGAGTTTTATCAGGGGCTTGCAACAGATGTGTGGGACTGCACCAAGTGGACCACCCGCCTGATCTAAGATAGATCCCTGGCCGAGCTGATCTGAGCGTATGGAGGATTGGTGCAGACACCTGGAGGATCCTGCTCGAGAGTTGAGGCGCAGAGAACGGGCGCTTGGAGGATTGGTGAGGGCGTTGAAGATCAGGGGGGCAGGCGCTTGCTTCCTGAACTTGAATATTAAGGAGTACTTTATACCTCATGCACCCTCATAGGCTGCCTTTCACACCAAGTGGCTGCCTATGAGGGTGTTTTTCTTTGAAAATTGCCTTGCGCACCCAGCCGCCTGGGTTTTTTGGCTGTTAAGTGCCG
>FR894566.1:76170-120843 GCA_000436115.1 Firmicutes bacterium CAG:534 | reverse complement strand
TAACGTTGTATATGGTAAGGCTACAGGTGCTCTTCCTGATGGTAGAGAAGCTTACAAGCCTTTCGCTCCTGGTGCTTCACCGTCCTACGGTGCAGAGCAGAGCGGTCTGCTTGCTTCCCTGAACTCCGTAGCTAAGCTACCTTATGAGTATGCTCTGGATGGTATTTCCAATACCCAGACCATGGCTCCTTCCGCTCTTGGCCATGACCTTGATGAGCAGAAGAATACTCTGGCAGGCGTTCTGGATGGATACTTTGATCGTGGTGCACATCACCTTAACGTTAACGTATTCGGTACAGAGAAGCTGTTAGATGCACAGGCACATCCTGAGAAGCCTGAGTACGCTAACTTCACTATCCGTGTATCCGGTTATGCTGTTAAGTTCATCAGCCTGACCAAGGAGCAGCAGGATGACGTTATCGCAAGAACCTGCCATAAGAGCCTTTAATCTTAACGGGTTTCCAAGATAATTGATGTAAATGGGGTCGGGCAGTTATGTCCGGCCCCTTTTTTGGCAATACTAAATAAAAATCTAAGTCACTAAACCACCCCTTAGGCTGCCTGCAAGGCAGAGAATGGAGATTATCACTATGATCAAAGGCAGAATTCACTCATTGGAATCTTTCGGCGCAGTAGATGGCCCCGGGATCCGCTATCTTATTTTTCTCAAAGGATGCAATATGCGTTGTCAGTATTGCCACAATGTAGATACCTGGAATCCGGACACTGAAAATCTGCAGACTGCAGACGAGCTTTTGGATAAAGCAGAACGTTTCCGCAGCTATTGGGGCAAGGAAGGTGGAATTACCGTCAGTGGCGGAGAAGCCTTATTGCAGATTGATTTTTTGATCGATCTTTTCAAAAAGGCTCATGAGAGAGGAATTAATACGAACCTGGATACTTCTGCACAGCCTTTTACCAGGGAGGAGCCGTTCTTCTCTAAATTTAATGAATTACTGAAATATACTGACCTTGTCATGCTGGATATCAAGCATATTGATGACGAGGAGCACAAAAAGCTTACCGGACATACCAACAAAAATATTCTTGACTGTGCAAGATATCTTTCTGAACAGGGTATTCCCATGTGGATCCGTCATGTGCTGGTTCCTGGGATCACGGATAAGGACGAATACTTAAAGAAAACCAGAGAATTTATAGACACGCTGGATACTGTGAAAAAGGTAGAGGTGCTTCCTTATCACACCTTGGGAGAATATAAATGGAAGGAGCTTGGCATTCCCTATAAGCTTGAGGGTGTAGATCCGCCTACTGAGGAGAGAATTCAAAATGCTAAGAAAATCCTGGAGTTTTCCAAGGAATAAACAGGTTAATTAAAAAACCGGAAGCTGTATGCTCCCGGTTTTTGCTTGCAGAAAAGCCTTTACTTTAAGGCTTCCTTCATTTTTCTTACATATTCCCCTACAATGGGAGCAGCCTGTTTTCCGTGCTTTGCGATCAGCTTGATAATGGCAGATCCCACAATGGCGCCGTCTGAAACAGAGGCCATGGCAGCAGCCTGTTCCGGAGTAGAAATGCCAAAGCCCACGGCACAGGGAATGGAGCTGTTTTCCCGGATCAGCTTTACCATAGAAGCAATGTCCGTATGGATCTCGCTTCGGGTGCCGGTAACGCCCAGACTGGAAACAATATAAATAAACCCGGAAGCCTTGGAGGCAATCATGGAAATTCGTCCTTCTGAGGTAGGAGCGATCAAGGAAATAAGATCCAGTCCGTATTTTTTACAAAGAGGATCAAATTCATCCTTTTCCTCATAGGGAATGTCAGGGAGGATCAGCCCGTCAATGCCGATTTCGGAGCAGATCCGGATAAAATCCTCTGCACCGTAGGAATAAACTACATTTGCATAGGTCATAAAGACCATGGGAACAGAAACCGTTTCCCGAAGTTGTCTTACCATATCAAAAATCTTGTCTGTGGTAACACCGCCGGATAAGGCTCGGATGTTTGCCTCCTGGATAACGGGGCCTTCCGCAGTGGGATCTGAAAAAGGAATGCCAAGTTCGATCAGATCCGCACCTGCAGCAGCCATTTCCTTTACAATGGCTATGGTGGTTTCAAGATCAGGGTCTCCGCAGGTAATAAAAGGGATAAATGCCTTTCCGTTTGCAAAAGCTTCCTGTATTTTACTCATAAATATCCTCCCCTCTGTATCTGGCAATAGCGGCACAGTCCTTATCGCCGCGGCCGGAAACGGTGACTACGATGATCTGATCTTTGGAAAGCGTAGGCGCAAGCTTTTGCGCATAGGCAATGGCATGAGCGCTTTCGATAGCAGGGATAATCCCCTCTGTTTTAGATAAGTATTCAAAGGCATTTACTGCTTCATCATCTGTAATGGCAACGTATTTGGCCCGCCCGGTATCATGGAGCCATGCATGCTCAGGGCCTACGCCCGGATAATCCAGACCTGCGGAAATAGAATAAACAGGAGCGATCTGCCCGTATTTATCCTGGCAGAAGTAGGACTTCATGCCGTGGAAAATGCCAAGCCTGCCGGTATTAATGGTTGCCGCCGTTTCAAAGGTATCAATTCCTCTGCCGGCAGCTTCACAGCCGATCAGTTGAACTTCCTTATCTTCAATAAAATGGTAAAAGGTACCCATGGAATTGCTTCCACCGCCTACACAGGCAATAACAGCATCCGGAAGCCGTCCTTCCTTTTCCAGGATCTGTTGCTTGATCTCTCTGGAGATCACTGCCTGGAAATCCCTTACAATCGTAGGGAACGGATGGGGCCCCATAACGGAACCCAGGCAGTAGTGGGTATCATCAATCCTGCTGGTCCATTCTCTCATGGCCTCGGATACCGCATCCTTTAAGGTAGCAGTCCCTGTCTTTACGGGAACAACCTGGGAGCCCAAAAGCTTCATGCGGTAAACATTAAGGGCCTGTCTTTTGGTATCTTCCTCGCCCATAAAGACAACGCATTCCATGCCAAGCAGGGCGGCGGCAGTAGCAGTGGCAACGCCATGCTGTCCGGCACCGGTTTCAGCGATCAGACGGGTCTTTCCCATTTTCTTGGCAAGCAGGGCCTGTCCCAAAACATTATTGATCTTGTGGGAGCCGGTATGGTTAAGATCTTCCCGTTTTAAGTAGATCTTGGCGCCCTTAAGGTCGCGGGTCATTTTCTCAGCATAGTACAGACGGCTGGGGCGGCCGGCATATTCATTAAAGAGTGTGGTAAGCTCCCTGTTAAATTCAGGGTCATTTTTGTAATGCTCATAAGCGTTTTCCAGTTCAATAACGGCATTCATCAGGGTTTCCGGAATATATTGGCCGCCGTGAACGCCAAAGCGTCCTTTTGATTGGGACATATGATTTACCTCCTTTGTGCTACAGGTCTCTTACGGCCTGGATAAATTGCTTCATTTTATTAAAATCTTTTTGATGGTCTGTTTCTACGCCGGAGCTAGTATCTACGGCATAGGGCTTTGTCAGGGTAATGGCGTCTGCTACGTTCTCGGGATTAAGCCCTCCTGCAAGAAATACGGGCCGGTCAGTCTTTTGCAGAAGCGACCAGTCAAAGGCCTGTCCGGTACCGCCCTTTCCATGATCAAAGAGAAGATAATCAGAGGGAAAGGCAAGGGCATTTTCCACATCCTGGGAAGAGGATGCAGAGAAGGCCTTGATAACAGGCAGATCGCAGGATGCTTTCAGCTTTTGCACATAAGCCTCATTCTCCTGACCGTGAAGCTGGATCAGGGAAAAAAGCGCCTGGTCGGCCAAGGACAAAACCGTTTCCACAGGGGCATTTACAAAGACGCCTACAGACCGGATCTCAGGATCCAGCTCCCTACGCAGGGTGAGAGCAGTGTTTACCTCAACAAAGCGTCTGCTTTCCGGTACAAAGATAAAACCGATATAATCAGGATGGAGTCTGTTGGCAAAGAAAATATCCTGTGGGGTTTTCAGTCCGCAGATTTTGATTTTTGTCTTCATACTTCCAATCCCTTCAGCTGACGCAGCATGGCCCTTTTATCTGATGCGCGCATAAGTGTTTCCCCGATCAGCACGGCATCCACGCCCTTTGCCTCCAAAGCAGCAACATCTTCCCTGGTTTTAATGCCGCTTTCTGCTACAAACAAAACAGAGTTCGGTACAAATTCACGAAGGCGGCCGCTGTTTCCAGTATCTACCGAAAAGTTTTTGAGGTTACGGTTGTTGACGCCAATCATCCTGGCGCCGCAGGAAAGAGCAGTTGCAATTTCCTGTTCGTCATGGGCTTCTACAAGGGCAGACAGTCCCAGGCTGTCACACAGGGCGAGATAGCTTGAGATCGTATCCGGCGTAAGCAGGGAACAGATCAGTAATATAGCGCTGGCGCCCAAAAGCTTTGCTTCATAGAGCATGTACTCATCTACGACAAAGTCTTTTCTGATACAGGGGATAGAAACGGTCTGTGTGATCTCCCTTAAATAGGCGTCCTTTCCCAAAAACCATTTAGGCTCTGTGAGAACGGAAACACAGGAGGCTCCGGCTTCCTCGTAGTCCTTTGCAATCTGCAGATAAGGAAAATCCGGAGCGATTAGTCCCTTTGAAGGAGAGGCCTTTTTGCACTCACAGATAAAGCTCATACCGGCAGAGGATAAAGCCTTTTCAAAGGGAAAGTCCTTTGTACATGGCAGGGAAAGGGCTTCCTCCTTCAGCTTTTCCAGGGGCTTTTCCTCCTTGGCCCTGCGCACCCGTTCTTTTGTATATTCAGCAATGGTAGTTAAAATATCAGACATACAAATTCCTTCCTACTGGTTGCTTTCTTTTATGAAGTCGGTAAGCTTCTGAAGGGCAGCGCCGGAATCGATGAGCTCACCGGCAAGCTTAATTCCTTCTGCAAGATCAGGAGCTTTGCCTGCAATGAAAAGAGCGGCGCCGGCATTTAAAAGCACAGCCGTTCTTTTGGGTCCCTTATCCTCTCCCTTAAGAATCGCAGTTGTAATGGCTGCGTTTTCTTCAGGAGTTCCGCCAACCAGATCTTCTTTTTTACAGGAAGCAAGGCCAAAATCTTCAGGTCTTATGGTATAGGTTTTTGTTTTTGTACCTTCAAATTCACAGACAAGGGTGGAAGAGCTTGCTGAAATTTCATCCAGCTTATCTTCGCCATAAACGATCATGCCCCGTTTAACACCGAGATTGTTTAATACCTTTGCAAGAGGCTCAACCAGGGAACTGTCATAAACCCCTAACAGCTGATATGTGGGGGCAGCAGGATTGGTTAAGGGCCCCAGGATATTAAATACTGTACGGATACCTAGTTCCTTTCGGATAGCGCCTACATATTTCATGGAAGTGTGATATTTCTGGGCAAAGAAGAAGCAGATCCCTACGCTGTTTAACAGCTCTACACATTTCTCAGGGGAAAGATCAATATTTACGCCAAGCGCTTCCAGGCAATCTGCAGTTCCGCATTTGGAGGAAGCGGCTCTGTTTCCGTGCTTTGCGATTTTAATCCCGCCTGCAGCGGCAACCAGGGCAGAGGTTGTGGAAATATTAAAGCTGTGGGCTCCGTCTCCGCCGGTTCCCACAATTTCCATGACATCCATGCCGGGAGTTACCCGGGTAGCATGGTCTCTCATGGCAGCAGCGCAGCCTGCAATTTCATCTGAGGTCTCTGCCTTTGTGCTCTTGGTAGAAAGGGCGGCCAGGAAAGCGGCGTTCTGGGTGGGGCTTGTTTCCCCGTTCATGATCTCGTTCATCACGGCATATGCCTCGTCATAGGTCAGATCCTGTTTGTCTACAATTTTTACGATAGCTTCTTTGATCATTTTTTTCATTCCTTTCTGTGTGTTTTATTTAGAAGATACAAGATGAATAAAGTTCTGCAGGATTGTTTTTCCATCCGGGGTCAAAATGGATTCCGGATGAAACTGAAGGCCAAATACGGGATAATCTTTGTGGGCTACGGCCATAACCTCTCCATCCTCGGTCTGTGCGGTAATGGTCAGGCAGTCCGGAAGGGTATCCTTTAAAAGAGCAAGAGAGTGGTATCTGGCAACCGGGATGGAATCCGGCAGGCCTTCAAATAGGGAACAGGAACCGGTAAGCTTTGCCACCGACTGTTTTCCGTGCATCAGCTCTTTGGCATAGGAAACGGTTCCTCCGTAGGCAGTGCAGATTGCCTGATGTCCCAGACAGACGCCCAAAATGGGAAACCGGCCGCCCAGTTTTTTAACGACTTCAATACAGATACCGGCATCCTCCGGTTTTCCGGGACCCGGGGATAAAATAATGGCTTTGGGGGAAAGCTCCTCGATCTGTCCGGTGGTCATAGCGTCATTCCGAATGACCTTAATGTCAGGATCAAGGGATCCTACAAGCTGAAAAAGATTATAGGAAAAACTGTCATAATTATCGATCAGTAAGATCATATTTCAACCTCCTTTGCCATTTTCAGGGCATTCACTACGGCAGCAGCCTTGTTCAGGCATTCCTGATATTCCTTTTCAGGTACGGAATCTGCCACAATGCCGGCGCCGCTTCTGACGAACACCTTGCCATTTTTTTTGTAGGCAATGCGGATGGCAATACAGGTATCCAGATTTCCGGTAAAATCCAGATAGCCGATAGCGCCGCCGTAAATGCCTCTCTTGTTATTTTCAAGATCATTGATCAGCTGGCAGGCTTTCAGCTTTGGGGCTCCTGAAAGGGTGCCTGCAGGAAGAATAGCGTCAATAGCATTCAGGGCATCCTTTTCTTCCAGGATTTCTCCGCGGACTGTAGAGCCAATGTGCATGACATGAGAGTATTTTTCAATACAGTGATATTTCTCTACTTCAACGGTTCCGAAGCGGCTGATCTTTCCGATATCGTTTCGCCCAAGATCCACCAGCATATTATGCTCGGCCAGTTCTTTGGGATCTGCCAGAAGATCCGCTTCCAGGGCCGCATCTTCCTCAGGAGTCTTTCCTCTCGGTCTGGTTCCGGCTAGGGGAAAGGTGTGAAGAACTCCGTTTTCCAGCTTAACCAGAGTTTCCGGGGAAGCGCCGGCTACTTCCATATCGCTGCTGGAAAAATAGAACATATAGGGGGAAGGATTCAGGGTGCGGAGAAGTCTGTAGGTATTAAGCAGACTTCCTTCAAAAGCGGCTTCCAATCGGTTGGAAAGAACGATCTGGAAAATATCTCCTTCTTTAATATGATGCTTTGCCTTTTCCACCATGGCACAGTATTCTTCTTTTTCAAATAAGGGTTTAAATTCCGTGGTACAGACGCCCGGTTTGTTTTCCGCAGGAGTGCCCCTGGTGATCAGGTCTGCCATCTGCTGCAGCTTTAGGATCGCATGATTATATTCCGCTTCCAGATGATCTAAGCTGATATTGACGATCAGAATGATCTTCTGCCTGAAATTATCAAATGCGATCACCTTATCAAAAAGCATCAGATCCACATCCTTAAAGCCCTCTGTATCAGCAGCGTTCAGGCGAAGGGAGGGTTCCGCATATTTCAGGTAATCATAGGAAAAGTATCCTACGAGCCCCCCGGTAAAGGTAGGAAGATAGGGAAGACGGGGACTTTTGTGCTGTTCAATTACCTGACGGATGTATTTTCCCGGATCAGTGGTCTCAAAGGTCAGGGCGCCAACGCTCATATGCCCGTTCTGACAGGTGATCTCCAGGGAGGGTTCATAACCCAGAAAGGTATAACGGCCCCATTTTTCGTGGTCGGAAATAGATTCCAGTAAATAACAGTGGCCGGATACATTTTGCAGGATCTTTAAAACCTCAATAGGCGTTTTCAGATCAGATAAAATTTCCATGCTGACAGGTGCAGTTTTATAGCAGCCGGTCTTTTTAATTTGCTGCAATTCGCTTAGCTCTGGTCGTACCATCATGTGCCTCCTTTAAAATAAAATGGAAAATAAAAAAGTCCCTGACAGAAAGTTTCTGTCAAGGACGAATAAACATTATCCGCGGTGCCACCTTGCTTTACAGTGATACTGTACTCTTACAGGATACTATCATATCCCCGGCCACTTACGCGTGCCTGACGTCGCAGAATACTTGGTTGCCCGTTCACTGCGCCCTCTGCGGTCCATTTGATGACTTGTTTTTCACCCGTTCTCAGCCTGCCGGGCTCTCTGTAGAAGCATGATCACCGTTATCTCCGCATCAACGGTTTGTTCATGTTAAATTTTCCTTATCATACTGCATGATCCGTCACTTGTCAATGTAGAATTTTCATCTTTTCAAAGGACAGGCTTTCGTGTACAATGGCAGAGACAGTATATAATAAAATAGGAAGCAAAATGGAGGAGTATTATGACAAAGAAGCAAAAGATTACATTAGTAGCAGTGTTTGCAGCCCTGTTAGTGATCATCGGGGTAGTGGCAGGCGTTGTAAATCATCGTGCCACACAGGCAGGCGGAAAGCAGTTTACGATCGAGATCGTTTCAGAGAGGGACGATTATGAAAATACTGCCGTTTACCATTCCGACGCAGAATATCTGGGAGATTTTTTGAGGACCATGGATAGCTGCCAGTATGAAGAGTCAGATTATGGAATTTATATCACAGGGTTTGACGGAATGGAACAGGATCTGGATAATCAGTACTGGTGGTGTGTTTCTGTAAACGGACAGGCAGCCACAACAGGCGCTGATGAGATCCCGCTTCAGGATGGCGATGTTTATAACTTTACCCTCACACAGGGCTGGTAAAGGGGATATGAGTACTCAAAAACTGACAAGGATAGCGCTGCTTAGTGCTATCCTTTATGTTTCAAAGGTGGCGCTGGAATTTTTGCCGAATGTGGAAATCGTTACGCTGCTGATCATCATATACAGCCTTGTATTTGGAAAAGAAAGCATTCTGATCGTAACGGTTTTTAATTTTTTTGAATTGATCCAATGGGGATTTGGAACCTGGTGGATCAGCTATCTGTATGTGTGGCCTCTTCTTTGCGTGATCACTTTGCTGCTTAAAAAAATTCTGAAGGAAGAATTTGTAGCTTGGAGCGTGGTATCCGGGGGTTTTGGAATTATTTTCGGCTCTCTTTTTGCCGTGTTTTATCTTCCTATTGATCCGGCCTATGCATTGTCCTACTGGATCAGCGGCCTGCCATGGGATGTGTGGCATGGCGGTTTTAACTTTATTTTGATGCTGATTTTGGGGAAGCCGCTTTATCGTCTTTTAATGAGACTTAAGAAGCTGTTTAAGGAGAACAGGGATCAGTCTTCAGGAAATAAAAATTGCTCCTAAAACAGGGATATGATAAACTAAAAAAATAAGGAAAGGGTAAAAGGCATGAAAATTGTAATTTTAGAGAGAAACAGTGTAGGGCTTGATATTTCGGTAGAAGAAATTGAAAAACTGGGTGAAACTACAACCTATCCCAATACAACAGAAGCAGATGTCAGGGAAAAGATCAGGGATGCCGAAATTATTGTTGCAAATAAGGCGCCTCTTAGCAGGGAGGTTCTGGAACAGGCTCCCAGGGTAAAGCTGATCTGCGAGTTTGCAACGGGCTATGACAACGTGGACATTGCTTATTGCAGGGAACGTGGGATCAGGGTTGCAAATGTTGTAAATTACTCTACAGATGCCGTTGCGCAGCATACCTTTGCACTTTGCTTTTATGTTTTGGAAAAGCTCCGTCATTATGACGATTATGTAAAATCCGGCACTTATGCAGCACAGGACCGGTTTTCCAATTTTGATCTTCCGTTTACAGAGCTTGCAGGAAAGACTTGGGGAATTGTGGGAATGGGAAACATTGGAAAAAAGGTTGCCGGGATTGCAAAAGCGTTTGGCTGCCAGGTGATCTTTTATTCTGCTTCCGGTAACAGCACCTGTACGGAATATGAAAGAGTGGAATTAAAGGAGCTTCTTTCAAGATCAGATTTTCTGTCCCTGCATTGTCCGCTCAGCGATAAGACCAGGGATCTGATCAATGAGGAGGCGCTCAGAAAAATGAAGAAAAGCGCTATTTTGATCAATGTGGCAAGAGGGCCGGTGGTAAATGACGCAGCCCTGTATCAGGCGCTTACAGAAGGATGGATTGCGGGTGCAGGACTGGATGTGACAAGCACAGAGCCTATGAAGCCCAGTAATCCTCTCAGCAGGATCATGGACAGTTCCAGGCTGATCATCACACCTCATCTGGCATGGGCAAGCACGGAGGCCAGAGGCAGATGTGTGTCGGAAACCTGTAAAAATATAGAAGCCTTTTTGAAGGGTGAAAACAGAAACATTGTAAATTTATAAAAGTACACAAAACAGGAAAGGAAAGATATGGGAATTTTATTAAAGGATATTCTGGCAGTATTGCCGGAGGGAGAAAAGGATATCATCCGAAAAGCGGATCTTTATGTGGAGGGAAACCGTATTGTATCCATTGATGAAGAGCCGGAGGGCTTTCAGGCAGAAAAGATCATAGAAGGAAAAGACAGGCTTGCCATTCCGGGCCTTATCAACTGTCATACACATTCCTATATGTCTTTTATGAGAAATGTGGCAGATGATCTGAGTTTTATGGACTGGCTTTTTGGCACCATCGATCCTATAGAGCAGAAAATGACGGATGAGGATACTTATTGGGGAGCCTGCCTTGCTATCATTGAAATGATGAAGAGCGGAACAACCTGCTTTAATGATATGCAGATGAACATTCACCAGACCACAAGGGCAGTGAAGGAGTCCGGTATGCGCGCAGTGATCTGCAGAGGACTTGTAGGAAGCGGGGATGACGAAGGAGGACAGATGAGACTTCGTCAGGCCTTTGAGGAAAGGGATGCGGCAAGGGACTGCGATAGGCTCAGCTTTATGTTAGGGCCTCATGCGCCTTATACCTGTGATGAAGGCTATATGAGGATTGTTTCAGAGGAAGCAAAGAAGAACCATATGAGGATCCATGTACATCTTTCTGAGAGCGAAAGCGAGATCCAGCAGATCAAAGAAAAGTATGGCTGCAGTCCCATTGAGATGGCGGAGAGGAACGGATTATTTGAGGTACCTGCCATTGCGGCCCATTGCGTTCAGATCACGGAATCCGATATGGAGATCCTAAAGGCAAAAGGGGTCAGCGTAGTTACCAACCCTGCCAGCAATATGAAGCTGGGAAATGGGTTTGCGCCTGTTCCGGAAATGCTGGAAAAGGGGATCAATGTCTGTATCGGTACAGATGGGGCAGCCAGCAATAACAGCCTGAATCTTTTCCATGAGATGAGTCTGCTTGCCCTGATCCATAAGGGAGTAAAGAAAACGCCCCAGTGCATCAGTGCAGCCCAGAATTTCCGTATTGCAACGATCAATGGAGCAAAGGCCCTTGGATTATCAGAGGAAATCGGATCCCTGGAAGTAGGCAAAAAGGCAGATATTGCCATTTTGAACCTGAATACCCCTTCCCTGACACCAAGAAATAACTTGCTTGCAGGTCTTTCCTATTCTGCAAATGGTTCTGAGGTGGAGACCGTGATCATTGATGGAAAGATTACCATGGAAAACCGCAGGGTACTAACAATGGATGAAGAAGTTGTATACGAAAAGGTTAATGCGATCATAACCCGTATGGGTCTTGATAAAAAGGAATATTAAAAAAGTGATGATAGGACAGACGACCATCACTATAATAAAAATTCGGCTGAATTCATTATGGTGCAGGCCACAAAGCTGGCAGAAATGAGGTAAAAATGAGTAGTGAGATCAGAGACATCAATTTAGCCGAATCCGGCGAACACAAAATCGAGTGGGTCAGAAGAAACTGTGATCTTCTTCGCACTTTGGAGGAAGAATTTTCAAAGACTAAACCCTTTGCAGGAAAGAAAATCGCTCTTTCCGTACACCTTGAGGCAAAAACAGCATATCTTTGCCTGGTACTGAAGGCAGGCGGTGCAGAAATGTATGTTACAGGTTCAAACCCCCTGTCCACACAGGATGATGTGGCAGCAGCGCTGGTAAAAGCAGGGCTTGAGGTACACGCATGGTATGACTGTACGCCGGAAGAATATGAAACACATATTCAGCATGTTTTGGAAGCCGGACCGAACATCATCATTGATGACGGCGGCGATCTTGTAAATATGATCCATACGAAGATGCCGGAGCTGATTCCTGCGATCATAGGCGGCTGTGAAGAGACAACAACAGGAATTATCCGTCTGGAAGCAATGAACAAGGCAGGAGAACTGAAATTCCCTATGGTTCGTGTCAATAATGCAGACTGCAAGCATCTGTTTGATAACCGCTATGGTACAGGACAATCGGTATGGGACGGCATTAACCGTACTACTAACCTGATCGTGGCAGGAAAGAGAGTAGTAGTGGCAGGCTATGGCTGGTGCGGTAAGGGAACTGCAATGAGAGCAAAGGGACTTGGTGCAAGAGTAATCGTTACGGAGATCGATCCTGTAAAGGCAATCGAAGCGGTAATGGATGGCTTTGATGTAATGCCTATGCATGAAGCGGCGAAGGTAGGCGACTTCTTCGTAACCGTGACCGGATGCGATAAGGTCATTGACGAGGAAGATTTTGCGGTAATGAAGGATGGCGCAGTTCTTTGCAATGCAGGTCATTTTGACTGCGAGATCGATATGGCAAGACTGAAGGAAATTGCCGTGGAAACAAGAGAGCAGAGAAAGAATATTATGGGCTATAAGCTTCCTACCGGTCAGTGGATCTTTGTGTTGGCAGAAGGCCGTCTTGTAAACCTGGCAGCAGGAGACGGACATCCGGCTGAGATTATGGATATGAGCTTTGCTATTCAGGCCTTATCTGCAAAATATCTGGTAGAGCATGGAAGCGAGCTTACCGAAAAGCTGATCGATGTGCCCAGATCCGTAGATCTGGATGTTGCCAGAAGAAAGCTGAAATTCCTTGGAAAGGAAATTGACGTATTGACACCGGAACAGGAGAAATATCTGGGAAGCTATAATCTGTAAAAGGAACTATGAGGAATTACATGAAAAACAGAATTGCAAAAAGCTTATTATACAGTCTTTGCGCCCTGCTGCTGTTTGCAGGATGTGGAAAGCAGGAAAAGCCTGCGGAAGAAGAGCAGAAAACGGAAAGCTCCACAGCTGCGGAGGATCCGCAGCCGGAGCAGCCGGAAGAAACCGGGGAGGGAGAAGAGCCTCAAACGCAGCCGGAGGAACAGGAACCTCTTGTACTTGTGGGAAATCAGAGGATCATAAGTGTCTCGCCCTCCGGGGAAGTGGAAATGCTTTATGAGAAACAGGAAAAGGAATATCTCCTGCAGGCTGTAATGGGAGATGGCGTTTTGTATGCTGTCATTGCTGAGGATGAGGACAATGCGGAAAACTGCCTGATCTGTGCCATACGGGATGGAGAAAAGGAGCTGATCGCAGAAATTCCTAATTATAACATTAACATCGAGTATTACGAGGGAAGTCTTTTTGTCCAGCATGCGATATATGATGATGAGGGCGGTTACACTGTTTATCTGGATGATTACACCAGAGGGAAGGATGCTTCCTACGAGAAGGGAAATCGCTTTCAGGAGCTGCGGGATAGTCTGGAAGAGCAGGACTATCATTTTTCCTTTTATAATCCTAATCTCATCACATATCTGAAAAGATATGATGAGATTCTTGCGTATACCTCTGACGGGAAGATAGCCGCATTAGACAAGCAGGGAAATCAGCTTTGGGAGACGACGCTTTTGCAGGAGTATTACCTGGTGGAAGCGGTAAATACAGAATATACCCTGTATTCTGTGAATACGGAAGAGAACGGGGAATACTGGAAATATACCATAGATCTTGTGCTTCATAATAACCAGACCGGCGAAGAAAAGACGTTATTTACCTGGAATTATCAGACTTTGGAGGAAGCGGTTTCTCCTTTGGCAGTGGAAGGGGATAAACTGTATTACTACAGAACCTTTTCTGAAAACGGATTAAACCAAAATGATATATATAGCTATGATCTGGTAACCGGTGGAACAGAATTTCTATATACAGCAGCCACCCTGCCGGGGCCAGGGGGAACATGGCAGATTAATCCCGGAGTGACGGATTTTAACTGCTATGACGGTAAATTCTATTACAGAGCTATTTCTGAAAACAGCACCGGATGGGCCGTTTACGATCCAAAAACGGGAACGGGCCAGGGAGATATGCTGCCGGTAATTGATGAAGAAAGAACCTTTGCAAAATATGGAAAGGTTCTTTATGAAAGCGGAAGCATCCGGGATGAAGAATGGGATCTGGAGATTTATACCTACTATATAGAATGCTTCCAGCTGGATGATTCTTACCAGAATGCAGATAAGATCAACCAGGTCTTAGAGCAAGAGCAGCAGGAAGAGCTAGATACGGTGCAGCAAAGTGCGGAAAGTGAAATGGGCTATATTACTGAGGAGGACGCACAGGACGAAAGATTTACACCCTATCCGTACAGCTATGATATGAGCCTTGGACAGGTAAATATGCTGGGCAGCCATTATCTGACGGTAAATTACGATGGATATGAATACTGGGGAGGAGCCCATGGGTACCCTTACAGACAGCATTACCTGTTTGACCTTAATACAGGTGAAGAGCTTACTATTTACGACCTTTATACCAGTACGGAAGAAAACTTTAAGGATGTGGTAGCCAAGTACAGCATTCAAGACTGGAAGGAAAATCCGGAGATATATTTTAACAGCGAAGAAGAGGAAGAAACCGTTTATCAGGATTTTTATGATAATGCCAGCCTGGATATGGCGATGCGATTTGAAAAGCAGGGAATTGTAATTGAATACAGTCCCTATGAATATGGGCCTTACGCAGTAGGCTTTATAGAAATTCCTATCCCCTATGATGTGCTTGGAATAGAACTGGATTAAAACAAAAAGAGAAGGTGTCATAAGATCCGGAAAGATCTTATGGCACCTTTTAAAAGTCGGAACGATGCTGCCAAAGGAACAGATCCACCTTTTTTGTAGCAGTTATTTTAACGTTTGGAAACATTTCATCAAAGATCTGTAAAATGAAACCTGTTTCTTCCGTTCCTAAAAAATCATGATACCATTGGTTTATCTGCTGATATGCCTCTATTATTTTTTGTTCTCTATTTTTTGAGGAAGATTGTATTTTCTTTATACCTAAATTTTCTAGGACATACATATCCCATACCGGTTTATCGGGATTTAGTGTAGCCAACAATTTACTGCTAAAAGAAGCTTCACATCGGTTTGTTTTATTTTTGATATAATAAAATACATCTTCAAAGGTAAGTGCATCTGCATTACCTTTCATTTTTTCCATATAATCAAAATAGGTCTGATAGAATTCTGGTTTACGTTGTCTCATACGGTAAAAGTGATTATACATCTTTTGAAATTCTCTGTCCGTAGAAACATCAGTCTTATGCAGATATTCCATAATATCGACATATTTCTTTAAACCGTTTTTTAATGCGTCTTTGCTGAAAACAGCAACAATTTCTTCTCTTGTATACATATACAATTCCTTTTAATAAAGATTTTAGGAAAATGGGGTCAAAAATAGGACTCCTTTATATATTCCTCGATAATCGTCAAAATTTCTGTAGTCCGCTCATACTGTTCTTCAGCATCCTGCTCGGAAACAATAAAAAAATCATCATAGTCACAACTGTTTCTGATGCAGAGGATAAACGATAGTGAATCAAATCATCCAATCTTTTTGCCCTCCTCTGCAATATTACGATAATATGGAAGCGACTGTTTGTATTTTACAAATTCATCGTAGGGAATTACCGCCGGAGAAACTATAATATCATTTTCCAATCCAAGTTCTGCCGAAACATCCCAAACAGTTTTCAACTTTTTTTGCAAATCCATGCGCGAACCATGTACGACTGCAACAATATCAATATCAGAATCTTCTTTATAATCACCCCTTGCATAAGAGCCATAAAGAACGATTTCAACAATGTCGTTACCATATACACCCTTGTAACATTCCACCATTGCTTTCGAAATACTGTTCAACTGAGATTTTGTACACATCCATATCACATCCTACAGCTTTATCAAATTTTTCTTACTCTGATTATATTTTCACCAAGAATTATTTTCAATTCTTTTATACTTTAAACCTGTAGCCTACACCCCAGATGGTTTCAATATATTGAGGCTTGGCGGAATCGTACTCAATTTTTTCCCTTATTTTTTTGATATGAACGGTAACGGTAGCAATATCTCCAATGGAATCCATATCCCAGATCTCCCGGAAAAGCTCTTCCTTGGTATAGACATGATTGGGGTGTTCTGCCAGGAAGGTCAAAAGGTCAAATTCCTTGCCCGTGAAGGCCTTTTCCACACCGTCTACAGTGACTCTTCTTGCTGTCTTGTCAATGCGGATGCCGCGGATTTCAATAATGTCATTGGCTTTGGCGCTGGAACCTACCAGCCTATCATACCTGGCCATGTGTGCCTTTACGCGGGCAACCAGCTCGCTGGGGCTGAAAGGCTTGGTCATGTAATCGTCTGCACCAAGACCAAGTCCCCGGATCTTATCAATGTCGTCTTTTTTGGCAGAGACCATGATAATAGGGATGTTTTTTTCTTCCCGGATCTTTTTGCAGATTTCAAAACCATCCATTCCCGGAAGCATCAGGTCAAGTACGATCAGATCAAACTCTTCCGACATGGCTGTCTGAAGTCCTTCATCTCCGCGGTTGCAGATCTGAACCTCAAATCCGCTAAGCTCTAAATAATCTTTTTCCAGGTCAGCGATTGCTTCTTCATCTTCAATAATTAAAATCTTACTCATAGTATCCTCCATTTTGCGATAGTTAGTGTTTCAGGCTGTTTCCTGATATTTGCGGAAAACAAAGTGCATGCAGGTGCCTTCGCCTTCCTTACTGGTAGCCCAGATATATCCACCGTGATCCTCCACGATTTTCTTTACAATGGATAAGCCGATGCCGCTTCCGCCCTTAGAGGAATTTCTGGAAGCGTCAGTCCGGTAAAAACGTTCAAAGATCTTGGGAAGATCTTTGGCGGCAATTCCTTTTCCGTTGTCCTCGATCTCTATTCGGATGGAATCCACTTCATCTAAAATACGGATATCAATTTCGCCCTTTGGTTTATCCAGATATTTAATACTGTTGCCTATAATGTTATTGATTACCCGCTTAAGCTGCTCCGGGTCTGCAATGATCTGTGTGTCCGGAGGAGCCAGGTTAGAATAATTCAGTTCAATATTTTTGGATTCCAGGTCAAGGCCTACTTCTTCCACACAGTCGCCGAAATATTCTGAAACATTGATTTTGTGGAAGTGATATGGGATCCGGTTAGAATCAATTCCGGAATAAACCGTAAGCTCATTGATCAGTCTGTCCATATCGTTTGCTTTATTGTAAATGGTCTTAATATATTTGTCCATTTTTTCCGGAGTATCGGCAACTCCATCCATAATTCCTTCCACATAGCCTTTAATGGCGGTAATGGGAGTTTTCAGATCATGGGAAATATTGCTGACCAGCTCTTTATTCTGTTTTTCGGTAAGGATCTTTTCATCTGTGGATTCCTTCAGCCGAAGGCGCATATCCTCGTAGTTGCGGTACAGATCTCCGATCTCGCCATCTTCCTTATCCGGGAGCATATATTCCAGGTTCCCCTCGGCAATGTTCTGCATGGCAACATTTAACTGGTTGATAGGGGCAAATACGCTTTTACTGATCCAGTTTGTAAGAAACATACTGGTAAAGATTAAAATAATCAGTATGGCAATGGACATATCCACAAATAATTTCCGGGAGAGCGTGGAGCTTGCCTTGGTAATAACAAAGAAGCTGCCTTCGCTTCCATCTTCAAAGTAAAAGTTCATCTGCCTGACCAGCTTTTTCATGTCGTCATAATAAACGGATGAGCTTGATTTGGCATCATCCTCCTGCTCAAAGCCCGGAAGCTTGTCAAAGATCTGATTTGCAGCAAGCTCGTTGCCTGCATAATAAATCTTATCCTGTCTGCGGACAAGCACATAGGAGGACTTGTCTGCTATCTGCTCATTCATTTCTGCAAAAATTTCAGGATCCTCCAAAGCGGAGGGATTATTCTCAAGAAGCTGATCCAATTCAAAAAAGAGCTGGTCGGATATGGTTCTGGAAGCCTGGGCAGGATCTACCAGAAGATTGTAATCATTATTGCGAAGACCATATTCTTCCTGTCCTTTGGATAAGAATCCGCTGATAAATAGGAAAGCGGTACATGCCAGAGCCAGAGGTAACAGGATAATGGTAAGGAAAGTAATGATAAGCCTGGTCTTTAGTTTCATTGCTCCTGTGCTCCTGTAATCGTCTTGTTTCATCTATTATAACATAGGCTTTCTTTGTCTGTTTATAAAAGAATAGGGCAAACTATAAAAAATTTATAAATTAAAAGATTTATTGTTGACATATGGCTCTGATCTGTTATACTGATAACAGTAACAGTTACTGATTTTAAATTGAAAGGAACGAACATGAATTTAAAACACAGCAGACAGAGGGATTCTATTATAGAGTTTCTCTCAACCAGAAAGGATCATCCAACTGCGGATACTGTTTATATGAATGTCCGTCAGTCCTTTCCGAATATCAGTCTTGGAACTGTCTACCGAAATCTGACGCTGCTTGCGGATATGGGTGAGATCTTAAGGATCAGGGTCGGAGATGGGGTCGATCATTTCGACTATGATACCAGTCCTCATTATCATTTCGTATGCAGGGAATGCGGAAGCGTCTTAGACCTTGATATGGAAGTAACGAAAGAAGAGGATCAGGCTGCCCAGAAGAACTTTGAGGGTGAAATTGAAGGACATATGACTTATTTTTACGGCCGTTGTCTAAACTGTATCAGGAAGCATTAAAAATTTTTATAGAAAAAGTAAAGGAGAGAATGTTATGAAATTTGTATGTCAGGTATGTGGTTATGTTCATGAAGGAGATGCAGCACCGGAAAGCTGTCCCGTATGCAAGGCGCCCGCTGAGAAATTTACGGTAGTAGAGGAAGGCGAAAAGACCTGGGCGGCAGAGCATGTAGTGGGAGTTGCAAAGGGAGTTCCAGAGGATATTATCAAGGATCTGAGAGCAAACTTTGAAGGAGAATGCTCCGAGGTAGGAATGTATCTTGCCATGGCCAGAGTTGCACACAGAGAAGGATATCCTGAAATTGGACTTTATTGGGAGAAGGCAGCCTATGAAGAAGCAGAGCATGCGGCAAAATTTGCAGAGCTTCTCGGCGAGGTGGTAACAGATTCTACCAAGAGAAATCTGGAAATGAGAGTAGAAGCTGAAAATGGTGCAACTGCCGGAAAGTTTGATCTGGCAAAGAGAGCAAAGGCAGCAAACCTTGATGCAATTCATGATACCGTTCATGAGATGGCCCGTGACGAGGCAAGACATGGTAAGGCGTTCGAGGGACTTCTTAAGAGATATTTTGGCTAAAGCATAGGGAGAAAAGAAAATGTATGACCTGAAAACCGCAAGGGAACAGGATCTTACACAGATCTATGAGCTGTAAAAAGGGCTTACAGGTATTTTAGAAATAGGCTTAAAGAGGCCGTCTGTCATTTGGCAGGCGGCTTTTTTGCTTGACAAAAAAAGTTGTCAAAAGTGTTGACAAAGATAGTTGTCAATGATAAGATGCTTTTGACAAGGAAATATGTCAAAAGGAAAGGAGATGAAAATGTGCCGCTTTTAAACAACTTAAAAGAATATCGATCTAAATTAGGGATCAATCAGACAGATCTTGGGAAGATGGCCGGGGTCTCAAGGCAGACGATCAGCCTGATAGAAAGAGGAGACTATTCTCCTTCTGTGACATTGGCGCTGAAGCTTGCCAGGATCTGCCAGGTATCAGTAGAAGACATTTTTGTGTATGAGGAGGAAGAAGAGAAATGAATGAAAAGAAAAATTCATATTTACGCATGGGAATCATCCTGTTTTGTGCCATGCTTGTAGGAGGGGTCATTGGTTTTGGAGGAAGAGTTATGATCGACTCCATAGGAGAAGGAATTGGGATCTGTATGCAGGCGCTGATAGAACTGATCCAGAAATATATGCTGCCGTTGCTTCTTATTATTTTGATCCTGACAGTTGCATGCGGTGAAGTAACCTTGAACAAATTAAGGTCTATTGGGAAGAGAATGCTGCAGGCAGGGGAGGAAGAAAGCGATCAGCTTGAATATGAGGAAGAAAATGCAGGAGGAAAGGGAATGGCCGTCAATGTGTTATCACAGGTTCTTTCCGTCATCATCCTTTCAGCCGGATATTCCGTGCAGTATATTGAAAACACAGAGAAACCGGAGGGATTTCTTATATCCTGTATCCTTTTTCTGATTTGCTTTGCCTATGATGGAATGTGGCAGGTCCGCTATATCAAAACAGAACAGAAGATACACCCTGAAAAGAAGGGCGACCCTTCGTCTATCAAATTCCAGGAGCAGTGGCTTAGGAGCTGTGATGAAGCAGAGAAGGAAATAATTTATCAAAGCGCATATAAGGTCTACGCTTCCCTGGGAAAGTGTATTCCTGTCCTGCTTTTGATCACGATGCTTGGAAATCTGTTTTTTAACACGGGAATGCTTGCCATTTTAGTGGTAGCTTTTCTCTGGCTGTTTGTAACCCTGACCTATATCAGATCCTGCATAAAAATGCAAAGAAGCAAAATTGAGAAATAACAATTTTACTTTTAAAATATGATGTGCTATCGTAGATTTCAGGAATAAGAATTCCGGGGACAGAATGCCTGCGGAATGGAAATCGGGATGAGTGGAAATGCAAAAGAACATTCTGTATGAAGATGAGGACATCATGGTAGTGTTTAAGCCTGCCGGGATAGCAACCCAGACGGCAAGGATCGGACAGCAGGATATGGTCAGCGAGTTGAAAAATTACCTGGCCGGGAAGGGCCTGCATAAAGGAGAGAAGGAGCCCTATCTGGGACTGGTGCATAGGCTGGATCAGCCGGTATCCGGCCTTCTGGCCTTTGGCAAAAGCAAAAGAGGGGCAGCAGGTCTTAGCCGTCTTGTAACAGAAGGAAAGCTTCAGAAATATTATTATGCAGTCGTTCTTGGAAGGATGAAGGAGGAAAGGGGAAGCTTTTGCAATTATCTGTACAAGGACAGCAGGACAAATCAGTCCATGGTTGTTCCGGAGGATTTCAAAGGGGCTAAGGAAGCGGTGCTTGAATATGAGCAGCTCAGTACACTTGCGGTATTTGGAGACGGACGGGAGAGCGTGAAAAAGCTGCCGGAGGTTTCGCTTGTCAGGATCAGGCTTCTTACCGGAAGACATCATCAGATCAGAGTGCAGTTTGCAAATGCCGGTTATCCTCTTTTGGGAGACAATAAATACGGAAATGACGCATCCAGGGATTTAAGCGCCAAAGCCGGATGCAAAAGCATTGCGCTGTGCGCCTACCGGCTGGATTTTGATCATCCGGTGACGGGAAAGAAAATGAGCTTTGAGAAAAAGCCGGAGGATCCCGTTTTTGTTCCTTTTTTTACCTTGTAAATTTTTGGTTTACAATATCATAAGCTTTTTTCTTTCAGGAAAATACCCATACTATCAGTAGCAAAACTGAGAAGGTATGGGTTATTTTTATGGAAAAAACATCTTTTTCTTCTGACACAAAAAGATACGGAAAAAAAATATTGGCAATCGCAGGGGTATATTTTACCATGAAATATATAAGCCCCATTTTAACCCCTTTTTTGCTGGCTTTTCTTGCAGCAGGGGGACTGAATTCCCTGATCGGAAAGCTGAGGAAAAAAATCCACATGAAAAAATCCATATGGGCGGGGATCCTTTTTCTTATAATCGGTGCAGGTCTTCTTCTGTTATTGTGGGGACTGTCTGCCTTCCTATGGGCCCAGGGACAAAAGCTGACCTGTTTGTTTTCGTCATCCTTTGATGATTATACGGTATTATTACTGGACTGCTGCCACAGGGTAGAGCTGGAGCTGGGGCTGAAGGAACGGGTAATAGAGGAGTTCGTGTCGGAGCAGGTAGACATTTTAGTACAAAATATGGAGGTCAACATCTTTCCGGCAATTATGGGGAAATCGGTTGACGTTATGAAAGGAGTCTTTTCCGCAGCAGGCTTTCTGGCCGTTACGGTTATATCCCTGCTGCTGATCCTGAAGGATTATAGCAGGATTCTCCAGGCAATAGAAAGCAGACGGGAATTAAAAGGGGCCCTTGTAATTGCGCAGAAGGTAGTAGACTATGTAAAAACCTTCGTGAAAGCGCAGCTTCTCATTTTACTTGTGATCAGTGGGCTGTGCAGCCTTTCCCTGTGGGGACTTGGAATTCCAAACGGCATTTTTTACGGCATACTTACCGGCATTATGGATATGCTTCCCTTTATCGGCACCGGGATCATGCTAGTGCCGCTTGCTTTTGTTCAGATCTTATATGGAAGTTATGGAAAGGCTGCTTTGATCCTGCTCCTTTACGGGCTGTGTGCACTGACCAGGGAAATTTTGGAGCCAAAGCTCATCGGGCAGAAAACAGGAGTATGGCCGGTCGCCATTTTGTTTGCGATTTTTGCAGGAGTAAAGCTTTTTGGATTATGGGGGATTTTGAAGGGCCCGTTATCTTTGGTGATCCTCTGTGAAATTTTTCGATATCTGGAGCAAAATGAGGCTTAGGCACATTGCTTCTCCTTCCATTTTGCGGTATAATTTGTCATCTTAACAAAAAAGCAAGGATAAAAAATGGAAAAAGGAACAGGGATCGTAAAAGAAATAACCAGACTGTTTGCTGCAGCATATTTTGTGATCATATTTGGTATTTATCCCTTTTATATGAAGAATGGATATGTGGAGATCGGTGAGGGAAAATACAGGTTTTTTATTTATGTCAGTATTGCTGCATTGGCAATACTAGGCATATTAGGAACATTTTGTGCATTACAGTGCATGTTCCGGGGCAGAAAAGAAAAAAAAGAGCACAAATCTGCCGGGAATGTTTCCCTGGAGGATATCCTGCTTGTGCTGTTTATGGTGGTTATTGTTTTTTCAACCATTTTTTCTGTAGATGAAAAGCAGGCTTTCCGGGGAGCGGAAGGATGGAGGATGGGGGCGGTGTTCTGGCTTGTTCTCGGCGGTCTTTACCTTTTGCTTTCCAGAATATGGAAGGCGGGAAAATGGATGTACTGTTTTGCGGCGCTTTCTGCGGGCGCAGTTTTTTCCCTTGGAATCTGCGATCGCTTTTCCTTTCACCTGATCCCTCTGGAGATCAGGGATCCTGCATTTCTTTCCACTCTTGGGAATATTAACTGGTACTGCGGATATTATTCTGTTCTTGCGCCGGTCTGCGTTTCCCTGTTTTTCTTTGCAAAATCAAAAAAGGAATGTATTTTGTGGGGGGCAGTTGCCTTCCTGTACTTTATGGCGGGTTTTTGCCAGGGGGCAAGCAGCGTCTTTTTGATTTTCGGTGCATTGCTTTATCTTTTGCTTTTTGTTTCGCTGCAAAATAAAAAATGGCTGGCCAGGTGGTTTGAGCTTGTTTCCCTGTGGGCATTTGCTTCCCAGGGAATTGGTCTTTTGCGAAGGATCAGGCCAGAGGGGTATCTTTATGAAACAGACAATCTCTGCGGTCTTTGCACGGAAACGGGAGTGCTTTTTGGGGTAGGCGCTGCTTTCCTTATAGCCGCTTTCCTTTTTCATAAGGCGGGAGAGGAAGAGCTGAAAAGCCGAAAGAAATTACAGATTTTTCTGGGGCTTTTACCAGTAGCGGTGCTTTTGATTATAGGGGTATTTGTGACGGCAGGAAGCGGGGATGCGGCATGGTCTGCTTCCTTTGGGAATGGAAGAGGCATGATCTGGAAGATCTCAGGAAAGATGCTTGGGTACAGGAATCTGTGGCAGAAGCTTTTCGGAGTAGGGCCGGACTGCTTTGGGGTGTTTGCCTACAGTCTTCCGGAGATCGCCGGGGAACTCAGAAATTTCTTTGGAAATGACAGGCTTACCAATGCGCATAATGAGCTTTTAACCCAGCTTGTGAATACCGGGCTTTTGGGAACGGTTTCCTACTTTGGCTTTTTAGGAAGCAGCTTTGTAAATTGTATGAAAAAGGGAAGGGAAAATACAGATGCCTATATAACCGCCCTTTGTATTTTCTGCTATGTGATCCATAACATGGTAAGCTTTACCCAGGTTTTGAATGTTCCCTTTTTGTTCCTGCTTATGGCGCTGGGGCGCACAGGGGACGGAAAAAAGGGGAAAGGGCTGTTACGGGCTTGACAAACCAAAAAGAATTTCCTAAAATCAAACCATAAATGAATGCCTCATACTAAAAAGCGAAGAAAAGGATTAGTACATGCAGGAAGCCTTCAGAGAGAAGATCCGTGAGCTGAAAGATCTTTAGGGGAAATGTATGGAACCTGCCTTGGAGCTCTGTATGAAAATACAGCGTAGCACCGGCGATAACGGTAAGAAGAGAGAATGCAGTGACATTAATCAGGGTGGTACCGCCGGTTTCCGGTCCCTTAGGGGCAGGCGGCGTACCGCCCTTTTCATTTACGATCAAAAATGGAGGAAAGCGCAGAAAGCGCAAAGGAGAAAAATGGCAGACAAGAAATTAGTAGAAGCGATCACATCCATGAGCGAAGATTTTGCACAGTGGTATACGGATGTGGTAAAAAAGGCAGAGCTGATCGATTATTCCAATGTAAAGGGCTGTATGGTCATTAAACCAGCAGGCTATGCTATCTGGGAAAATATTCAAAGACAGCTTGATGAAAGATTTAAGGCAACAGGGGTGGAAAATGTTTATATGCCCATGTTCATTCCGGAAAGTCTTCTGGAGAAGGAAAAGGATCATGTAGAGGGCTTTGCGCCGGAGGTTGCCTGGGTAACTCACGGAGGATTAAATCCCCTTCCGGAGAGAATGTGTGTAAGACCTACCTCTGAAACTCTGTTCTGTGATTTTTATAAGGGGGATATTCATTCTTACCGTGATCTTCCTAAGGTATATAATCAGTGGTGCAGCGTTGTAAGATGGGAAAAGGAAACAAGACCTTTCCTGCGTTCCAGAGAATTTTTGTGGCAGGAAGGCCATACGGCCCATGCCACGGCACAGGAAGCACAGGACAGAACAGAACAGATGCTGAACGTGTATGCAGATTTCTGTGAAGAGGTGCTTGCGATCCCGGTTGTAAAAGGACGTAAGACAGAAAAAGAAAAGTTTGCAGGTGCGGAAGCAACTTATACCATCGAAGCGCTGATGCATGACGGAAAAGCGCTGCAGTCAGGAACCAGCCACAATTTCGGGGATGGATTTGCAAGAGCTTTCGGCATTCAGTATACCGATAAGGATAACCAGCTGAAATATGTTCATCAGACTTCCTGGGGAATGTCTACCAGAATTATCGGAGCGATCATTATGGTACACGGTGATGATTCCGGTCTGGTGCTTCCTCCTAAGATCGCACCCACACAGGTGATGATCATTCCTATCCAGCAGAAAAAGGAAGGAGTCCTGGAAAAAGCTTATGAGCTCCGTGACAGACTTTCCGGCTTCCGCGTAAAAGTAGACGATACGGATAAGAGCCCCGGCTGGAAGTTTTCCGAGCAGGAAATGCGTGGAATTCCCATGAGAATTGAGATCGGACCGAAGGATATAGAAGCTGGTAAATGTGTGATCTGCCGCCGTGATAACGGAGAAAAGATTGAAGTAGCGTTAGATCAGATCGAAGAAAAGGTAGCGGAGCTTTTGGTTACCATTCAGGCAGATATGCTGGAAAAGGCAAAGAAACATCTGGAAGCTCATACCTATACGGCAACCACCAGAGAAGAATTTGAAAAGATCTTTGCAGAAAAGTCCGGATTTGTAAAAGCTATGTGGTGTGGCGACAGAGCGTGCGAGGAAGCCATCAAGGAAAATATGGCAGTTACCAGCAGGTGCATGCCGTTCCATCAGGAATGCCTGTCGGATAAATGTGTGTACTGCGGAAAACCGGCCAAGAAAATGGTTTACTGGGGACGCGCATACTAAAAACCAGACGGGGAAAGGATATAAAAGCTATGAATGTGCTTGTGATTAATTGTGGCAGTTCTTCTTTAAAATATCAGTTGATCGACAGTGAAAAGGAGCAGGTACTGGCAAAGGGGCTTTGCGAGCGTATCGGCATTGACGGAAGCGCCATTACCCACCAAAAGGCAGGGGGAGAAAAACAGACCCAGCTTGTTCCCATGGAGGATCATACGAAGGCTGTCAAATATGTGATCGAAAAATTGACGGATCCACAGGTAGGAGTGCTTTCTTCCCTTAAGGAGATCGGCGCTGTCGGACACAGGATCGTACACGGAGGCGAAAAATTTGCAGGCTCTGTGGTATTGACAGAAGAAGTGATTTCAGCCATTGAAGAGTGCAATGATCTGGCGCCTCTCCATAATCCTGCAAACCTGATCGGGATCAGATCCTGCAGGGAAATCCTGCCTGAAGTGCCGATGGTAGGCGTATTTGATACGGCCTTTCATCAAACCATGCCAAGAAAAGCTTACTTATATGGGCTGCCATATGAATATTATGAAAAATATAAGGTAAGAAGATATGGCTTCCACGGAACCAGCCATGATTTTGTATCGGAGAGAGCAGCTCAGATCCTGGGTAAAAAGCGGGAAGAGCTTAAGATCATCGTCTGCCACCTGGGAAACGGAGCCAGCGTATGTGCGGTTTCCAAGGGAAAAAGCGTAGATACCTCCATGGGACTTACTCCCCTTGAAGGTTTGATCATGGGAACCAGAAGCGGAGATCTGGATCCGGCCATTATTCCTTTCTTAATGGAAAAGGAAGGGATCGGAGCACAGGATGTAATCGATATCTGCAATAAAAAGTCAGGTGTTCTGGGATTATCCGATGGATTATCCAGTGATTTCAGGGATCTTGCCAAGGCGGAAGAGGAAGGAAACCAGAATGCGGCGGACGCTTTGGAAACCTATGCGTACAGAGTCGGAAAATACATTGGCGCCTATGCAGCAGCAATGAACGGTGTGGATGTGATCGCATTTACTGCGGGAGCCGGGGAGAATAATGCCAGAGTCAGAGAACTTGTAGGAAAATATATCGGTTTTCTGGGGACAAGCATTGATCCTGAGAGAAACAAGCTCAGAGGCGAAGAAGTCATTCTTTCAAAGGAAGGGGACAAGGTAGTTACCATGGTGGTTCCCACCAATGAAGAGCTTGCCATTGCAAGACAGACCTGCCGCCTTGTGCTGCAGTAATCAGAATTTATTGGAGATATGTGAATGATAAAGCTGCCTGAAAAGGTAAAATATATCATAGAGACTATCACGGAGGCAGGCTTCGAGGCATATGCCGTAGGAGGCTGTGTCCGTGATTCTGTTTTAGGAAGAGAACCTGACGATTGGGATATCACAACCTCAGCTTCTCCTTATCAGATAAAAGAGCTGTTTCCCCGTACGGTAGATACAGGGATCCAGCATGGAACCGTAACGGTCATGCTTGATAAGGATGGGTATGAGGTTACAACTTATCGGATTGATGGGGTATATGAGGATGGCAGACATCCCAGGGAAGTAACCTTTACCCCTGATTTGAAGGAAGATCTAAAGCGCAGGGATTTTACCATGAATGCCATGGCGTACAATGGCAAAACAGGCCTCATTGATATTTTTGACGGAAGAAAGGATATGGAAAACAGGATCATCCGCTGCGTAGGTGATCCGGAGGAACGCTTCAGGGAGGACGCCCTGAGGATGATGCGTGCGGTGAGATTTTCTGCACAGCTTGGCTACGAAATTGAGGCGGCAACGGAAACGGCCATCACTCATCTTGCAGAAAATCTTAAAAAGATCAGTGCAGAGAGGATCCAGGTGGAGTTACTCAAGCTTTTATGCGCTCCCTATCCGGGAAGGATCCGGTCGGCTTATGAGCTTGGGATTACGAAGATCATCCTTCCGGAATTTGACAGTTGTATGGAGACAGCGCAGAACAATCCCCATCACTGCTATACAGTTGGAGAACACAGCATCCGGGCAATGGAAGCGGTGGAACCGGATAAATGTCTTCGCCTTGCCATGCTGTTTCATGATATTGGAAAGCCTGTAACGAAAACAACAGACCAGGAAGGGATCGATCATTTTCACGGGCACCCGCTGGTGTCAGAGGAAATGACTAGAAAGATCCTCAAAAGGCTGAAGCTTGATAATCAGACTATCTTTACGGTTACAAGGCTGGTAAGATATCACGATCATTATATAGGAGAAACCTCAAAAGCAGTAAGACGCAGTATCCTGGAAATAGGAGAAGAGATCTTTCCGCTTCTGCTTCAGGTAAAAAGAGCAGATATTGAGGCCCAAAGCGAATATCTGAAAAAAGAAAAGGAAGAGCACCTTGAAACGGTTCAGAAGCTGTATGAAGACATTCTCAGGAAAAAGCAGTGCGTCAGCCTGAAGGAGCTTGCTGTTTCCGGCAGCGACTTGATCCGGGAAAACGGCATGCAGCCGGGAAAGGAAGTAGGAGAGGTTCTTTCCTGCCTTCTGGATCTGGTCATAGAGGATCCGGCCCTAAATCAGAAAGAAACGCTTCTTCAAAGGGCGAAAAGCTTTGGTAATACTTTATAGCAGTTACTCATAAGATAGGGTATGACACATTTGGGGGTAACTGCTGTGAATGACAGAAATATTGGTCTTTTGGACAATTATGATATAGAAGTGCTTCGCACCTGGAAGGGGCGGGGCGCTCTTTGCTGTGAGGCAAAGCAGGGGATCTTTATCCTGAAGGAATATACCGGACGCAGGGAGAAGGTGGGATTTCAGGATATGCTGCTGGAAAGACTTCAGGAAAAGGGGTTTGAGCAGGCAGAAAAGATCGTAAAAACCAAGGACCAGGAGCTTCTTGTACAGGATCAGGAGGGCAGTGCTTACATATTAAAAACCTATGTGGAGGGCAGGGAATGCGATGTCAGGGACATGGAGGAATGCAGACGGGCAGTAAACGTGCTGGCAAGACTTCATATTGCCTCCAAATGGGAGGAGGCCCTGCCGGAGTATGTGCGCCCCCAGCAGACCCTTTTTGAATTTGAAAAGCATAACAGAGAGCTGGGAAGGGTGAGGAAGTTTCTAAAGGAAAGAGGTCAGAAAAGCGACTTTGAGCTTGCCCTTTTTGGCTGTTATGATTATTTTTATGATCAGGCAAAGCAGGTAACAGAGGAATTAAAGAAAAACCAGATCAGGGAAACGGAATATTATATCTGTCATGGAGATTATCAGTATCACAATATCATAGTGGCAAATGGCCGCATGCATATCCTTAACTTTGAAAAGTGTATTTATGACAGTCCGGTCCGGGATCTTTATCTGTTTATGAGGAAGCTGCTGGAAAAAAGCGGATATGCGCAGAATATCGGATTTGAACTGGTGAAGGCTTACCAGGAGGTACGACCGCTTACACAGCAGGACTGCAGACAGTTATATTACCGTCTGGCATATCCGGAGAAGTTCTGGAAGATCGTTAATTTTTATTATAATACGGGCAAGGCATGGATTCCCGGGAAAAATATGGAAAAACTTGCAAGAGTGGCCAGGCAGGAAGAGGATAAACAGCTTTTTTTAAGAAGCTTTCAGGAAAATTATGATCTTTCCTAGTCCTTTTCAAGCTTGCGATTGCGTGGTATACTAAGACTGATACATTGTTGATCAGAAAATAAGGGTATTGATCATGAAGAAGGATAAAAGAGGAGTACAAGGAAAAATAGCGCCGGTTCTTACTGCGGTCTGCCTGATGCTTTCCGGCTGTGGAAGCGTAGGGCTTGCCCAGGAGGCAACCTTTGAAAGCGCTTATCAAAATGGGGAAGAGCAGGAGCCGGTAGATATTTACACTTCACAGGCAACCGGAGTGGTTCAGTTTGTGGATGACGGAAATCAGGAGGTTAACTTTTTCCTGTTTGACCGGAACGAGAGCAGGACGCTTGGTTATACAGGGGGCACCTTAGTTGGAGATCAGTATGGAAGTCCCCTGACGATCTCACAGCTTAAGGCAGGTGATGTGGTTGAGATCACCTATAACAGTGAACTGAACAGGCTGGGACAGGTGATGCTGTCTGCAGATGCCTTTACCTACAGCGGGGTCACCAAATATAATCTGAGCGCCGGAAACGGCACAGTGACCATCGGAGAAGAAAGCTATGATATGAATCCGGGGATGCAGGTCTTTTCAGAGGGCAGGCAGATCGGTGTGGATGAAGTGATCAATCAGGATGTGCTTACCTTTCAGGGAAAGGGCCACAGTATCATGAGCATTACGGTTGATAAAGGCCACGGGTATCTGGATCTGACAGGGGAAGACGCTTTTTTGGGAGGCTGGATTGAGGTTGGCCAGACAACAATCTGCCAGATCGCACCGGACATGCTTCTTACGGTACCGGAAGGAACCTATACGGTAAGACTGACCGGGGACAAGCTGGAGGAAAGCAGAGAGGTCACCATAAGGAGAAATCAGGAAACAATTCTTGATCTTTCTGATGTTGAAATTCCGCCTCTGGAAAAGGGAGTGGTTATTTTAGACGTGACGCCAAGCTCTGCCAAGGTTGCAGTGGACGGCACATCCGTAGAAACCACTTATCCGATTAGGCTTTCAGCAGGACTTCACCAGCTGTCTGCGGAAGCAGATGGATATGACAGCATTACAGAGTACTTTAAGGTTGAAACAGAAAAGACAACGGTTACGCTGGATCTAAGCAAAAAGACAACCGTTTCGGAAAACAGCATCAGTACACAGTCGGAAAACGGCGCTACGCTTACCATTGCGGCACCGGAGGATGTAGAGGTATATCAGGACAACCTGTACATGGGACTGGCTCCCGTTACCTACACAAAGACAGCCGGAAGCCATACGATCACACTCCGCAAGGAAGGCTATGTGACAAGAAGCCATGATATAGAGATTGCAGATGATAATAGGGATGTGACTTATTCCTTCCCGGATCTGGAACCTCAAAACGGAAGCAGTGTCAGCGGGAACAGCATCAGCGGAAATACTCTTTCGCCAAGCCCCTCTCCTTCTGCCTGGGCAGATGCGGTCAGCGGGAACAGTATCAGCGGAAACAGTATTGACGATAATAAAACGAACAATAGCGGGAATTCTAATACTTAACAAAAAGTAAAGTGGCCAGAAACCCCGTAAAACCGCATAAAAAGTAAAGAAAAAGCTAAAATCACCTTGACAAATATAGGCAAAAAAGATATATATAGATATAGGCGTTTCAAAAGAGACATCTAGGAAAAAAACACTCAATATAAAAGAGGAGGAGTTCGAAATGAACAAGACAGAATTAGTTGCAGCTATGGCTGATCAGGCTGGATTATCCAAAAAAGATGCAGAGAAGGCATTAAAGGCTTTCACAGATGTTGTTTCTGCTGAATTAAAGAAGGACGGAAAGGTTCAGTTAGTTGGATTTGGTACTTTTGAAGTATCCAAGAGAGCTGCCAGAGAGGGAAGAAATCCTCAGAGCGGCGCTGTTATGAAGATCGCAGCTTCCAAGGCACCTAAGTTTAAGGCTGGTAAGGCTTTAAAGGATATGATCAACGCATAACTAAGTTGCATTTAAGGACCTGCTTTGGCAGGTCCTTTTTTGATACCTGAAGGGGAAGAAAGGAAAGCATATGAGATTAGATAAATATTTAAAGGTTTCACGGCTGATCAAGCGCAGGACAGTGGCAAATGAGGCATGTGATGCAGGCAGGGTCAGCGTGAACGGGAAGCCGGCAAAGGCATCTGCGGAGGTAAAGGCCGGCGATATTATAACCATTGGATTTGGAAACAAAGAGATAAAGGTAGAGGTATTGAGCGTCCAGGAGACGATCCGAAAGGAAGAGGCCAAGGAACTATTTCGCTATTTATAGAATATCACAGCAGGCTTCCTAATATAATTCTCTATAAAGGAAAACGGGAGAATAAGGATGGAAGAGCTGACAGGGGTAACAAAGCGTCCCCATAAACTGATTTTAAATGGCAGAAGGACATGTAATCTTACAGGCATCTGTGACGTGTTATCCTTTGATGAAAAAGAGATCATACTGGAGACAGAACAGGGCATGCTGATGATCAAGGGAAGTGAACTTCATGTAAACAGACTGACGCTTGATAAGGGAGAGGTAGACATAGACGGAAAGCTTGACAGCTTTACCTATTCCGAGCAGCAGACTTTGAGCGCTAAAGGGGAATCTCTGCTTACCAGACTGTTCAAGTAAATGCCTATGAGCCAGAACATTGTCCATGAAGTGACCTTTTTTTATCATTCCTTTCTTGCCGGGATTGTCATTACGCTGATTTATGACGGATTTTTGGTGGTAAGACGGTTATACAGGCACAGCCTGTTTTTGATCTCACTGGAGGATCTTTTTTTCTGGATCGGCTGTGCGATTGGGGTTTTTTATCTGTTATATGATGAAAATAACGGAATATTGAGGTGGTTTGCCATCTTAGGGGCAGCCATGGGAATGCTCCTTTATAAGAAGACGATCAGTCCCTTTCTGATAAAATTTACAGAAAAAATCCTGCGGGGCCTGATCCGTATTCTTTGCAGTGCTTTTGAGTTTCTCTTCAGACCTGTGGTCTTTCTTTCCCGGAAAGGAAAAAAGCTGTTTAAAGCAGCGCTTTCTAAGGGAGCAAAGATTGGAAAATATACAAAAAACCAGTTGACGCAAAGACAAAAAATACTTAAAATAACATTATGTAAACAAAAAGAAAACCGGAGAAAGGAAGTGAGAGACAGCCATGGCAAGAAAAGCCGCATATCGTAAAAGACGACAAAATCGATTTGGCATGTTTCTTGTTTCCATTGCCGTTGTGATGCTGCTTGTAGTGGTAACCTTCAGCGGATTTAAGCTCCAGCAGAAGCTGGAGGTTTATCAGCAGAAGGAGCTGGCTCTGCAGGAGCAGATCGAAGCAGAAGAGGAAAGAGCCAAGGAAATCGAAGAGTACGAAAAATACACGCAGACCAAGAAATATATTGAAGAAGTGGCAAGAGATAAGCTTGGACTTGTGTATGAAGGAGAGATTTTATTTAAGGATGAAAAGTAATGTAAGAGCTTCGCAGCAGCGGGGCTCTTTTTTTGACGAAAAATTATGGGCTTTCATCGCCTGATTTTGACAAATCCTTTCTTCTTGCTTTTGTATAATATCCCTTTACAAGAGACCGTTAGGAAAGGGATAGAGGAGAGGGTGAAAAATTTGAAAAAACAGACAATGGACCCAAAAGAGGAATTTGGCAGCATTTTACCGGAATATGGAAAAAGAAAGCTGATCACTTATGCAGATACCATCAGGGAACTGGCAGAAAGCTTTCAGGAAACAGAAATACTCCCGGATTACATAGAAAAGACGCAGACAAAGGACAGAAAAGATATGATCTGGCAGAAAAGGCTCTGTGAAAACAGAGAGCTGATGGCCGAAAATCTGAAGGAAATGGCACAGATCATGAACAATCTTGCCAAGGAGGAAAGACGGTGCATTCCCATTGGCGAAAGACGCTTCCGGCAGATCACACATGCCTTCCGGGAAGTAGATATTCAGGTAAAAAATCTTTATATGATCGAAAATGAAACCGGCCGTATGGAGGTTTCCCTTACCATGAAAAACGGAAAAACGGCGAACCTTTCAACAGAAGAGATCGGGGATCTGCTTTCTGTGCTTTTAGGCTTTCCCCTGGTCAGTGCGCAGAACAATGCCTTTTTTCTGGGAGACAGCTGGCAGACCTTTTATTATGTGGAGGAAGCCAGATACCATGTGCTGACAGGAGTGGCAAAGGCTACAAAGGAAACGGAAAAGATATCCGGGGACAATTACACTTTTTTTGAAAGGGATACCGGAAATCTGACAGCCCTTCTCTCTGATGGTATGGGATCCGGCGAAAAAGCCTGCAGGGACAGTACCATGGTGGTAGAGCTGATGCAGAAATTTCTGGAAGCGGGATTTCAGATGGAAATGGCTATTCAGATGATCAACAGCCTTTTGCTTACCGGGGAGGAAAATGCAAATATGTCTACACTGGATCTTTGCAGCATGGATCTGTACAGCGGAGAATGCCGGTTTGTAAAGGTGGGAAGCGCCTGTTCCTATATCAAAAGAGGGCATCTGGTAGACCGGATCTCATCAGGAAATCTGCCCCTTGGCATTTTTCAAAAGCCGGATGTGGAGGCCGTAGGCCGGTGCCTTGAGGATGGGGATTATATTGTCATGATCTCTGATGGAATTCTGGACGCCCTGTCACAGGGGATCGGGGAGGACATGCTTTCCGAACTGATCGGGGAATGTGATCTGGAAAATCCGGGAGAAATGGCAGGCGCCATTTTAAATTTCTGTATCAGGCAATGCAAGGGGCATATCCGGGATGACATGACGGTGCTGGTAACAGGAATTTGGAAAAAAGGAGACTGATGCTTTCTTTTTTTGCAGGTTTCCGTTATATTAAAGATATGATCGGGAAAATAATGGATTATATAAAAGAATATGAGATGATACAGGAAAATGATGTGGTCATCGCAGGAGTTTCAGGAGGCGCAGATTCTGTCTGCCTCCTTTTTGTGCTGCTTGAAATCCAAAAAAAGATGCCCTTTCAGATCAGAGTTGTCCATGTAGATCATGGGATCCGCAAAGAGGCCGGCAGGGACGCCGCCTTTGTGGAGCAGCTATGCAGGGAAAATAAGCTTTCCTTTTATCTGGAAAGGGCGGATGTTCCGGCGCTTTCTAAGAGCTCAGGCCTTTCCGTTGAGGAAGAGGGAAGAAGAGTAAGATACCAGGCCTTTGAAAAAGCGCTTGGAAAAGATACCGGCAAAATTGCAGTGGCCCATAACAGCAACGACCGGGCGGAGACCATGCTGTTTCATTTATTCCGGGGAACGGGACTTAGGGGGATGAGCGGCATCCGACCGGTAAACGGAAGGGTCATCAGACCCCTTTTATGTGTTTCCAGGCAGGAGATCGAAGCATGGCTTACCCAAAAAGGACTTTCTTATTGCGAGGACAGTACAAACAGTGAGGATGTCTATACCAGAAACCGGATCCGGCATCATATTCTGCCCTATGCGCAGCAGCAGATCTGCCAGGGAGCGGTGGGGAATATGAACCGTGCGGCACAGGAGCTGTTTCTGGCAAATGAATTTGTGGAAAGGAAAACCAGGGAGGCGCTTTCAGAGTGCGTCAGGGAGCAGGCAAAGGACAGGATCTGCGTTCAGCTCCCCCTGTTTTTAAAACAGGATCCCTATCTGAAGGGACGGATATTGCTTTCGCTTCTTTCACAGCTCCATGGTTCTCAAAAAAACATAACCTCCGCCCATGTGGAAAGCATCCGCAGGCTTTTTGAGGGAAAGAAAAACGGAAGGCTGGATCTGCCCTATGGGATCACCGTTTATAAAAGTTATGATGTGGGTATGCTACAAAAGGATGACAAAGGGGTAAAACAGGGCTTTGAAGAGGAAGCTGGAAAAAAGGAATATCCGGTTTCCATCCCCGGGACAGTTTATCTGCCGGGGGTTGGAACAGTGGAATTTACGGTGTTTTCCAGAGATAATTCTCAAAATATTCCAGAAAAAACATATACGAAATGGTTTGATTATGATAAAATAGCCTCGACTGTAGTCTTTCGGACCAGGCAGCAGGGGGATTATCTGACGGTAAACAAGGCACTGAATCATAAATCCATACAGGATTACTTTGTGAACGAGAAAATTCCGGCAAAAGAAAGAGATCATCTGTTTCTTCTGGCGGAAAAATCCCATATTATCTGGGTTTTGGGAAGACGGATCAGTGAATACTATAAGGTGAGGGAAAACACCAAAAGAGTTCTGCAGGTCAAAGTGGCCGGGGCAGAAGAATAGATACATGCGAAAGGAGTCATTATCATGGCAGAAAAGATCAGAGTGTTACTTTCTGAGCAGGAGGTTGACGCAAAAATACAGCAGATTGGAGAACAGATCAGTAAGGATTATGCAGGAAAGCAGGTTCATCTGGTATGCGTTTTAAAGGGTGGAAGCTTTTTTATGTGTGAGCTTGCAAAACGTATTACCGTTCCGGTTTCCCTGGACTTTATGTCTGTTTCCAGCTACGGAAGCGAAACAAAATCCAGTGGAGTGGTTAAGATCGTTAAGGATCTGGATGAGCCCTTAAAGGGAAAGGACGTTATCGTCATTGAGGACATTGTGGATTCCGGCCGTACGTTAAGCTATCTGCTTGAGATGTTAAAGGACAGAGGACCGGCAAGCCTTAAGCTCTGCACACTGCTTGACAAACCGGACCGCAGAGTGATGGATGTAAAGGTGGACTATACCGGGTTTGAGATACCCGATGAATTCGTGGTAGGCTATGGCCTTGATTATGACCAGAGATACAGAAATCTGCCCTACATTGGCATTGTAGAGTTTGAATAGATAAGAAAGCATCGTGCAAGAAATAAGAAAGGCATGGGAAATAGGAATTGAATAAAAAAAATCGCAGTTATAATGTGTATTTTATCCTGGTCCTGCTGCTGTTAGGTCTTTTGATCATTCCCAGCTTAACAGACAATAATCAGGTAGAGTATACAAGAGGTGAGCTTTTACAGGATCTTAAAGAAGAAAATGTCCTGTATGCAACGATCACTCCCAGCCGGGAGACTCCTACCGGCGAGGTGGATTTTGTTTTTAAGGATAAATCCATTAAAACCCTTTATGTAACAGATGTTTCTGAGATCGAAGGGCTGCTGATGGATTACGGCATTGACCCGGAAGTAAAGAAGGTGGAAGAAGAGAGCTGGTTTTTGACCAGTGTGTTCCCTGTTCTTCTGGCCGTGGTAGTCATGGTATTTTTCTTTGTCATGATGAACAGCCAGAATGCCGGCGGCAACAGCAAAATGATGAATTTTGGAAAGAGCCGCGCCAAGCTTTCGCTGGGAGATGGAAAGGTCACGCTTAAGGATGTGGCGGGACTTAAGGAAGAAAAGGAAGAACTGGAGGAAATCGTTGATTTCCTGAAGGAGCCGTCAAAGTATACCAGGGTAGGCGCCAGAATTCCCAAAGGGGTTCTTTTAGAGGGTGCGCCGGGTACCGGTAAAACCCTGCTTGCAAAGGCCATTGCCGGGGAAGCGGGCGTACCGTTTTTCAGTATTTCCGGTTCTGATTTTGTGGAAATGTTTGTAGGTGTAGGAGCCTCCAGAGTCAGGGATCTGTTTGAAGAAGCAAAAAGACATTCTCCCTGTATCGTTTTTATCGATGAGATCGACGCCGTGGCAAGGCGGAGAGGAACCGGTATGGGCGGCGGCCATGATGAAAGGGAACAGACCTTAAATCAGCTTCTGGTAGAGATGGACGGATTTGGAGTGAATGAAGGAATCATTGTGATGGCGGCTACCAACCGCGTGGATATACTGGATCCCGCTATTCTCCGTCCGGGACGGTTTGACCGTAAGATCAGCGTCAACAGGCCGGATGTAGGGGGAAGAGAGGACATTCTGAAGGTACATGCCAAAAACAAGCCCCTTGCGGAGGATGTGGATCTGAAGCAGATCGCCCAGACAACAGCAGGCTTTACCGGCGCAGATCTGGAAAACCTTCTGAATGAAGCTTCCATTGTAGCAGCAAAGCAGAACAGAACCTATATTATACAGGAAGATATTAAAAAGGCGTTTATCAAGGTTGGAATCGGCGCAGAAAAGAAAAGCCGTATCATCAGCGAGAAGGAAAAGAAGATCACAGCGTATCATGAGGCAGGACATGCGATCCTGTTCCATGTGCTGCCGGATGTGGGGCCTGTTTATACGGTTTCCATCATTCCCACAGGTCTCGGGGCAGCAGGATATACCATGCCGCTTCCCGAAAATGATGAAATGTTCATCACAAAGGGAAAGCTTTTGGAGGATATTATGGTTTCCCTGGGAGGAAGAATTGCTGAGGAAATCATTTTTGGTGATATTACCACCGGCGCATCCAGCGATATTAAAAAGGCGACAAAGGCTGCAAGGGATATGGTCACCAAGTACGGCATGTCCGAAAATATCGGCGTGATCAATTACAACAGCGATGATGACGAGGTATTCATCGGAAGAGATCTGGCACATGCCAAGAGCCACAGCGAGCTGATTTCAGGTGAGATTGATAGAGAAGTGAAGTCCATCATTGATGACTGCTATGACAAAGCAAAAAAGATCATACTGGAGCATATGGATGTGCTTCATGGCTGTGCAAAGCTGCTCCTGGAAAAGGAAAAGATTGGAAGAGATGAGTTTGAAGCGCTGTTTACAGAAGAGCAGCAAAAAAAGGATGGATCAGCAGATACTGTGTAATTGTATAAAATGCACAAAAACGATCCTGCATAATTGTAATATTTGTGAATCGTGAGTATTTACGCAAAAGTAGGCATATGCTATTATACTACTTGTAACCCCCCCAATACATTATATAGTTTTTTGCTATACCCCATAAGAAAGAAATACCTTCTCTAAAAAGAACAGTAATTCGTTTACTGTTCTTTTTACCGTTTACGGGGAAAAGTATATTGAATTCGATTTTTGTATAGTATAAAATATACATAGCTTTGCAAAAAAATGGAAATGGAGCATATCTGTTATGGATATTGATCGTATATTAAAAACAGAACAGGACAGGCGGTATATTGCAGGGATGCGTCCTGTTTTTAACCGGAAAGCCCTGTTCAGCGACACAACAGAAGATTATCTGAGCCCCTCTGAGCCCAATCCCTACTCACAGATCACCATACGCTTTCGCTCGGCCCTTAATAACGTGGACCGTGTCTTTATGGTGCATGACGGCTTGAAGCTTTTGATGAGCAAGGAAAGCAAGGATGAGGACTTTGACTATTTTTGCTGTGAAACGGAAATTGAAAATGAGGTTTTTTCCTATCATTTTGAAGTGCAGGTAGGCAGGATCACCTGTATTTATGATTCCAGAGGGGTTGCAAAGGAAGCCCTGCCGGAATATGCCTTTCGCGTGATCCCCGGATTTAAGACGCCAAAATGGGCAAAGGGCGCGGTCATGTATCAGATCTATGTAGACCGCTTTTATAATGGGGATCCTACCAATGATGTTCTCTCTTCGGAATACCAGTATATAAACGATAAGACCGTGCATGTAGAGGACTGGTCGAAATATCCGGCGGTGATGGGCGTCCGTGAGTTTTACGGAGGAGACCTGCAGGGAGTTTTGGATAAAATGGATTATTTGCAGGATCTGGGGATCGATGTTATTTATTTCAACCCGCTGTTTGTTTCTCCCTCCAATCACAAGTATGATATTCAGGACTATGATTATATTGATCCCCATGTGGGAAAGATCGTCAGTGACAATGGCGAGCTGCTAAGACCGGATCAGCAGGAGAACCATTTTGCCAGCCGTTATGTTGACAGGGTAACGAACAAGGCAAACCTTGAGGCCAGCAACGAGTTGTTTGCAAAGGTGGTCGGGGAGGCTCATAAGCGCGGAATTAAAGTGATCCTGGATGGCGTGTTCAATCATTGCGGCTCCTTTAACAAATGGATGGACAGAGAGAGGATCTACGAAAATGCGGAGGGTTATGAAAAAGGAGCCTTTATCTGTAAGGAAAGTCCTTATCATGATTATTTTCAGTTTTACAATGAAAATGCCTGGCCGTACAATACCAGTTATGACGGCTGGTGGGGACATGATACGCTGCCCAAGCTGAATTATGAAAAGTCCAGGGAGCTTTTTGATTATGTGATGAAGATTGCAGCAAAGTGGGTGTCTCCCCCCTATAATGTGGATGGATGGAGACTGGATGTTGCGGCAGATCTTGGACACAGTCCCGAGTTTAACCATTATTTCTGGAAGGAATTCCGAAAGGCTGTGCGCAGCGCCAACCCCGATGCCATTGTTCTGGCAGAACATTATGGAAATCCCATAGACTGGCTGAATGGTAAGGAATGGGATACGGTCATGAACTATGATGCATTTATGGAGCCGGTGACCTGGTTTTTGACCGGAATGCAGAAGCACAGCGATGATTACAGAGGCGATCTCTTCGGAAATGCAGACAGTTTTATGGGAGCAATGCGTCACCATATGGCAAGCTTTACAGCGCCTTCTTTGCAGATTGCAATGAATGAGCTTTCCAACCACGATCATTCCCGTTTCCTGACAAGGACAAACAAGAAGGTGGGAAGGGTCAATACCTTAGGTGCAGAAGCGGCAAACCAGGGAGTAAACAAAGCCGTAATGCGGGAGGCGGTGCTGATCCAGATGACATGGCCGGGTGCGCCTACCATTTATTATGGAGATGAGGCCGGAGTATGCGGATTTACAGACCCCGATAACAGAAGAACCTATCCCTGGGGTCATGAGGATCAGGAGCTGATCCGTTTCCACAAGGAAATGATCCGGATCCATAAGGAGCATGAGGAGATCCTTACGGGATCTTTGAAGTATATTGAAGGGGATTACAATGTTCTGGGGTATGGAAGGTTTAACCGCAGGGCGATGACAGTCGTGATGGTAAACAACAATGACCATGAGATCACAAGAGAGGTTTCCATCTGGCACCTGGGGATCCCCAAGGAAAGCGTAGTGAAGAGGCTGATGTTCACCACGGAAAGCGGATATGATGTGACAGAGTGCGAATACCCGGTGGTAGGCGGCAAGATCACGCTGACGCTTCCAAAGACCTCTGCCATTATTTTACACTATGAAAGAAAGGAAGCCAGAAACTCCTTGCTTTTTGGATAGTCCTATGATATAAATGTATAGTGTCGGAGCAAGTGATTGTTCAGGACATGGATGGATTCCCGAGTGGCCAAAGGGGACAGACTGTAAATCTGCTGCAAATTGCTTCGGTGGTTCGAATCCACCTCCATCCATTTGAAAAGAGAAATGTGCTTTCACAGAAATGTGTTTCCACATTTCTTTTTTTGTTTTATAATAAACCGAAGTTTAGAATATTGACCGGGGGAAGAAACGATGACAATGGAAGAAACCATAAAAAGAATTAACGAGCTTTATCATAAGTCCCAAAAGGAAGGGCTGAGCCAGGAAGAAAAAGAGGAACAAAAAAAGCTGAGACAGGTTTATATAGACAGTGTGAAGGGTAATTTAAAGGGCCAGCTGGAAAATATGACGATCCAGAGGCCCGATGGAACCATTGAAAAAGTAAAAAAGATAAAATAAGGGATCAGGCCTTTGCCGTGTTGGTGGAATGAAACAGCTTAAAGAAGTAGATCATTTCTGCAATGGCGGTAATAGACCAGGAAAAGGCATATAACAGGTAAAGGGATTCGATCGTCCTAAAGTGGGCAAACACGGTGTAAATCCACAGGATCCGGAAACCGCAGGAGCCAAGAATCACGATGATGGTAGGAACAAAGGTCTTGCCCATTCCTCTAGAAGCGGCAATGGTGCAGTCCATAAAGGCTGAAAGACAGTAGCTGAGAGCCATAACGGACAGTCTTTTATAGCCTGCGGTGATGACGGCAGCATCACTGGTAAACAGGGATAAAAAGGGTGTTTTAAGCGCATAAAGCCCTACGCCCAGAACCAGTCCCAGTAGAAAGGAATAGAGCAGGCAGATCTTATAGCTCTTCATAACGCGGTCTCTTTTGCCAGCGCCCAGGTTCTGGGCCATAAAGCTGGTACAGCCGGTATAAATGCCGGCCATCATATCATAAACCAAAGGATCGGCGTTGATCGCAGCAGAGTTTCCCTCCACCATGACATGATCGAAGGAATTTACACTGGTCTGTACAAAAAGATTGGCAATGGCAAAGATGGCATTCTGGAAAGCAGAGGGAATACCGATCTGTAAAAGCCTTTTCAGCTTGTCGCGGCTGATCCTCAGGCAGGATGGGCGAAGACCAAAGTCCTCCTTACTCTGAAGCAGTAAGCGCAGAAGAAGAAAGGCGGAAAGATACTGGGAAAGGATGCTGGCAAGGGCAACGCCTGCCACTCCCATTTTGCACACGATCACGAAAAATAAATTTAACAGCACATTTAAAATACCGGCAAAAAACAGATAATAAAGAGGGCGCTTGGTATCTCCCGCAGCTCCCAGCACTGCATTTCCAAAGTTGTACATGGCAAGCGCCGGCATTCCCAAAAGGTAGATCCGGAGGTACAGGCAGGCGCCGTCAATCAGCACATCCTTGGTGTGCATAAGGGTAAGGATGGGTCTGGCAAAAAGAATGCCAAAGAGCATGAGCAAAATGCCTGCTGCAAAGCAAAGCAGGGCGGCAGTATGTACATTTTCCTGAAGATCCTTTTCGTTCCTGGAACCGATATACAGGGCTGTTAAAGCGTTGACACCGCCGGAAAGTCCGATCAGGATACCGGTAAAGAGCGTAACCAGGATGCTGGTGGAGCCTACGGCGCCAAGGGCAACAGGGCCTGCAAATTTTCCTACAACAGCCACATCAGACATATTGAATAAAACCTGCAGGATATTGGTAAACATCAGAGGGACGCTGAAAAGCATAGTCTTTTTCCAAAGAGAACCCTCGCAGAGATCCATTTCATATTTACTCATAATAAAATCCTTTCTGAGCCAAAATTATATATATCATACACCTTTATTCAGAAAAAACAAGTAAAACCACTTGAAAATAAACATAGGTTTCTTTAAGATAGTTTTATGTCATATAAGGGAGGAAAATATCATGTTGTCACTTGCACAGGAGCTTAACGAAAATGCTTATCCAGGAAGAGGGATCGTGATCGGCAGATCGGCAGATGGGAAAAAGGCGGTTACTGCTTACTTTATTATGGGAAGGAGCACAAACAGCCGGAACCGTATTTTTGTGGAAGAAGGAGAGGGGATCAGAACCCAGGCATATGATCCGTCCAAGCTGGAAGATCCCAGTCTGATCATTTATGCACCGGTCAGAGTCCTTGGAAACAAGACCATTGTCACCAATGGGGATCAGACAGACACGATTTATGAAGGAATGGACAAGCAGCTTACCTTTGAGCAGTCCTTACGCAGCCGGGAGTTTGAACCAGATGCGCCTAATTACACTCCCAGAATTTCCGGTATCATGCATGTGGAGGGCGGCGCCTATAACTATGCAATGTCTATTTTAAAGAGCAATAACGGCAAACCGGAAAGCTGCCACAGATACACCTTTGCATATGAAAATCCTGCACCCGGCGAGGGACATTTTATTCATACTTATATGCATGACGGAAATCCGCTTCCCAGCTTTAAGGGAGAACCAAAGGAAGTGGAGATCAAAGGAGACATCGATCAGTTTACAGAAATGATCTGGACAAATTTAAATGAGGAAAATAAAGTTTCCCTGTTTGTAAGATATATCGATATTGAAATCGGAAGCTATGAAACAAGGATCGTAAATAAGAACGGAGGTTCCTTATGAATGAGATACAACTGAAATACGGATGCAATCCAAACCAGAAGCCGTCCAGGATCTTTATGGAGGATGGAGGGGATCTCCCTGTTACCGTTTTAAATGGAAAACCGGGATATATTAATTTTCTGGATGCCTTTAACGGCTGGCAGCTTGTGAGGGAATTAAAGCAGGCAACGGGGCTTCCGGCAGCTACCTCTTTTAAGCATGTATCACCGGCAGGCGCTGCAGTCGGCCTTCCTCTTTCAGAGACGCTGGCAAAGATCTACTGGGTAGATGATCTTGGAGAGCTTTCCCCCCTTGCCTGCGCTTATGCAAGAGCCAGAGGTGCGGACAGAATGTCCTCCTTCGGAGATTTTATTGCGCTTTCGGATGAGTGTGATGAGGATACAGCGAGGCTGATCAAGCGGGAGGTATCAGACGGAGTGATCGCACCCGGATACAGCAAAAAGGCACTGGAGATCTTAAAGGAAAAGAAAAAGGGCGCTTACAATGTGATCCAGATCGATCCTTCTTATGTACCTGCGGAATTGGAACGTAAGCAGGTATTTGGAGTGACCTTTGAACAGGGACGGAACGAGCTCGATATTAATGGGGAGCTGTTTTCCAACGTGGTTACAAAAAATAAGGAAATTCCGGATCAGGCACTGATCGATATGAAAATTGCCATGATCACCTTAAAATATACACAGTCTAATTCTGTCTGCTATGTAAAAGACGGACAGGCTATCGGAATCGGAGCCGGACAGCAGTCCAGGATCCACTGCACCAGACTGGCAGGGCAGAAGGCAGATAACTGGTATCTGCGTCAGGCCCCCCAGGTGCTGAACCTTCCTTTTGCAGAGGGACTTGGGCGTGCAGACAGAGACAATGCCATTGACGTCTACATAGGGGAGGAATATGAGGACGTACTGAAGGAAGGAGAATGGCAGAAACGGTTTAAAGAAAAGCCACCTGTCTTTACCAGGGAACAAAAGAAGGCATGGCTGGAAGGAAATCAGGGAGTAACCCTGGGGTCAGATGCATTTTTCCCGTTCTCCGATAATATTGAAAGGGCACATAAAAGCGGTGTGAAATACATTGCACAGCCGGGAGGCTCTGTAAGGGATGATCTTGTGATCGAGTGCTGTGACAAATATGATATGGTGATGGCGTTTACCGGGATCCGCTTATTCCATCATTAGAAAGAAGCGAAGGATTTACATGGCAGATATTGAGGAAGAAGTAAAAGAGCAGAAGCTTGCAGAAATCATGCAGGAAGCCCTTATGAAAAACTCTTATGTAAAATTTCTGGGAATTGAGTTTATGGAGTTTCGCTGCAAACATACAGTTGCCAGGATCCCTTACAAAGAACAGCTTTTAAATCCCTATGGAATGCTGCACGGAGGGAGCCTGTATTCGGCAGCAGACATTGTGGCGGG
>FR894566.1:57637-76155 GCA_000436115.1 Firmicutes bacterium CAG:534 | reverse complement strand
TGGCGGGAGCGGCTGCCTGTCTGGGAGGACATTATGTTACAACCGTTTCAGGGAGCCTCAACTTTATGCTTCCGGCAGATCATACGGAGTATGTTTACTGCGAAGCAGATCAGTTAAGACTGGGAAAGCATCTTGCAGTTTATGAGGTGAAGCTGAAAAACGATCAGGGAACTGTTTTGGACAGCGGAGAGTTTACCTTTTTTATCACAGAGCATGATGTGGTATAATAATATGGACTTTTGAGAAAACAAGGAGAATTTGCAGAATGGCTTTTTGTATTATTACAGATTCAGCATCCGATATCCCGGAAAGCATTATAAAGGAATATGACCTTCACGTTATGCCAACGCCGGTCACGATCGAAGGGAAGGATTACTTTGATGGGGAAACGATTTTCCCTGATCAGTTTTATGAGATCCAGGCATCCGGGAAGGAAATCAAGACATATCACATTAACCAATATATGTTCCATGAGCATTTTGTTCCCTTTGCACAAAGGGGAGACGAGGTTTTGTACATCTGCTTTTCAACAGGAATAGCAGGAACCTATAATGCCGCAAAATTAGCTTATGAGGAAGTGCTTGAGGATTATCCGGATTTTCAGCTTACCATCATTGACTCAAAATGTGCATCTGTAGGCTATGGACTGGTTGTGGAGCATCTGCTGCGTATGCAGAGAAACGGAGCCCCCAAAGATCTGCTCATAGAAGCAGCTCACTTCTTCTGTGAACATATGGAACATGCAGTTACCGTGGTGGAACTGGATTATCTGTTTAAGGGGGGAAGGCTTTCAAGAACTTCTTTTCTGGCAGGAACTGTGTTGGACATTAAACCCATCATTATTGTGGATGACAACGGATCCTTAAAGGCCGTAGAAAAAGTAAGAGGCTGGAAAAAGGCCCAGAAGCGGATCCTGGATATGGTTGGCGAAAAAGGCAAAAACCTGGAGGATCAGGTAATAGGCGTATGCTATGGAATGGACAGGGAAGCCTATGAATATCTGATCCAGGAGCTTTGCGAGAGATATCATGTAAAGGGCATTCTGGAGGCCCGGGTCGGATGTGCCATCGGAGCCCATACAGGCCCTGGAATACTGGGCATCGTATTTCTGAATGATACCAGGGAAGAATATGAAAAATACCTGAAATAAACCTGTAGGCAGCCTTAAAACACTATTATGTCTGGGCAGCACTGCGGGATCAACAATTTACCGCTGTATTTTTGTTTTAAGGCTGACTGGCAGGTTTACAGGTAAAAGGAGATAAAAGAATGCTGGAAGTAAAAGACCTTGTTTTCCATCCGCTGGATAACGGCGTGGAAAAAAGTATCATAGAAAACATCAGCTTTACGGTGAATGACGGTGAAATGCTGGTGATTACCGGGCCTAACGGAGGCGGAAAATCCACAGTAGCCAAGCTTCTTATGGGAATTGAACCGCTGGATGCCGGAAGGATTTTTCTGGACGGCACCGATATTACAGAATATTCGATTGCGCAGAGAGCCAATGCAGGAATTGGGTTTGCCTTTCAGCAGCCTCCAAGGTTTAAAGGAATGACGGTAAGAAGATTTCTGTCCCTGGCAGCAGGCAGCGAGCTTCCGGAAAAGGAATGCTGTGATCTGTTAAGCGGCGTGGGACTATGTGCAAGGGAATACCTGAACAGAGAAGTGGATGGAACCCTTTCCGGCGGAGAGATGAAGAGGCTGGAAATTGCTTCTGTTCTGGCAAAGCCGCATAAGCTTTGCATTTTTGATGAGCCTGAGGCAGGGATCGACCTGTGGAGCTTTCAAATGCTGGTGGAACGCTTTGAGGAGCTTCATGCAGGGAAAAAAGAGAGCCTGATCCTGATCTCACACCAGGAAAGGATCATCCAGATGGCAGACCGCATTATAGTGATCAAGGACGGAAAGATAGCTGCTGTCGGGGAACGGGATGAGGTGCTTCCACAGCTTGTAGGAAATGACATAGGCTGTGTTTGTCAGAACCAAAGCCACAAGGCGTAACGAAAGGAAGATAAAATTGGCAGAACTGGATCAGATTACAGAGGGTGTCTTAAAGCAGATCGACGGACAGGGCTTTAAGCAGGAAGGCGCATATAATTTACGATACAATGGGTATTCTTTGTGCCATGGAAGTACAGAGCATATCCAGATCAAGCGGAAAGAGGATAAGCCCGGAATTGACGTGTACATCAGCGGGGAAACCAGGGGAGAGCAGGTGCATATTCCAGTAGTGGTCTCCACATCCGGTATGACGGACGTTGTTTATAATGATTTTTATATCGGAGAGGGAGCGCTTGTCACGATCGTTGCAGGCTGCGGGATCCATAACAGCGGCTGCAATGACAGCAGACATGACGGGATCCATACCTTCCATGTAGGCAGGGGCGCAAATGTCCGGTATGAGGAAAAGCATTATGGAGAGGGAGAAGGAACCGGAGCAAGGATCTTAAATCCTGTGACAGATGTGATCATGGAAGAGGATTCTGTTTTTACGCTGGATACCGCCCAGATCAAGGGAGTGGACTCTACCAAAAGAGAAACACATGTGAATATGGGAAAGAATACAAAGCTGTTTGTCATTGAAAAATTGATGACCCATGATAACCAGACGGCGGTTTCCAATATTGATATTTATATGAACGGAGAGGGCAGCTCGGCACAGGTCACCTCCAGATCCGTTGCAAGGGATGGCTCGGATCAGACCTTCCATCCCAGAGCGATCGGAAATGCCCCGTGTCATGCACATATCCAGTGTGATTCCATTATTATGGATCATGCAAAGGTCTGTTCCATTCCGGAGATTGATGCCCAGCATGTGGATGCAGCCATTATCCACGAGGCGGCCATTGGAAGGATCAACAGCGAGCAGCTGATCAAACTAAATACCTTTGGACTTGAAGAGGAAGCAGCAGAAGCTGTAATCATAGAAAATTTCTTGAATTAAGCGGCTGACAACAGGAAAAAGAAAAGGCAGGAAGAAAAAGGCAGGAAGAAAAAGGCAGTGAAAAAGTTACTGGTTTATTTGAAGGATTATAAAAAAGAAAGTATTTTGGGGCCTCTGTTTAAATTACTGGAGGCCTCGTTCGAGCTTATCGTACCTCTGGTCGTGGCATCCATGATCGATGTGGGTATTGAAAACGGGGATAAAGGCTATGTGGTAAAAATGTGCGCCATTCTGGCTTTGCTTGGGCTGACAGGCCTGATCAGCTCCGTTACAGCACAGTTTTTTGCGGCAAAAGCAGCAGTGGGGTTTGCCACAAAGCTGCGCCATGGACTGTTTGCCCATGTGGAAAGCCTGTCCTTTTCCAGCATGGATCAGGAGGGAACCTCGACGCTGATCACCCGCATGACAAGTGACATTAATCAGGTACAGTCCGGCGTGAACCTTGTGCTGCGCCTGTTTCTCAGGTCGCCCTTTATTGTTTTCGGCGCCATGATCATGGCTTTTACCGTGGACGTAAAGGCGGCGCTTATCTTTGTGGTGGTCATTCCGCTTCTTTCCATAGTGGTATTTGGGATTATGCTCATCAGCATTCCGCTGTTTGCAAAGGTGCAGGGAAGCCTGGATAAGGTTCTGGGGCTTACCAGGGAAAATCTGACCGGAGTGAGAGTGATCAGGGCCTTTGGCAAGGAAGAACAGGAAATCGAAAAATTTGATCAGAGGGCAAGCGCCCTTCAAAAGATCCAGATGACAGCTGCAAGGGTATCCGCTTTGATGAACCCCCTTACCTATGTCATTATCAATTTCGGCCTGATCGCTTTGATCTATACGGGAGCTGTCCGTGTGGACAGCGGCATTTTAACACAGGGACAGGTAGTGGCCCTTGTAAATTATATGTCTCAGATTTTGGTTGAGCTTGTGAAGCTTGCAAACCTGATCATTACGGTGACAAAGGCAGTGGCCTGCGGCAACCGTATTGAAAAGGTATTTGAAATCCCTTCAGGACTTTCAGAGCATGGAACAAAAACAGGAGGAGAGAGCACAGGCTGTGTGGACTTTGAACAGGTTTCCATGCGTTATTATGAGGGAGGAGAGGAAGCGCTTACCAAAGTCACCTTTCATGCCGGGAAAGGGGACACGATCGGCGTGATCGGCGGTACCGGATCCGGAAAAACGTCACTGGTTCATCTGATCCCAAGGTTTTATGATGCGGACAAGGGACAGGTGTTAGTGGATGGCGTCAATGTAAAGGATTACGATCTGACAGCTCTTCGTGACAAGATCGGCATTGTGATGCAGAAGGCTGTTCTGTTTAAAGGAACCATAAGGGAAAATCTTTTGTGGGGAAATGAAAATGCTACCGAAGAGGAGCTGTGGGAGGCTTTGAGGATTTCTCAGTCAGAGGAATTCGTCCGTCAGAAGGAGGGAGGTCTTGATGCTCCTGTGGAGCAGGAGGGAAGAAACCTTTCCGGTGGACAAAGGCAGAGGCTTTCCATTGCAAGAGCGCTTGTAAAAAAACCGGAGATCCTGATCCTGGACGACAGCGCTTCCGCACTTGACTATGCAACAGATGCAAAGCTGAGAAAGGCATTAAAGGAAATGCCGGGAGATACCACGGTCTTTATCGTATCCCAAAGAGCGTCCTCACTGATGCATGCGGATCAGATCATTGTGCTGGATGATGGAGATGTGGCAGGAATGGGAACCCATGACGAGCTGCTGAAGAACTGTGAGGTTTATCAGGAAATCTATTATTCGCAGTTTGCAAAAAAGGACGGAATGGAGATGCATCATGACGCAGGAGAATGAGAAGAAGGAAAAACAGAAAGAAACACTTGTAAAAGTATTGAGATATATTAAGCCTTACCGGGTCGTGCTTGCCCTGACTATTTTCATGGCATTTATATCCGTGGCGCTGACCCTGTACCTTCCTATCCTTACGGGAGATGCAGTGGATATGCTTTCCCTGATTGGAACGGAGGAGTTCTGGCCGGGACTTTTTGACATTCTAAAAAAAATGGCGGTGGTGATCATCCTCACGGCGCTGGCACAGTGGTTTATGAGTATCTGCAATAATAAGATTGTGTATGGCATTATTCAGGATATTCGGGAAAAGGCCTTCCGTAAGCTGGAAATACTGCCTCTTAGCTACCTGGACGTCCATTCCCATGGAGATATTGTCAGCAGGGTAGTGGCAGATGTGGATCAGTTTGCAGATGGTCTCCTGATTGGATTTACCCAGCTTTTTACCGGAGTGATCACGATCATCGGAACGCTTGGCTTTATGCTTTCCGTTAATGCATGGATCACGGCTGTGGTAGTGGTAATCACGCCGGTATCTCTTCTGGTGGCCAGCTTTATTGCGAAAAAAACCTTCAGCATGTTTAAGCTTCAATCGGAAACCAGAGGGGAGCAGACGGCGCTGATCAATGAAATGATCACAAACCAGAAGGTAGTGCAGGCCTTTAACAGAGAGGATGAGACCCTGGAGAAATTTGATGAGATCAATGGCAGACTGGAAAAGTGTTCCCTGCGCGCGATCTTTTTTTCCTCCCTTACCAATCCCTGTACAAGATTTGTAAACAGTCTGGTTTATATGGGCGTCGGACTTACCGGTGCGCTGGCAGCTATCGGAGGAGGACTTACGGTTGGACAGCTGACCTGCTTTTTATCCTATGCAAATCAGTATACGAAGCCTTTTAATGAGATTTCCGGTGTAGTAACGGAGCTTCAAAATGCGCTGGCATGTGCAGCCAGAATATTTGAACTCATTGAGGAGGAGCCCCAGATCCCGGATGTGCAGGGTGCAAGGGAGCTGACAGATGTGCAGGGCAGAGTGGAGCTTTCCCATGTGGCCTTTTCCTATGTGCCGGACAGAAAGCTGATCGAGGACTTAAACCTGGCGGTGCAGCCGGGGCAGAGGATTGCCATTGTAGGGCCCACCGGTTGTGGAAAGACAACTATTATCAATCTGTTAATGAGATTTTATGATGTGGATCAGGGAGCGATCTGTGTGGAGGGAACGGATATCCGGGAGATTACCAGAAAGTCCCTGAGGGCATCTTATGGAATGGTGCTTCAGGATACCTGGCTGAAGCAGGGAACCATCCGTGATAATATTACGGTAGGAAAGCCGGAAGCCACGGAGGAAGAGATCATTGCAGCAGCAAAGGCGTCCCATGCACACAGCTTTATCAGGCGGCTGCCAAAGGGATATGACACTGTGATCGGTGAAGATGGAGGAAGCCTTTCCCAGGGGCAGAAGCAGCTTCTGTGCATTACAAGAGTGATGCTTTCCCTGCCGCCAATGCTGATCCTGGATGAAGCGACCTCGTCTATCGATACCAGAACAGAGATCAAGATCCAAAAAGCCTTTGCCGCCATGATGGAGGGCAGAACAAGTTTTATCGTAGCGCACAGGCTGTCAACGATCCAAAATGCGGATGTGATCCTTGTGATGAAGGACGGACATATTATTGAACAGGGAAATCATGAGACTTTGCTGAAACAAAACGGATTTTATGCAGAACTGTATAACAGCCAGTTTGCTCTGGCATAAAAAAACTTCCGGTCATTTGGCCGGAAGCTTTTTTTTGAGATATTCTATGATAACCTGTGCTGCCCGGGCATGAGATTTAGGACCCGGATGGCTTCTGGAACCGATCGTTTCATCGGTAGTGTCAGGAAGCTGCAAAAAGGCAACATTATGGTCGCCCGTCTGTTTCTGGTAGGCATTTACAGCATCGGTAATTGCAAGTGTCAGCTCATAGCCAAGCATTCCATATACCCATACAATATGGGAGGAAGGGTTGCATTTGCGCAAAAGATGCAGGAATGCATCTACCGCATCCTGAAAGCACTGTAAATCCTCCGGGTCATAAACGCCATCCTCCGACATATGCATCTTAAAGCTCCTGCCGGTTTCCGGGCTGATCCATGAGGGCTGCTCAAAGGCGCTGGCATCATTGGTGCCTAAATTGACAATAATGGCGTCGGGACGAAAGCTGTTAAAGTCATAATCCTTATCTGCCCCCAGCAGATGATTTTTTTCACCTCTTACAAGGCCGCAGATCTTTTCGTACCGGGAGGGGATATTGTGGCGCACGTCATTATCCCAGCCGCAATACACACCCCAGCCGCCCTGGGATAAAATCTGATAGTCAGCGTTTAAGGCTTTGGAAATTATGGGGATATAGGTGTGGGAACAGCTCATATACATGGAAATCCAGTCCATATCCGGTTTAGCGCCGTAGGTACCTTCTCCCGAAGTAATACTGTCTCCAACAAATTCCAGTTTATAGGGTCTGTCTGCAACGGGAAGAAAATCGCCGTCACTTTTCAGGCCATGGATCAGAATATGGCAGCCTTCATCATCGGACATGGCCTGCAGTTCCCGGAGAAAGCGGACGTTTTTAACAGTATCCGGGCTCATATTCCGGAACAGGCACAGAGAATAAGTACCTGGCTGGAGCATAAAGCGGCCCATAAGCGTATCGTTGATCTCACAGGCAGCCCAAGGCTCATAGGCATCAAAATCAACCTCAAGATCAATCCAGAGCTCTGTTCCGGTTACGTTCAGTTCAATGGCGCTTCCATTGAAAAAAAGCGGGATGGGGTTCTGCGTTTTGTCCCATCTTCCGTGGATTTTGTAATTTGGGACGTCTGCAATGGGAAAGCTTTTCAGATTTTCGTTTTTTGCCATAGTGTACCTCCATATTTTAATAATAAAAAAGTCCCTCTATAAGGGACATAACCCTTTACAAGGGATTTAAAAAGAAAAAGCGGGTGATGGGAATCGAACCCACATATCCAGCTTGGAAGGCTGGTGTTCTACCACTGAACTACACCCGCATGAAATGCCCAGAACCGGAATCGAACCAGTGACACGAGGATTTTCAGTCCTCTGCTCTACCAACTGAGCTATCTGGGCCTTTACTGTGTCATACGGTTTCCTATCATCAGGACACAAGCAGTATTTTACAGGTAAAGAGGCAGGGTTGTCAAGATTTTTTCGGAATAAATTACGGAAACATCAGGAAGCTGTAAGAAGGTAACTCTGGGCTTCGGCGTCATAAGAAAGAATAAAGCTTTCACCGGAAAGAGCATAAGCATCTACAGAAAGCTCCAGCTTGCTGTCTGTGCCGTCCTCATCCGTAAATTCCAAAATCCATGGCGTGGAGGAAACGTTTCGGTAGATCATCAGTCCTGTTAAGAACTGCCCCTTAGAAAAACCGGAGGTTCCTTCCAGAAGATCTACTTTAGAGGAAGCAGCTCCCTTCTCATAAAGATAAAGAGAGGTAAGGGATTTGTCGCTCTGGTTATTGAGAGTGAGGGAAATAGGAGTGATCACAGCGGCCTCTTCTTTGTTTTTAATCTGATCGATCTCCTTTAGAGCCTCCTGATAGGAAGACAGAAGGGAATTCATGGTATCGATCAGCTGATCGATCTCTTCATCCTTCATTTCCGACAGGTGAAATTCCTCCACCTTCTGCAGCTTTAAGGCAAGAGCGCTGAGCCTGCTGTCAAGGGAATCGTCCTGTATTCCTTTATGTGCTTCCACAACCTCATTATGAACGACCACAAGCTGGGAAAAAGTCTGCTGGGCCTGTGTGATCTTTTCCTCGGAGGGGCCGGAGCATGCGGTTAGAAAAAAAACTGCCAGAAGCAGTATAATAGTGGGAAAAAACGGAGCAGAAGGTGTAAATTTTTTCATGGAAAACCTCTTTTCTGTGCTATGATAACATTAATACCATATAACAGTAACACAGGAAAAAGGAAGCTGCAATTTCTTTTTCAAATGGAGGGACAGATGGAAAAGGCATATAAGCTGGAGTTTACCGGGGAAAAAAGAGGAGTGCTTTTTGTAAATTGCTGCGGCTGTTCCCAAACGGAGCCGCTTCACAGCTTTGGGCCGGCGCAGAAGCCACATTATTTGATCCATTTTATACTAAACGGGAAGGGAAAGTTTGTGATCAGAGACCAGGAGTATCTGCTGGAACCCGGATATGGTTTTTTGATCCCACCGGAGGAGCTGGTTTTTTATCAGGCTGATCCCCAGGATCCCTGGACCTATGTGTGGGTTGGATTTTCCGGAGCTTTGGCAGAGGGAACCATGCAGTCCATGGGACTTTCCATTCAAAGCCCGGTGTTTAAGTCAAAGCAGGGCCAGGAGCTTTACGGGACGGTAAAGGATATGATGGAGCACAATACCTATGGCTTTTCCAATGATCTGCGCAGAAACGGACAGCTCCAGATCTTTCTTTCCATCATTGCAGAAGGACTTCCCATGGAAAAAAGAAGCGAGGCCGATGCTGCGGACAACTATGTCAGGCGGGCGGTTCAGTTTATACAGGGAAATTATTGTAATCCCATTAAGGTTACGGATGTGGCAGATTATGTCTGCATTAACCGAAGCTATCTATACACTCTTTTCAGGAACAGCACGGGAATGTCGCCCCAGCAGTTTCTGACAACCTTCCGTATTACAAAGGCAACAGAGCTTTTACAGCTTACGGATCTGCCGATCGAAAGTATTGCCCTGTCCTGCGGATACACGGATCCCCTTGTTTTTGCAAAAGCATTCAAACAGATGAAGAACATGTCGCCGTCCATTTACAGAAAAGAGATGCAGAAGGGAGAAACAAGGAGAAATAAGGAATATCTCAAACAGATCGAAGATTTTATCGGACAGGTTAAGGAAATCAACAGTTAACATTTTGACTGATTTATACAACAAAGTAAGCTAGCCTTGCGGCAGGGGCTTTCTTATAATGAACTTAACAAGCAACCATAATTGTGGAGGGTAAGCAGTGAAAGAGACAATGTTAAAGGAATTTAAAAAGGTATTTGGGGACACAGAAGGTGTAAAGGTATTTTTTGCACCGGGACGGGTCAATCTCATCGGAGAGCATACGGATTATAACGGCGGCCATGTTTTTCCCTGTGCACTGACGATCGGTACTTACGGGGCGGCCAGGCTCAGGAACGATCGAAAGCTGCGTTTTTATTCTATGAATTTTGAGCAGCTTGGGGTAATCGAGTCGGAGCTGGATGGATTGAAGCCTGAAAAGGAAGCAGACTGGACCAATTATCCCAAGGGTGTGATGTGGGCCTTTGAAGAAAAGGGGTTTCAAATTCCCCAGGGAATGGATCTGATCTTAAGCGGTAATATTCCAAACGGATCAGGACTGTCCTCTTCCGCATCTGTGGAAGTGCTGACAGGACATATTTTAAGGGAATTTTTTGGTTTCCAGGTAAGCAATCAGGAGCTGGCGCTGATCGGTCAGTATTCTGAAAATAAATTTAACGGCGTCAACTGCGGCATCATGGATCAGTTTGCCATTGCCATGGGGAAAAAGGATCATGCCATTTTCCTGGATACGGCAGATCTGTCTTATACTTATGCGCCCATAAAGCTTTCCGGGGTGAAGCTGGTCATTGCGTGCAGCAACAAGAAGAGAGGCCTTGGAGATTCCAAATACAATGAAAGAAGAAGCGAATGCGAGATGGCGCTTTCAGAACTGCAGAAGGTCATAAAAATAAAAAGTCTGGGAGAACTGACAGAGGAGCAGTTTGAGGAGTATCAGTCTGCTATTTCGGATCCTGTCAGGGTAAGGCGGGCAAGACATGCCGTCTATGAAAACCAGAGAACCATCAAAGCGGTAAGCGCTTTGCAGGCAAATGATATTGAAGAGTTCGGACGGCTGATGAATGCTTCCCATGTGTCACTGCGTGACGATTATGAGGTAACGGGGATCGAGCTTGATACCCTGGTAGAAGAGGCGTGGAAGGTTCCGGGAGTGATCGGCTCCCGTATGACGGGCGCAGGCTTTGGAGGCTGTACGGTCAGTCTGGTAAAGGAAGAAGATATTGATCTGTTTACCAGACAGGTGGGTGATGCTTACCTGAAAAAGATCGGATATGCTGCAGATTTTTATGTAGTAGAGATCGGGGACGGTCCCTGCACACTGTAGGAACGGCCGAAAGGTAAGAAAAAGAAAGGAATTGCGGATATGATACAGGACGATATCAGAAAACTGGTCAGATATGGTGTGCGCACCGGACTGGTGCCGGAAGAGGATGTGATTTTTACAACAAATCGCCTGCTGGAATTGTTTGAGCTTTCCGAGCTGGAAGAAGAGACCTGCTCCCCGGAAGAGGAGGATTTAGAGCAGATCCTTGGCAGAATGCTTGACTATGCTTACGAGCAGGGACTGATAAAGGAAAACAGCGTGGTTTACCGGGATCTGTTTGATACAAAGATCATGGGAATGTTAATGCCAAGACCCAGCGAGGTGATCAGAAAATTCCGGGAATATTACAAGGAAGATCCAAAGAAGGCAACTGATTACTATTATAAGCTCAGCTGTGATTCTGACTACATCAGAAGATACCGGATCAAAAAGGATATGAAATGGGTGACGCAAACCCCTTACGGAGAGATTGACATTACCATTAATCTGTCCAAACCGGAAAAGGATCCCAAGGCCATAGCAGCGGCCAGAAACGCCAAGCAGTCAGGTTATCCCAAATGTCTTTTGTGCAGGGAAAATGAAGGCTATGCCGGCAGGATCAATCATCCCGCAAGACAAAATCACAGGATCATTCCTGTGACCATACAGGGGGATCAATGGGGATTTCAATATTCTCCGTATGTGTACTACAATGAGCACTGCATTGTGTTCTGCGGGCAGCATATTCCCATGAAGATCGAATATGATACCTTTTGTAAGCTGTTTGATTTTATCCGTCAGTTTCCTCATTATATCGTGGGCTCCAATGCGGATCTGCCCATTGTAGGAGGTTCCATTTTAAGCCATGATCACTTCCAGGGAGGAAATTATGAATTTGCCATGGCAAAGGCCCCTGTGGAAAGAGAATTTGCGGTAAAAGGCTTTGAGGATATAAAGGCAGGGATTGTAAAATGGCCCATGTCCGTCATCCGTTTAAAGGCGCAGGATCCCGAGAGGATCATAAAGCTTGCAGATAAAATTCTGGAAGCCTGGAGAGGTTATACGGATGAAAAGGCGTTTATTTTTGCAGAGACAGAAGGAACTGCCCATAATACCATAACGCCGATTGCCAGAAGAAGAGGAGCAGACTATGAGCTTGATCTGGTGCTTCGGAATAACATTACAACGAAGGAGCATCCTTTAGGCGTTTATCATCCCCATGCAAAGCTTCATCACATCAAGAAGGAAAACATTGGGTTAATCGAGGTAATGGGATTAGCTGTTCTTCCGGCAAGGCTGAAGGGAGAAATGGAAGAGCTTAAGGAAGCGATCCTTACCGGAAAGAACCTGCGGGAGGATGAGCTTCTTGCAAAGCATGCAGACTGGGTTCAGGAATTTTGCCCTAAATACGAAGCGATCACAAAAGATAACATTGATGAGATCCTGCAAAGGGAAATCGGACTGGTATTTTTACAGGTGCTTGAGGATGCCGGAGTGTATAGGAGAAGCGAGGAAGGACAGGCGGCATTTGACAGATTTCTCCAAAGTCTGTAAAGAAATGAAAAGCAATGTATATTGAAGAAAGGGAATGCCATATATTTAAATGATCGTAAACCGGTAGGTGGTCTGCTATGGCATTTTTACTCTCCAATCTCTCCAATATCATTATTCCTGTGATTATTTTTTATATTGTAGCATATGGGGTGATCCAGAAAACAAACGTCTATGAGGACTTTGTCAAAGGAGCAGGAGACGGACTAAAAACGGTGGTCAGTATCATGCCCACGTTAGTAGCGCTTATGACTGCGGTAGGGGTGCTGCGGGCGTCCGGTTTTCTGAATTTTCTGGAAAAACTGTTCCGGCCTCTGGGAGAAAAAATAGGTTTTCCGGCGGAAATCGTACCGCTTACCTTTATTAAAATGTTTTCCTCTTCGGCTGCAACAGGGCTGGTGCTGGATATTTTTAAAAATTACGGCACCGATTCCTTTATTGGTCTTTTGACCTCCATTATGATGAGTTGTACGGAAACTATTTTTTATACCATGAGCGTATATTTCCTGGCGGCAAAGGTGACAAAGACCAGATATACGCTTGCGGGGGCACTTTTATCTACCTTGGCGGGAATTGCAGCAAGTGTGGTTCTTGCCGGGATGATGTAGATGCAGACAAAAAGAGCGTGTGGGAAAACGCGCAGAAATGAGGGAAAATGTTGAAGGCAGATATAAAATGGCTGGATGATCCGCAGGTATTTTGCGCAGGCAGACTTCCGGCGCACAGCGATCATGAATTTTATGCCTCAGAGGAGGAATATCAGAACGGGAAGAGTTCTTTTATGAAAACGCTGGATGGAGAATGGCGCTTTTGCTTCAGCAAAAATGCCAAGGAACGTCCTGCAGAATTTTATCTGGAAGAATTTGACCACAGTAATTTCGACAAAATAAAGGTTCCGGGACATATTGAGCTTGCGGGCTATGATAAGATCCATTACATCAATACCATGTATCCCTGGGAAGGGAAAATTTACAGAAGACCTGCCTACAGTCTGGAGAATAAGGACGGCTTTCCCGGCATGTTCAGCCAGGCGGAATATAATCCGGTAGGATCCTATCTTAAGGAATTTGATCTGGAGCCCTGGTGGGAAGGAAAAAGGGTTGCGATCCGGTTTGAGGGTGTGGAGCAGGCTATGTTTGTGTGGCTGAACGGACAGTTTGTGGGTTATGCCGAGGACAGCTTTACTCCGTCGGAATTTGACCTGACTCCTTATGTGAAGGAGAAGGGAAATTTACTGGCAGTGGAGGTACACAAAAGAAGTACGGCCGCCTTTTTGGAGGACCAGGACTTTTTCCGCTTTTTTGGAATTTTCAGAAGCGTAAGGCTGTATGCAAAGCCGGAGGTTCACTCAGAGGATTTATGGGCGAAGCCCGTATTATTTGAGGACAACCATTCAGGCGCTCTTTCTCTTTCCTTAAAGCTTTCAGCTGCGGAGGCTGCGGCAGAGGGAAAGGAAATCACAGTCAAGCTTTTAAACGGAGACAGAGTTCTTTTGAAAAAGCAGAAGGCTTTTTCTGAGCTGGAGGAAAAGGATCAGGAGGGAAACCGGATTTTCCGGGTGGAAAGTGAAACCTTAAATGAGATTACACCATGGGATCACAAGCATCCTTTCCTGTATACCCTTCTTGTGGAAATAACGGATGAGCAGGGAAAGCTTATCGAGCTTGTGCCTTACAGGATCGGCTTCAGGAGAATAGAGATCCGGGATCAGGTGATCTACTTAAATGGCAGGAGACTGATCATCAATGGAGTAAACAGGCATGAATGGAGCGCAAAGAGCGGAAGATGCATTGGGATGGAGGAAATGGAATGGGATATAAACTGTTTCCTTGCAAACAACATTAATGCAGTGAGAACCTGTCATTACCCCGATCAGCTTCCCTGGTATGAGCTGTGCGACCGGAAGGGCATTTACGTCATGGCGGAAACCAATCTGGAAAGCCATGGTTCCTGGCAGAAGCTTGGAAGAACAGAGCCTTCCTGGAACGTGCCGGGTTCTCTTCCGGAATGGAAGGAAGCTGTTTTGGACCGGGCAAGAAGTAATTTTGAATATTTTAAGAACCATCCCTCTATCTTATTCTGGTCTCTGGGAAATGAGTCCTATGCCGGGGATGACATTATGGAAATGAACCGTTTCTTTAAGGAAAAGCAGGATGGCAGACTGGTTCATTATGAGGGCGTGGTACAGAACAGGAGCTATGAGGACGTGATTTCCGATGTAGAGAGCCGGATGTATGCAAAACCCCAGGAGGTAAGAGCTTATCTGGAGGATCATCCGAAGAAGCCGTTCTTACTTTGCGAATACATGCATGATATGGGAAATTCTCTTGGAGGAATGAATTCCTACATGAAGCTGATCGATGAATTTCCACAATATGCAGGTGGCTTTATCTGGGATTACATTGACCAGGCGATCCTTCAGAAGGATGAGGCAACAGGAAGAGAAACGCTCCGCTACGGCGGCGATTTTGATGACAGACCCTCTGATTATGAATTTTCGGGGAACGGGATCGTATTTGCAGACAGAACGGAGAAGCCGGCGATGCAGGAAGTGAGGTATTACTATGGCTTGCATGAATAATATAGAGCAGAAACTTAAGGTAGTCTTTGGGGACGTAACGCTGGGCGTTCAGAGTATGACAGGGAAAGAGTTCAGGTGCATTTTTTCCTATGCTGCAGGAGGAATGGAATCTCTTCAGGTGGAGGGAAAGGAGTGGGTCTACCGTGTCCCCCGTCCTACCTTCTGGAGAGCCACAACAGATAATGACCGTGGAAATAAATTTCCCATTCGCAGCGGAATGTGGCTTTCTGCAGATCAGTTTCTTTCCTGCGTAGGAGTAAAGGCAGCGGTAGACGGGGAAGAAATTCCCCTGCCGGTTGCACCTGAAAATAACAGGTATTCTGGCAGGGAAAGCGCACAGGAGGTAAAAATTACTTATACTTATGAAACCATTACCGTTCCCAGCACGCAGGTAGAGGTAAGCTACACGGTTCTGGCAGAGGGCGCTGTCAGGGTAAACGTGTCCTATGAAGGAAAGAAGGGGCTTCCAGAGCTTCCTGTTTTTGGGCTGAGAATGATCATGCCTACCTGCGCGGATAAATTTGTGTATGAGGGATTGTCAGGAGAAACCTATCCGGACAGAAAAGCAGGAGGGCAAAAGGGTATTTATGAAATAACAGGGATGCCTGTAACGCCCTATCTGGTGCCTCAGGACTGCGGAATGCATATGGATACAAAATGGGTCAGCATTTATCGGACGAAGGAGCTTTCCAATGTAAAGAAGGAACAGAAGACAGGGGTGCTTACCTTTAAGCTGGACGGTCTTTCTTTTTCCTGCCTGCCTTATACGGCGCAGGAACTGGAAAATGCCCTTCATATGGAAGAACTGCCTGCCGCCAGAAGAACGGTGCTCTGTATTTACGGCGCCGTAAGAGGGGTAGGAGGGATCGACAGCTGGGGAGCAGATGTGGAAGAGGATTATCATATTGACGCTGAAAAGGATCGGGAATTTTCTTTTACCATCACCTTTTAGATCAGGCCAAAGCTCCGGAGCAGATAAAGCCAGAAGGTAATGGTGACAGAGCTAAGAAAGGTAGTGGCGACTACCACGCTTGAGGTCAGAACCCCTTCGTGTCCCATGTTTTTTGCCATGATAAAGCAGCTGACTGTGGTAGGGGATCCCAGCATAATAAGAAGGGCTACCAGCTTATCGGTATGAAACCCCATGCTGATGGCAAAGGGAAGAAAAACAGCCGGAAGCAGTAATAATTTTATAAAAGAGCACAGAAGCGTTGGCCTTATTTCAGCCAGCGCTTTTTTGCCCTCAAATCCGGCTCCCAGGCCGATGAGAGCAAGGGGCGTAGCTAAGACGGCAATGTTCTTTATGGTTTTCTGAAGGATCACCGGAAAGGAAAAGGGCAGAAAGGAACCTAAAATACCGGCTAAAATTCCCAGGATAATGGGGTTGGTAAGAATGCCCTTTATGGACTTTTTAAGGGATGCGGGGGTTAAGGTATGTTCTCCGGGTCCGGTAAAGGAAAGAATGATAACAGCGGCAATATTATAAAGGGGAACCGTGCCGATGATCATAAGAGGAGCCATGCCTGCATCTCCGTAGATATTCTGAATAAAGGCAATTCCCAAAATAGCAGCGCTGCTTCTGTAAGAGGCCTGTACAAATTCTCCCACATAGTCCTTTTTATGGTACAGCTTTGCTGTTATAATCCAGATAAGAATGATGCTGATCAGTGTAGCAAAAAAACAGAAAAGAACATATTTTGTATCCCAGACGGAGCGAAAATCGGAGCTGCTCAGATCCTGAAACAGGAGAACGGGCAGAGTTACCTTAAAGTTAAAGGAGTTCAGGGTTTTTACAAAGGAATCATCTACCAGTCTGATCTTATGAAAAAAATAGCCAAGTACCATGACCAGAAAAACGGGAATAGTAGCATTGAGGCTGAAAATAAGATTATCCATGGAAAACTCCTTTTTAATATAAGATTTCCAGGCAAGTATAGAGTTCTTTGCAGGATTTGTCAATGAAGGAGGAAGGAAAGAAAATGGAGAACATCATTATGGCTGCGGTGATCGCAGGTGTCATACTTCTGTTTGCGGCGGTCCTTGTGGTGAAGCGTTTGCAGGGAGCAGATAAGAGACAGCCCTTTGAGGACATGGAGGGGCATGAATTTGAATATTTCTGCGCAGAGCTTTTAAAGGAAAGAGGCTTTCTGGAGGTAGAAGTGACGAAGGGAAGCGGGGACTATGGGATCGATATCCTTGCCGAAAAGGAAGGGGTCACCTATGCCATTCAGTGTAAAAGATACACGGCTCCTGTAGGAGTAAAGGCTGTTCAGGAAGCTTATGCGGGCAGGGATTATTATGACCGCATGGTGGGAGCGGTCATGACAAATCAGTATTTTACCACCCCTGCGGTGGATGCCGCCAAAAAGCTGAAGATCCTGCTTTGGGATGGCGGCTATATCGAAGAAATGATGGAGGAGCAGGGAAGGGAAAAGAGCCTCTAGCTTCAGGAGAGTTTTTGCTCCCACAAAGCCAGGCGGTCCCAAAGGCCTGTGAAGTCGGATGGCCCGGTTTCCAGTACAAACTGGTGAAAGAGTTTATCAGAATAGTTCTGCCCCCAAAGAGTTCTGGCCTCCTGCTTTAGCAGGCACAGCTCCAGAAAGCCTACATAGTACTTGGGGTAGGTTGCGGGCTCCTCTGCAATATATTCATAGATGGCCCTGGCGGCAGAGGGATCCGTGATGCCGGCTTTTGACAAAATGGAGGAGGTCTCTTGCAGGTCGGCCCCGTCATGGTGTATAGCAATGTCCAGAAGAGAATAAAGGGAAAGCTGCAGATTGCGGTTTAACCGGCAGGCCTCTACATAGGCGGCCTTTGCAGAATCTCCTGAGGCAGAAGCGGCATAGGAGTAGGAAAGATCCTCCACATAAAGAGCCCAGCCCTCTACATACCCTCCATAATGAAGAAGAGAACGGATGAGAGGGGCATTTCGGTTTTGAAGGCATAGCTGACTGTAGACAGTCTGATAAAGATGTCCCGGATAGCCTTCGTGCGCCAGTGTTGTGTAGAGGGTCAGGCTGTCCGGCTGGTTTCTGTGGTTGATATAAATTATATTGTTTCCCAGATCATCCACAGGAGGCGTCAGATAATAAGCAGGACTGCAGTAGGGTTCCATGGCGGGAGAAACGCGTTTGATCTTACAGGAAAAAGAAATGGCAGGCTCCTTTGGAAAATCGGGAAAGTCCTTTCTCATTTGTGCCTGCAGGTCTGCAAGCATTGCGCCTTCACTTGGAAAGGACAGTATCGAGTCCTCATCCTGAAAGGACAAGACATCAGGGTTTGCCTGCAGCAGGGTAAGGAGCGAGGTATAGTTTTGCTGGAAATCAGCAAAAAGAAGGGACTTCAGCTCGGAAATGCTTCGGAAGGAACCGGTGCTTCTTTCAAGAAGGTAGGTATAATAATCCTTTCCGTCAGGAAGGGCGCAAAGACCTTTGGGATCCGAACCGCTGCCGGAAAGAAGGGTAAAGGAATCCGCAAGCCGTTCGTAGGCGGG
>FR894566.1:57359-57623 GCA_000436115.1 Firmicutes bacterium CAG:534 | reverse complement strand
TAGGCGGGAGCCATGACCGTTGTTAAGAGGCGGTCATTTTCAGAGAGAAACTGTTCTTTTTCCTCAGGAGTAATTTTATTTTGTGCAAGCAGGGAATTAAGACNNAAAGGTCTTGCAAAGAAAATGATCTCCCGCATGAAGAGAAGAGGGATCCATCAGGGAGGTGCATTGGGTAATGATCTTACGGGCTGAAGGGTCCGACATAAACAGCCCCTTTGCGGCCTTTTCTTTTTCATAAGCGGCAAGACTTCCAAAGTACTCGTC
>FR894566.1:43678-57352 GCA_000436115.1 Firmicutes bacterium CAG:534 | reverse complement strand
AAGACTTCCAAAGTACTCGTCCGTCTGATCCAGCAAGGCCAGATAGTCCTCCACATCCTGAGCGGAGCGGAAGGTATAGTCGGAAAAAAGGATGGGAAGGCCGGACTGCATGCCGGAGGAAGGAGAAAGGGGTTCCGGGTAATAGGCAAAGCGGCTCCCTTTCTCCTGCAGGGCAAGGTAGCGGGTCAAAAGGTCATAGGTATAAGCGTCCTCCGCAGATAAATGATCCGGGGAAATACCGGAAAGGAGGTCTGCTAAAGAGCTTGTTTCATCAGAAGAGGAGGCTTCGTCTGCCTGGTAGCAGGGAAGGCAGGGATCACAGGAAATGCCATAGTCCTCCGGATAAGCAAGGGTATAATGGAGACTTAAGGTATCGCCTGAAAGCTCTGAAAGGCAAAGGTCGCTGCATAGCTTATGAAAGGCCCGGCTGTCTTTGCCTAAAAGGAAAAACACAACGAAAACCACCGAAAGAAGGAAAACCGGCAAAAGGATATAAATCAAATGTTTAAAATGTTTGGAAGCAAAGGAAAACAAGGAAAAACCTCACCAGCATACTTTGCGTAATTATATGACCTGCGGAAAAGAAAAAGTACCGGGGAAAATAGCAATATATGAAAAGGATTTAGCAGGATTACTGTATAGACGCTCACTTTTAAGTATGATAAAATATGAAGCAGTAGAAGGAAAGCGCCGGAGGCGCTTTTCATAAACGGGAAAAAATGCAAATGGAGGTAACTATGAACAATCTGGAGCTTAAAAAAACTGCCAATCAGGTGCGAAAGGGCATCGTATCGGCAGTTCACAGTGCAAAGGCAGGACATCCGGGCGGTTCCCTGTCAGCAGCAGACATTTTTACATATCTTTATTTTGAAGAGATGAACATTGATCCTAAAAACCCCAAGATGGAAAACAGGGATCGTTTTGTACTTTCCAAGGGGCATACTGCACCGGGACTTTATTCCGCCCTGGCAAACAGAGGATATTTTCCGGTAGAAGACCTGCTGACGTTAAGAAAGCTCGGCTCTTACCTTCAGGGACATCCCTGCATGCAGCATATTCCCGGAGTGGACATGTCCAGCGGTTCCCTGGGTCAGGGAATTTCTGCAGCAGTGGGCATGGCCTTAGCCGGCAAAATGGATCAGAAGGATTACCGGGTATATACCCTTTTAGGCGACGGCGAGATCCAGGAGGGACAGGTATGGGAGGCTTCCATGTTTGCGGGACACAGAAAGCTGGACAACCTGGTAGTCATTGTGGACAATAACGGTCTGCAGATCGACGGACCAGTAGCAGATGTCTGCTCTCCTTATCCCATTGATAAGAAATTTGAAGCATTTAACTTCCATGTAATCAACGTAGATGCACATGATTTTGATGCACTCCGCGCTGCTTTTCAGGAAGCAAGACAGACCAAGGGCATGCCTACGGCAATCATTGCGCACAGCGTAAAGGGAAAGGGTGTTTCCTTTATGGAGAACAATGTAAGCTGGCATGGAACTGCACCGAATGATGAGCAGTATGCAGTAGCAATGGCTGATCTTGAAAAAATCGATGAAGAGCTGTTAAAGGAGGAAGCATAATGGCAGATAATACAGTGAAAAAGATCGCGACCAGGGAAAGTTACGGAAACGCTTTGGTAGAACTGGGAGCAGAAAATCCGAATGTAGTCGTTTTGGATGCAGATCTTGCTGCTGCTACCAAAACAGGTATTTTTAAGAAAGCATATCCCGACAGACATATCGACTGCGGTATTGCAGAATGTAATATGGTTGGCATTGCTGCCGGTATGGCAACCACCGGTAAGATCCCATTTGTGAGCAGCTTTGCCATGTTTGCTGCAGGAAGAGCCTTTGAACAGGTCAGGAATTCCGTAGGATATCCTCATCTGAATGTTAAGATCGGCGCTACCCATGCAGGAATTACGGTAGGAGAGGATGGAGCTTCCCATCAGTGTAACGAGGATATTGCGCTGATGCGCACGATCCCAGGCATGGTAGTAATGTGTCCGGCAGACGATATTGAGGCAAAGGCTGCAGTAAAGGCAGCAGCAGAGCATGAAGGCCCCGTTTATATGAGATTTGGCCGTGCTGCCTGCCCAGTGATCAATGACAGACCGGATTATAAATTTGAAATCGGCAAGGGAACCGTGCTGCGGGAAGGAAGCGACCTGACCATTGTAGCAACGGGGATCTGTGTGGGAAATGCCTTAGAAGCGGCAAAGATGCTTGAGCAGGATGGAATTCAGGCAGAGGTGATCAATATCTGCACCATCAAGCCCTTAGATGAAGAATTGATCGTTGCATCTGCAAAGAAAACCGGAAAGGTGGTAACCGCAGAGGAGCATTCCGTGATCGGAGGACTTGGAAGCGCAGTCTGCGACGCTCTGTGCAAGGCTTATCCGGTTCCTGTAAAGAAGATCGGAATGCAGGATGTGTTTGGAGAGTCCGGCAGTGCGGCAGCGCTGCTTGAGAAGTATAAGCTGGACGGCAAGGGAATTTACGAGCAGATAAAGGATTTCCTGAAATAGAAAATGCAGAGGATAGAGAGGTAGGCCATGTATATTTTAGCGCCATCCCTTTTGGCGGCAGATTTTACCGTTTTGGGTGAGCAGATCAGGGAAACAGAACAGGCGGGAGCAGAGTATCTTCACATAGATGTGATGGACGGGATTTTTGTACCCAGTATTTCCTTCGGTATGCCCCTTATTGCCTCTATCAGGTCTGCCAGTAAGCAGTTTTTTGATGTACATTTAATGATCATAGATCCGGAACGTTATGTAGAGGAATTTGTGAAATGTGGTGCTGACGGCATCACATTTCATTTGGAGGCGGCAAAAGACCCGGCGCAGGTGATCGATCAGATCCATGCCTGCGGAGCAAAGGCCGGCATTTCCATTAAACCGGGAACGGAGCTTGAAAAGGTATATCCATATCTTTCCAAGGTGGACATGGTGCTTCTCATGAGTGTGGAGCCGGGCTTTGGGGGTCAGGAATTTATGCCGGAGGCCTTTGATAGAATAAGGCAGCTGCGTCAATATATTGATAAACAGAAGTTAAGGACTATGATAGAAGTGGACGGCGGCGTTGGAAAGAAAAATGTCCGGGAAATTATAGAAGCAGGAGCAGATGTCTTTGTAGCTGGGTCGGCAGTGTTTAAAAAGCGCAGTATTACGGAGAATATCAGCAGATTCCTGGAGGTCTTTTCAGAGGAAAGCAGCCGGAAACGGTAAATGGAAAAGAGCGATGTAGATGCAGAAAATTGGAAGAAATGATCCCTGTTGGTGTGGAAGCGGCAAAAAATATAAGACCTGTCATATGGCTTTTGATGAGAAAATTCATCATTATGAACTGGAAGGACATATTGTACCGAGCAGGAGTATCCTGAAAACAAAGGAGCAGATCCAGGGAATTAAGGACAGCAGCGTAATCAATGTGGCAGTTCTGGATGCAGTGGCAAAAATGATCGGTCCGGGCGTGAGTACCCAGCAGATTGATGATGTAGTCCATAAAGTGACGGTGAAAATGGGAGGAATTCCTGCACCTTTGAACTATGAAGGATACCCTAAGAGTGTGTGCACCTCCATTAACGAAGTGGTATGCCACGGGATCCCCTCTAAGGATGTGATCCTGAAGGAGGGGGACATTGTCAATGTAGATGTGTCCACCCTGTATAAGGGATATTTTTCAGACTCCTCCAGAATGTTCTGTATCGGAGAAGTAAGCGAGGAAAAAAAGAAGCTGGTGGATGTCACAAAGGAATGTATGCTTAAGGGCCTTGAAATGGTAAAGCCCTGGAACTTCCTTGGAGATATGGCACAGGTGATCAATGACCATGCGAAAGCAAACGGCTACAGTGTTGTAGTGGAGATCGGAGGCCATGGGATCGGACTTGAGTTTCATGAGGAGCCTTTTGTAAGCTATGTGACAAAGGCGGGAACAGAAATGCTTATGGTTCCCGGAATGGTATTTACCATTGAGCCTATGGTCAATATGGGCACCAGTGAAGTCTATGTGGATGATGAAGATGGGTGGACGGTATACACGGAAGATGGGAAACCGTCTGCACAGTGGGAGATCACCGTGGCGGTAACGGAAGACGGCCATGAAGTATTGACCTGGTAAGATAAATGAGATGTGATTTGAAAGGCTTTGGCGGAAATTTGCCAAAGCCTTATTTTTGTGCCTGGAAATTGTCAGGTTTCATAAACTTTTATGGTTTCGTAAAACAAGTATTTTTGTTATAATAGAAATATTAGGAGGATCGGAACCAATGTATGATGTAATCATTGTGGGGGCGGGCGTCAGCGGATGTGCCATCGCCAGGGAGCTGTCCCGGTATCGGCTGGATGTACTGGTATTAGAAAAGGCCCTTGATGTGTGTGAGGGAACTTCCAAGGCAAACAGCGGAATCGTGCATGCCGGATATGATGCAAAGCCCGGAACATTAAAGGCAAAATTAAATGTAGAAGGCAGCAGACGTATGAAAGCTCTCTCAGGAGAGCTTGATTTTCCGTATAAGCAAAACGGATCCATGGTGCTTTGTTTTGAAGAACAGGGCATAGATACCTTAAAGGAGCTGGAAGAAAGAGGACGTCAGAATGGTGTTCCGGATATCAGGATCCTGACCGGAGAACAAGCAAGGGAACTGGAGCCGGAGATCAGCGACCGGGTGGCAGCCGCTTTGTATGCACCTTCAGGAGCCATTGTCTGTCCCTTTGGCCTGACCATTGCACTTGCAGAAAATGCAGCCGATAACGGCGTTCATTTTAAACTGGGCATGGAAGTGACAGAGATCTGTGCCGTGCAGGGTGGATATCAGATAACAGCAGGAAATGAGATCTTTACGGCAAGGATGGTGGTCAATGCGGCAGGAGTGTATGCAGACCGGATCCATAATATGATCAGCCGGGAGAAAATGAAGATAACGCCCAGAAGGGGAGAATATCTTCTGTGTGATAAGAAAGCCGGAAATATGGTCAGCCATACTTTGTTTCAGCTTCCTACCGCGCTGGGAAAGGGCGTGCTGGTAACTCCTACTGTGCACGGGAATCTTCTGATCGGCCCGACTGCCCAGGATATTGACGATAAGGAAGGAACAGAAACCTCAAGGGAGGGACTTGCAGCGATTACAGAGAGAGGGGCCCTTAGTGTCAGGGAGCTTCCCACAAGACAGGTGATCACATCCTTTGCAGGACTGAGAGCCCATGGATCGGGAGACGATTTCTGTATTGAAGAGGTCAGGGATGCGGAAGGCTTTATTGACGTTGCAGGCATAGAATCACCGGGACTTTCCTGCGCACCGGCGCTGGGAGAGTATGTGGCCCGGATGGTAATAGAAAAGTTAAAGCCCGAGGAAAAAACCGACTTTATTTCAAGGAGAAAAGGGATCGTCAGCATGGCTCTTGCAGGGGAAGAAGAAAGACAGGAGCTGATCCGCAGCAATCCGGCATATGGAAATGTGATATGCAGATGTGAGATGGTGACAGAGGGTGAAATCCTGGACGCCATTCACAGACAGCTTGGGGCAACGACCACAGACGGGATCAAAAGACGTACCCGTGCGGGAATGGGAAGATGCCAGTCCGGCTTTTGTAATCCCAAGGTGGTGGAAATCCTTGCCAGAGAGCTTTCCATAGATGAAAGTGAAGTCCTGAAGGCAGATAAAGGATCCTGGTATCTGACGAAACAGGAAGGAGGGGAGGCTCTTTGAAAAGAGATCTTGTGGTCATAGGAGGAGGGCCCGCCGGGATGGCGGCAGCCCTATCGGCTTATCAAAATGGAATTACAGATATTTTGATCCTGGAAAGAGACAGGGAACTTGGAGGAATCTTAAACCAATGCATCCATAACGGTTTTGGACTGCATACCTTCAAGGAGGAGCTTACCGGGCCTGAATATGCAGCCAGATATATCGAGATGGTGGAAGAGAAGAAGATAGACTGTCTCTTACAGACAATGGTGGTGGAGATAAAAGGCGGCAGTCCCTGTTATGTGACAGCTATGAACAAAGAGCAGGGAATGCTGAGGATCGAAGCAAAGGCGGTCATCCTGGCTATGGGCTGTAGAGAGAGAGCCAGAGGCGCCATGAACATTCCGGGGTTCCGTCCTGCAGGCATTTACTCTGCGGGAACGGCACAAAGATATGTGAACATAGAAGGAAGAATGCCGGGAAGAGAAGTGGTGATCTTAGGATCGGGAGATATTGGCCTGATCATGGCAAGGCGTATGACCCTTCAGGGTGCAAAGGTGAAAATGGTGGCAGAGATCATGCCCTATTCGGGAGGCCTTAGGCGGAATATCGTCCAGTGTCTGGACGACTATGGAATTCCGTTAAAGCTCAGCCATACGGTAACGGAAATCCATGGGAAAAACAGAGTGGAGGGCGTTACAGTTTCGAGAGTGGATGAAAACCTAAAGCCTGTTCCCGGAAGTGAAGAATATGTTTCCTGCGATACAGTGCTTTTGTCATGCGGTCTGATCCCGGAAAATGAATTAAGTGAGGGAGCAGGGGCCAGAATGGATGCGGCAACCCAGGGGCCTGTGGTAAATGCCAAGCTGGAAACCACCGCAGAGGGTATATTTGCATGTGGAAACGTGCTGCATGTGCATGACCTGGTGGATAACGTTTCGAAGGAAGCCCATCTGGCCGGAGCCTATGCAGCGGAATATATTAAAGAGGGCTTTGAAGGCTGGGGAGAACCGGTCAGACCTAAGATCCCGGAGAAGAGTAAATGCGTTCTTCCGGAGGGAAGAGACAGCTCCAGGCAGCTGATCTGTATCGGCTGTCCGGTAGGGTGTCTGATCACCGCAGAAAAACAGCAGGACGGAACCCTTAGGATCACCGGCAACCGGTGTCCCAAGGGAGAAGCCTATGCCCGCAGCGAGATGACAGCGCCGGTGCGGACGATCACCTCCTTTATCAGGATAGAGGGCAGTGAAAACAAGGTGGTGCCTGTAAAGACAAAGGAAGGGATCCCTAAGGAAAAAATCTGGCAGTGCATGAAGGAAATAAAGCAGGCCAGGGTAAAAGCGCCTGTTAATGTGGGGGATATCTTAATTGAAAATGCAGCCGGAAGCGGGGTCCCGGTAGTTGCCACAGGACAGGTCAAAGGATAAAGGGGGAGAAGGTACTTGATGGGAAACTATATTATGGCACTGGATCAGGGCACAACAAGCTCCCGGTGCATTCTGTTTAACAAACAGGGGGAAATCCAAAGCATGGCGCAAAAGGAGTTTTCCCAGATTTATCCAAATCCTGGCTGGGTAGAGCATGATCCCATGGAAATCTGGTCCTCTCAGCTTTCGGTAACCATGGAAGCAATGGCCAGAGTGGGAGCGACTCCATCAGATATTGCGGCCATTGGAATTACAAACCAGAGAGAGACAACGATCGTATGGGATAAGCTTACAGGAGAACCTGTGTATAATGCCATTGTCTGGCAGTGCCGGAGGACGGCGCCCAGAATAGATGCTCTGCTGGAAGCGGGATATGGGGAAATGATCCGGCAGAAAACAGGTCTGGTACCGGATGCTTATTTCAGCGCCACCAAGATCGCCTGGATTTTGGATCAGGTGCCAGGAGCAAGGCAGCGTGCAGAAAAGGGAGAGCTTTTGTTCGGAACGGTAGACAGCTGGCTGATCTACAACCTGACCAAGGGAGAGCTTCACGTTACGGATTACACCAATGCTTCCAGAACCATGCTGTTTGATATCCACAGACTATGCTGGGATGAAGAGCTGCTCAGGATCCTGAGAATACCGGCATCCATGCTGCCGGAAGTAAAGCCCTCCAGTTATATGTACGGCTATACGGAAAGCTCAGTGCTGGGCGGACGGATCAAAATAGGAGGCATTGCAGGAGACCAGCAGGCGGCTTTATTCGGACAATGCTGTTTTGAAAAGGGGCAGGTAAAAAACACCTACGGCACAGGCTGCTTTCTTTTGATGAACACAGGATCGGAAGCGATCACGTCAAGAAACGGGCTTTTAACCACGATTGCGGCAAGCAGTGAAGGAAAGGTTGAATATGCCCTTGAGGGAAGCGTATTTGTGGCCGGAGCGGCTGTGCAGTGGCTCCGGGATGAAATGCGCATGGTAAAGAAAGCATCGCAGACAGAAGAATATGCCCAGAAGGTGGAGGATGCCGGAGGCGTTTACATGGTTCCTGCCTTTGCGGGTATGGGCGCTCCCTACTGGAATCCTTATGCAAGAGGAACCGTGGTAGGGATCACCAGGGGATGTAAAAAAGAGCATTTTATCCGGGCAGCGCTGGAATCCATTGCATATCAGACCTATGATGTGCTGCGGGCCATGGAGGAGGATGCAGAGGTGTCCATTGCCGGCCTTAAGGTAGACGGAGGCGCAAGCGCCAATGATTTCCTGATGCAGTTTCAGGCTGATATTCTGGGGAATAGAGTATACCGACCGGAATGCATTGAAACCACGGCGCTGGGGGCAGCTTATCTGGCGGGACTTTCTTCGGGATATTACGAGAGCAGGCAGCAGATCAGGGAAAACTGGCAGCTTGGACGGGAATTTGTTCATGAGATGAGCGAAAGTAAAAGGGAATTGTTACTAAAGGGTTGGAAAAGAGCCGTGAAATGTGCTCTTGTTTATGCGGAGGAGTAAAAGGGATATGATGACGAAGGAAATACCACAGGGAGAACTGATCTATACAGGGGACAAAAAACTTTTAAATTTATACTTGATTATGCGGGGAACTGCAAGCGCTTCCTATCCGGGCGGGGAATTTACCCTAAGAAGCGGCGATGTGATAGGACTCTGCGACGCGGATTTTGATACCGCATATATCGAATATCAGGCAAAGGAGAAGCTTTCCGTTCTGGCGTATCCTTACCAGACGGGGGAGCTTTCCCAGCTTTTTGCAAGCAGCAATGACGCGATCAGGTATTTCTTTTCTTCCTTTTTCAGACAGTTTAACACGATTTACGGTCAGTATAAAGGGGGAAAGACAGAGTGCAAGGATCTGTATGATTACATCCAAAAGGTATACGCAGATTATGAAGCGTTATGTGAGAAATATCATATTTCTCCGGCACAGCCGGCAGGCTATGAGGAGCTTTCCACTCTCAGTCTGGAAGAGGATGCGGAGAACTGGCTGGAAGGCTATTATGCAACCTTAGAGCAGATGATGACCGTCTGGGATCACAACAAAACAGACCGGGATTTTGGCTGCGGCTTTCTTCTGCGTGCAAGCAGGGACATTCATAAGCTGGTTACCCTGTGTGAGCAGATCGGGGTTTATAAGGAAGATACCAGCAAATATCTGCTGGGAGAAAACCAGTTAGATCTTTTGGAGCTGATGCTTTCCCTTTATGGAAAGGTAACAAGGATCAAGGGCGGACAGTCAGAGGACGCACAGCTGATCAAAACATACATCCATGATATCCTGCAGCAGGTGGAACGCCTCGGCTATGGAAATACCAAGCTGTTTGAGGAAAGAAAGGAGCAGATCGATCAGAAGATCGAGGAACTCAATCAAAAATATATGGGCCAGAAGGAGACCGGGGACAGCGATAATCTTCCGCTGTCGGAGGTAAAGGGATCCTTGGAAAAAATCCTGACATATGCTGCCTGTGACACAGCCATTACCGACAGCTTCCGCGATCATGTGCACCAGTATAAGGAAACCGTCAACAAAAACAGTACAGATGATGCGGAGAGAACCCTGCGGCTGAAGCTGACCAAGGAATTTTATCAGATCTATATGGCAGCTTTCCTAAAGAGCTTAAGAGATACGGAAGTGCCTACCCTGATCAAAATGCTCTTTCAGTTCGGTTATGTGGACGAGGAACTTGCAGGAACAGAAAATGCGGCATATCTGTATAAGATCGCAGATCACCTTCCTACGGATCCGGAGCACGGAGTTTATTCCTACTATGAATGGCTGAAAGCCATTTATGAGGAGAAAAAGGAGCCGAGCAGAAACGAATTTGATCTGGACTACGGCGCTTATCTCCACGAACAGAAGCGTATGGGAAAGATTACCGCCGATCAGGAGGCAAAGCTTTTACAGAGCAATGTATCCAAGGTGATCTATGAGCTGGAAAATGTATTTCCTATGGTAAATAAGGTGACCTATGGCAGGATCAGTACCTTCTGTCCGCTGTTTTCAGAGCACAATATTATGAGGGATCTGGAAACCTCGCTGGTAACCGGCGCAAAGGTACGGGATATCCTGGAGGGGATCAGGAAGAAGGATTACAGCGCTTATTATCGTGAGACCCTTTATTCTGAACCGGATAAGGGTGTTCCCAAGGAGTTTATCCATGTGGAGGTAATGCCGGATGTGATCCTGGCGCCCAATGCAGGCGTAAGAGGCGTTATGTGGCAGGAGATCGAGGGAAAGAGAAGAACCACACCTGCAAGAATGCTCTGCTCCATTTTTGAGATGGAGGATCTTACGCTGCTTATGATCCGGCTCACAGGAGAGTTCAGATGGGAGATGTGCAAGCGTATTCAGGGTGCAAGATGGAATGATATTTCGGAAAGATCCCTGACCAGCGAATACTTTGATTACATACAGTTCTATAAGAAAAATCAGGATCTTTCATCTGATGCAAAGGATAAGATCAAAACAGATCTTGGAAGGGCAAAGAACAGCTTTAAGGAAATGTTCGTGATGGATTACATCGTGTGGATCCTGTATGAAAGCAATGGAGCCCCCAGACTGAACAAGGTGGCAAGAGGTATTTTCTTCAACTACTGTCCTCTTTCAAAGGAGATCCGGGAAAAGCTTAAGATCAATCCTCTTTACCGCGAAATGGCCGAAAGATACGATATCCGCATGAAGCAGAAGCACCATAAGTTCGAAAATATCGTGCAGAAGCTGAGGAGTCTCGGAAAGGCTGTTCCGGAAGAGATCCAGAAAGAATTGGAATTTATGGAAATGTAAAAAAGGGTGAAAGATGGGATTGACTTTCAAATTGTTTAATTTATAATTTAACTAAAATAGAAAATTTTTTAGCCAAAATGAAGCTATTATATGTTAAAAACGGAGGGCTGACATGGCGATTCAATGTTATGAAAATCTTTCTGAGGACGTCAGAAAATTATTTAAGCTGGACACCAGATGCACCAGCTATGTGATGGGAGTAGTGGACGAGGAACAGTTTCTTGGCCATGTTTATTACGGGGAAAGATTGAATGATTATCATCTTGCCCATGAGCTCCGTATCCAGGAGGGCCCTTTTGTACCTTCCAGAAACAACAGGGACAGAGGCTCCTTCCTTGACAGCTTTCCCATGGAATACCCGGCACATGGACTTGGGGATTACAGGGAGGATGCGGTCAGCATTGAAACGCTTTCAGGAAATACAGGATTATCTTTAAATTATGTTTCCCACAGGATCCTAAAAGGAAAACCGGCGCTGGCAGGACTGCCGGCTTCCTTTGGTGGGGAAGAGGACTGTGAAAGCATTGAGATCCTTTGTGAAGATGCGTTTACAGGACTTCAGGCCGCCCTGCTTTATACCGTTTTTGAACAGGCAGATGTGATCACCAGAAGCGTAAGGATCATCAATAAGGGGAAGGAAGCATTTTACCTGACCAAGGTGATCAGTGCCAGCATTGATATGGACAACAGGGAATTTGAGGCGATTTCCCTTCATGGTTCCTGGGCGAGAGAGCGTCAGATCCAGACAGTTCCCGTAAGCCATGCAAAGCTTTCCGTGGAGTCAACAAGAGGAGAGTCAAGTCATCAGGATCATCCTTTCCTTGCCTTAAAAACAAAGGGAACAGACCAGGAGCATGGAGAGGTTTATGCAATGCACTTTGTTTATTCCGGGAATTTCAAGGCGCTTGTGCAAAATGATCAATTTGACCAGGTGCGTATGATGATGGGGATTCATCCAGAGGACTTCAAGTGGAAGCTTATGCCGGGAGAGGAGTTTCAGGCGCCGGAGGTTGTGATGGTCTACTCTCATGAAGGACTTGGAAGAATGTCGAGGATTTTCCATGACTTTTACAGAGAGTATCTGATCAGAAGCCCTTATAAGAATAAAAAGCGTCCTATCCTGATCAACAACTGGGAAGCAACTTATTTTGAATTTAATACAGAAAAGCTCATTGCCATTGCAAAGCAGGCATCCAAGCTTGGAATTGAAATGCTGGTTATGGATGACGGCTGGTTTGGAAACCGCTTTGATGATAACAGAGCGTTAGGAGACTGGATCGTTAATGAAGAAAAGCTGCCGGGAGGATTAAAGTACCTGGTAGATGAGGTCAATAAGCTGGGGATGAAATTCGGTATCTGGTTTGAGCCGGAAATGATCTCTCCGGAATCAGAACTTTACAAGGAACACCCGGATTGGGCCATTGCCATAAAGGGGCGTACCGCTACCAGATCCAGAAATCAGTATGTGCTTGACTTAAGCCGCAGGGATGTTTTGGAGCACACCTATGAGAGTGTTGCAAAGATCCTGAGGAGCGCAAATATTGAATATGTAAAATGGGATATGAACAGACAGCTTACAGATCTTGGATCTGCCTGCCTGCCGGTAGATCAGATGGGAGAGTTGTATCACAGATACGTTCTTGCCGTATATGAGCTTCAGGAAAGACTGATGAAGGAATTCCCTTATCTGCTTTTAGAGAACTGCTCCGGCGGCGGAGCAAGATTCGATCCCGGAATGCTTTATTACAGTCCTCAGATCTGGTGCTCAGACGATACGGACGCTATAGAAAGACTGAAGATCCAGGAAGGGACGGCGCTTATTTATCCCTTATCTGCCATGGGTGCGCATGTGTCAGACTGCCCCAACCATACCGTGGGCAGAGTTACTCCCTTTGAAACAAGGGGCTATGTTGCTTTGGCAGGAACCTTTGGCTATGAGCTGGATGTGACAAAGATCCCTGAGAAAGACCGGAAGATGATCCCGGAGCAGGTTGCCATGTATCATAAGTACAATGATCTGGTAAGAGAAGGGGATTATTATCGGATCGCCTCTTACCGTGAAAATCATTATTTTGACTGCTATGGCGTGGTAAAGAAGGATAAAACGGAAGCGTTGTTTACCTTTGTGCAGGTTCTGAACAGGCCTAACTATCACAGCAGAAGGATCCTGCTTCAGGGACTTGATCCTGAGAAGAATTACCGGATCGAAGGAGAAGAAGGCGTTTATACAGGAGATGTGCTGATGAAGGCAGGATATCTTGTGCAGAACCTGTGGGGAGATTTTAAAGCCCGTCTGATTCATTTAATGGAGGCATAGAGCGTGGATTACATCAAGGAATATATTCGCATAGAAGAAGATGGTATTTATCTTGTGTTTGCTGTTACCCGGGAGGAACAGCTGAAGCTTCTCCATTTTTCCGCCAAACCCTATGAGGAGAAGGAAGAAAGCGAGCTCTTTTTGAAGGAAGGCTTTCAGCTTGTCCAGGTCAGCTTTTCCGGTTATAACAGACCTTATGAAAAGCACGGGAACAAGCATATTGTGACGGCACCCGGGTATATGCTGAAGTATGTGGGCATGGAGGATACTCAAAATGAGACCGGCCGTCTGCTTGTGATCACACAAAAGGATTCCGTAACCGGCGCAAAGGTGGTATCCTACCTGCAGTTTTATAAGGGAACCTCAACTATACAGATGCATCACACGGTGACCAATGAAGGGACAAAAACCCAGACCCTGGAATATCTTTCTTCTTTTTATTA
>FR894566.1:15269-43626 GCA_000436115.1 Firmicutes bacterium CAG:534 | reverse complement strand
GTTCAGACGATAAGATGAGACTGACCTATGCCCGCCATGGATGGCAGAAGGAGATGACCTTCTTAACCAATACATTTCCGGAGCTTGGCATGGCACAGACCCAGCCTACCGTTTACCAGCGTACTTCTGTGACCATTGAGATGACTAATACCGGAAACTGGTCTACCAAGGAATATCTGCCGATGGGGTATCTGGAAAATGTATCGGCTGACACAAGCCTGTACTGGCAGATCGAGCATAATGGATCCTGGCATACAGAGATCGGCGATGAAAATAATCATTTTTATCTTGCCCTGAGCGGCCCTACGGAAGTACAGTCCCACTGGTTCAAGCAGTTAAAGCCGGGCGAAAGCTTTGAAAGCGTACCGGCGGCAGTGGGTGTGTGCAGTGCGGATTTTGATAAAGCCATGGGACAGCTTACTACTTACAGAAGAAGGATCCGCCGTCCCAATCAGGATAACGAAAAGTTACCCATCATATTTAATGATTATATGAACTGCCTGTTTGGAGATCCTACGACCGAAAAGGAGCTGCCTCTTATTGATGCGGCAGCAGAGATCGGCTGTGAATATTTTGTCATTGATGCCGGCTGGTATGCACCTGGTGAATGGTGGGACAGCGTAGGAGAGTGGCAGGAGTGCCGGGAAAGATTTCCGGGCGGCATCCGTGAGGTTACGGATTATATCCGCAAAAAAGGAATGGTTCCCGGACTGTGGCTGGAGCTTGAGGTTATGGGAATTAACTGTGAAAAGGCAAAGAAAGCGCCGGATGACTGGTTCTTTGTCCGCCACGGGAAACGAGTTTTTGACAGAAGCAGATATCAGCTTGATTTCAGAAACCCCGAAGTGATCGCTCATGTGGATGAGGTGATCGACCGGGTCGTTTTGCAGTACGGGGTAGGCTATATCAAGATGGACTATAATATTGAGCCGGGAATTGGAACAGAGCTTTATGCAGACAGCGTAGGTGAAGGAATGCTGCAGCATGAAAAAGCATATCTGAATTGGCTTGACGGGGTATTTAAACGGTATCCGGATCTGGTCATTGAAAACTGTTCCAGCGGTGGTCTGCGTACGGATTATGCCATGCTGAAGAGATACAGCATCCAGTCCACCTCGGATCAGGAGGATTACCGCAACTATGCCACAATCTCTGCCAATGCGGCAGCAGGATTGACGCCGGAGCAGGCGGCAGTGTGGTCTTATCCGTTAAAGAACGGAGATGAGGAAGAGACCATTTATAATATGGTCAATGTTATGCTGGTGCGTATCCATCAGAGCGGCCATATTCCGGAGCTTTCAGACTCCCGCAGGGCGTTAGTGAAGGAAGGTCTGGATTATTACAGAGAAATCAGGCAGGACATCAAAAAAGCGCTGCCTTTCTGGCCAATGGGGCTTGCAGAAAATACGGATAAGCTTCTTGCAACCGGTCTGAAAACGGAGAAAAAGGCATATCTTTCCGTCTGGAGAAGAGGCGGGGACAGCTCCCGGATGGAGATTTCCCTTGCACAGATCTGGAAGGGTGAAAAACCGGAGAAGGTAACGCTTTCTTATCCCAAAGAGAGTATGGCGGAGCATCTTGATTATTACTATGATAAAACATCAGGAGTGCTTTCCATTTCATGGAAGCAGCCGGTGATGGCAAGAGTGTTTGAGATTTTGCGATAGAGAATTTACGAGGGCCCATGCAGCCGCATGCGGAAAAGGTAGAAAAAATGGCGAAGCAGGTGAAGCTTGCTGACATTGCTGCAATTATGAATGTCAGTACGGTTACAGTATCGAAGGCATTGTCCGATCAAAAAGGTGTCAGTGAAGAAATGCGCGAAAAGATCAAGAAGCTGGCACAGGAAATGGGTTATAGATCCCCTTCGGCCGCAAAAATGCTGAAAACGAAAAAAAACTATAATATCGGGATCCTGATCTCGGAAAGACTGTTTAATCAGGATGAATCCTATTACCTGCCGGTCTATCAGGCAGTTGCCACAAAAGCTGCGGCCAAGGAATGCTTTACGCTTCTCGAGGTGCTCAGCCTTCAGAGAGAGCAGGAACTGGAGATGCCCAAGCTTTTGCAGGAAGGCACCATCAATGGACTGATCATCATAGGACTTCTGAAGGAAGACTATTTAAAGAAGCTTGAGGGGGTAATCAAGGTTCCTTATGTCTGCCTGGATTTTTATGATATGCACCATGACTGCGACGCCGTGATCTCAGACAGCTTTTACGGGATGTACCGTATGACAAACTATCTGTTTGATATGGGTCATACAAAGATCGCCTATGTAGGAACGCTTCTTTATACGGACAGTATTACAGACCGTTATTTCGGATACTGTAAATCCCTTTTAGAGCATGGACAGCGGGTAAGAGAAGACTGGGTGATTGCAGACAGGAGCATGGAAACAGGAGATATGAGAAGCGGGTTTGAACCGAAGCTTCCTGAAGAGATGCCGACGGCCTTTGTATGCAACTGTGATCTGACAGCCGCCGTGCTGGTGGAAACCCTGCGGAAGAAAGGCTATCAGGTTCCGGAGGATATTTCCGTAGTAGGCTTTGACAATTACCTTTATTCCAGTATCTGCAGCCTTGGCATTACCTCCTATGAAATAGATTATAAGGAAATGGCCAGAAGAGCCGTGAATAACCTGATCAAAAAAATGGCCGGTGATTATTGCAAGCCGGGGCTTTACATTGTGGACGGAAGGATCATTTATAAAGAAAGCGTAAAGAGATTATCCTGAAATAACCATAAAAATTATAGTAATTTATTTTGCCGGTACTCCTGCGGGGTGGTACCGGTAAATTTTTTGAACAGGGTAATGAAATGATTGGTATTTTCAATGCCGACCATGGCGCCGATCACATGTACCTTGTGATCCGTTGTAAGAAGAAAATGCTCGGCCATTTCGATCCTCCGCCTGTTCAGATACTGGATAGGGGAAAGAGAATATACTTCATGAAATTCCCTGCACAAACGGTATTTGCTGACACCAAGCTGCTTTTCCAGCATATTCAGGCTGTAGGAATCGCTGAAATGCTCATCAAAAAGAAGACGCAGCTCTTCAATATAAACGGGAATTTCCGAAATGGGGGGGGCGTCTTTTTTTAAAAGTTCAGACATACAGTTTGTGATCAGATGGCCGATCCGATCGGAAATGATCAGATCCTGAGCCTTGCTCCTGCCCGGAACAAGCGTGGAAAGGACCTCCATTGCCTTTAACTGGTTTGAGTAAGGCGACAATGTGATCAGGGCATAACGTTCTCCGGGAAATAAGCTTCTAAAGTAAGAGAGCTGTTCTCCTGTGAAAAACAGGATCTGGTATTCCCAGGGGTCAATGGCAATATCCATACGGAAACGCTGTCCGCAGTCCAGAAGAAGAAGGGTATCTGCCTCCAGGGAAATGACGCGGCTGTTTAATAAAAGCTTACCGCATCCCTTCCTGGTAAAAAGAAGCAGAAAACAATCCAGGGATCTGACGTCGTAGGACCATGGAAAATGAGCATGGATATCCCCGAAGGAAAGAAGAGAAAACAAAGGAGAGGCTTCCTCTTTTAAAAAAGGGAATATCTGACCTAAAAAATCCTCCGGTCTGCCGGATGGGGAGGAGGATAAGGCTGCATGCTCAAAGGCGGTCTTCAAATCCATGTGGGATCCTTTCCGGGAACAGCGTCCCAAATCGTTCTGTCAAATCTATTTTACCTTTTTTAGATGAAATTGTCTTGTAAAATTCCCCGGATATTTTCATAAAAATTGTATAAAAACATGAATTTAAGAAAAGACTGTATACCATGTGTTGTGTTTTTAGAAAGAGCAAACACAATATAATACAGAAAGATTAAAAATTAAGCTAAGAAACAGATGAAAATTAAGTAAATTAATTTAAAAAGTAGTGATAAGTGAATAGTGCTTTTGATGAGAAGCACTATGAAATATACAAAATGCATAATTTATACCCAGTTAAATTGTGAAAAAGGAAGAAATGTCTAAATAGAGCAATAATGATATATCAAACGCAACTATAGGTGATGATTAAAAAAATAAAGTAAATATAATTAAAATAAAGTTACACAAGTAACTCACTGTGATCCATAAGGATCGTGGTAATCAAAAAGGAGGATAAGTTATTATGAAACTGAAAAAAGTTTTAGCACTGACTCTTGCGGCAGCAATGACATTTTCACTTGTTGCCTGCGGCGGCTCAAGTGCAGAAACCGAAGAAGCACCTGCTGCTGAGACAACTGAGGAAACCACAGCTGACGACACTGCTACAGACGCTGAGGCAGCTGACGACACTGCTACAGACGCTGAGGCAGCTGACGACACTACTGCAGATGCTGAAAGCACAGCTCCCGCAGAAGGAGTTCCTACTTACACACAGATCACATTAGGTCAGGATTACACAGACCTTACAGCATCCATTAAGTGGATCCACCACAAGACAGACCGTGAAGAAGACGGTACCATCGCAAAGATGATCGCAGAATTCAACAAGGATTATCCGAACATCACTGTTGAGACAGAAGGCGTTACAGACTATGCAGAAGATGCACTGCTTCGTCTTTCCACAGGTGACTGGGGCGATATCATGTTTATCCCTGCAGTAGATAAGGCTGAGTTTGCTAACTACTTCCAGCCTATCGATACTCTTGACAACCTGTCCAAGGAAATCAACTTTGCTAACCAGCAGGCATTTGACGGAATCAGCTACGGCGTTCCTTACATGGCTAACGCACAGGGCGTTCTTTACAACAAGGCTGTATTTGAGGCTGCCGGCATTACAGAGCTTCCCACAACTCCTACCGAGTTCCTTGCTGACCTTCAGCTGATCAAGGACAACACAGATGCTATTCCTCTGTATACCAACTATGCAGCAGGATGGACCATGGGTGCTTGGGATGCTTATGTTGGTATCGTTACAAACGGTGATGATACCTACATGAACCAGAAGCTGGTTCACACAGCAGACCCTTTCAGTGATCCTGGCGATGATACCGGCGCTTACAACCTTTACAGAATTCTTTATGATGCAGTTGCTAACGGCCTGATTGAAGACGATTACACCACAACTGACTGGGAAGGCTGCAAGGGCATGCTCAACAGAGGCGAGATCGGTACGATGGTTCTTGGTTCCTGGGCATATGCACAGATGGTAGAAGCTGGCGATCACGGCGAGGATATAGGTTACATGCCTTTCCCTATGACTGTAGGCGGAACACAGTACGTTGCAGCAGGCGGTGACTACTGCTACGCAATCAACGTAAACTCCTCTGATGACAACAAGACAGCCGCTATGGTATTCATTAAGTGGATGACAGAGAAGTCTGGCTGGTGCTATAACGAGGGTGGTTACACCGTTGCTAAGGATGGCCAGAACCCTGATATGTATTCTGCATTTGACGGATGTACCGTTCTGAACGATCAGCCTGCGCTTGCTGGTGAGGAAACTCTCCTGAACGATATGAACGCTGAGTCCGAGCTTTCCATCAACGCTGGTGGTAATGCGAAGATCCAGAGAATCGTAGAAGCAGCAGCTACCGGTTCTGAAACTCTTGATGACATCATGGCTGACTGGACAACCGCTTGGAATGATGCTCAGGAAGAGCTTGGAATTGAAGTTCTCTACTAATTCTTAGATTTTAGAGAAGCTAGATTATTGATAAATAACCGGGCCAAGGGGAGGTATCTCCTTGGCCCTGATTATCAGGAGGAAAGAGCACATGGCAGCAATGACACAGACGGTTAGACCGCACAAAAGATCCTTTGGCGAATGGGCAAGAAGCAGAGATGGGCAGAAAGTATTTGTTATGATTGCGTTTATGACAATTCCTCTTTTGCTCCTGTTTGTATTCACCTATCTGCCCTTTGGCGAAATGTTTGGCTTCAGCTTCTATAACATGAAGTATATCGGAGCCAGAAAATTTGTAGGACTTAAAAACTATTCAAAAGTATTCTCCAGAAGCGACTGCTTCGGCGCTTTAAAGCTCAGCTTATATTATATGGGCGGTTCCATTGTACAGCTTGTGCTGGCGCTTTATCTGGCAACTGTTTTAAGCTTTAAGGTAAAGGGCAGCGGACTGTTTAAGGGCTTTATGTTCTTCCCCTATCTGATCAATGGTATTGCAATCGGTTTTATTTTCAAATTCTTCTATACCAGAGGCTATGTGTTTGATACCGTGCTTCAGTGGTGTGGATTTCAGCTTGACAATCTTCCGTACTGGTTAAAAGACCAGCAGGTTAACAATATTTCCCTGGTGGCTACCTCTGTATGGCGTTATTTTGGACAGAATATGGTGCTCTTTATCGGAGCCATCATGTCCGTGGACTCAGAGCTTTACGAGGCTGCCATGCTGGATGGGGCTAATAAATTCCAGCAGTTTAAATACATTATCATGCCCAGTATCAAGACGATCATTACTTTGAACGTAATCCTTTCCATTACAGGATCCCTCAGTGCATTTGAGCCGCCCTATGTTATCACCAGCGGTGCAAACGGAACGGGTACTTACTTCGTAGTTATGCATGAGATTGCTCATACCCAGCAGAAGGTAGGCCTTGCATCTGCCATGGCGATCGTACTTCTTGTCATTATCTTTGTAGTTACCATCCTTCAGAAGCTGTTCTTTAAGTATGTCTTTAAGAGCGCCGAGGATGAGGATAAGAATGCGGCAGCCAAGAGAGAAAAGAAGCTGGCAAAATATGCGGCAAGAAAGGCGGGAAAATAAATGACGATCTTACAAAAAATTTCCAAATATGTTTTGATTTTTCTGAAATATTTTTCTCTGGTATTCTTTTCCTTTGTTGCGATCCTTCCGGTAGTATCCTGTGTAATCACTGCGTTTAAAACGGATGCGGAATATCAGCAGACCAATGTTATGACGCTCCCGGAAAGCTGGCTTAACTTTGAAAATTATATTTCCGCATTCCAGAGAGCAAACATGGGAAAGGCATTTATTAACTCAGCCATTATCCTGGTATGCGTACTGATCGCTTCAACCCTGGTCGGAACCCAGCTTGCTTATGTGCTGAACCGTTTTAAATTTCCCGGAAACGGCATTATCCGGAATCTGTTCCTGTTTGCGTCCCAGCTTCCCGGTGTTGCCATGCAGGTTGCAGTGTACGAGATCATGTACAACTTAAACTTTATCAACAACCTCTGGGGCTACATCATTATGATGTGCGGTACGGATATTATATCCATTTACATTTATATCCAGTTCTTTGAAAACATTGATTATTCCCTGGATGAGTCAGGTATTATGGACGGAGCTTCCTATTTTACGATCTTCTACAAGATCCTGCTTCCTCTTCTGAAGCCTGCGATTGTAACCTCCTGTATCTTAAAGGGTGTTGGTACTTATAATGAATACTATTCTGCAAACCTTTATCTGCAGGATAAAAAGAACCTTCCCACCGTGGCAACCTCCCTGTATACCTTCGTAGGACCTCTGGGAAGCAAATATAATCTGATTTGTGCCGGCGTTATCATTTCCCTGCTTCCTGCGCTGATCGTATTTATTACCTGCCAGAAGCAGATCTACAGTGGATTGACTGCCGGAGCAGTTAAGGGCTAAGGAAAAGGAGACTGGAATAATCATGATGGTTGAAGAGGTAAAGTCACATTTATTGAATAATATCATCCCGTTTTGGAAAGGTCTTCGGGATGATGAGTACGGCGGATATTATGGGTGGCTTGGCTATGACCTTGTGCTGGACAAAAAGGCAGTAAAGGGATGTATTTTAAACAGCCGTATTACCTGGTTCTTTTCCAATGCTTATACGCTTTTAAAGGACGAAAGTCTTTTGGAAGAAGCAAAGCATGGCTTTGCTTTTATGAAAGAGCATTGCATGGATAAGGAAAATGGAGGTATTTTCTGGTCAATTGAATACAACGGCGTCCCCAGTGACACCACCAAGCATACCTACAATCAGGCCTTTGCCATCTATGCTCTTTCCTCCTATTATGAGGCAAGCGGTGATGAGCAGGCTCTTGATATGGCAAAAGAGCTGTTCCATATCATTGAGACCAAATGTACGGATGAGCTTGGATACAAGGAAGCCTTTGATAAGAGCTTTCATGAGATCGAAAATGACAAGCTTTCCGAAAACGGTGTGATCGCTCAAAAAACAATGAACACTCTGCTTCATGTTTTTGAAGCTTACACAGAGCTTTACAGGGTAGCAAAGCTTCCCGAGGTAAAGGAAAGACTGGAATGGATCATGGATACCTTTGCAGAGAAGGTTTATAATCCTGAGCTTCACAGGCAGGAAGTATTCTTTGATGAAAAATGGAACTCCATCATCGACCTGCATTCTTACGGCCATGATATTGAAACAGCCTGGCTGATGGACAGGGGAGTGGAAATTCTTGGAGAAAAGAAATATGAGGATCTGATGACTCCCATCACAAAAGATCTGACAGCACAGATTTACAAGGAGGCCTTTGACGGACATTCCCTTGCCAATGAGTGTGAAAGAGGAGTTGTGAATGTACACAGGATCTGGTGGGTTCAGGCAGAAACCGTAGTCGGGTTTTTGAACGGATATAAAATGAACCCGGATAAACCGGAATACCTGGAAGCTGCAAAGAGCGAGTGGAACTTTATCAAGGAGCATGTGATCGACAAACGTTCCGGCTCAGAATGGTTCTGGGAGGTAGATCCCAAAGGGAAGCCTTATCCGGACAGACCTATCGTTGAACCCTGGAAGTGCCCTTATCATAACGGAAGAATGTGCTTTGAGGTGATAAGGAGAAGTGAAGCATAAAGAAAGGAACGCAGAAGAATGTTGAGTGAAAAGTATTATGAAGAGCTTAAGAAATATGAAGCTCTGATCAATCGTAAAAATGAGATCGATACAGATTTTTACAATGGTGTTTATGACAAATACAAATATCCTGTATTAACCAGGGAACATATTCCGCTTACCTGGCAGTATGATTTAAATCCGGAAACCAATCCCTATTTTATGAAGAGACTTGGGATCAATGCGGTAATGAATTCCGGAGCTATTGAGCTGAACGGTAAGTTTTACCTGGTAGCAAGAATTGAAGGGGATGACAGAAAGTCCTTCTTTGGAGTAGCAGAAAGTGATGACGGTGTGTCGGGCTTCCGTTTCTGGGATTATCCGATCCTTCTGCCGGATACCTGCCCGGAGGAAACAAACGTATATGACATGCGTCTGACCAAGCATGAGGACGGTTATATTTATGGCGTGTTCTGTTCCGAAAGCAAGGATACCTCTGTTAATGACCTGTCCGCTGCAGTAGCTGCAGCAGGAATTGTAAGAACCAAGGATTTAAAGCACTGGGAGAGACTGGACAATCTCACTACCCTGCGTTCTCCCCAGCAGCGTAATGTGGTTCTTCATCCTGAATTTGTAAACGGAAAATATGCTTTCTATACAAGACCTATGGACGACTTCATTGAAACAGGATCAGGCGGCGGCATCGGCTTTGGACTTTGCGATGATATTGAGCACGCAGTGATTGATGAAGAAAAGATGACCAGCATCCGTAAGTACCATACCATTACGGAGTCCAAGAACGGCGCCGGCGCGGTACCCATCAAGACGGAAAAGGGCTGGATCCACATTGCCCATGGAGTAAGAAATACAGCTGCAGGTCTGAGATATGTTATTTATGCATTTGCAACAGACTTAAAGGATCCTTCCAAGGTGATCGCAGAGCCTTCAGGGCTTTTGATCGGACCCAGAGGAGGAGAGCGCGTTGGTGATGTTTCCAATGTGGTATTTACCAATGGCGCTATCGCAAGAGAAAATGGGGATGTTTATATTTACTATGCATCCAGCGATACCAGAATGCATGTAGCTACCACGACGGTGGATAAGCTGATCGATTATGTATTCCATACGCCCAAGGATCCCCTCCGCTCTGTAGAATGTGTAGCACAGAGATGTGACCTGATCAAGAGAAATCTGGAATTTTTAGCAAATCAAAAATAAAAGAAATCCTGAAAGGAGTCAGAAAATGAGCGAACTTAAAATGATTGCCCCTGCGGTAAAGAATGTACCCTGGCAGGAGAAGCCTGCAAACTTAACAGGAGCACCGGTGTGGAGATACACAGAAAACCCTATCATCGGAAGAAATCCCGTTGAAAACGTAGCAAGAATATTTAACAGTGCCGTTATGCCTTACGGAGATGAGTTTATCGGAGTGTTCCGTGGGGAGCAGACAAACGGTATTCCTTATATTTACATGGGAAGAAGTAAAGATGCGATCCACTGGGATTTTGACAAGAACAAAATTCCTTTTGTAGACGAAAAGGGAAATCCTTTTATGCCCCGTTATGCATATGATCCCAGACTTGTAAAGGTAGAGGATACCTATTACATTATCTGGTGCCAGGATTTCTACGGCGCAGCGATCGGTATGGCAAAAACAACAGATTTTAAAACCTTTACCAGACTGGAAAATCCTTTTATCCCTTATAACAGAAACGCTGTATTATTCCCTCGTAAGATCAACGGAAATTATGTCCTTTTAAGCCGTCCTTCCGACAGCGGACATACTCCTTTCGGTGATATTTTTGTCAGTGAAAGCCCGGATCTGGTATACTGGGGAAAGCACAGACATGTGATGGGAAAAGGAAACGAATGGTGGGAGTCCGTAAAGATCGGCGGCGGAGCAGCACCCATTGAAACAAGCGAGGGCTGGCTGTTATTCTACCACGGCGTAAGCGGAACCTGTAACGGTTTTGTATATTCCATCGGAGGAGCGATCCTTGATCTGGAAAATCCTTCTATTGTAAAATACAGATGTGAAAACTTCCTGTTAACGCCGGAAGAGTGGTACGAGGAGAGAGGCTTTGTTCCCAATGTCTGCTTCCCCTGCGCAACCATCCATGATCCGGAAAGCGGAAAGATTGCAATTTACTATGGCTGTGCAGACAGTTATGTAGGACTTGCATTCACACAGTTTGAAGATATTATGGCTTACATCAAGGAGCACAGTGTGGTAACAGAATCCGATACAGAAATCGGAATGAGATAAGATTGCTGACTTGAAAAGGCTTGCGTGCAGCAAGCCTTTTCTTTCCTTATATATAACTTATTATTTTTGTCATGAAAATCAGAGAAAATGGGGGTCAATTATGAAATACCGTATTCAGACAGAAAAAGGAATGATCAACAGAGGTAATTGGGGAAGAATTAAGCGCTGCATGCAAAGGGCAAAAAGGGGAGAAAAGATCATTACAGGATTTTTAGGCGGATCAATTACGCAGGGAAGTCTTTCCAGCAGCCCCAAAACGTGTTATGCTTATCTTGTATATAAATGGTGGACGGAAAAATTCCCGGACACAGAGATCACATTTATCAATGCAGGGATCGGAGGAACCACCTCACAGTTTGGTGTTTCCAGGGTAGAGGATCATCTTCTGAAATATAAGCCTGATTTTGCACTCATAGAATTTGCTGTAAATGATGAAAATACAGAATTCTTTGAGGAGACTTATGAAGGGCTGATCCGCAAGACCTATGCAGACAGCTGCAAACCGGCAGTGCTCCTGATGAATAATGTTATGTACGATACCGGCGTAAATGCGGAGGAAATGCATCTTAAGGTAGCGAAGAATTATGATCTTCCTATGGTAAGCATGAAGTCAACCATTTACCCGGAGATCCAGGCAGGAAACATTAAGGCGCCGGAGATCACACCGGATAACCTGCATCCCAATGATGCGGGGCATGCGCTGGTAGCTAAGGTCATCACGGATTTTCTTGAGAAGATCTATCAGGATCTTGATGAGGAAGAAATTCCGGCTTTCGAGGATGGCAGTCTGCCGACGCCGATCACAGCAAATGCTTATGAGAACTCTGTAAGATACCAGAATGATAACGCAGAACCGGAGCTTTGCGGATTTGCTGCAGACCTTCAGCCTCAGGAGAATATTCGCGATATTTTCAGAAAGGGCTGGACGGCAGGAAAGGTAGGAGATAAGATCACCTTTACCATTCCCTGTTCCGGAATTGCCATTCAGTATCGTAAATCTGTGAAGCAGCCTACGTCTATCGCCAAAGTTGTGGTTGATGGCAGGGTGGAAGAGGCAATGCTTCTGGATGGGAATTTTAAAGAGGACTGGGGGGACTGTCTTTATATTGATACCGTTACCAGACATATGCCATATGCAAAGCACAAAGTGGAGATCAGTATTGTGGAAGCACATGATAATGATGTAGTACCGTTTTATCTGGTTTCTGTGATCGGCTCCAACTAGCAAAGGGGGTTGCCAACATGGGGGACGACAAGGTAAAGAACAAAAAGTCTGTACTGGATAAGGAAGCAAAGAAAGCTGCAAAACAGGCAGCAAAGCAAAAAGCAGTGCAGATGAAGAAGGAAGCAAAGGAAAAGAAAAAGAAAAAGGCAGAAAAGGTTGTAAAGGAAAAGACCGAAAAGAATGTAAAGGAAGCAAAATTTACCCTTTCTGCACTGAAGGACATTAAGGGAAATACCAAGCACAGCATTATGCAGACCTTGCTGGCGGGATTTCTGGTTCCGGTAGTCATGATGATCATACTGGGCGTTGTATGCTACAATACGGCGGCGTCGGGAATGATCTCTAAGTATCAGGAGTCAGCAGAATCTACCGTGACGGCTGTGGGCAATTATTTCGATCTGATCTGTACATCTGTCTCCAGCAAGGCGCTGGAATTGATCAGTGGCGGTGATGTGGCTGATTACTATGGAAAATACTATAAGAAGCAGGATGCCCAATCCATGGAGAGCATGAGAAATGCCAGAACACTTCTTGGAAATGCAAAGGCAACCAACAAGTATATGTACAGCTACAGCGTAGTGCCTGATGGGGGAACTTATCTGACCTCCTTAACAGGTGCCATGAGCGATAATCCTTATGAGGATTTCAAGGCTTCCACAGAGGGACAGTATTTTGTGGAAAATTCAACAGCCAGAAATGCATGGCTGGGATACCACACCTATCTTGACGAGAGTCTTAACAGTCTGCCCAAGAATTATGCCATTGCATTTTATCAAAGGCTGGCAAAGGGCGATTCTTATCTGATCTTTGATGTGGATATGAATGTGGTTATGACCATGTTAGAGCAGATGGACTTTGGCGACGGAACGATCAAAGCGCTGGTATCCAAGGATGGCCGCGAGGTTGTTTCTATTCAGGGAAAAGAAGAGGAAGAGATCACAGAGCAGTATTTTGTGGGACAGAAGTATTATGAGGAGACCAAGGATACCGAGGAATCCGTTGCAAAATCCGTGCGGTATAATGGAAAGCGTTATTCTTACATAGCAACGCCTGTGGGAAAAACAGGCGCAATGATCTGCACCCTGATCCCCAGAAGCAATCTTATGGGACAGGCAAATCAGATCAAGTTTATTACCATCGTCCTGGTCATTCTGGCAGCAGCGGCAGCGCTTGCAACCGGCGGCTTTATTTCTACAGGCATCAGCCGGGAAGTAAAGAAAATGACCATCGGCATTTCCAAGGTTGCGGAAGGAGATCTGGCCGGAACCTTTGATACCAAGAGAAAGGATGAATTTGGTATTCTGTCCGGAAGCCTGAATAAGATGCTAGCCAGCATGAGAAACCTGATGCAGGATATGAAGGGCTTTGGAGATAAGGTAAATGAAATGGCGGCAGACGTTTCCGAACGAACGGAAAATCTGGATGACTCCATTCAGAATACTGCCCAGACCATGGATGAAGTTGCAAAGGGCGTGCAGTCTCAGGCGGAAGAGACCGAAACCGCAAATGAGAAGATGATCGCCTTTTCGGATAATATTAATAAGGTCAGCGATCAGACCAGCAGCATGGGGCAGGCCGCAGATCAGGCTATTGAAGCAGTAGGACAGGGCAGGGAGATCGTACAGGATCTGAATGCAAAGAGCGATTCTACTGTGGAACTGACAAGAGTGCTGGTTCAGGATATTAATGAGGTACAGAAGAATTCCCAGGAGATCCAGAATTTTGTGGAAGTGATCAACAGTATTGCAGGGCAGACCAATCTGCTGTCCTTAAATGCATCTATTGAGGCTGCAAGAGCCGGAGAAGCAGGAAGAGGATTTGCAGTTGTAGCGGAAGAGATCCGCAAGCTTGCTGATCAGTCCAAGGAATCCGGCAACAGGATCCAGAAGATCGTAGCGGGAATTGAAGGAACAACAGAAAAGACAACAGAATCTGCCAAGAAGGCGGAAAGCATGGTTATGGAACAGGCCAAAGCGCTTGAGGAAACCGTTCAGGTGTTCGGAAAGATCCAGAGCTGTGTAGCGGATCTGGTAGACGGCATCAGACAGATCCTGGATCGACTTGGCGATATTACTTCTGAGAAGACCATGGTGCAGGATGCGATTCAGAATATCTCCTCTGTATCCGAGGAGCTGGCAGCTTCCACACAGGAGGTTACCGCAACCCTTGGAGAGCAGACCGGCAGCGTAGGAAAGCTGGCACAAAAGTCAGAGGAACTGAAAAAGGCATCTCACGAGCTGGAAGCATCTATTTCCAGATTTAAACTGTAAGTCAGATAATCTTGGAAATATAAGGAGATAAGTAGTGGCAAAACGAATATTGTGGAACGCAGACTGGGAGTTCTGTGGGCATCCTGCAGGTGAGGAAGCCTGCAGGATGCCGGAGGATGGTATCGGAAGCGTTTTACGATAAAAAGAGCTCCGAAAGCGTAGGAAAAGATCAGCCTCCGCTTTGACGGAGTTTATATGGACACGGCAGTATATGTGAATTCTACTTTCGTGGGAGAGTGGAAATACGGATATTCTACCTTTGAATTTGACATTACCCCTTCCCTCCGGGAAGGGGTAAATGAGGTATCAGTGAGAATTGATTACAGATACCTGAATTCAAGATGGTACTCCGGAGCCGGGATTTTCCGGAACGTGTGGTGGATCAGCTGAGGCAGCAGCTTTATTACGCCGGTGGAGGATGCCAATGCCTTAGAGGAAATTGGGGGAAAGGGAAGCATAACCTTTATCTTTATGCCGGGAAGCTGTTTTGACTTTGGATGGTTCCGGTTTGAAAAAACGGAAAAAGAAAAATAAGGAAAGAAGAATATAAGGAAGGAATGGATGGAATATGTTTCGAGATGATTTTGTCTGGGGCGTAGCAAGCAGCGCTTATCAGATTGAAGGAAGAGAAGAAGGAGATGGATGCGGAAAGAATATCTGGGATACCTTCACAGAGCAGGGAAGGATCCTAGACGGACACAGCAGTGTTCCGGCCTGCGACCATATGCACCGCTACAAGGATGATTATGCCATGATGAGGATGCTGGGGATCAAGGCATACCGTTTTTCCATGAGCTGGGCAAGACTGATCCCGGATGGAACAGGAGAGGTAAATCCCAAGGCGGTAGCCCTTTACAGGGACATGATACTGGAAATGAAAAAGAACGGTATCGAGCCTTATCTTACCATGTATCACTGGGAATTCCCCCAGGCGCTGCAGGATCGTGGAGGCTGGCTCAATGAAGAAGCGATCCAGTGGTTTGGCTATTATGCAAAGGTGGTTGCAGAGAACTTTTCTGACATCTGCGAGAATTTCATTACTTTAAATGAGCCGGAATGCTTTGTGGGGATCGGTCATCTTTCTGGAATTCATGCACCCGGCCTGAAGCTTCCTCAGAAGGACGTCTTCCAGATCGCACATAATGCTCTCCGTGCCCATGGACAGGCAGTGATCAATCTTCGTAAATATGCCTGCAGGCCCATCAAGGTAGGGTATGCGCCTACCTGCGGTATGGCGTATCCTGCAACCAACAAGCCTGAGGATATTGAAGCAGCCAGAAAGGTGCTTTTTGGTTTTTATCAGCCCATGGATAACTGGACCTGGAATGTGGCATGGTTTAATGATCCTGTATTCCTTGGGAAATATCCGGAGGAGGGACTTACAAAATTTGCAGAGTATCTTCCGGTCATTACCAAAGAGGATATGGAGCTGATTTCCCAGCCTCTTGATTTCATGGGACAGAACATTTACAACGGATATATGGTAAAGCAGGGTGCAGACGGAGAACCGGAATTTGTGGGAAGACCTGCCGGTTTCCCCAAGACAGCAGCCGGATGGCCCGTTACGCCGGACTGCTTCTACTGGGGCGTAAAGTTTATCTACGACAGGTATAAGCTGCCCATGTATATTACGGAAAACGGCATGTCCTGCCACGATGATGTATCTCTGGATGGAAAGGTTCACGATCCGAACAGGCAAAATTTCCTGGATTTGTATATTTCCGCTTTACAGAAGGCAAATGATGAAGGAGTAGATCTGAGAGGTTATTTCCTCTGGACATTCCTGGATAACTTTGAGTGGGATAAGGGCTATACAGAGAGATTTGGCATTGTATATGTGGATTTTGCAACACAGAAGAGAATTGTGAAGGATTCCGCTTACTGGTATCAGAAGGTGATAGAGACCAATGGAAAGAACCTTACCATCAATCAGAAGCAGCGTCCCATCTTATTCCTTAATCCTGTCTTTAAGCAGATGATCTGGGGAGGGCAGAAGCTTGCCACAGAGTTTGGATATGCAATTCCCGGTGATAAGACGGGAGAATGCTGGGCGATCAGTGCGCATCCAAACGGCGACTGCGTGATCAGGGAAGGTATTTATGAGGGAAAGACCCTTTCCCAGCTTTGGAAGGAAGAACCGGAATTATTTGGCAATCTTGACCTGGATCGTTTCCCGCTTCTGATCAAGATCATTGATGCAAAGGATGATCTGAGCATTCAGGTACATCCCAATGACGCTTACGCAAAGGAGCATGAAAACGGCTCTCTGGGAAAAACAGAATGCTGGTATGTATTGGACTGCCCGGAGGGGGCATCCCTGGTAGTAGGGCATAATGCAAAAACAAGGGAAGAGCTGAAGGAAATGATCGAGCAGGGAAAATGGAGCGAGCTGATCCGCGAAGTGCCTGTTCAGAAAGGGGATTTCATTCAGATCGATCCGGGAACGGTTCATGCCATCAAGGGTGGACTGATGATCCTGGAAACACAGCAGAACAGCGATATTACCTATCGAGTATATGATTATGACAGACTGACAGACGGCAAGCCCCGTCAGCTTCATGTGAAACAGAGTATTGATGTGATCAATGTTCCTGCCCCTTCTGCTGAAAACAGCGTGAAGCATATGCTGGATCTGCCTAAGAATACATTAAATGAGCTGATCAGCTGCGATTATTATACGGTATGGAAGCTGGAGGTAACAGAGCCTGTCAAGGTCGACCAGAAGCATCCGTTCATGAACATGAGCGTCATTGAAGGAGAGGGCCTGGTAAACGGACAGCTTGTAAAGAAGGGAGATCATTTCATTTTACCTTCCGGAATTGGACAGGTAGATCTCCGCGGTCAGATGCTGCTGATTGCATCTGCGGTAAAATAGGATAACAAAAAGTAACGGAAAGGTGTGGTATCAGGATGATCAATGAACAGTATAAGCAAATGCTGGGCGGCAAGTCGGTGATCCGCCAGCTTTCAGAGTTTGCTACAGCCAGGGGAAAAGAGATCGGCTATGAGAATGTTTTCGACTACAGCCTGGGAAATCCGTCTGTGCCTGTGCCGGAAAAGTTCACACAGGTCATGATAGAGCTATTGCAGACAAAAAGCTCCATGGAGCTGCATGGCTACAGCCCCAGCCTGGGGATCCCTTCGGTAAAGGAAAAGATAGCTGCGTCCCTGAATCGAAGATTTGGGATGAACTATACCGCAAACCACATCTTTCCCACAACAGGAGCCGCAGGAGCAGTGGCGCATGCGGTACGCTGTGTGACAAAACCGGGGGATGAGGTTCTGACTATCGCACCCTTTTTCCCGGAATATATGCCCTACATTAATTTGTCAGGTGCAAAGCTGAAGGTGGTTCCCGCAGATACCCAGAATTTTCAGATCCACTTTGAAAAACTGGAGGAGATGCTTACAGATAAGGTAAGCGCGGTTTTGATCAATACCCCTAATAACCCATCAGGCGCGGTTTATAATACGCAGACACTGCAAAGGTTAGGCGAATTGCTGAGCAGAAAGCAAAAGGAATATGGACATGATATTTTTCTGATCTCTGACGAACCTTATCGTGAGATCGTTTTTCAGGGAGTGGATGCGCCTTATGTATCGAAGTTTTATGATAATACGCTCTCCTGCTATTCCTATTCCAAGTCCCTGTCTCTTCCCGGTGAAAGAATGGGGTATGTGGCAGCAAACCCGAAATGCCGGGATGCGGAGCTGATCAGCGCCATATGCGGGCAGATCTCCAGAGGAATGGGACATAACTGTCCGCCCTCCATCATTCAGATGGCTGTGGCAGAGGTGGTGGATCTTACCGCAGATATGAGCGTGTATGAAACCAACATGAACCTGCTTTATCAGGAGCTTACGGCGCTTGGATTTTCCTGCGTGAAGCCGGGCGGAACCTTTTATATTTTCCCCAAGGCCCTGGAAGAGGATGCAACGGCATTCTGCCAGAAAGCGCTGCGGTATGATCTGGTGCTTGTTCCTTCTGACAGCTTTGGCGTTCCGGGTTATTTCCGAATGGCCTATTGCATTGACACAGAAAAGGTAGAGCGTTCTCTTGAGGCACTCAGGAGATTTGTGAAAGAAAATTATTAAAATTTATGTTAGTAAGGATGCAGGTGCAAAGTGCCTGCGGAATGGAGAGCATATGTATCAGGCCGGTCTGGTCTTAGAAGGAGGAGGCATGAAGGGTGTTTATACATCAGGAGTGCTGGACTTCTTTTTGGAGAAGGGAATAGAATTCTCTTCCTGCTACGGCGTTTCTGCCGGAGCTTGTTCTCTGTGCAGCTTTCTTTCAAAGCAAAAGGGACGGGCCTATCATGTAAATGTGGATTACCTGGGAGACAAGGATTATTGCAGTCTTTACAGCCTGCTAAAGACCGGGGATCTGTTTGGCGCACAAATGTGTTATTACAGGATCCCGGACGAATTATATCCCTATGATTATGCAGCTTATGACAGGTATCAGGGAACCTTTTACAGTGTGGTAACAAACATAGAAACCGGCGAGCCGGAATATATTCCTATTAAGGACATGAAGAAAGATATTGAAGCTGTCAGAGCCTCTGCTTCGCTGCCTTTGGTATCCAACAATGTCAGTTATCATGGAAAGCTTTACTTAGACGGCGGGATTTCCGATGCGATTCCGATCAAAAGATCCATTGAGGATGGAAACCGCAGAAACGTGGTAATTATGACGAAGGAAGTAGGATACCGGAGAAAACCGTCCTCTGCGGCAAAGCTGATCAAGCTTAAATACCGGAAGTACCCAAAGGTATACGAGCTTATGAAAAACAGGCATATTGCTTATAACAGGACGCTTGATTATCTCAGCGAGCAGGTGAAAACAGGAAATGCTTATCTGATCCAGCCTACCCACAAAAGCGAGGTAGGAAGGATCGAAAAGGATAAACAAAAGCTGGAGGCGCTTTATCAGGAAGGCTACCTGGATGGACAAAGACATTACAAGAAGCTGATAACATATCTGGAGAATGGAGAAAAAGCATGATAGAACTTTTAAAAGCATTTTTATTTGGTGTGGTACAGGGAATTACAGAATGGCTTCCCATCAGCAGCACGGGACATATGATCCTGGTAAATGAGTTTGTAAAATTAAATGTGTCGGAAGAATTCTGGCAGACATTTCTGATCGTGATCCAGTTTGGCTCTATCCTTGCGGTTGTTGTGCTGTTCTGGGATAAGATCTTTCCCTTTGGGAAAAGGAATAATCCGGATCCTGTGAAAAAAGAGGGGATCTTGTCCTGGTGTAAAAAAGATATCTGGATCATGTGGTTTAAAATTTTAGTGGCATGTATTCCGGCAGCAGTGATCGGACTGTTGTTTGACGAGGTTTTTGAAAGATTGTTTTATAACCCCGTCTGTGTGGCAACTGCGCTGATCGTATTTGGAATTGCTTTCATTGTAGTAGAAAACCGAAATAAGAAAAGAAAGCCGAAGATCAATTCCTTATCTGAGATTACATACCAGACGGCGCTGATCATTGGTGTTTTCCAGTTGATCGCAGGGGTATTTCCCGGAACCTCAAGGTCAGGGGCAACGATCGTGGGAGCGCTTTTGATCGGTGTATCCAGAACGGTAGCGGCAGAATTTACCTTCTTTCTGGCAATACCGGTCATGCTGGGAGCCAGTCTCCTTAAAATGGTAAAGTTTGGCTTCGGATTTACAGGAACCGAACTGGCGATCCTTCTGGTAGGAATGGTGACGGCATTTGTGGTATCTGTTCTGGTCATCAAGTTCCTGATGGGCTATATTAAGAAGCATGACTTTAAAGTATTTGGATGGTATCGGATCGTGCTGGGACTTTTGGTACTGCTTTATTTTGGAGTTTTTGCTTAAGGAAACAGGCCAGAAGGACTGTAAATGGCTTAATTGTTGACATTTCTCAAATAATAGAGTACACTATGTTCCAAGAAAACGTGCAAAAGCACGTTTGTTTGGGGGAAACAAGCTACAAGTCCACTTTTGTGAGGGAAAGGAGTCACTTTTATGGCAGAGATCAAGAAAGCAACAGCAAAGGTAATTGCTAAGGAAGCTGATAAGGTAGTGAAGGCAGCAGAGCCTGCAGTTAAGGAAGAGCCTAAGAAGGCAGAAGTAAAAGCTGAAGTTAAGGAAGCTCCGGCAAAGAAGCCTGCAGCTGCAAAGAAAGCACCTGTAAAGAAGGCAGCAGCAGAAAAGAAGGCACCTGCAGCTAAAAAGCCTACAGCACCCAAGAAAGCAGAGAAGAAGGTTGAAGTTAAGGAAACAGTTAACTTCCAGTTCAGGGGAAAATCTTACACACCTGAGGATCTTTTAAATATTTGCAAGGATGTATGGAAATATGATCTGAATGGAAAAGAAGAAGATTTCAAGAGCGTTGAGCTGTATGTAAAGCCTGAAGAGAATACTACATACTATGTAATCAACGGAAATGTTACCGGAAGCTTTTTCATTTAGGAAGTGGATTAAAATATAGAAGTTATATATAAAAGGCAGGGAAATACTCCCCTGTCTTTTTATATTTTTTTAATAATTATTTTTAAATATATGTGTTGACAATACCCATGGTAAGTGATACGTTATGTTATGTAGATGTTAGCACTCTAATGAGTTGAGTGCTAACAAACCAAAAAGAAGGATCCGGAAAGGAGGATGATGGAAATGCAGCTCAGTGAGAGAAAGATTAAAATCATGCAGGCCATCATCCGCAATTATCTTGAAACCGGAGAACCGGTAGGAAGCCGGACCATTTCCAAGTATACGGATCTTAATCTCAGTTCTGCCACGATCCGGAATGAGATGTCTGATTTAGAGGAAATGGGATATATCTTACAGCCCCATACTTCTGCAGGAAGGATTCCTTCTGATAAGGGGTACCGCCTATATGTGGATACCATGATGCAGGAGAAGGATAAGGAATTAGAAGAGCTGAAAGAGATGATGCTGGAGAAGGAAGGCAAGATGGATCACCTTTTGAAGCAGGTGGCAAAGCTTCTGGCAGTGAATACCAATTATGCTTCCATGATCTCCGTACCGGCCGTACACCAGAACAAGCTTAAATTTATCCAGCTTTCAAGGGTAGATATAAATCAGCTTCTGGCAGTGATCGTAATGGAAGGCAATGTGATCAAAAACAACATCCTTCCGGTGGATGAAGAATTGAATGATGAAACGATCCTGAAGCTGAATATTCTGCTTAACACAAATTTAAGCGGGCTTGCAGTAGAAGATATCAATCTTGCCACGATCACCAGAATGAAGCAGCAGGCAGGCATTCACAGTGAGATCGTAAGCGATGTGATCGACGCCATAGCAGAGGGGATCAAGCAGGAAGAGGATCTGGAGATCTATACCAGCGGTGCCAATAATATCTTTAAATATCCGGAGCTGGCAGACCAGCAAAAGGCGAGCGAGCTGATCAATACCTTTGAGGAAAAGGAAAAGCTCTCAGAACTGGTACAGGAAAGCCTTTCCGATGAAAATAATACCGGAATCCAGGTATATATCGGAAATGAAAATCAAATTCAATCCATGCAGGACTGCAGTGTTGTCACCGCAACCTACGAGCTTGGGGAGGGAATGAGAGGAACCATTGGAATTATCGGGCCGAAACGAATGGACTATGATAAGGTGGTAGGAACTCTTAAAACCATTACCCATCAGTTAGATGAATTATATAAAAAGAAAGAATGAAAGGGATGAGAACTGATGAGCGACGAAAAGAAAGAAGAAATTATGGAAGAAAAGGAAGAAGAAATAATAGAAGAAGCTGATGCGGCGCAGGAAGAAGCTGAAATGGAAGCCTGTGAAGCGTCAGAGGAAGCGGAAGAAAAGGAAGACAAAAAGCTTCAGAAGAAAAAGGCAAAGGCGGAAAAGAAGCAGGATGCCTTAAAGGAAAAGGTGGAAGAACTGGAAGACAAGGTAAAACGTCAGATGGCAGAGTTTGATAACTTCCGCAAGCGTAGTGAAAAAGAAAAAAATGCCATGTTTGAAACGGGAGCAAAAAGCGTGATCGAAAAGATCCTTCCGGTGGTAGACAATTTTGAAAGAGGGCTTGCAACCATTCCCGAGGAAGAAAAGGGAAGTCCCTTTGCAGAGGGAATGGAAATGATCTACAGACAGCTGATCGGCGAGCTTGAAAAAATGGAAGTAAAACCGATCCCGGCAGTGGGAGAGGAATTTGATCCGGCACTCCATAATGCAGTAATGCAGGTGGAAAGTGACGAGTATGAATCCGGTGTGATTGCCCAGGAGCTTCAGAAGGGCTACACATATAGAGACAGCGTAGTAAGGCACAGTATGGTGGCAGTGGTAAGCTAGCCGCAGATAAGAACAGAGAAACCAACAATCAAAATAGAAAGGTAATCTTTCAGGAGGAGAGAATTATGAGCAAGATCATTGGTATTGACTTAGGAACAACAAACAGCTGTGTAGCAGTTATGGAAGGTGGAAAGCCTACCGTTATTGCAAATGCAGAGGGAGCAAGAACAACACCTTCCGTAGTTGCATTTACAAAGACAGGAGAAAGACTGATCGGTGAGCCGGCAAAGCGTCAGGCAGTCACCAATGCAGAAAAAACCATTTCTTCCATCAAGAGAGATATGGGTACAGACAGAGGCCGTACCATTGACGGAAAGAAGTATTCCCCGCAGCAGATTTCAGCTATGATCCTTCAGAAGCTGAAAGCAGATGCTGAGAGCTATCTGGGCGAAAAGGTAACAGAAGCAGTTATTACAGTTCCCGCATATTTTAATGATGCACAGCGTCAGGCAACCAAGGATGCCGGTAAGATCGCAGGACTTGATGTAAAGCGTATCATCAACGAGCCTACAGCAGCAGCGCTTGCTTACGGTCTTGATAATGAAAAAGAGCAGAAGATCATGGTTTATGACCTTGGCGGCGGTACCTTTGATGTTTCCATTATTGAAATCGGCGATGGCGTCATTGAAGTATTGGCAACAAACGGTGATACACACCTTGGCGGTGATGATTTTGATAACAGACTGACACAGTGGATGATCGATGAGTTTAAGAAGGCAGAAGGCGTGGATCTGTCCAATGACAAGATGGCGCTTCAGAGATTAAAGGAAGCTGCAGAAAAAGCAAAGAAAGAGCTTTCCAGCGCAACAACCACCAATATCAATCTTCCTTTCATCACAGCTACCGCAGAAGGTCCTAAGCACTTTGACATGAACCTTACAAGAGCAAAATTTGATGAACTGACACATGATCTGGTTGAAAAGACCGCAGTGCCTGTTCAAAATGCAATGAAGGATGCAGGCATTACCAATGCAGATCTGGGCCAGGTACTTTTGGTCGGCGGTTCTACCCGTATTCCTGCTGTACAGGATAAGGTAAGACAGCTGACAGGACATGAACCCAGCAAGAGCCTGAACCCGGATGAGTGTGTTGCACTTGGCGCTTCCATCCAGGGTGGTAAGCTTGCCGGCGATGCAGGCGCAGGGGAGATCCTTCTTCTGGATGTTACTCCTTTGTCACTGTCTATCGAAACAATGGGCGGTATTGCAACCAGGCTGATTGAGAGAAATACAACTATTCCTACCAAGAAGAGCCAGATCTTCTCAACAGCAGCAGATAATCAGACTGCCGTAGATATTAATGTAGTACAGGGTGAAAGACAGTTTGCAAGAGATAACAAGTCTCTTGGACAGTTCAGACTGGATGGAATTCCTCCGGCAATGCGTGGAGTACCTCAGATCGAAGTTACCTTTGATATTGATGCCAACGGTATCGTTAATGTTTCTGCAAAGGATCTGGGAACCGGTAAGGAGCAGCATATTACCATTACCGCAGGTTCCAATATGTCCGATGACGAAATCGATAAGGCAGTAAAGGAAGCTGCTGAGTATGAGGCACAGGATAAGAAGAGAAAGGAAGCTATCGACACCAGAAATGATGCAGATGCTTTTGTCTTCCAGACAGAAAAGGCTCTCTCCGAAGTTGGCGATAAGATCGACGCTTCCCAGAAATCAGCAGTTGAAGCAGATGTAGAGGCTGTAAAGGCAATCCTGGAAAGAACCAAGGATCAGGAAATGTCTGACAGTGATCTTGATGAACTGAAGGCAGCAAAGGAAAAGCTGACTGCCAGCGCACAGGCACTGTTTACAAAGATGTACGAGAACATGCAGCAACAGGCCGGTCAGGCTGGCCCTGATATGGGCAGTGCAGGTCCTCAGGCTGAAGCCGGAAGTTCCGATTCTGCTGATGATGTGGTTGACGGAGACTACAGAGAGGTTTAAACTAAAATCTGTGACCGTTAAAAGGTTGTAATTTATGGGCGGGATGTATGGAGACATACATCTCGCCAATAGCGTGTAAAAATTTGCAGGAGGAAGAAGCATGGCAGAACAGAAGCGTGACTATTATGAGGTTCTTGGAGTCGATAAGAACGCAGATGAAGCCACAATCAAAAAAGCATACAGAGCTCTTGCCAAGAAATATCATCCTGATATGAACCCCGGGGATAAAGAGGCAGAAAAGAAGTTTAAGGAAGCCTCCGAGGCCTATGCGATCCTGAGTGATCCTGAAAAGAAAAAGCAGTATGATCAGTTCGGTCATGCAGCATTTGAGGGCGGCGCCGGCGGGTACGGCGGTTTTGATTTTAACAGCGCTGATTTCAGCGATATTTTTGGAGACATTTTTGGAGACTTCTTTGGAGGCGGCCGCAGGAGCAGAGGCAATAATGGCCCCATGAAGGGCGCAAATATCAGAACCAGCGTCCGGATTACCTTTGAAGAGGCTGTATTTGGCGTTAATAAGGAAATAGAACTGACACTTAAGGATGAATGTAAAACCTGTCATGGCAGCGGCGCAAAGCCGGGAACCAGTCCGGAGACCTGTACAAAGTGCGGCGGAAAGGGTCAGGTAGTCTTTACCCAGCAGTCCTTCTTCGGCACAGTCAGAAATGTCCAGACCTGTCCTGAATGTAACGGAACAGGAAAGGTCATTAAGGAAAAATGTGCAGACTGCCGCGGAACCGGTTATATTGCAAGCCGCAAGAAGATCCAGGTATCCATTCCGGCAGGAATTGATAACGGACAGAGCGTCCGTATCAGGGAGAAAGGGGAGCCCGGCGTCAACGGCGGGCCGAGAGGAGACCTTCTTGTAGAAGTGATCGTTGCCCGTCATCCCATCTTCCAGCGGCAGGATTATAATATTTACTCAACAGTGCCTGTTTCCTTTGCAGTAGCTGCGCTTGGCGGAGACGTGTTGGTAGATACTGTAGACGGAAAGGTGATCTATGAGGTGAAGCCGGGAACCCAGACCGATACCAAGGTCAGACTGAAAGGGAAGGGTGTTCCTACGCTGAGAAATAAAGAGATCCGTGGGGATCATTACGTTACTTTGGTGGTACAGACCCCTGAAAAGCTGACCCACGAGGCAAAGGAACTGCTCCGGCAGTTTGATGCATTGACGGGAGACAGCCTGAATGCAGCGCAAAATCTCCAGGGCGAGAAAACAGAGCCAAAGGATAATAAGAAAAAGAAATTCTGGAAATAAAAAAGAGGGAAGAGCATTTTCGTGTTCTTCCCTTACATTATGCTGCATAAAATTAATTAGCGGCCTGTGAAAGCGCTTCCTCCAAAATAGAAAGAATATGCTTTTTCATGCCGGAATTAAGGGACTCTGCGACAGGGATCAGATCCCTGATCTTTTCGTGACAACCCTGTTTCAGATAAAGGGAGGAAAGCAGCTTATAGCTGGCGCTGACGTCGGTATGGGTGCTGACGGCAAATTCCAGTACGGAGATGGCCTCTAAGGAGAAATCCTTCCCGGCAAGGGCTGCGGCCCAGTCCTGCAGGGTGCGTGCAAGCAGAGTATAGCGCTGATCATAACAGGAAAGCAGGTCGATATTAGGCGCTCCGTAGGTCAGCTTCAGATCTGTATTGCTGATCCCGGTCAGATTGACAATGGGAGAGGCAGAAAGCTCCTGCAGGGTTTTGTGGCACTGCAGGATGACGGGATCCTCCTTCAGGGTATCCATGGGGAGGGCGTCGAAGGGGATCTTTATATAGTCAAGATGATCTAAGGACTTCCGCCTGGTATTGTTGGCGGCAGCCTCTTTTTCCCAGAAGGCATCGCGGTTTTTGGCTTCCTGGTTACGATGCTTGTGGATTTCGTAGCTGAGCCAGAGGCAAAATATGAGAAAGCTTGCAAAAAAGGGAAACTTCATATATAATTCCTTTCAAGAAATGTGAATTTCAGGAGAAAAATCATGTTCAATTTTAATAATAAAAAGAGTAAAAAACTGGTTTCTTCCATTATTATCGTATTGCTGGTACTTGCTATGATCATTCCCACTATAGCATCTTTCGTGTATTAAGGCAAACAGAAACAATGGAGAAGTAAAAGAGGAAATGATGAAAAAGATTATCAAAGGACTTGTGGGCTTTAGCCTGGGAATTATGGTATTTTCACTGCCTGCAATGGCGGTGCATGCCGAAGAGGATCAGATTTTAAACGGGATCTATGTGGACGGCCTTTCTCTTGGCGGAATGACAAAGCAGGAAGCGGAAAAGGCATTAGAGGATTATGCGGATGCGCTGGCAGGAAAAACCATTACGCTGATCGCAGCAGAAAACCATGAGGTGCCGGTGACATTAAGCGAACTTGGATTTGACTGGAGTAACCGGGAGATCATAGAGGAAGCAGCCAAGATCGGACAGGACGGAAATGTGATAAAGCGATATAAAGCTGCAAAGGATCTGGAGCATCAGAACGTGGTCTACCATATGGAGTTTTCCCTGGATCAGAATCTGACCCAGGCAATCCTGTCAGAAAGATGCTCTGTTTATGATGTAGCGGCGCAGGACGCATCCCTTTCCAGAGAAAACGGACAATTAGTGGTGATACCGGGACAAACAGGTCAGGTAGTGGATCTTGCAGCTTCGGAAACGGCGCTTTTGAATTATTTGAATGGAAGCTGGGGAAAGGAAGACAGTCAGTTTCCTCTTACGGTGATCGTAGATGAGGCCCGGGGAACGGCAGAGGAGCTTTCCAAGGTAAAGGATGTGCTTGGAACTTTTTCTACCAGCTTTAAGACCTCGTCGGCTGCAAGAAGCGCTAATGTGCGAAATGGATGTGAGCTGATCAACGGAACCATCCTTTATCCGGGAGATGAATTTTCTACCTATGCAGCAGTATCTCCTTTTACGGAAGCAAACGGATATTATCTGGCCGGCTCTTATTTAAACGGACAGGTGGTGGACAGCTTCGGAGGCGGGATCTGTCAGGATTCCACCACACTTTACAATGCAGTGCTTTTGGCAGAGCTGGAAGTGACAGAAAGACATAATCATTCCATGATCGTAAGCTATGTGGATCCCTCTGCGGATGCGGCTATTGCAGAGTCTGCGGGGAAGGATTTCCGGTTTGTGAACAATACCCAGGCGCCGATCTATATTGAAGGGTATACCACAGAGGATAAACAGGTCTGCTTTACGATCTATGGCATGGAAACCAGAAGCAGTGACAGACAGGTTCGTTATGAAAGTGAAATTATCAGCAGGACGGTTCCCGATACAGAAGTGATCTATATGAATGAAGGACTTCCGGTAGGATCGGTAGCGGTTCAGTCAGCACATATCGGCTATAAGGCAAATCTCTGGAAGATCGTAACAGAAGGCGGAGTGGAGGTCAGCAGGGAAATGGTGAATTCCAGCTCCTATAAAATGGTACCCAGAACAGCAACGGTAGGAGTTGCAACCCAGGATCCGAATGCCTATAATGAAATTATGGCGGCGGTAGGCACCGGCAACATCGATCATGTAAAGGGTGTGGCGGCAGCGCTGGCAGGAGGAACAGAGATCCCGCAGGCGCCTGCAGCTCCGGAAGCAGAGG
>FR894566.1:0-15240 GCA_000436115.1 Firmicutes bacterium CAG:534 | reverse complement strand
CGGCAGAAGCAGCGCCTCCGGCAGAAGGTCAGCCTGCACAGCCCGCAGCAGAAGAAGGGCAATAGAGTATTTGCAAGAAGGGAAGCCATGAAAGAGGGGAAAGTATCGGAGAGCATCTTAAAACGCTCCGTTTTCAGGCAGATAAAGGCAACAGGAAATGAAAAAATAAAGGGCGCAGGGATAGGAATGGACTGCGCCTTTTTATCGTGGATGGAGCCGGCTGTTTCTACCCAGACCATTACACTTCCCGTACCAAATTCCGCTTATCTGGCCGTGATGGCAGCAGCGAACAATCTTGCCGCTGCAGGCGCAGAGGCGGCGGCAGCAACACTGGCGGTCACATTGCCGCTGCAGTCACAGGAGGCAGAGCTTCGTCAGATTATGGAACAGGCGGAAAGGGCCTGTGATCAGCTGGGGATCTGCGTGGTGGGAGGTCATACGGAAGTAAGCAGGGCAGTACATACACCGGTGATCACGGCAACGGCAGTAGGAAAACGGGAGAGTTCCTGTGAAGCTTTGCAGGGTAATCCGGAAGAGCTTGACCTGGTTCTTACAAAGTGGATCGGTCTGGAAGCAACCTCGCTGATCGCAGCAGAAAGAGAAAAGGAACTGGCAGTACGGTATCCCCTGTCCCTGATCAGAAGGGCGGCAGGGTTTGAAGTTTACCTGTCTGTGGCGTCAGAGGCCGCAATAGCCCGGAAGTCCGGCGTTTATGCAATGCATGATGTGAGGAACGGAGGAATTTTTGGTGCGTTGTGGGAATTATCCCGTAAATTAGGCGTTGGACTGACCGTAGATCTGCAAAAAATTCCGGTAAAGCAGGAGACCGTTGAGATCTGTGAGTTTTATGATTTAAATCCCTATGAACTGTTATCAGGGGGCTGCCTTCTGATCGCTGCATCAAATGGGGAAAAGCTGGTGGAAGAGCTTGCTGCATGTGAGATAGAAGCAGCGCTGATCGGCAGAACGCAAAAGGGAAATGACAAGCTGATCGTAAATCATGACGAGATCAGATATCTGGAACCTGTCAAGCCGGATGAGATATGGAAATTAAAAGCCGCCCGGGCGGCAGAATGAGAGGAAACTATGAGAGAACAGATTTTGTCCATTATTGAAAAAAACAGCCGTATTGACATTAAAGAGCTGGCTGTCATCCTGGGAGCCGAGGAAATTGACATTGCCAATGAGTTAAAGGCCCTGGAGGATGAGGGAGTTATTTGCGGATATCATACCATGATCGACTGGGAAAAGACTTCCATTGAAAAGGTAACGGCATTAATTGAAGTGAGGATCACACCCCAAAGAGGACAGGGCTATGACAATATCGCAGAGAGGATCTATAAATATCCGGAGGTAAACAGCGTTTATCTGATATCCGGAGGCTATGACCTTCTGGTTACCCTGGATGGCAAATCCTTAAAGGCTGTTTCCAGCTTTGTGTCTGATAAGCTGTCAACCTTAGACGGAGTTTTGAGCACGGCAACCCATTTCATTTTGAAGAAATATAAGGATCACGGAACGATCCTGACCAAAAAATACGAAGATACAAGAGAGAAGGTTACGCCATGAGAAATCCACTTTCAGATAAGATCATAACGATAAAGCCTTCAGGGATCCGGAAATTTTTTGATATTGTAAATGAAATGGATGATGCTATTTCCCTGGGAGTAGGAGAACCGGATTTTGATACGCCCTGGCATATCCGAGATGAGGGTATTTATTCCCTGGAAAAGGGACGTACCTTTTATACCTCCAATTCGGGCCTGAAAGAGCTGAGAAATGAAATTGCAAATTACATGAAAAGAACACAGGGGATTTCCTATGATCCTGCCCATGAGATCATTATAACGGTGGGAGGATCAGAAGCCATTGATCTGGCATTTCGGGCCATGATCAATCCGGGGGATGAAGTGCTGATCCCACAGCCCAGCTATGTTTCCTATGAGCCCTGTGCAATTCTGGCGGATGCAGTACCGGTGATCATAGAGCTGAAGGAGGAAGATGAATTCCGCCTTACAGCACAGCAGCTTAGAAATGCAATCACAGATAAGACCAAAATCCTGGTGCTGCCATTCCCGAATAATCCGACCGGCGCTATTATGGAGAAAAAGGATCTGGAAGAAATTGCAGAGGTGATCCGGGAGAAGGATCTTTATGTGGTGTCAGATGAAATTTATGGAGAATTGACTTACAAGGATAAGCATGTTTCCATTGCCAGCCTGCCGGGAATGCAGGAGAGAACGATCCTGATCAACGGATTTTCAAAGGCATATGCTATGACAGGCTGGAGACTTGGATATGCCTGTGCGCCTAAGGCGATCATGGAACAGATGATCAAGATCCATCAGTTTGCCATCATGTGTGCGCCAACCACCAGCCAGTATGCAGCAGTAGAGGCTCTGCGCAATGGAGATGATGATGTGAAAGGCATGCGGGAATCCTATAATCAGAGAAGAAGATTTCTGATGCATGCGTTTGCAAAAATGGGACTGCAGTGCTTTGAACCTTACGGCGCATTTTATGTGTTCCCCTGTATCAAGGAATTTGGACTTTCCAGTGAAGAATTTGCAGAGAGACTGCTGAGGGAAGAAAAGGTTGCAGTGGTTCCGGGAACGGCATTTGGGGATTGCGGGGAAGGGTTCCTTCGTATTTCCTATGCATATTCTCTGGAAAACCTGAAGATCGCACTTGAAAAGATCGAAAAATTTGTAGAAAAGCTTCGCAGGGAAGCAAAATAAAAAGAATAGAAAAGCAAAAAACAGATCCGGGGCAGTTTCCCGGATCTGTTTTTTGATAAAAGGATCAATATAATTCATATTCGATTACAATGCTGGCATTGACCTCAATCTGACCGGGGGAAATGCTTGCGGTATCTGCCATAAGTTCCTGCTTGGCGGTAGCGCTGTACATGCCGGTGCGTGCATTATCTTCATATCTGGCTTCAGAATAACCGCTGGTCTCTGTGATCTTCACGGCTTTTCCTACATTCCGCCCGCTGGCGCTGGCAAGGACTTCTGCCTTTTCATAGGCAGTTTCCACTGCTTTGGCAAGAGCCTGTTTATAGCTCTCGTCATAGTTGCTCGCCATGTAAGTAATAGACTGGATGGTATTGACTCCCTCCTGCACAGATCTTGCTAAAAGCTCATCAAGACCGTCAATGGGAAGATCCGATACCGTAAGGGAAATAACGGCCTCATAGCCTGTTACCTTAGCGGTATTTCCGCTGTAATCATAGACCGGGTTCATGTAATAGTCGGAAGTCCTTATGGAGCTTTCGCTTACCCCCAGCTCCTTTAATAATTCTATTACAGAAGAAACAGACTGGCTGTTCTTCTGCTGACAGTCGGCAGGCTCCTTTGCCTGTGAGCGTACCGAGTAAACGATCTGCGCAATGTCCGGAATGACGGAAACGGATTCACTGCTGTTTACACTGATGGTGTTTCCGCTTTCAGGTAAGGACTGGCTGAGCAGAGAGGCTGTTTCCTCAGGCATGGGAGTGGCAGAGGGCGCTGAGCTTTCCTGCGCAGGGGCAGAGCTTTGGCCGCAGGCTGAAAGAATACAGGCGGCTGTCAGGATCATAGGTAAAATTACTTTTTTCTTCATCATAATCTCCCTTCTGCAGATGTTTCCATCTGGCTGTTGTTATGATAGATACGCATGGGAGAAAAGAATTTATGGAGAAAAAGCTTACAGTTTTTCCGGTTCCGGATAGTCCACCCCAAAGGTCTCAACGGTTACGGTCTTCATCACCTGATCCTCCCGTGGCCTGTCATTCCAGTCAGTTTTGCATTCTGCAATTTTGTTTACAGCATCCATGCCTTCAATGACCTTGCCAAAGGCGGCATAGGAGCCGTCTAAGTGGGGAGCGTCCTTATGCATGATAAAGAACTGTGAGCCGGCAGAATCAGGCATCATGCTTCTTGCCATGGAAAGAACGCCTTCTGTGTGCTTTAAGTTATTTTCAAAACCGTTCTGCGCAAATTCGCCTTTGATGCTGTAACCGGGGCCGCCCATACCGGTTCCTTCGGGGTCGCCGCCCTGGATCATAAAGCCTTTGATCACACGGTGAAAGATCAGGCCGTCATAAAAGTTTTTCTGGATCAGACTGATAAAATTGTTTACGGAAGCAGGAGCGATGTCGGGATAAAGTTCTGCCTTTATAACATCTCCGTTTTCCATGGTAAAGGTAACAACAGGATTTTGTGCCATAATGATTTCTTCCTTTCTTTTCGGCCGCTGCTGCGGTATGATAAACATGTTTCATGCTTTTGTGCTACTAGCAGTATTTTATAGGAAACGGACGGAGTTTACAATGCTAAAATATATTTGGCTGTGGCTGAGTTTATCGTACTATGAAGAGATTACAGGCAGCATGCAGAAAATACTGGATCAGCTTCGTGGAAAGGCGGTTTCTTTAAGGATAGAAAAGATCCCGCCCGAAAGGGAAGAGGCAGAAGCGTTTTGCAGGGAAGCTGCAGAAAAAAGGGAGGAGCTGCTGCTTTTGACGGACTCGCCGGAGTGGTTTTCCCTGCTTTATGACAGAGGATTATATGTCCTTGCAGTGTATCATCCGGGAAACAGAGGGGAGGCATTCCCACAGGCGAGGTATGCAGTGGAGGATCTTCTGGCATTGGAGTATACCTCCTATGATGAAGCCTACCGGAGAATGGCTCATCTGCCCTGGAACATATTAGAGACGGAGAGACTGAAGGTCAGGGAAAGCACCCTTGAGGATGTGGATGACTTTTATGAGATTTATCAGGAACCGTCCATTACTTATTATATGGAGGACCTTTTTCACCAGAAGGAAGCGGAAACGGCATACATGAAAGCCTATATCGACCAGATCTACGGTTTTTACGGTTATGGTCTGTGGACAGTGACCCATAAGGAAAGCGGGAAGGTTATAGGAAGAGCAGGGCTGAGCCTTCGGGAAGGATATGAGCTTCCGGAACTGGGATTTGTGATCGCAGTACCTTTTCAGGGAAATGGGTATGGCTATGAGGTCTGCCGGGGGATTCTTGGATACGCCAGGGAAGTACTGGAATTTCAGGAGATCCAGGCTCTTGTAGATGAAAAAAATCTGGCTTCCCTGGGTCTTTTGCAAAAGCTGGGCTTTGAATACAGGCGCAAGGTTCTGGAAGGCGGGCATAGCTATGAACTTTATGTTAAAAAAATATAAAAAAACTATTGACAGGGCAGCAGGTGAATGGTATCATGCAATACATAAAGCAAAGGCGCTATAAGAAATATTCTTATGGCGCTTTTTATATTAAAGAAAGATGCGAAGCAAAGGAGCTTGGTGGAAGAGCCTTTTGCATTCGCATTTTTTTATGTGAGGAGGAAAAGTTATGACAGAAGAAATCTATAGTGCGGTGAGCAGTCAAGTTTTTGGCGTCTGGTTTCTGATCGGTGTCGCATTTGTATTCTGGATGCAGGCAGGTTTTGCCATGGTGGAGACCGGCTTTACCAGAGCCAAAAACGCAGGAAATATCCTGATGAAAAATCTGATGGATTTTTGTATTGGTACGGTCGTTTTTATTCTGATCGGTTTTGGACTTTTGCTGGGAGAGGACCTGCTTGGTTTTATCGGAAAGCCGGGATTTGATATCTTTACCTCTTATGAAAATTTCGACTGGTCCAATTTTGTTTTTAACCTGGTATTCTGTGCCACTACGGCAACCATCGTTTCCGGAGCAATGGCAGAGAGAACAAAGTTTTTATCCTATTGTATTTATTCCGCAGTGATCTCCGCTTTGATCTATCCCATTGAAGCACACTGGATCTGGGGCGGCGGCTGGCTTGCCCAGCTTGGCTTCCATGACTTTGCCGGTTCCTGTGCGATCCATATGGTAGGCGGTATTTCCGCAATCATTGGCGCAAAGCTGTTAGGGCCCCGTATTGGAAAGTTTACCAAGGATAAGGACGGAAAGATCGTAAAGGTAAATGCTTTTCCGGGACACAATCTTCCTATTGGCTGCCTTGGTGTCTTTATCCTCTGGCTTGGCTGGTATGGATTTAACGGTGCGGCAGCAGCTTCTGTAGAGGAACTGGGATCCATTTTCCTGACAACAACTATTGCACCGGCTATTGCAACAGTGGTTTGTATGATATTTACCTGGGTAAAATACGGAAAGCCCGATGTATCCATGAGTCTGAATGCTTCCCTTGCAGGTCTGGTTGCGATCACAGCAGGCTGTGATGTGACAGACGCCTTCGGTGCCATTGTAATTGGTGGTGTGGCAGGAGTGCTGGTTGTATTTGGAGTATGGCTCCTTGACTATAAGCTTCACATTGACGATCCTGTAGGTGCAGTTGCAGTTCACTGCTTAAACGGTATCTGGGGAACCATTGCGGTAGGACTTTTTGCAACAGATACAGCGCCTGCCTTTGCAAGAGGCGTTGGCGACGGAGTAACTTACGGTGCAAACCAGATTGCAGCAGTGGGACTTTTCTACGGCGGCGGTTTTAAACAGCTTGGGCTTCAGCTTCTCGGATTTGTAACGGTAGCGGCATGGACAACAATCACCATTACCATTGCATTCCTTGTAATCAAGACAACGGTAGGACTTAGAGTTTCGGAAGAAGAGGAAATTGTAGGACTTGACTCCTGCGAGCACGGTCTTGCATCTGCATATTCAGGCTTCAGTATCATGGATGTTTCCAACACCATGACAATGGAGGTAAATGAAAACACCGATCTTGGTACCGCAGATTACGGTACTGCATCACAGGCACAAAAGGATGCAGCTGTTCCTGTTGCACAGGCAATCACCAGCGCAAGCGGAATTTTCAAGGTATCCATTATTGCAAAGCTGTCACGGTATGATCATTTGAAGAAGGCCATGAACGATCTTGGCGTTACCGGCATGACGGTAACACAGGTCATGGGCTGCGGCGTTCAGAAGGGTGCCGGAGAAATGTATCGTGGAGTTGAGATGGATGCAACCCTTCTGCCGAAGGTAAAGGTTGAAGTGGTTGTCAGCAAGATCCCTGTAGAGAAAGTAATTGAAGCCGCTAAGAAGGCTCTTTATACCGGACATATCGGAGATGGTAAGATCTTTGTTTACAACGTGGATAAGGTTGTAAAGGTTCGTACCGGTGAAGAGGATTTTGCAGCATTACAGGATGTAGAATAAAATTGCCTTTATCTTAATCCCTTAGTTTAGTATATATAGGAAATCCCCGGGTGCTTCCACCGCTCGGGGATTTTCTATGCATAAAAATAGAAGAGAGATATTGCTTTTTTGAAAACGGTATTGTATGATAAGTTTACATAACGAGATACGCGGGATTTGTGTCTGCGCGCACTTTGACACAAACTCGGTATGTGCAAAAAGCGTGCGCAGAAATGAGGATAAAAATGAAAAAAATTACAAAAGGCTGTTTGGCATTTGCACTGGCATTTTTAATGTCTATCAGTCCAATCCTTCCTGCCACGGCAGCGGAGACCTTTGCCACAGTGACGGGAACCGTTATGACGGGAACTACCTCAGAGCTTTTGAAGCTTTCCACCAACGAAGGAAATATGGAGATCAAGATAGACAGCAGCACAGATACCAGCGCCTGCAAGATCCTTCTTCCCGGAAATAAGATCAGCGTATCTGTTTCTCATGGGTCGGATGAATATCTCCATGCGGTGAAGATCACACAAAGCACCCAGACGGCATCTGTTTCTGTTGATACCTCCAATGCCTCAACGGTAACGGGAACGATCAGCTCCAAGACAAAGGACGATATTCTGTATCTGAATACGCCTCAGGGTGAAATGGAGATCAAGATGGACGCCACGACAAACCTGAGCGGCTGCACGGTTCTGGTTGCAGATAAGACCTATGTGGTAAGCTGCGCAAGAGGATCAGACGCCTATATGCATGCCATCAGCATTGCAGACAGCGCTTCTTCTGCAGCAGGTGTAAGCGGCAGCGTGAATTATTCCCTGACTCCTGCACCGGCCAGTGCGGTAACGGCCAAAACCATGACCGTGACCGGTACAGTGGACAGCAAGACCAAAGAAAATCTGCTGTATCTTTCTACAAAGGATGGAGAGATGCAGATCGCCATTGACAGCAATACCGATTCCAGGAACGGAATGTTCCTGATGCCGGGCAGAAGCCTGACGGTTACCGTATATCACGGATCCGACGAATATCTCCACGCCGCTGTTATTACAGCAACCAAGACTGTAATGCCGGTGGAAAAACTGGACAGCGACACAACAGCAACAGTAACCGGTACGGTAGGAAGCAAATCCAATGAAAACATGCTTTATCTCAACATTCCCCAGGGGGAAATGGAGCTGAAGCTGGATAATCTGAGCAGTGTTGCAGGCTGCAAGGTTTTAATCAGCGGCAAGAAGATCACGGTTACCTGTGCAAGAGGCGGGGATGCTTATATGCATGCTACTGCCATTACCAGTGCATAAAAGAGCAATTTGACAAGAAAAATACTTTGTGATAGGCTAGCACTATCATTTTAGGCTGTCTTCTGTTAAAATAATAGGAGGCAGTCTTTTTAAACTGTGTAAGGAGAATATTTTTTGTTGGAGGAGAACATGAATAATAAAGGGAAATATTACATTACAACGGCGATCGCATATACGTCGGGGAAGCCTCATATCGGGAACAGCTATGAGATCGTTCTGGCAGACTGCATTGCCAGATTTAAGAGAAAGGATGGCTATGATGTTTATTTCCAGACCGGAACAGACGAGCATGGCCAGAAAATAGAATTAAAGGCGCAGGAAACCGGCGTGACTCCTAAGGAATATGTGGATAACGTAGCGGGCGTGATCAGAGGACTCTGGGATCTGATGAACACTTCCTACGATCATTTTATCAGAACGACAGATGACTACCATGAAAAGCAGGTGCAGAAGATCTTTAAGAAGCTGTATGACCAGGGAGACATTTATAAAGGCTCCTATGAAGGACTTTACTGTACCCCTTGCGAATCCTTCTGGACGGAATCACAGCTTGTGGATGGAAAATGCCCCGACTGCGGCAGAGAGGTGAAGCCTGCAAAGGAGGAAGCTTACTTCTTTAAAATGAGCAAGTATGCTGACAGGCTGATCGAGCATATCAACTCCCATCCGGAATTTATCCAGCCGGTGTCCAGGAAAAACGAGATGATGAACAATTTCCTGCTGCCGGGACTGCAGGATCTGTGCGTGTCCAGAACCTCCTTTAAGTGGGGGATCCCAGTCGATTTTGACGATAAGCATGTGATCTATGTATGGCTGGATGCACTGACAAACTATATCACCGGTATCGGCTATGACTGTGACGGCAACAGCACCGAGCAGTACAAGAAATACTGGCCTGCAGATCTCCACCTGATCGGAAAGGATATTATCCGTTTCCATACGATCTACTGGCCCATTTTCCTGATGGCGCTTGGGGAGCCGCTTCCGAAGCAGGTATTTGGCCATCCATGGCTGCTTATGAACAATGACAAGATGAGTAAGTCAAAAGGAAATGTGATTTATGCAGACGAGCTTGTAGAGTTTTTCGGGGTGGATGCAGTCCGCTATTTTGTGGTACATGAGATGCCCTTTGAAAATGACGGAAACATTACCTGGGAGCTTGTGGCAGAACGGTTTAATGCAGATCTTGCCAACACGCTGGGAAATCTGGTCAACAGAACGATCTCCATGAGCAACAAATATTTTGGAGGCGTGGTAGCGGACAAGGGAGCCACAGAAGCTGTGGATGAGGATCTGAAGCAGACTGCCGTTTCCACTTATGGTAAGGTAGAAGCCAAGATGCAGGAGCTGCGGGTGGCAGATGCCCTTACAGAAATTTTTGGTCTATTTAAGCGCTGCAATAAATATATTGATGAAACAGAACCCTGGGTGCTTGCAAAGCAGGAGGAAAAGAAGGACAGACTGTCAACAGTACTCTACAATCTGGTTGAGGGGATCTTAATGGGAGCTTCCCTGTTAGAGCCCTTTATGCCGGGAACAGCTGAAAAGATTGCAAAGCAGTTAAATACCACACTGCGCAGCTTTGATGAGCTTGAGGTTTTCGGGCTGTATCCTTCAGGAAATCATGTAACGGAAACGCCTGAGATCCTGTTTGCCCGCCTTGATGCAGAACAGGTGGCAAAGAAGGTAGAGGAGCTGGAAGCAAAGAGATTTGGAAACGGCGCTGCCTTACAAGAGGCAAAAGAGGAAGAAGGCATTGATCTGGATCCCAAAGAAGAGATTACCTATGAGGATTTTGCGAAAATGCAGTTCCAGGTAGGAGAGATCATTTCCTGCGAGGCGGTTCCAAAATCCAAAAAGCTACTCTGTTCACAGGTAAAGATCGGCAGCCAGGTAAAGCAGATCGTATCAGGGATCAAACAGCATTATACGCCGGAGGAAATGGTAGGAAAAAAGGTAATGGTGCTGGTAAACTTAAAGTCGGCCAAGCTGGCAGGCGTGCTCTCTGAGGGAATGCTTTTGTGCGCTGAAAACAGTGAAGGCGAACTGGCGCTTGTGGTGCCGGAGAAGGATATGCCGGCCGGAGCAGAGATCTGCTAGAGCACACAGGCACATGAGATACCGAGGGGGAGGTACCGGAATGTGCAGGGATAGAGATACGGAGGGTTACAATGGTTAAAAAGGAAGAATTTACGTTTGACAGCCGTGACGGAAGCTCAAAGATCCACGCAGTCAGATGGGTGCCGGAAGGAAAAGTGGTCTGCATTCTTCAGATCATCCACGGAATGGCGGAGCATATAGAGCGCTATGAGGAAATGGCAAATTACCTTGCCAAAAAGGGTGTTCTGGTTACCGGAGAGGATCACCTGGGCCATGGAAAGAGCGCCCAGGGAAGGCTTTACGGATACTTCTGCAGGCAGGATCCTGCTACCGTGGTAGTCAGGGATGTGCACCGTCTGAAAAAGATGACGCAGGAAGATTATCCCGGAGTGCCTTATGTGATTTTGGGACACAGCATGGGTTCTTTTATTTTAAGAAATTATCTGTTCCGTTACGGAACGGGGATCGAGGGAGCTATTATCTGTGGAACGGGGTCTAAGCCGCCTGCGCTGGTAAAGCTTTCAAAGGCTATGGCAGCAGTGTCATCAGCACTTTTAGGAGAGCAGCACAGGGCGAAGCTGATCGATCGCATGGCGTTTGGCACCTACAACAAGAGGATACCGGGAGCCAGAACGGAATTTGACTGGCTTTGCAGCGAGGACAGTGTGGTAGACGCCTATCTGCAGGATGAGTGGTGCGGCTTTACCTTTACGGCAAACGGATTTCGTACCCTGTTTACTTTGCTGGATCGGTTGAACAAACCGGAAAATCTGGAAAAAATGCCAAAGGATCTGCCGGTGCATTTTATAGCCGGAGATATGGATCCGGTAGGAGATTACGGCGAAGGGGTCAAAAAAGTTTATCAAAGCTTCCTGAAAAACGGCATGGAACGTGTGTCCATGAAGCTGTATGAGGGATGCAGGCATGAACTGCTGAATGAAAAAAATAAATATCAGGTCTATGAGGAGTTATATCCATGGATCATGGAAAGAGTAAAGGAGTATCAGTTATAATGCAGAAAAGATGTCTTGCCGTGCTGCTTACACTGGCTTTGGTCATTCTTCTTGTGCCGCTTCCAGTACATGCATCAAACGAATCCAATGTTTCGGATGCAGTGGAACAGATTCGGGAACAGCTTGGGGATGTTTTTGAGAATATGGATCAGGAAACCGCAGGCGAGCTTTTTCGTTTCCTGAAAGAAAAGATCGCGGAAGGCAAACTGGATTCCAAAGAAGGAATTCAGGATATGATCGAGGAAGGGGAAGAAAAATTTGATACCCAGATCGATGAAGAAACCGTGAAAAAGATGGTGGAGACCATGGAAAAACTGGAAAAAATGGGATTTTCAGCAGAAACGGTCATTGATAAAGCTCAAAAGCTGTATGAAGATTACGGCGCAGATTTTGTAGATCATGTGGATGAGCTTGTAAAGGATGCCGTGAAGGACGCCGCCCAGAATGTGGCAGAAAGTGTTCTGCAAAACGTAAAGAATTCTGCCAAAGCGTTCTTTTCCAGAATTTCAAATTCTTTTAAAAAAATGCTTTCATAACTTTTGCTTATTGTAAATGGTACTTTAGTGTGATATAATGTGTAATTAGTATAGTAAGGGTTTATATCATGGAAATCGCGGACAGGGACGAAAGGCCAAACTATAAGATTGGATTTGCTGATAAAGAAGAATGGGAGGATGCCATGGCTCTTGCCTGGAAAACTTTTCTGATCTTTGAGGCAAATGAATACACCCCTGAGGGTGTGCGCAATTTTGAGAATTTTATTACAGATACGGGGCTGAAGCAAATGTTTCTGATGGGAACCTATCAGATGATGACAGCCTATGATAAAAACCGCATGGTGGGCATGATCACCCTGCGCAACGAGATGCATATTTCCCTGCTTTTTGTAGACCGGGAGTATCACCGAAAAGGAATTGGCAGAGCACTGGTGGAAAAGATGGCAGTGTATGTCAGAGATGAGCTTGGAAAAAGCAGGATGACGGTAAACGCATCACCTTACGGAGTTCCTTTTTACCATAAAATAGGCTTCCGTAATCTTGGAGAAGAAAGACAAAGAGATGGGATCTTGTATACGCCCATGGAATACATAATTGGAAAGGCATGGTAATTAGCATTGGGAAAATTTTTTAATCTTGACAGTCCTGTTATGAACGCACTGAATAAAATGGCAGATCTGATCTGGCTGAATATTTTGACTTTGATCTGCTGCATTCCTGTAATTACCATCGGCGCTTCCCTGACTGCGCTTAATTATGTGACCTTGAAGCTGGTCAGGGATGAGGAAGGCTACGTTACAAAAGCTTTTTTTAAATCCTTTAAACAGAATTTTAAGCAGGCAACCATCATCTGGTTGATCCTGCTTTTGGTGATCGCGCTTTTGCTGGGAGACTTTCTGATCCTTAATTATTCTTCCGTTCAGTTTCCATCCTGGATCAGGGTTGCCCTGATTGCAATTTTGGCACTGGTGCTCTTTGCCACGATCCATGTGTTTCCGATCCTGGCGAGATTTGAGAATACAGTTGCAAACACATTCAAAAATTCCCTTTATATGGGGATTTTGAGTCTGCCCAAAACCATTTTAATGATGGCGTGCTGGGCAATTCCGGTTTTGATCTCAACCTATGCAGTTCAGATTTTGCCAGTGAACTTCGGGTTTGGAATTTCGGGGCCGGTATTTTTGAATGCTCTTCTTTACAACAAGACCTTTAAGCGTTTTGAGCCCGAAGAAGAGTCGGCAGCAGGTGACGAGGATTGGACGGTTTCTCCCGAGGGGGAAAGTGGAGAAAACACGGAGAACGAGGGATGATAAAGAAGGATAAGACAATTCTTTGGAGATGGGTTCTTCCGCTGAGTGTGCTGTTTGTGGTCATGTTGGTATTTGTTATTCGTTTTTCCAATACCACAAAGGCAGAAGCGGTAAGCGATGTCAACACCCAGATGATTGATGTGGCTGGCAAATATGCGCTGAAGCTCAATCAGAAATTCCGACACATTAAAACAGCAGGAGAAATGACTTGCACGATCCTTTCCATACAGGGGATTGAGGGCAGAAGCACAAATCTGCAGCAATGTCTTCGGGCTGTGGCAGAAAAGACAGGCGTATATCTGGCCGTCTTTGTGAAAAAGAACGGAGAGGCTTTTGATCAGAACGGAAATCCGGTGGAAATAGAAAATATTTCTTATGCCGAAATGCTGGATCCGTCAGATGAGGCTGATCAGTTTTTGTTTCTTACAGATGATGAGATACTGGGACGCTCCTGTCTTTTACTTGAGATCCCGGCAAAGGACGGGCAGGGCGAACTGCTTTTATATTATCCGCTGGAAGCCATTGTAGAGCAGATGAATACAGGGACGGAAAATCATGAAGATACCTTTGCACTGATCATGTCCTCAGATGGAACTATCAAGGTTCACAATAATGTAAAAACGAATTTTACCCAGAAGGCGAATTTGTGGGATAATGTGGACTCCATCTATAATGTTACGCTGAATAAGGCAAAGAGGCTTGTAAAGGGAGCAGATGGCCAGGGCGTTCTGCAGGCGGCTGCCCAGGGGGAAGAACGTTCCCTGGTTTATATTTCCCTGGATATTACAGACAGTCTTCTGGTGCTTGGAGTAGATCAGAATTATGTGAAGGAAAGGCAGCAGTATCTGTACCGCAGCGGAAATAAGACAACATATCAGCTTGTCTTTATCTTTGCAATCTCCCTGGTAGTTATTGTTGTTTTGAATGTGGTAAACGGAAGAAAGAGCGTGGAAAACAGCAAGGTTCTGGAAGAAAAGGCAGATACGGATCTTCTGACGGGACTGAACAATAAGCTGGCGACAGAGCGCAAGATAAAGGAATACATGAGAGAGCATCCAAATTCCAAGGCTCTTATGTTTGTACTGGATATTGATAATTTCAAGAAGATCAACGATACCATGGGGCATGCCTTTGGAGATGAAGTCTTAAGGGAGCTCGGCAGGTATCTGGGATCAAATTTCCGGGTGACAGATGTGGTGGGAAGAACCGGTGGAGACGAATTTACCATCTTCCTTAAAAACCTGAAGGATGATCCCACAACCATCAGGGAGTCTCAGAAGCTGATCAACTTTTTCAGAAGCTTCCAGGTGGGAGAGTATGTGAAGTATTCTGCGACAGCCAGCATTGGCGCAGCAGTGTTCCCGGAGGATGGGAAGGACTTTGAAAGCATGTATAAGGCGGCAGACCAGGCTTTGTATAAAGCAAAGAAGCGCGGCAAAAATCAGCTTGCCTTTTATGATGACAGAGACCGAAAATGTACAAAGTGACCATTGACACATGACTTTTGTTGGTCAAGTTGTCGGACTGGCCGGAATTGCATCAGGTTTATAAGCATATTTTACAATCGAGAAAAAAATCTTTGTGGAATAGTTGCATAGTAAAAACAGAAAGACTCATGTATACTTAAAACAGACTTGAACGAGAACCAAATAATTTAAGGAGGCAAGTAAAATGGCAAGTTTATCTTTAAAGAATGTCTGCAAAGTATATCCTAACGGATTTGAAGCAGTAAAAGATTTCAATCTGGAAATTCAGGATCAGGAGTTCATCATCTTCGTAGGTCCTTCCGGATGTGGTAAGTCTACTACACTTCGTATGATCGCTGGTCTGGAGGATATTTCTTCCGGTGAACTGAAGATCGGTGACAGAGTAGTAAATGATGTAGAGCCTAAGGA
>FR894565.1:40185-81017 GCA_000436115.1 Firmicutes bacterium CAG:534 | reverse complement strand
TTCGTGAAGGTGGACGTACTGTTGGTTCAGGCCGTGTTGCTACTATCATTGAGTAATCTGCACGTTAGCTTTGAGCTAAGCGCATAAATACAAATAATTCAGCCCCTCGTGCTTGCACGTAGGGGGCTGTTTTATTTGTATTTATAGGCATTTAGCGAATGCCGTGACCGACATGAAGCGAAGCGGAATGGAGGTGCGCTTAGTGGCTTCCGAGGTTTCCTCGGGGGCCTTTTTATCATTCAACACGCTTTAGTATAATAAAGCAAAAGGCTTTGTGGCTCTAAAATGGCTCTATTTTTTTGAGGTTTAGAGCCAAAAAGGAAGAGCTACTACCAAAATGACAAAATTTGGTAGCGGCTCTTGGCGTTAAAATAAAAAAATACGGAAACAATGCAGGCACTGTCTCCGCGGAAAAAACCAAAGTTTTTTTGTTCGTCAATGAGTATTATACTCTATATGAATCAAAATATGCAAGTACTATTTGCGATATTTATTGCAGAAATAATTAACAATTTTGTTGGTAAATCTATAGCTTTCACAGATTACATCATTTTTTTCGAAGTATTCTATGTGTTCCGGCATGCGTTCGTTGAAAAGCTGGAGCAAAGAATCAATTCCTCTCTTTATTAAGGATTATGAAAAAGGTTGTAATCATTGGTGGCGGAATTGCTGGAATGACAGCAGGAGTGTTATTGCAAAAAGCCGGTTTCAAAACAGAAATTTATGAAAAGAATGCTTTGCCGGGAGGACAGTGTACCGGCTGGAAGAGAGAGGGCTATTTTATCGATAATTGCATTCATTGGCTGACCGGAACAAGACCGGGAAGTGCATTACATGAATTATGGAAAGAGATCGGAGCACTGGGCGATGATGTGGAACTATATGAAAAAGAAATGTTTTTTTCATCTAAATTGGATGGACAGACATTAACATTCTGGAGAGATAAGGAAAGAACGCGGAAGGAAATGTTGGAACTTTCTCCAGAGGATGAAGAGGAAATTAACAAATTAATGAAATATGTTTCCATGGCAGAAACGATGACAGTTCCGGTTGACAAACCGTTTGACGCAATGAATCTTATTGACTTTATGAAATTAGGTATGGAACAATAAGGGATACGATTTCCGTTCCGGTGATCCGAAGCTTTTATTTTGATAAAGAGCAGGAGGAAGCTGACGTAAGACTGCTGCAAGAAGCAGTAAAAGCCCTTTCAGATGGTGTGGACAGGCATTGCCTATTTGAGGTGGATCTTTACCCAGGAAAATAAGTGCGGTCAGGGGATCGGATCAAAAAGTATGACTGCACTAAAAGCTGACCTGTTCCAAAGGGGAATTGTACGATTTGATACGGATACGGCGCTGACCAACCAGGTTGTGCAGCACTTTTATGAAAAAAATCATTTTGTAAGAGAAGGACTGACCAGAAGCTACTATAAAACAGTTTCCTGATTTTAAATGAGCAGTTTGAAAAACGGTATGCAGGTATTAAGAAAAGAGGAAGATGATCCGATTAAATTTATAACAGAATAAAGCTAAGGAGAGCGCATTTTTCAAAGGATTGACAAACATGAAAAATGCGCTTTTTTTGAAAAAATATCTGGGAATGGGGAGAGAGATGAATATTTTCTTAGGACAGACAGAGGAAAAGCAAAAGGTAAAGAGCGTGCAGGAGCTGGCAGAATTTGTACTGGATAAGGTAAATGATACCGAGGAAATGACAGAGGAAGACAGCGCTGAGATGACTGCCAGGATCATAGCGAAGCTGGAGGCCGGGAGAAAGCTTTCAGCGGAGGAAATGAATTTTTTAAGAAGGACCAATCCGATTCTGTATGCCCGGGCAGTGAGAGTTCAAAGGATCGCAGATGCTGTAAAGGAACAGCTCAGGCATGCAAGGAGTAAGGAGGAAGCTAATCAGATCGTGTCAACGGCAGTGTCCGGCTTGTCAAAGAATGATCCTGACAAGGAGTATATTGTTGCAGCAGTAAATCGTGTGTGGACAGAGTTCCATAAGTCAGGAGCATACAGTAAGCTCCCCAATACAGTGGAGGAAGCAAAAAAGAAAACCGGCACCGATCACGAAAATAAATTTGCAGATGAGGATAAAGAGGATGACTTTGATCTGAAAAACTGGAGTCCGCTGCAGGAGGTATATGATCAGATGCCCACGTTTTCGGCAGGCGCATAACAGGAGCATTACAAAAAGAAGCCGCTTCAGGAAGCGGCGCAGCTATAAAGAAAACAATAGCTGCAGAAAGGAAAACCATGATCGTTAACGGTTCTTTTAAAGCTGCCTATGCAGAGGATATCCTATCGGCGAGAAGGAAGCATGCTGCAGGCAAAAAGGAAAACTTTGACTTCGCGTTAAGGGCAGGCGAAACAGCAGCAGAAAATGCTACAGATAAAGAAGAAGCAGCAGACTATCTTTCCCAGATACTGCGGGAAATGGAACAGAGGTATACTCCTGAACAGGTGAAAAGGCAGGACGACTGGCGGGAAATGGATGATGAGCAGTGGGATAAGCTCATGGAGTATATTGATTTGTACATCGATGAATTTAAGGAAGAGCTTGAGCGCAAGAAGGAGGAGCAGGAGGAAGCGGCCCAAAAAGCCATGGCATACGCTCCCGCAGACAGAAGGGCGCTTGCTGTTGCAAAGGCCATGCTCCGTGCAAGGACAAACGGACTCACAGAAAGCGGTGCAGACAGCGAAGCAAGCCATCTTGAGAAGATCAGCTGGACCTACGATATAAAAACAGAAGATCAGGTAGTGCTTGCAACTGCAAAGCTGGCAAATGAATTTGGGCCTGACATGATTTCAAGAGCGCAGGAGATCGCGCTTACCGGAGATACCAGCGAAGGGATCCGCAGGATAAAAGGCGGAATGGAAAGCGCTTCCCTGGAAGAGGATGAGAAGAACGGAAAACCCTGGATCATTATAGAATATACAGCAGAAGGGATTATCTGCAAGCAGTACAAAGACGGGAAAATAAAGGAGCTTTGGAGACTGGAATATCGGGATCCCGGGGAAGCAGAAATGGTGTGGGATTTCCTTGCGGGACTTGATCAGGACGCCGACCTCAAATTTGCAAACAGCCAGAAGTTCTGGGAAGATTTTCTGACAGAAAAGCGTCTGCATAGTTAAACGGATTTTGTACGATTTCCTCCTTGCCGAGTGCTTCAGATTGATATATGATACATGGCGGATCATAGATCTTTAGCGTTAAGGCGAATTTGAAGGAGGCAGCATTATCTTGAAAAACGCAAAAACAAAAGAAATGGACATGCTGGAGGGCTCTCTGGCGGGAAAACTGATCCTTTTTTCTGTACCGTTAGCATTCAGCAGTATCCTTCAGCAGCTCTTTAACTCTGCGGATGTGGCGGTAGTGGGGAGATTTGCAGGGGATAACGCCCTTGCGGCAGTAGGAAGCTGTGTAGCGCTGGTCGGTATTTTTGTGAATTTGATCGTAGGACTTTCCGTAGGGCCTAATGCGGTGCTGGCAAACCTGATCGGACAGAAAAAGAGGGATGAGATCAGCGGCATGCTTCATACGGTCCTTGCCTTTGGCGGCATTCTGGGACTGGTTATGATGGGACTTGGCTGGGCGTCGGCAAGAGTAGTGCTGGAGCTTTCGGGTACGCCGGAAAGTGTTTTGGATCAGGCTCTTTTATATATCAGGATTTATTTTGTCAGCCTGCCCTTTATGATGATTTATAATTTTGGCTCTGCGGCCCTCAGAAGCTTCGGCGATACCAAAAGACCCATGTACTATCTGATCTTGTCAGGAATTGTGAACGTGATCCTGAATCTGGTGCTGGTGATCTGTTTTGGACTTGGGGTAGCAGGGGTGGCCATTGCCACGGTGATCTCCAATGTCCTCAGTGCGGCGCTTATTTTGATTTATCTGTACCGGAGAGAGGATGAATTTGCTTTCCGGTTTGAAAAGCTTAAAATAGAAAAAGACTCCCTTGTGAGGATCCTCAGGATCGGCATTCCTTCCGGGATCCAGGGGGCCATTTTTTCCGTATCGAATGTGTTTATCCAAAGTGGGATTAATTCCTTTGGGGAGGAGGCGATCGCCGGTTCCTCTCTGGCACTGAACTTTGAATATTTTACCTATGACATAGCCAATGCCTTTGCACAGGCGGCAGTGACCTTTACCAGTCAGAATTTTGGAGCCGGGAATATCAAAAGATGTAAAAAAATATTCTGGCTGTGCATGGTGTTTGGCATAGGCTTTACAGAAATCCTGAGCGTGATCTTTATGATCTGGGACGATTTCTTTGTGAGCATTTATACGACCAGTGCAGCCGTTGCAGTTTACGGTCTGATCAGGATGCATCATGTGTGCTCGCTGGAGGGTCTGACAGCTACCTATGAGGTGGAAAGCGCCGCCCTGCGCGGGATGGGAAAGTCCACAGAGCCGGCGGTATTTACCATTTTAGGAACAGTGGTATTCAGGTTGATCTGGCTGCTTACCGTGTTCAGACTGGTGCCCACCTATGAAATGCTTATGAATGTTTATATTGCTTCCTGGGTTTTTACGGGAGTTGCATTATTTATCGTCTATTTCCGCTATATGAAGAAGGTTGAGAAAAAGTTTGCCCTGCGTACCTGTTCAGAAAACGCTTCCGAAGGTCGATAATAAGATAAAAGAAATTGTTTGGAAGTGAGGAAAAGATGATCACAGGAACCATCAAAAACCAGGTGCACCTGCAAGCGCTGGATCAAAAATGGCAGCAGAAAAAGCAGGAGCTTTTTTCGCCCCAAAAGGATAAAAGCGAAATGACACAGCAGGAAAGGATGCTTGCAGATTTTCAGGAACAGGCTGAGAAGATCCGGAAGCAGAATGAGACTGCGGATATTTATAATAAACTGAAATCCGGTGGAACACTGACGCCGGATGAGATTTCCTATTTAAAAGAGCATGATCCGGAAGCACTTTCAAAGTACGAGGAGGCCCAGGCGGAAAAGAAGGCTTATGAACGGCAGCTTAAAGGCTGTAAGACCAAGGAAGAAGTGGAGCGGTTAAAGCTAAACAGAATGGGAAATTTTGCAGCAAAGGCAAAATCCATTGTGAACGATCCCTATATTCCTAAAAGTAAAAAGCTGGAACTGATGAACCAGCTGAACAACGAGGTCTGCGTGATCCGGGATGCTCACCATGAATTTACCAAAAGCAGGGCTTATCAGGAACTGCCCACGGAGGAAGAGGTTCAGGAAGAACGCGCCCGGGAAGCAAAGGCCGGGCAGGAGCAGACGCAGGAAGGCCAGGAGGTTACAAAGCCCCAGGGGGACAAGACTGTAGATGGGCAGGACGAAACAAAGCCCCAGGGAGAAACAGCCATAGAAGACCGGGAGGAGACAAAGTCCCAGAAAGAAGCTTCCATAGAAGGTCAGGGCGAAACAGAAGCAGTTCCGTCCTTTGAAAAGCTCAGTGAAGAGATCGAGCAGTATCTGATCAAAAACAGAGGGGAACGGTCTGCTTTTCATATAACGGTGTAAGCAGAAAAACTGGAAAGGCGGTTTGAGGAAAAGGATATTCCGATGGCCGCCTTTTTGTTGTATCATGGAAAGAGGAAAATACACTGTCCCGGAGGGAGACTTTTCATAAAGTAAGGAAAAAGGCAGCGGGAGGAAATATGGCATATCAGATGATACATATGGAAGTGGCTTACAGACTGCTTAAAATATGGAACCAGGTCAGGGATCCGGCGGAGTTTATCCTGGGTTCTGTAGCGCCGGATTCAGTGCACATGGCAAAGGACTATGCGGTGGAGAGGAAGATCCGTTCCCACCTCTTTGAGGGCTGCGGAGAATGGAGCAATACCCAGGATTATGAAAGATGGAACAGCAACATTCTGAATTTCTGGGGAAAATTTGGAAAAGAAGCCGAAACCTCAAAGGAGCAGGCTTTTATCATGGGGGTGTGCGTACACTGCTTTACCGATTATTACAATGATCTGAATATCTGGAGAAAACTGCAGGGCCGGTATGTGCCCCCTATGACTCTGGAGCAGTTTCGGGAAGCTTATTATCCGGAAGCCCGGGGGATTGACAGGTGGCTTTACCAGCACAGCAGCCATACGGAAGAGATCAGAAACCTGCTGGAGGCAGGGCAGCCCTACTGCCTTTGCGGCATTTTACAGACGGAGCAGATAGAAAGGCAGAAGTACCATCTGCTTTATGAGCAATATGAGGGAGAAAAAGAGGATATCAGCGGGTATCGCTTTTTATCAGCGGAAAAGATAGAGGAATTTGTGGAAACCACTGTAAGTAAGATCCACGGGAAAGGAATGACAGATGGCATTAGATAAAGGATTACAGGGAAATGAAACCATAGAGAAAGCCATTTTGGCATTGCAGGAGCAGACCTCCCAGGAAATGCTGGCCCACGCTCTGACTGTGGTCAGAAGACGTATGAAGGAAGGGGGACAACTGATCGTTGCAGTAGATCCCTCTAAGGCCAGCGGCCAGATGGAGGTTCAGATCCTGAAAACACAGGACGGAAGAGCCTGGTGGGCGGCATTTACCAGCTTTGAAGAGGAAATGAAGGGAAGCGGAGCTGTAATGTCTACCTTCATGGCAGATATCCGGCAGTTATTTGAGGCGGCAGCCTCAGAAGAAACGATCTGCGGAATCATCATAAATCCCTGGAACTGCACTCTGATGTTAAATAAGGCTCTGATCAGGATCGTCCTTGGAAAGGAGTAACTAAAAACCTTATTCAGGCTCCGTTCCTTTTTGATCCTTGGTATTTAAGTTCTTGTATTCTGAGGGCGTGCAGTTTTTGGCGCTTTTAAAGATCCGGTTAAAGGTGGACAGGCTGTTAAAGCCGGAGCGCATGGCCACCTCAGTGATGGAAAGACCTGGCTCGATCAAAAGCCGTTCTGCGTGTGCGATTCTTTTCTGGGTCAGATATTCATAGCAGGACATATTGGAAAACTGCTTGAACAGTCTGGCAAAATGAAACTTGGAAAAACCGGCAAGATCGGCCAGTTCCTCTACGGTAATATTTTCGGTACAGTGGTCTGTAATATAATTGCAGACTATCATAAATTTTTCTACATATTCATGCTGCTTGTGGTTGGTAATGCCGGGGAACTTGGTGTTGGCATTAAAATTGGTACGCCCAAGAGTCACAAAAAAGCGGATCATCAGGGAATACACACAGGCCTCGGTAAAAGGCATGGGATGATCATATTCCCGAACTACCTCATTCAAATAAAATTGCAGCTTTTTATTCAGCTCCGGATATTCCTCCCTGGTGATCAGCGTATAGGGAAGAAGCGTGTGGAGCATGGAATCCATATCCTTGACATTGCAGATGGTGCTGTAATCAAACAGAAGGATCAGACGCTCCCCGGAGGGCGGTGCGGTCAGCTCATGAAGCGTTCCGGGAGGAGTGATAAAGATGTCCCCTTCCCCAAAGGTGTGTGGGGTGCCGTCGATAATAACAGTATATTCATTTTGAACCGGCATAATAATCTCCAGTGCAGTATGCCAGTGGATTGGATAATTCTCCGCTTCACGGTTGTGATAAAGCTTCAGACCGTGAAAGGCATCATATGCAACTGTCTCATGAATACCATTTAGTATTTTTATCATAAGAATCCCCATTCCGCGCACAGATTTATCTTTATCATAATTCTAATCTCAATATTTGACAAGCTACAAATCAAAATTTGCTACCGCTATTTATGAAAAAAGAATACAATATGCACTGCTTGAAGGGATAAAATGTCAAAAAAACAAGAAAAATGGCAATAAATTAGCGGAAAATAAAAGGATTTTGCATTTATATACCGGGAAAGCGTAAAAAAAACCCCTGATCAAAAAGTGTCAAAATGTAAACTTTAGCAATATCTGACCAGATAAAAACAAGATATAAGGAGAAAAAGCTGGCAAAGTGAAATATAATTCAGTTATGCAAGGGGGAAAAATGTACAATTTATCTAAATGGTCAGGGAGAAAAAACTTATGGAACTTGTCAGAAATAAAGAAAAAATAGAAAAATTCAGAGAGCGTGCCAAAGAACTGGTATCCCAGATGACTCTGGAGGAAAAAGCATTTCAAATGTTAAACGGAGCTCCGGAGATCAAGAGGCTGAACATCAAAGCCTATAACTGGTGGAATGAAGCGCTGCACGGCGTAGCAAGAGCCGGCGTGGCTACCGTATTTCCGCAGGCGATTTCATTGGCAGCCACCTTTGACGAGGATTTTCTGGAAAAGGTTGGAGATGCAGTGTCCACGGAGGGACGCGCCAAATTTAATATGCAGCAGAAATTTGATGACACGGATATTTATAAGGGACTGACCTTCTGGTCACCCAATGTCAATATTTTCAGGGATCCCAGGTGGGGAAGAGGCCATGAGACCTTTGGAGAGGATCCGCATCTGACATCAAGGCTTGGCGTCAGATACCTGGAAGGACTTCAGGGACATGATGAGAATTACTTAAAGACAGCTGCCTGCGCAAAGCATTTTGCAGTACATAGCGGTCCCGAAGACCTGCGCCACAGCTTTAACGCCGTAGTGAATAAGCAGGATCTGTATGAAACCTATCTTCCGGCATTTAAGGCATGTGTGCAGGAGGGAAAGGTGGAGGCAGTTATGGGGGCTTACAACAGAACCAACGGGGAGCCCTGCTGCGGAAGCAAAACCCTTTTGAAGGATATATTAAGAGAGGAATGGGGCTTTGAAGGACATGTGGTTTCAGACTGCTGGGCTATCCAGGATTTCCACAACGGGCATGGAGTTACCAGCGGGCCTCTGGAATCCGTGGCAATGGCAGTGTCAAACGGCTGCGACCTGAACTGCGGACAGTTATTTGCCTATGTGGCAGAAGCAGTAAAGCAGGGAATGATCTCAGAAGAAAGAGTGGATGAGGCGCTGGTAAATCTGTTTACCACCAGAATGAAGCTTGGCGTGTTTGACGGCAAGGATGCCACTCCCTTTGACAAGATCCCGTTTACCGTTGTGGACAGCAAGGAAATGAAGGAACTGAACCTGGAAGCATCCAGAAAGTGCATCACCCTTCTTAAGAACGAGAACGGCCTGCTTCCTCTTGATAAATCCAAGCTGAAGACTATCGGAATTATCGGGCCTAATGCAGATAACAGAAGAGCGCTGGTAGGAAATTATGAAGGAACCGCCTCCAGATACTATACCATATCAGAGGGAATTCAGGATTATGTAGGAGAGGATGTCAGAGTTCTGCTATCAGAAGGCTGTCATTTATATAAGGAAAGCATCAGCAACCTGAGCAAGGGACATGACAGGATCTCAGAGGTGAAGGGTGTCTGCGAAGCAAGCGACGTTGTGATCCTTTGTCTGGGCCTTGACCCGGGACTGGAAGGAGAAGAGGGCGATGAGGGCAATCAGTATGCCAGCGGTGACAAGCCAAACTTAAACCTTCCCGGTATGCAGCAGGAGGTTCTGGAAACCGCCTATGCAAGCGGTAAGCCCGTGGTACTGATACTTCTGTCGGGAAGCGCACTGGCAGTAGGCTGGGCGCAGGAACATGTTCCTGCCATCATTCAGGGCTGGTATCCCGGAGCAATGGGCGGCAAGGCCATTGCAGAGGTTCTGTTTGGAGATAAAAACCCGGAGGGAAGACTTCCGGTAACCTTCTACCGTACCACAGAGGAGCTTCCTGAATTTACAGACTATGCCATGAAGGACAGAACCTACAGGTATATGAAGAATGAAGCGCTGTATCCTTTTGGATATGGACTGTCTTATACAGAATTTACTTATTCGGATGCAAAGCTTTCGGGAACGGAGCTTTCGGAGGATGGAATTGTTGTTTCGGCAACACTGACAAACACCGGCAGCAGAGAGGGAACGGAAACGGTTCAGGTTTATGTAAAGGCTGACCGTGAGGGAACACCCAACGCACAGCTTAAGGGGATCAAGAAAGTAACCCTTAAGGCGGGAGAAAGCAGGGACATCCAAGTAAAACTGCCTTTGAATGCCTTTGGCTTATATGATGAGCAGGCAGTGTTCAGAGTACAAAAAGGAAATTATCTGGTATCCATCGGCGGCAGCCAGCCTGAGGCAAGAAGCGAAGAGCTGACCGGCAGGAAGGTGGCAGTAATGGGGGTTACTGCAGGCTGTGAATACCTTTTGTAAAAAGCGAGGAGGGGACAACATGGGTTTCGAGCAGATGTGGCTGAACGTTCAAAAAGATAAGCCCGGTGCACAGTGCTTTAAGCGGATCGTATATCCGGAAGGAAGCAGGATCATGGAAAATGCAGCCCGTGAGCTGCAGGCAGCGATTGCCCAAATGACAGGAAAGAAACCTGTGTTGTACTTAGACCTCAATCAGGATGAGGGGGCAGAGGTGATCAGTCTTTCCCTGAGGCCGGGATTTCACCCGGAAGGGTACAAAATTTCCGGCAATGGGGAAAAGGTGGCTGTGGAAGCATCCGATGAAAATGGGATCCTATACGGCTGCTTTGAACTGATCAGACAGCTTTCCCTTGGGACACAGACGCAGGAGCTTTCCATTGAAAAAAGTCCTGCGATCCCCCTTAGAATGCTGAACCATTGGGACAATATGGATGGCAGCATTGAACGGGGCTATTCCGGGAATTCCTTCTTTTTTGAAAAGAATGAGATCCTGGTAGATGACAGGATCAGAACCTATGCACGGCTTTTAGCGTCGGTAGGCATCAACGGAACGGTTATTAATAATGTAAACGTAAAGGATGCCGCTACAGATCTGATCACAGACAGATACTTTGAGAAGCTTCGTATTCTTTCAGAAATCCTGGCAGAATACGGGATCAAGCTGTTTTTATCTTTAAATTATGCAGCGCCTATGGAAATTTCCGGCCTGCCCGGGGCAGATCCCCTGGATGAGCAGGTGATCCGCTGGTGGAAGGAACGTATGCAGCAGGTTTATGCCGCAGTTCCCGGGCTGGGCGGTTTTCTGATCAAGGCAGATTCAGAAGGACGGCCAGGGCCCTTTACTTACGGAAGAACCCATGCCCAGGGAGCCAATATGCTGGCAGAGGCGATCGAGCCCTATGGAGGTCTGATCATTTGGAGATGCTTTGTTTACAACTGCAAGCAGGACTGGAGAGACCGAAAGACAGACAGGGCAAGATCCGGTTATGACAATTTTATCGGTCTGGATGGCCAGTTCAGGGATAATGTTATTCTTCAGATCAAAAACGGGCCCATGGATTTTCAGGTAAGAGAGCCGGTGCATCCTCTTTTCGGAGGACTGGAAAAGACCAATCAGATGTTAGAGGTGCAGATCGCACAGGAATATACGGGGCAGCAGCGTCATGTCTGCTATCTGATCCCCATGTTTAAGGAAGTTCTGGAGTTTCGTACTTATTGCCGGGAAAAGGATGACAGCGTGCTGGATCTGATCTCGGGAAAGACCTTTGGCCAGACAAAATGCGGAATTGCGGCAGTGGCCAATACGGGAAATGATGAAAACTGGACGGGACATGATCTGGCGGCGGCAAATCTGTACGGGTTTGGACGGCTCGCCTTTGAACCGCAGCTTTCGGCAGAACAGATCGCAAGGGAGTGGATTAGGCTTACCTTTGGATCAGATCCACAGGTAATGGATAATCTGTTGTTTATCCTGATGAATTCCTGGCCTGCATATGAAAGCTATACAGCGCCTTTGGGAATTGGCTGGATGGTAAATCCCAATTATCATTACGGTCCTAATGTAGATGGGTATGAGTATGACAGATGGGGTACCTATCACAGAGCGGATCATTTGGGAATCGGCGTTGACAGAAGCCATAACGGAACAGGTTATGCAGGGCTTTACAGAGAGCCCAATGCTTCTTTATATGATAATCCGGAAAAATGTCCGGAAGAGCTTTTACTTTTCTTTCACCATATGCCTTATGAGTATCGATTACAAAGCGGAAAAACCATTTTACAGCATATCTACGACACGCATTTTGATGGGGTTGCGTTAGTGGATGAAATGGTAAGAAGGTTTGAGGAGCTAAAAGGGAAGCTGCCCGAAAAGCAATATGAACGGATGGCTCAAAGATTTGCTCACCAGAAGGAGCATTCCAGGGAATGGCGTGATCAGATCAATACCTACTTCTACCGCAAAACAGGCATACCTGATGAGAAGGGGAGAAAGATTTACTAAATAAAGGGAATAGGAAGGGATTTGGGAGGTGTTATATCATGGCTAAGGAAAAAACCTTAAAACCAGCCACCGGGCAAAAGAAAAGCACCAAGGTGTATCTGAAAAGATACTGGCAGCTTTACCTGCTTTTGATCTTGCCCATGCTTTACCTGCTGATCTTCAAATATGTACCGATGGTATATATTCAGATCGCATTTAAGAAGTACAGTATCGTAGAAAGCGTATGGAAGCTTCCATGGGCAGACAACCACGGATTTGAGTATTTTATCAAGGCATTTCAAAACAGAGACTTTTTGTATGCTCTGAGAAATACGCTGTTTTTAAATCTGCTGGATCTGATCATAGGCTTTCCGGCGCCGATTATTTTTGCACTGATTTTGAACGAGCTTGTATTTAAGCGCTTTAAGAGAGTGGTACAGACCATTGCTTACATGCCCCACTTCCTTTCTTGGGTCATCATTTACGGTCTGGCATTACAGCTTTTTGCTCCTTCTACAGGACTTGTAAACATGGTTCTTGCAAAGTTCGGAGTGGAAGCAATTCCGTTCCTGAATGATTCCAAGCACTGGGTGGCAACCTATATTTTCCTGGGAGTATGGCAGAGCTTTGGATGGAACTCCATCGTTTACCTTGCAGCCATTGCCGGGATTAACCCGGAACTTTACGAGGCAGCTTCCGTGGACGGTGCAGGCAGATTTAAAAAGATGTGGCACATTACACTGCCGGGGATCAAGCCTACCATCGTAGTGCTCCTTATCATGAACCTGGGCAATATTTTAGGAAGCGGCTTCGACAGACCGTTTGCATTGCAGAACAAGCTGGTAATGGATGTGGCAAACGTTATTTCCACCTTTGTTTACAAAAACGGTATTAAGGGTCTGCAGTTCTCGTTGACAACAGCAGTAGGCTTTTTCCAGTCTATTATCTGTGTATTCTTCCTGCTCCTTGCAAACTGGATTTCCAGAAAGCTTGGCGAGCGTGGAATATGGTAACCGGATAGGAGGGATGGAAAATGATTAAATCAAAATCTGCAAAGCTTGGAGACTGGATCTTTGTGCTGATCTGTGTACTGGTCAGTATCGTATGTCTTCTTCCCATGCTGAACCTGCTGGCCAGATCCTTGAGCAGCTCGGAGTTCTTAATTAAACGCGAGGTTTATTTGTGGCCAAAGGGCTGGAGCGTCAGCGCTTATTCCATGGTATTGGGGGACATTAAGTACATAAAGGCGTTTTTCTGGACAGTATTTCTGACCATTGTCTGCACGGTGTTTTCCCTGACAATGACAACGCTTTGTGCATATCCTTTGATCTTTGAAAACTTAAAGGGACGGTCTTTATTCAATATTATCATTACGATCACCATGTTTTTCAATGCAGGTACCATTCCTAACTACCTGCTGATGAAACAGCTTGGTCTGCTGAACCAGCCGCTGGTATTGATCGTGCCCAGCTGTCTGAGTGTTTATAACATGATCATCATGAGAAGCTTTTTCTACGGCATTCCGGACAGCCTTCGGGAGTCGGCGGAGATTGACGGTGCAAGCTTTATCAAGATCCTGACCAGTATTTATGTACCGCTTTCCAAACCGGTATTTGCAACGCTGGCGCTGTTTTACGCCGTAGGAAGATGGAACGGTTATTCCGATGCCTTGATGTTTATGAACAATAAGGATTACTATCCGTTACAGCTTCTGTTATACAACATTTTGAACAATATCAATCAGGTAGAGGTGGCAACGCAGGAAGGCTTTTCCACACCGGGACTTTCCGAGTCCTTAAAGGCAGCCATCGTTATGTTCTCTACCGTACCCATTCTGCTGATCTATCCATGGCTCCAGAAATACTTTATCCATGGCGTGACGGTAGGAGCAGTCAAGGAATAAGCAGAGGAAACTCTGTTCATTCAATACACTAAACACATTCATCACAATAGGGAGGTATTAGGGTGAAGAAAAAAATTTTAGCACTTGTTTTGGCAACTGCAATGACCTTGTCACTGGCAGCTTGCGGAGGAAGCAGCAGTGAGAGCAGCGATGCTCCGGCAGCCGAAACAACAGAAGACACAACACAAGACACAACACAAGCAGAGACATCAGGGGATGACACACAGGCAGCTGAAGCAGATACAGCTGCAGATCCTACAAACGGCGAAGTAGTAGACGGCAAGTTTGTAGAAACAAGAAAGATCATAGTAGAAGTGTACGACCGTGGAAATGACGGCGGTTCCGATCCGACCAACAACATGTACACAGAGTACATCAAAAAGGGAATGCTGGAGGATCACAATGTAGAGGTTGAATTCGTAGCAGTTCCCCGTTGGACTGAGGTAGAGCAGATCAACAACCTTCTGGCAGCAGGCGATGCACCGGACGTATGCTATACCTACGATTATCCTACCATCCAGACCTATGCAAACATGGGCGGTGTACTGGATCTCGGACAGTATGTAGATACCTACAAGGATCTGCTTCCGAACCTTTGGGACTGGCTTGGCGAGACCAACATTTACTGGGATAAGGATCCTGCAAACGGAACAATCTGGGCGCTGGAAGGAAAGCTTGCAGTCAGCAACAGAATCAACACCTTTGTTCGTAAGGACTGGCTTGACAAGTTAGGCTTAAAGGAGCCTACCACCAAGCAGGAATTTGAAGATATGCTGATCGCTTTCAGAGACAATGCAGATACTCTGCTTGGCGCTGACGCTGATAAGATGGTTCCTTACTCCATGAGCTATGATGTGGGCTGGAGAGCAGCAACTCTGATCGAGTCCTTTATCGATCCGGATATTTCCGATAAGGAATACTATGTAAACGGCTTTGACGACAGAAAGCTGACACAGAACGGAACCAAGGAAGCTGTTAAGCTTCTGAACAAGTGGTACAATGATGGCCTGATCTGGAGTGATTTTGCACTGTATGGAAGCGGCGATACTACAGAAGATGATATGATGAAGGCTGGTTATGTAGGAGCCTTCACACATAACTGGGATTATCCTTTCAGAAACGGTGAGGACAGCATCCAGGCAAACCTTCAGAGAATGGTTGGCGAGGAAGCACAGTATGTAGCAGTTGACTGCTTTGAAGACAGCAAGGGAACCCATACAAAGTTCGTACCCGGTCCTATCGACCGTAAGCTGTTCTTCCCCAGCACAAACGAGGAGCCTTTAGCATCCTTAATGTACCTTGACTGGATCAGCGATCCTGCTCATATTGAATATCTGCAGATCGGTGACGAAGGTGTGACACACAATACCTTAGACGGCGGCGTTGTTGAGATTATTGCAGCAACAGGAGATGCAATCCAGAACTCCGGTTTCAATATCGATTACACCATGACCTGTAACGGAATGAAGCTGCAGGATGAAGATCTGACCGTTAAGTCAAGAGCATACAGCTATGCAAGCATTGATCCTGCACTGGTAGAAGTAGCAGACAAGATCTGTAACACAGATATGAAGGTTGGCAAGAACGTTAACGTTGGCACCATCGCAGCAGAAGAAGGACAGGGTCCTGCACTCTCCGAGAAGAGAGACATCATTTATGATACTGCAGTTTCTGCATCTGTAGACAGCTTCGATCAGGTTTGGGATGATGGAATGGCAGATTACTTAAGCTCAGGCGGCCAGGCTATTATGGATGAGCGTGCTGAGAAGTGGGCAGCAACCTTCGGCGATACCGATATGCTTCCCGAATAAAAGGAAAACAAAATAGCAAGAAAGAACCGCTTCCGGGAAACCGGAGGCGGTTTTTTGTTGGAAGAATGGAGAGGTTATGATATGATGAAGAAAAGATGAGGGGGCAGAGTATCTTGGAAACGGAGAGGAATATGAAGTATCTGTTAACAATTCTTGGGATCTTTGGCCTGGATTTCGGGGTCAAGGGACATATCGAAAAGACAACAAAGGAAGGCAGCGAGAAAAAGCTCTGCGGCGGATTGCTGCTTTTGCGGCACCATCACAACCGGGGAGCCTTTCTTAACATGGGACAAAAAAGGCAGGGAGTGGTAGCTGCTGTTTCCGTGGCCCTGTCCATTGTGCTCACAGCGCTCTTTGCAGGCAGTCTTACCCTTGCAGGGAAGGGGCTGTTAAAATGGGGACTGACCCTGATGCTGGGCGGAGCCTACAGCAATACCTATGACAGGCTCAAACGCAGATATGTAGTGGATTATGTAAGCTTTCCTGTGCCGTTTAAGGCCCTTGGAAGGGTGATCTTCAACATCAGTGATTTTTGTATTATGATCGGCGCCATGCTCAGCGTGATCGGATATTTGAAGTAAAGATTGAAAAATAAAATTTTTCAATCGCGAGATTTGTGTCTGCGCGCACTTTGACACAAACTCGGTATGTGCAAAAAGCGTGCGCAGAAATGAGGGAAAAAATGCCAATTTACTTGACATTTGATTTTAAATGTATTATTGTACTATTAAGATAATACAATAATACAGGGAAAGGAAGAGGCAGATGACATGGAATTTGAATTCTGACAGACCTATTTACACTCAGATTCTTGAGGTGATAAAGATGCGTATCATAACCGGGGTTTATCAGCCGGGGGAGAAAATTCCCAGTGTGCGCGAGCTTGCCATGCAGGCAGGCGTAAATCCCAATACGATGCAGAAGGCGCTCTCTGAGTTAGAGAGGAGCGGTCTTGTAATGGCACAGCGGACCAGCGGAAGAGTGGTAACGGAGGATATGGATATGATCGGGGAAGTCAGAAATAATTTAGCAAAGGAACAGGTACATGAATTTTTTGTAAGGATGCAGGAGTTAGGATATAACAGACAGGAGATCATGCACCTTTTGGAAAAGGAGGGAGAGCATGAGTGAGCTTGTAAAGATAAAGGGACTTACGAAGAGCTATGACAAGCGGAAAAATGCACTGGATCATCTGGATCTGACCATTCCGTCAGGAAGGATCATCGGGCTGTTAGGTCCTAACGGAAGCGGGAAGACAACGCTGATCAAGCTTTTGGCAGGGCTGTTAATGCCAAATGAAGGGGAAATTTTGATCTGTGGGAAGGAGCCTGGAGCGGAAACCAAGGCGGTAGTTTCCTATCTTCCTGAGAGAACCTATTTCAGAAGCAGCATGAGAGTAAAAGAGTTGATCGAATATTTTCAGGATTTTTATGCGGACTTCCGCCCGGAGAGAGCCAGAGAACTGTTAGGTAACCTGAAGATTGATGAGAACGCTTCCCTGAAGACGCTTTCAAAGGGCACAAAGGAGAAGGTTCAGCTGATCATGGTCATGAGCCGGGAAGCCCGTCTGTATCTTCTGGATGAACCCATTGCCGGTGTGGACCCGGCGGCAAGAGATTATATTTTAAGAACCATTATTTCTAATTATAATGAGGACGCAACTGTCATTTTGTCTACCCATCTCATTTCTGATATTGAGCAGATCCTGGATGAGGTGATCTTTATAAAAGCGGGAAGGATTCTGTTGCAGGATTCAGTGGAGAACATCCGGGAACAGCAGGGAAAATCCGTAGATGCGTATTTCAGGGAGGTGTTTGTATGTTAGGAAAATTATTGAAGCAGGAATGGCGCTCCCTGTGGAAGGTGGAGACACTGATCCTGTGGATTTTGATGGCGCTGACCCTGCTGGCGGGAGCAACCTTTGCACTGCCCATCTGGAAAAGCGAGTGGGTGGGGATACAAATATCCATGATGATGGTGATTTTACTTTATTATGCAGGGGTGATCGGAGCCTCATTGGGCTGTGTTCTTTATCTGGGGATCCGTTTTTATAAAAGCATGTATACGGATGAAGGATATTTGACCCATACGCTGCCGGTAACCAGCCATCAGCTGCTTCTTTCCAAAATTCTGGTTATGGCGGCGTGGAACCTGATCTCCACCCTTGCAATTCTTGCAAGCATGTTTGTGTTTGGCCTTATGGTGGCGTCTGCCTTTGAAACAGGAGATATAACACAGGCATTCAGGGAGATCTATCAGGCGCTCAGGAGAATGTGGGGAATGGGAGAGCTGCAGGGAATAGGAACCTTTGCTGTCGGCATGGTTCTGCTCATTCTTACAGGCTGCATCAGCGGCCCCATGCTGCTGATCGGGGCGATCACCATAGGACAGCTCCTTCGAAATCACAGGATCCTGGGCTCGATTGGAGCTTACTTTGGACTCAATACGGTTTTACAGATCATTCTTACTATTGTCATGGTTCCTTCCATGGTGAAGCTTATGCTGGATGCGGAGAACCTGAATTCCTTCAGCTCTGTGATCGGATTTTATAATGTGATGTATTTTTCCATGTGCGCGATTTATATAGCCGTTTCTGTTGGCCTTTATTTTTTAAGTGAATTTCTGGTGAGGAAAAAACTGGAACTGGAGTAAAAGGAGGATGGGGATGAAGAAGGGAAAGATCACAAAATTACTGGCAGTCTGCCTGACGGCGGCCCTGCTTTCAGGCTGTGGAAAAAGCGGAGGGAATCAGCCCTCTGCTGCCCCTAAGGAAACAGCGGCGCAGGAAACCATGCCGCAGACAGACCGGGAGCAGGACGGGGAAACAGCAACAGGGCAGACCGATTTTCAGATTGGTGAGAGGCCTTCTCTGATCGCCGGAAAGGGACAGGAAGGGGAAGCGGTTACGGCGGCTGTGGAACCCTATGCCATAGAAGCAGATCTGGAAAATGTGCAAAATCTGGAGCAGTTTTATCTGTCAGAGGAAATGAAACAGATGCTTGCCCGGAACGGGTTTATGGTGATGGAAAACGGCGGAAAGGAATTCTTTGATATTTATGAGGTCAACCGCTACAGTCAGATCCCAAGCTTTGTGACGGTGGATTCCCTGATGCATACCTATCACCTGTATTTTGCCTATCTGCTCCGGAACATAGAGCGGGAAACACTGTCAGAACAGGTAAAAGAGCTGGGGCAGAAAATGCTGGCGGACAGCTTGGAGCAGTATACGGCCTTAAAGGGCAGTGAATGGGAAAGCGCAGCGATGCGGAATGTGGCTTTCTTTGCAGTGGGAGCAAAGCTCATGGATGAGGAAACGGCAGTTCCGAAGGAAGTAGAGGAAATCGTAGCCTATGAGCTAAGTCAGATCAGCAGTGCGGCAGAAATTGCAGATTCGGCCATTACCGGGAAACCGGAGGATTATACCCAGTATCAGCCCAGAGGCTACTATGCAGGGGATGACCGCATGGAGGCTTATTTCAGGGCTATGATGTGGTATGGACGGATCCATTTTACCCAGGAGGAGGAAGACCTTGACAGGAGTGCGCTCCTGATCACCAGAGCCATGGAAGCGGATGAAGAAGCTTACCGGCTTTGGGACGGCATCTACGCAGTGACCTCCTTCTTCGCGGGAGCCAGCGACGATTCCGGTATCTGCGAGTATGAAAAGCTTTTGAGACAGGTCTATGGAGAGCAGGTTCCCGTAGAGAAGCTGATCGGCGATCAGGCGGGCTTTGAAGAATTCCATAAGCTCACGGCACAGCTTGAGCCGCCACAGATCAATTCCCTTCCTATCAAGCAGGGAGAGGAAAATATCATTCCCGGTTTTCGTTTTATGGGACAGCGGTTTACCATTGACGGTGCGATCATGCAGAACCTGATCTACCAGGCGGTAAAGGAAAACGGCCAGGGAGAAAAGAGAATGCTTCCGGATGTGCTGGATGTGCCCGCAGCTCTCGGCAGCGATACTGCTCTTGAAATCCTGGAGCAGGCAGGAGCAGCGGAATTTGAAGGATATTCCCAGAATATGCAGTATCTGCGGGAGAGCCTTTCCGGAGAAGATACCGGTCTGTTTACGGCAAGCTTATACGGAGAATGGCTGAATGTACTGCGGCCGCTGCTGACGCCAAAGGGAGAAGGATATCCGGTATTTATGCAGAACGAGGAATGGAATAAAAAGGATCTGGAGTGCTTTGCAGGAAGCTTTACAGAGCTGAAGCATGATACGGTGCTGTATTCCAAGCAGGTCATGGCAGAAATGGGCGGAGGCTATGAAGAAGAGTTTGACGACAGAGGCTATGTAGAACCGGAGCCTTATGTATATGAAAGATTTGCAGGGCTTGCAGAGCAGACCGCAGAAGGATTAAAGGCCTACGGAATGCTGGGCAAGAGTGATGAGGATAACCTGCAGCTTCTATCCGAGCTGGCACAGAAGCTTTATGCCATATCGGTAAAGGAACTGAAGGAGGAAACGCTTACCGAGGAGGAATATGAGTTGATCAGATCCTATGGCGGCAATCTGGAGCATTTCTGGTACGAAACGGTAAAGGATGAGAGCGAGGACGGGCAGATTGCCTCCCAGCTTTTCCCGGCAGCAGTGGTGGTAGACATTGCTACGGATCCAAACGGACAGATTTTGGAGGCGGCAACCGGAGATCCCTCTACCATTTGGGTTGTAGTGAAGGTAGACGGAAAGCTGAAGATCGCAAGGGGAAGCACCTATACCTTTTATCAGTTCGCATGGCCCATGGAAGAGAGAATGACGGACGAAAGCTGGAGAGTGCTTATGGGCATTGCTCCCGACGAAAACGGGGAATACCAGTATGATACAAAAATGGATCAGCCGGAGTGGACGGCAAGCTACCGGTACACCTGGAACTAACTGGAAAAGATGGTTACGAATAACAGCAGCGGCGGCTTTGATCGCCGCTGTTTTGTATGGGCTTTGGAGAGAAGGCTGGCTTCTGCCTGGCTGGATCCGGTGGGAAAGCTGCCAGGTGCAGGATGTATCGGGGGACTATGAACTGACGCTGAACCGGAGGAAGGTTGACATAACATATAAAGGAGCAATGGTTTTTGCGTCCCAGAAGGAGGTAAAGGTACAAAGCCTTTTGTGCAGCGATATAGACGGGGACGGAGCGGAGGAGTTTGTACTGCTTTGCTGGAAAAGGGGAAGATACGGAGAGCATAAGCCTTTTTGGGTAAAAAGGGATGAGTGGCAGTGGTCCCAGCACATTTTTGTCTATGAAGGGATGGAGGGAAAGGTAAGACCCAAGTGGATGTCCTCTTATATCGGGCAGGACGTCACAAAGCTGGAAGGAGCCCTTTTTCACACAGACAGGGAGAGGCTGCTTTTAACAGACCGGGAAGGAAAGGTAAATGCTTATGTATGGGAAGGCTTTGGGTTTGCCAGGGAAGAGCGGGACATTTCCTTTGCGGTTTTTGGCGACATTCTGATCCACGAACCGATCTACCGCTATGGTCTTAGCCAGGGAGATTTTTCGTTTCTGTTTGAAAACCAGATGGATCGCTTAAAGGAATATGATGTGACCGTCATCAATCAGGAGACTCCTTTTGTGAAGGATCCGTCGGCTTACAGCGATTATCCCAGATTTGGGACCCCGGTGGAAGTGGAAAAGGCTATAAAAGAGGCCGGCTTTGATGTGGTTACCTGTGCCACCAATCACGCCCTGGATCAGGGGGCGGAAGGGGTCAATGTGACCAAAACCCTTTTGCAGGAGGATGGCATTACCTGTCTTGGAATCCAGAAAGCCGATGAGAAGGAATACAGGCCCTATGAGCTGCTGAAGCGAAAGGGGGTCTGCTTTGCCCTTTTTAATTATACCTACGGAACCAATGGGATCAGACTGCCGGAGGATGCGCCCTACATGGTGCACCTGCTTTCTGAGGAAGATCAGGTCAGGGCTGATCTGGAAAAAGCCCGCAGAGAGGCAGATGCCGTTATCGTATTTGTACATTGGGGAACGGAAGAAAGCAAAGGGACAGATGCCTTTCAGGAAAAGTGGGCCGGGATCTTTCTGGAAAGCGGCGTGGATGTAGTGGTAGGCACTCATCCCCATGTATTGCAGCCCTATGAACTGTTAGAGAAAAACGGGCATCAGATGCTGGTCTATTACTCTATCGGGAATTTTATCAGCGCCCAGCCGGTGAAAAGCTGTCAAAAAGGCGGCATGGCATTTTTTACCATGTCGCCCTTTAAAGACGGATATCATGTAACGGATTATGGGCTTACCCCTTTAACGATCACCTGGGAAAAGGGGAAAGGCTACCGTACCAAATACAGTGAAATGCCGGATCAGGCAGTGATCACGGTTCCTGCTTTGCCCCGCAGTGCATCGGAAACGCATTCCAGGGAAGTGATCAGGACGCTTCCGGCTGGATTAGCAGTTAAGTAGGAAATGGAAGCTTCGATCTTAGGAAGCATGGTTCCTTTTTCAAACTGATCTGCTGCGATCATTTCCTTTGCGTCTGAAACTGTCAGGGAAGAGAGAGCCTTTTGGGTCTCCTTGCCGAAATCCTGATATACACAGGGAACAGAGGTTAAGATAATGAGCTGATCTGCCTGTAAGTCGGCTGCCAGCTTTCCGGCGATGGCGTCCTTTTCAATGACAGCAGAAGCGCCCTTTAAGGCATGCTTTTGCTCAATAACGGGGATACCGCCGCCGCCGCAGGCGATCACGATCTGATCAGCAGCTGCAAGAGTACGGATGGCTTCGATCTCCACAATATCAATGGGTCTTGGAGCAGCAATGATACGGCGGAAGCCCTTTCCGGGTTCTTCCTGTACATAGTTGCCCTTTTTTACCTCAATTTCAGCATCATCAGCGGACATATAACGGCCGATCAGCTTGGTAGGCTCATAGAACGCTTCATCATAGGGATCTACCGTTACCTGGGTCAGGATGGTGGAAACTGTTTTGCTGATGCCCCGGCTGAGCAGCTCTGCTTTCAGGGAATTCTGAATATCGTAACCGACATAACCCTGGCTCATGGCGCTGCACACGCACATGGGGGCTGGGGTATAGTCAATATAAAGACGGCGAAGCTCCGTCATGGCCTTGTGGATCATACTGATCTGCGGCCCGTTGCTGTGGGTGATGGTCAGCTGGTAGTCAGCCTCCACCAGATCTGCAAGAGCTTTGGCGGTAACCTTAACGGCGTCCCATTGCTCCATGGTAGTGTATCCGAGTGCATTATGTCCTAGTGAAACCACAGCTTTCTTCTTGCTCATAGCGTTTGTGCTCCTTTTCAAAATGATAAAATCAGTATAGCAAAATGCGGGTATTTTGTACAGTGCTTTGCTATAGTCAAAGGCTCTAACAGGCCATAGATATTTCATAGGAAAGGGGAGAGGAGCCGGCATTGCAAGAAAAAGAGGATTATGCTATGATGAAACAATGTAAACAGCAATAAAAGGAAATGAGGATACAAAGGCTATGGAAGCAATGATTCAAATAAAAGATGTGACCAAGACCTTCGTTGGAAAGGATAATCAGGTTGAAGCGCTTAAGGGCATCAATCTTTCCATTCAAAAGGGGGAGATCTACGGTATCATTGGTATGAGCGGCGCCGGAAAGTCCACGCTGGTCCGCTGCCTGAATTTTCTGGAGCGTCCTACCAGCGGAACCGTATTAATAGAAGGAAAGGATCTGGCGACATTAAAGGACAGCGAACTTAGGAGCATGCGCACCCAGATCGCCATGATCTTTCAGCATTTTAACCTGCTGATGCAAAGAACGGTTCTGGACAATATCTGCTTTCCGCTTGAAATTACAAAGGTGCCCAGGGCAAAGGCAGTAGAGCGTGCAAAGGAGCTGCTTGAGATCGTTGGCCTGTCGGAAAAGATGCTGGCTTATCCTGCACAGCTTTCCGGAGGACAGAAGCAGAGAGTTGCCATTGCAAGAGCGCTTGCAACCAACCCCAAGATCCTGCTTTGCGATGAGGCTACCAGCGCACTGGACCCCACAACCACAAAGGCGATCCTGGCGCTTTTAAAAGAGATCAACGAGAAATACGGGATCACCATTGTGATCATTACTCATGAAATGGCAGTGGTACAGGAGGTCTGCACCCATGTGGCCATTATAGATGAAGGAAATCTTGCAGAGCACGGAACTGTTGAGGAGGTCTTTTCAAGGCCAAAGAGCAAGGCAGCCCGGAAGCTGGTATTCCAGGGAGAGGGAACTGCTACCTACGAGGAAATGAAGGGCAAAAGATGTATCCGTATTGTCTTTTCCAGCAATTCTTCTTATGAGCCTGTGATCGCCAATATGATCCTGACCTGTAAGGCACCCGTAAACATTCTGCTGGCAGACACCAGAGATATCGGGGGCGTGGCTCATGGACAGATGATCCTGCAGCTGCCTGAGGAGGAAGCCGCAGCGGAAAAAATGATACAGTATTTGAAAAATAGAAAACTGGAAGTGGAGGAGCTAACGAATTATGTGGGATAGTCAGGTGGTTTTGATGGTGGCAGAGGGAACTTGGGTCACCTTATATATGACGCTTGCCTCAACACTGATTGCATATCTTTTGGGACTTCCCATGGGCATTGCACTGGTGGTGACAGCGCCGGGAGGATTAAAGCCGAATAAGATCATATATAAAATTCTGGATGTGGTAGTCAATATTGTAAGAAGTATTCCTTTTCTGATCCTGCTTATGCTGCTCATTCCTTTTACCAAGCTGATCGTGGGAAGAAGCTATGGCGCAACGGCAACGATCGTACCCCTTTCCATGGCGGCAGCGCCTTTTGTGGCCAGACTGGTGGAGTCCTCACTTCTGGAAGTGGATCATGGAGTCGTGGAAGCAGCGCAGAGCATGGGAGCAGGCACCTGGAGCATCATCTGGAAGGTACTGCTTGCAGAGGCAAGAACTTCCCTGATCGTGGGCGCTACCATTTCCCTGGGAACGATTCTGGGATATTCCGCAATGGCAGGTGTAGTAGGCGGCGGTGGCCTTGGTGATATTGCCATCCGCTACGGTTATTACAGATACCAGGCAGACATTATGATCGTTACGGTAGTTCTTCTGGTAGCACTGGTACAGATCTTGCAGATCATTGGCACCAGACTTTCCAAGAAGCTGGACCGCAGGATCACAGGCTAAGGTGTTAAATGGAGCTTGCGGAAACGGGAATGCACCTTTGTGCAAAAAGGAAAAGGTGTACGTTTACGCAAAAAAGGAAAACACAACATTCATGCAAAAAATGAAAAAGATGGTTGACACGCCTGGAAGCGTATAATATAATAATTCAGTGCGAAATTGTCTAATAATATTTTGTCCGATGCCGGAGCAGTGCCTTTCTCACACCGCTTACCCCATCAATCCCTGGATAAGATATTATCAATAGATACCTTAGAGCTTATCAGAAGCGCGGCCGGCCCGGACATCCGGCAGTGCAGCAGATGAACCTAGGGAAAATATGTACATGTGCCTTTTCCGGCGCAATAAGAATGGAGGATTAACATGAATACATTTATGGCCAGTCCTGCTACCATCGACAGAAAATGGTATGTAGTAGACGCTACCGATATGACACTTGGACGCTTAGCAGCAGAAGTTGCTAAGGTTTTAAGAGGCAAGAACAAGCCGATCTTTACCCCTCACATCGACACAGGTGATTATGTGATCGTTGTAAATGCAGAGAAGATCAAAGTGACAGGCAAGAAGCTTGATCAGAAGATCTACTATCGTCACTCTGATTATGTAGGAGGTATGAAGGAAGCTACCCTGCGTGAAATGCTTGCAAAGAAGCCTGAGAAGGTAATCGAGCTTGCAGTCAAGGGAATGCTCCCCAAGGGACCCTTAGGAAGACAGATGTACACAAAGCTTTATGTTTATGCAGGCCCTGATCACAAGCATGCAGCACAGAAGCCCGAAGTATTAACATTTTAAGGGACTGAAAGGAGAAGAAGAAAATGGCTAAAACAGGAAAGTTATATGGTACTGGCAGAAGAAAAAAATCCATCGCCAGAGTATATTTAAAGCCCGGTAAAGGCGATATTACAATCAACAAGAGAAGCATTGACGAGTATTTCGGATTAGAGACTCTGAAGGTTATCGTTCGTCAGCCCCTTGCAGCTACCGACAACCTTGATAAGTATGACGTTCTCGTAAATGTTCACGGCGGCGGTTACACAGGCCAGGCTGGTGCGATCAGACACGGTATTGCAAGAGCCCTGCTTCAGGTAGACGCAGATTACAGACCGGTTCTCAAGAAGGCTGGTTACTTAACCAGAGATCCTCGTATGAAGGAAAGAAAGAAGTACGGTCTCAAAGCCGCAAGACGTGCTCCTCAGTTTTCAAAGAGATAATAAAAAGACTTATAACAGGATTACTGAAACCCTTGGAAATGCAATATTTTCAAGGGTTTTTTGTACAGTAAATTGGAAAAGCGGTAGCAGTTTGTATGAAACTGAGACAATTAATAAGTAACGAACTGTTGAAAAAAATAATTTTTGAGGAGATTTTTTACGAAATATAATGTTGAAAAATGTCTTTTATTGTTGTTTGTAATATTATATAATGATAAAAAACAAAAGGGGAGTCTTTATGAAATTACTTAAAACAAGTGATGAATTGATATCTCATATGAAAATAAAGGGAATATATAGTGGCTCAATTGTCTATAGTGGCTCAATTGAGCCACTATAGTTTGACTTTTGAACTGCCCTTTGTTATAGTGTGATTAGTGTAAACTAACTACGCTTTCAGAGCGTGGATAAGAGCATACGGAAAATAAAATAATTATTCAAAAAGAGGAGATTTGATGATGAGAATTTTGATATTTGGCGCAGGCGTGCTTGGCTGTAATCTTGCAAGAAATCTGTTCCGTACGGGAAAGGATGTTACATTGCTTGCGCGTGGAAAATGGGGAGAGGCAATTCAAAAGAACGGACTGCGGATCAAGGATAAATTTTCGCCCCGTGTGTCTGTCAGCCGTGTTCCTGTTGTGAAAGAGCTTGCGCCGGATGATCGGTATGATGTGATCTTTGTTGTCATGCGATATACACAGATCGACTCGATCATAGATGTGCTGCGGGCGAACCAGACGAAAAACATTGTTTTCGTGGGAAACAACGTGCGTACAAAAGAGCTTGCCTCTTTAATGCCGGAGAAAAATGTTCTCTTTGCCTTTGCTCTTTCGGCAGGACATCGGGAGCCTGACCAGGTGGCGTCTGTTGATCTTAAAAAAATTACCATTGGTCAGCTTCCGGATGCAACCTCAAATGAAAAGCTGATCGGGCAGATTTTTGATGGCACAAAATACAAAGTGGTTTATGAGCCGAATATGGAGGACTACCTTCTTTGCCATGCGGCTTTCGTACTGCCAGCAGCCTTTGCGTGCTACAAAACGGACGGAAACCTGAAAAAGCTCAAAGGGAACACGGCATATTTGAATCGTCTCATTGACGCGAATATTGAGGGCTACCGGGGCATAAAGAACGCCGGGCATGAAATCCTGCCGAAAGCGGATGAGGATTTTGAAGGTGAGGCGTACCGCAAGACCTGTCTGCGCTTCTTTAAACTCATGTGCGCCACAAGCCTGGGAAAAATCTGCGCTTCCGATCACGCCATGAATGCTATTGATGAAATGAGCGCATTAAATCGGGATTTAAAGAAGTTCTTTGATGAAAACGGAGCTGCATATCCGGTATGGCAGGAGCTTGAAAAGGAAACCGGCGATTATTTAAAATGAAGAATTAAAAGGTTTACGCCCCGGGGAAATAAGGATTTCCGGGGGCTTTTTCAAACGAATGATAATCTATCCTTACCTTTCCCCACATGAAGTCAATCCTTTTTTTATTGACAAATCTCCTTACCATAAATATAATACACGATATACATCGGACGGTATCTGTTAACTAATTTGCGTTAAAAAGAGTTTATAAAGCAAGAGAAACCTGGGAGGTTAGTGTGAAAAATAGAATTTTTCACATGCGAGATTTGTATCTGCGCGCACTTGACACAAACTCGAAATGCGCAAGAAGCGTGCGCAGAAATGAGGATTAATATGGATATATGGGAAAAGCTCTATGAGCAGGCAAAAAAAGAATTTCACCCGGAGGATGTGTCGCCTTTTGTGTATGCACACCATGTTGTATGCGCTTTAGAAAGCGAGAACGGCACCATTTATACGGGCTTTTGCATTGAGGCCTGCAGCGGCGTTATGAACCTGTGCGCAGAGCGCGTGGCTGCCCTTAACATGTATGTGAACAGCGGCCAGACAAAAATAAAAAGACTGATTGCCTTTCGGGATAAAGCTCCTTTCGGCGGAGGAAGCGGAATGCCATGCGGCGCATGCCGTGAGTTTTTGTATCAGCTGAATGAAGAAAACGAAAACATGGAGATCATGGTGAACTACGAAACAAGAGAAACCATTACCCTTAAAGAGCTAATACCTGATTGGTGGGGAAAAGAACGCTTTTTAAAGGGTTAATCCCGAAGGAAATCTTCTGGAAATCGGAAGCATGAATAAAAAATGTGAAACGGCCTACGGCTGATTGAAGAAACCATGGAAAGATATATTGCTTTTTTAAGAGGGATCAATATAAGCGGAAAAAACAAAGTGCCGATGGCAGAATTAAGGCAGGGCTTTGAACAGCTTGGCTTTACGGAGGTCAAAACCTGTCTGAACAGCGGCAACGTGAGCTTTTCAAGTGAGGAAAAAGACACAGTAAAATTGACAAGCCGGATCCAGGAAATGATACAAAGTCAGTTTAATCTGAAGATCCCTGTTTTTATGATAACAAAACAAAAACTTGAGGACATTCTGCGTCATGCGCCCCGTTGGTGGGGAGCGGAAAACAAGAAAATTTATGATAACCTTATTTTTATCATGCCGCCTGCGTCTTTTGCGGATGTCTATCACGAGATCGGGGAACCCAAAGAAGGATTGGAGCAGATACAGGAATATGAACAAGCTGTATTCTGGTCCTTCAGCCGGAAAGAGTATCAGAAAACAAACTGGTGGTCAAAGACGGCAAACTCTAATATTGGCAGCAAACTGACGATCCGGACGGCAAACACTGTCCGGAAGATCGTAGGAATGTAGCCTGGGATAGAAGAAATGAGCGCTTACTAAAAACAGTGCGGCCATTCCTTCTTGCAGGCGGATTTATCCGCTGTACAATAACAAAAGTTATCAATAACATAAGTTGTTGTTGGAGGAAAGGAAATGCCGGCAATCAAAAAAGTACCAAAAGAGGCAATCATAGATGCAGCGGTTGACGTGCTACGAGAGGACGGCGCAGCAGCCATCAACGCCCGCAGCGTTGCAAGGAAGCTGGGCTGTTCAACCCAGCCGATCTATCTGTCCTTTCAGAATATGGCCGAGTTGAAAGCTGCCGTGACCCGGCGGGCCATTGCTCTGCACACCCAGTATGTAAAAGAGTCCCTTCGCAGCCGTGATGACAGCAGTAGCTGCTATGGACAGCACAGCCGTTACAGCAGCTATGGTTTTGGATTTGTAAAGTTTGCAGCCCAGGAAAAGCATCTGTTTCGTTGGCTTTATCTGGATGGAGGACAGACGGATCCATATCAGTACGATGTGCTGCTTCCTGAGATCATTTCGGTCATTATGGATGAGTATGGCTATAGCGAGGAAATTGCGCAAAAGCTGCATCGGGACATGACGTACTATTCCTATGGGCTGGCAATCTTAGCCAGTACAGATCATTTGGATTTGACGGATGAAGAACTGCTGGCAGCATTCCGCAGGGAATTTACTGCCCTTGCCGCTTATTATGGCGTATCCCAATGCCAAAGATGACTTAGGATCAAGAAAATGGAAAGGGTGATTCGTATGAAAGAAATCAAAATAAAAACAAAAAGAATGCTCCTGCGTCCCCTGGCGGACGAAGAGATAGAAGCTTTGATAGAGCGTACGGCTTCCGAGGAGCTTCGTACTGCTTACGGCGAAATGCTGGATGGATGCAGGCGCGATCCTCAAAATAGAATATGGTATGCGCCATGGAAAATGGAGCTGAAAGGTAACCCGGCATTTATCGGGGATCTTTGTTTCAAAGGGCCTGCCCAAAATCATGCTGTGGAGGTTGGGTATGGCATTTTGAAGGAATATGAGGGAAATGGCTACACAACGGAAGTGCTTCAGGCCATGATACAGTGGGCATTTCGTCAGACGGATGTTGCGTTTGTGGAAGCGGAAACCGATCCAGAGAATAAGGCTTCCCAGCGTATCCTTGAAAAGTGTGGTTTTCAGCCAGATGGAACGGGAATAGAGGGGCCGCGTTTTGTGCTGGAAAGCCCTATAACCAACTGGATCATAATTTATATGCTTTTTGGCATCAGCATCGGTACGTCCCTGGGCCAGTTACAAAACCAGATGCTTTTTGGCATGGCCCTGGGCATTGGTCTTGGCTTTCTTGTGGGCGAGCTGCTGAATAACTCCGCAAAGAAGAACCGGGAAGCGCTCCGACAGCAGCGGAAATCTTAGCTGTTTTGTACAGGGAAACCGCTGACGGAATTCTGCTTTCCCTTGCAATTACCTTTGGAACGGTTACCCATCATTTTGTAATGCGGCTGCTCATAGGGCTTGTATTCCGCTCTGTAATGCGAAACAGGGCGGATTATGGGAAGCAGTGGTATAGAGTAGGCAGACATGAAATGGCTTTATATGAAAAACTGAAGGTAAAAGATTGAAAAATAAAATTTTTCAATCGCGAGATTTGTGTCTGCGCGCACTTTGACACAAACTCGGTATGTGCAAAAAGCGTGCGCAGAAATGAGGATAAAAATGGAAGTGCAAGATGCCAACCTACGATCCCACTTTATTTGATCCAAGGATCCATACCTGGAGTGAGATCGCGCAGCTTTATCAGAGCTATCTTTCGACCGGGCCTTTGGAGTACATGGCGGCGATTTTCCGAAAACTGACAGAGTCTGACGAGGATGCCATGCAGTTCGCGCTTGAGTTTTATGGGCCAATGTATCTGCTTTACAGCGTTTATGATGGAGCAGAAGAAAAGGACGCTGTTTCGCCTTTGCTGGATGCGCATATTGACCGGTTTATTGCCAAAGTCGAATCCGGCTACAGAAAGGATGGATGACAACATGGAAGACGGAGCGGTAGAAAAGAAAACTGCCCAAAGTGCAGACGGGAGAGTATTATCAGCATTAAAAATTTTATGATGGAAACAAAAGGAGCCAGACGCTAGGACGCAGTGCTGATCGCAGAGACGATCATGTGCTGCGGTTCGATCACCTTGGATCAATATGATGTGACAGAGAAGGAGTATCGGAACCTGATCGGGTATTTGCCTCAGGACTTTGGTTATTATCCCGAATTCACAGGGATGGAGTTCCTTTTGTACGTTGCGGCGTTAAAAGGACTGGACAGGCAGACTGCCGGAATGCGCAGCAGGGAACTTTTGGAGCAGGTAAATCTGGAAAAGGACGGGGCAAAGAAGATCAAGACCTATTCAGGAGGAATGAAGCGGAGGCTGGGGATTGCACAGGCGCTTTTAAACCGCCCGAAGCTGATTGTTCTGGATGAACCTACAGCAGGGCTTGATCCCAAAGAGCGTGTCTGGTTCAGACATATTTTTGAACAGCTTGGCAGGGATAATATTGTATTGCTGTCCACGCATATTGTATCGGACATAGAAAAATGTGCGGACAGAGTTATGGTGATCAAGGAGGGAAAAAAGGTATTTGACGGAACGGAGGAAGAAACCGGAAAGGATCTGGAAGCCTTTTATCTGAATATATTTGGAGGAGAAGAATAATGGGAACATTGTATCGTTTTGAACTGAAAAAGATGCTGCATCAGAAAGTGCTATGGGTTGCTGTGCTGCTTATGACGGTGGTTTTGCTTGGGACGGGCCTTGCGGATGTGATCGTGGGAAAGGCTGAAAGAAGCATGGGCAGCAGGCAGTTTTCCGGCAGGGAAATAGATGATTCTCTTCTAAAGGAAGTCCAGGAAGCAGAAAAGGAATACTGGAGGGAGAAGGAGTCTGAGATAAAAAAGCCCTTTACCTATTACTATGAAGAGGGGTATGCAGGGATTTATACCTCTGTTTATGTGGCCAATTTTATGCTGCTGATTTTAACTGCCATTGCAGTCTGCGGTATTTTTGCAGACGAAAAGATCAGTGGGACGGATCAGATTATTTTCAGCAGCGTGCAAAAGGAAAAGCTGTTTGCAGCAAAAATACTGGCTGGTTTCAGTATGGGGGTTCTGCTGGCACTTTATCTTTTTTCAGCTTTGGCCGGATGCAGCGTTTGCCATGTTCCTTTCACAGGTTTTAGGCAGCCGTTCTGCAGCTACGGCGATCATGGTAATGGGATTATTTTTGTCAATGTTAAACATACCGGAAAAACTGGGAACATTTTCAAAGATCTGGCGTTATCTTCCGGGGGCGTATATTGGTTCCTGGACTTTTACAGAGTATCGGCTGATCTCTGTCTTTGGAAAGTTTTTCAACAATCTTCAGGCAGCGCCTGTACTTTGGCTGCTCGCCAGTGCAGTGTTTTTAGGAATTGCCAAAGCAGCCTGCCAGGGCGGCTGTTTTAAACAAGAATAATATGAAAGATATGGTGATGAAAATGAATAATAAAGTCTATCCCCGCACCGGGGACAAAGAAACCGTATACCTGAAAAATGTAGTCACCGGCCCCAATATTGAGGTCGGTGATTACACCATGTATAACGATTATGTTCATGATCCGCGGGATTTTGAAAAGAATAATGTCCTCTATCATTATCCTGTCAACGGGGATAAGCTCAAAATCGGAAAATTCTGTTCGATCGCCTGCGGTGCAAAATTTCTGTTTGCCAGCGCCAACCATGCCATGGGATCACTGTCTACCTACCCGTTTCCCATCTTTTTTGAGGAATGGGGGCTGGATGCAAAAAACATTCGGCGGGCATGGGATCATAAGGGCGATATTGTAATCGGAAATGACGTTTGGATCGGCTATGAAGCGGTCATTATGGCAGGCGTGACGATCGGCAACGGTGCGATCATTGGCACACGGGCCGTAGTGACAAAGGATGTGCCGCCTTACACGATCGTAGGCGGCGTGCCGGCAAAATCGATCCGCAGACGTTTTGATCAGGCGACCATTGAAAAACTGGAAGCGCTGCGCTGGTGGGATTGGGACGAGGAGAAGATCAGAAGAAACATTCCTGCCATTCAAGCGGGAGAAATTGACGCACTGGCAGCATTGATGCCATGATCTTTGTGGCAGACGCATCTTCCACCGAGATCAAGCCCTTTATCGCACATGGACAGCCACATTTTGCAAATATTGAAACAGAAACATTCTATTATTCTTCCTTTTGCTCCTGTATAGTAAAGATACATAGGAAAGAAGCTTCCCGGAAAGCTTCCAGATCGGGGTAAGATCATGAAGAAAAGGAGAGAGCAATGGAACTGACAAAGGTATTGGATGGGGCAAGATTTGCACAGGTCGGCTATGTGGTAAGAGACTTGGAAAAGACAAAGGCGGCTTATGCAGCAATTTTAGGCTGTGAAGAGCCGCAGATCTGCACAGGCGGAGAGTATGAGGTAACAAAAACCAGGGTGTTTGGCAGACCGGCTCCCGGGGCAGAGTGTAAAATGGCCTTTTTTAATCTGCCAAGCGGTGTCCAGCTAGAACTGATCGAGCCAAATGATGCGCCCTCGGTGTGGAGAGATCACCTGGATCGATACGGAGAGGGAATTCATCATATTGCATTTTCTGTGGACAACACGGACGAGACCGTAGAAAAATGCCTGAAAATGGGAATGACCGTAGAGCAGGAAGGAAATTATGGGGATAACAGCGGCAGATATGTTTACCTGGATGCTTTTGATCTGCTCAAATGCCGTGTGGAGCTTTTGGAGAGCTTTCACGAATAGGAAAATGAAGCAGGATTTTCCAGCACGATATTGGTGATAAATTCCTTGTCTGTGTGGGAAAACTGCGCCATTCCATGATATTTGTCCGCAACGGCGGCAATCGGAGAAAGGCCTAAGGATCCCGGTAAAGACCAGAACGAAAATCCTTCCTGCGATACCAAGCCCGGTGGAAATAAGAACGAGGCAAAGCCCGGCACAGGAGAGGAAAACGGGAATACCTCAAAGGACGGCAAAGAGAAAGAGTCCGGAAAGCCCTTTATTAAGGGAGAGGACGGCAAGGAAGGATGGCAGGTCATAGAGACTCAGACAGATGCAGCAAAAGAGGGTGACACCATTCATGTTGATATGAATGGAACCACCACCGTTCCAGGAGAAATCTTTGACAGCATCAGGGGAAGGGATGTGACCGTAACCTTTGACATGGGAGGCGGCATATCCTGGACAGTAAACGGCCTTACCATCACAGCCCAGAAGGGAAAGGCCATTGATTTTGGAGTGGCCACCGGAACAAAGGCAGGAAAGACCATACCGGTAGAGGTGATCAACAACGTGACCGGAGAGCGGTATTCCATAAACCTGACCTTTACCCATGCTTCCGATTACACCATTGTGATTGACACAGAGCCTATGGATGGGCAAACGAAAGCAGAGGAAGAGACCGGAGCCGAGGCCGTAAAGGATGCGGCAGAGAAAGCTGCGGATGCAGACGGCGCAGACATGGCTCCTGCAGAGGAGACAGAAGCACAGGATAACGGAAGCATCTGGATCTTCATCAGCATTGCGGCAGTGGCTGTACTGGCAGCCCTTGGCGCAGTCTATGCGGTTCGCAGGAAAAGGGAAGAGAAGCGGTAACAGCTTTTTTAGCAAAGTTTTTTGTAAGTCGGCGGTGTAGCCAAAAGGCTATACCGCCGTTTTGCTGGGAATTCTGCTGGTTTACAGACAAACTTATTTCAAGTTTATTTGATAAATTGAAATAACGGTGATATAATAACATCATTATTTCAATTTCAAGAAAGAAGGAGAGCAAGGCAAATGGATAACCGCGCCGGCTATCTCAAGACAAATCTGTCTGGGGAGATGGCATATCAGTCTTTTGTTCCAAGACCTCTGCCGCCGATACCGTCTGTGGAACTGACAGAAGAAATGCTTGGTTTATTGATCAAAGCCAATTCAAAGCTTGCTGTTTTGGAAAGTATTGCAACGCGTATTCCTAACGTTGCTTTGTTTATATCCATGTATGTCCGAAAAGAGGCGCTTATGTCCTCTCAGATCGAAGGAACACAGGCTACCCTGGAGGATGTTCTCGCCCCACTGATCGAAGCCAATACAAACCACAATGTGACGGATGTTGTTAATTATATCAAAGCCACTGAATTTGCTATTAAGAGGTTGCATACGCTTCCGCTCTGCAACCGCTTGATCAGGGAAACCCATGCAGTTCTTATGGAAGATGTACGGGGGCAGGAAAAGAACCCGGGAGAATTCCGGACTTCGCAAAACCGGATTGGCGGTCAGGGAAGTACACTGAAAAATGCCAGATACATTCCACCCTGTCCTGAGGATATGGCGAAGGCCATGTCCGATCTGGAAAAGTATATCAATGAGGAGGATGATCTGAATGTATTGGTTCGCGCTGCATTGATTCACTACCAGTTTGAAACAATACATCCGTTTTTGGATGGCAACGGCCGCATAGGACGACTCCTTATCACCTTGTTTTTGATGGAGAAAAAGGTTCTCTCTACACCGGCCCTGTATATTTCTTATTTTTTGAAGAAGAACCGCGTGGAATATTATGACCGTATGACGGAAGTGCGGCTTAAGGGAAATTATGAGCAGTGGGTGAACTTCTTCCTTCTGGCTCTTGTGGAATCGGCGGAAGATGCAGCAGTAACCATTGACAAGCTTGTTGCCCTGCATGACAAAAATGCTGCCCTTATTTCAGGCATGGGACGCGCTGCAAAGAATGCCATGCTTGTGTTCGATTACCTGGAAGCAAATCCGATTATCGAAATCCGCAAGACGGCGGAAGCACTGGGAATTACATTCAATACTGCTTCCAGCGCAGTCAGGCGTCTTACCGATGCAGGGATCCTGATGCAGACCACAAACGTCAGCAGAAACAGAACCTTCGCCTATGAGGATTATCTTACTGTTTTACGGGAAGGCACCTAGACAGCGGCGGACGAAGATAGGCAGATGCACGATCAAATGCTTTTAGATACATTCAGCACTCAGAAAGGAACCAAACAGATGAAAATCAATGTAAGAGAATATGGAGAAGCGGATCTTGCGCAGATGATCCGCATTTGGAATGAAGTAGTGGAGGATGGAGAAGCTTTTCCCCAGGAGGAAGAACTGACGGAGGAGACCGGAAGGGAATTTTTTAAGGCCCAGACTTACTGCGGAGTGGCGCAGGATGAGGAGACAGAGGAGATTTTCGGCCTGTATATCCTACATCCCAATAATGTGGGACACTGCGGGCATATCTGCAATGCCAGCTATGCGGTGAGCAGACAGGCAAGGGGACTGCATATCGGAGAAAAGCTGGTGAAGGACTGTCTGGTGCAGGGAAAGGAAAAGGGCTTCCGGGTGTTGCAGTTCAATGCCGTGGTGGCGTCCAACATTCATGCAAGACATCTTTATGAAAGACTTGGCTTTGTGGGACTTGGAGTGATCCCCGGGGGCTTTCGCAGAAAAGACGGACAATACGAGGATATCTGTCCCTATTATCATACGCTGTAAAAACTCTGTTTAGAAAGTGAAAGAAATGATGAAGCTTGAATTTCAAATTTTGGACATGATAAATCAGATGCACAGCTCCTTTATGTGCATTACCCTACGGATATTCTGGGAGGAATGGCAGTGGGAGTGCTTTCCGGCTATCTGGGCTTTGTGATCGGCCGTGTTTTCATAAAAAGACTTGTCAATCATGAAAAAGCATGCTAACATACATCTAATACACTTTGCACTGCATATAATCTACAGTACAAACTGAGCAGGCAGCGAACCGAGGTTCATAGCCGGGCCGGATAAGGCAACAGATGAATGACAGCATCTGTGGGACAGTAGTTTACTTATTGTTCCGCAGGTGCTGTTTTTGGTATCTGGGAAAAGGAACAGAAACGGATGCGTGCGGTGCAGGAAGAAGCATGGGTAATGAAATGACAGGGAGGAATTCGGATCATGAAAAAGTGGAAGGAAAAAAGAGACAGCCGTGCTGCAATGGGGAAGCTTTCAGGACTGATCGGGATCCTGTGCAATCTGCTTCTTTCCGGGAGCAAGCTTCTTGTAGGAACCATGGCGGCATCCATGTCCATTACAGCAGACGGACTGAACAATCTGTCAGATGCGGCAAGCTCCATTGTGACACTGGCAGGCTTTAAGCTGGCAGAAAAACCGGCGGACAAAGAGCACCCCTACGGACACGCCAGGTTTGAGTATCTGGCAAGCCTAACGGTTTCCGTGATGATCCTGGTGATCGGCTTCGAGCTTGCAAAAAGCTCTGTGGAAAAGCTTCTGCATCCTGCAGAGATCGTCTTTTCTGCCCTGTCGGTCTGGGTGCTTGTGCTTTCCATACTGGTCAAGGCGGGAATGATGGTCTTTAATGGAAAAATGGGGAAGCGGCTTCAGTCCACGGCGCTGCTTGCAACGGCAGCGGACAGCAGAAATGATGTGCTGACCACAGGGGCAGTTCTGATCGCTACGGTAACGGAGCATTTTACCGGGCTGAAGATCGATGGAGTGATGGGAATTCTGGTTGCGCTGTTTATTCTGTGCAGCGGGATCAAGCTGGCAAAGGAAACGGTGTCTCCTTTGCTGGGGGAAGGGGTCAACCCGGATCTTAGAAAGCAGCTGACAGATTATATCAATTCCTGTCCCATGATCCTGGGCTGCCATGATCTGATGGTGCATGATTACGGGCCTGGAAGAAGATATGCCAGCATTCATGTGGAGATGGACTGCCATGTGGACGCCATGGTTGCCCATGAACAGATCGACCGGATGGAAAGAGAGTGTCTGGAAGAGTTTGAAACCCATATGGTGATCCATTATGATCCGGTGATCACGGATAATGCGGAGCTTGACAGGCTGCGGGAGCTTGTCAGCAGCCTTTTGCGGGAAAAGGATGAAAGGCTTTCCCTCCATGATTTCCGCCTGATCTGCCATGAGCATGAAAAGCTGCTGCTTTTTGATGTGATGATACCGGATGAATTCCAGGGACAGGAGGAAAGCCTGAAGGGCTACTTAGAGGCCGCCCTTTTGCAGCAGGAGAAGGAGCGGTACCGGCTGGAGATCACCTTTGATCTGGAAACGGATGAAGCCTGACCTGGGGAAATACCCGGTTGTAGGAAAGAGTTTGATAAGATATAATGTAAAATGACGATAGGAACAATTTGGAAATGGAGAAAATATGAAACAACAGTCACAGATCGATATCAAAAACTTTCAGAGCACAGAGGGCTTTATCCGCCATTATCAGGAACTGGTCAGGGATACCGTGATCCCTTATCAGTATGCCGTTCTGCATGACCGCATAGAAGGCGTGGAGAAAAGCCATGTGGTGGCGAATTTTGAAAATGCGGCAAAGGCAGTGCGTGGAGAGGACGTAGGAGACGGCTTTTACGGAATGGTCTTTCAGGACAGTGACGCTGCAAAATGGATCGAAGCGGCCGCCTACAGTCTTGTAAATTTCCCAGATGAAAAGCTGGAGGGACAGGTAGACGAGCTGGTGGATAAAATTGCCGCAGCCCAGGACAAGGACGGGTATCTCAACACCTACTATACCATTAAGGACCGGGACAAGCGCTGGACGAATTTGTTGGAGGGGCATGAGCTTTACTGTGCAGGCCATATGATGGAAGCGGCGGTTGCCTACTATGAAGCTACCGGCAAGAAGAAGCTCCTTACCGTTATGCAGAAAAATGCAGCCCATATCTATCATCATTTTGTGGAAGAAGGGCATGAGGGCTATCCGGGGCATCCCGAAGTGGAGCTGGCTCTTTTGCGGCTTTACCATGCCACGGGAGATCGGAAATGCCTGGAGCTTGCAAAGCACTTTATTGATGCAAGAGGCGTGGATCCGCACTTTTATGAGAAGGAAAAGAAGCTCCGCAGCTGGACCGTATGGGGGAATGATCCTGCAAACTATGAATATCAGCAGTCAGGGGCTCCGGTCAGAGAGCAGAAGGACGCCACAGGCCACAGTGTCCGCGCAGTTTACCTCTATACCGGAATGGCGGCGCTTGCATCGGAAACAGAGGATCAGGAGCTGCTTGCCGCCTGCAAAAGGCTTTGGAGCAGCATTACCGATAAAAGAATGTATGTGACCGGCGGGATCGGATCTACGGTGCTGGGAGAAGCGTTTACAGTGGATTACGACCTGCCCAATGATACGGCGTATGCGGAGACCTGTGCGTCTATCGGACTGATGTTTTTTGCCTCCAAAATGTTGGAGCTGGAAGTGGATGGGCGCTATGGGGATGTGATGGAAAGAGCCTTTTATAATACCGTGCTTGCAGGAATGCAGCTGGATGGAAAGCGCTTCTTTTATGTAAATCCGCTGGAGGTGCTTCCAGGGATTTCCGGGGTAGCTGCGACCCATAAGCATGACCTGCCGGAAAGACCCGGCTGGTATGCCTGCGCCTGCTGCCCGCCTAACGCTGCAAGATGTATTGCTTCCTTTGGAAAATATGCATATGGTGAAAATGAGACTACCGGATATATCCACCTGTTTGTAAAGGGAAGGGTACAGTTTGCAAACGGGCTGAAGCTTGTCTGCGACACAGAATATCCCTATGGCTTTACGGTAACCTACAGGGTAGAGGCAGGAAGCGGAAGACTTGCCATAAGAAAGCCGGACTGGAGCAGCCGTTTCCAGATCACGATCAATGATATCGGGGTCAGCGAACAGGACAAAAAGGGATATGTATTTTTAGAGCAGGTACGTCAGGGAGATGTGATCTGCGTCTTTTTGGATGATGAAGTGAAACGTGTCTATGCGTCCACAAGAGTTGCAGACGATACCGGAAAGGCGGCGCTTCAGAGAGGGCCTCTGGTATACTGCGCAGAAGGGGTAGACAATGAGGGGGATGTGCTGTCCCTTTCCCTGAAGGAAGAGGGAGAGATCACGGCAAAGGCCTATGACCCCGCTCTTTTGCAGGGGACGGTAAAGTTGACGGCAGAGGGATACCGCACTTATTCGGAGCCTGCCCTGTATTCCATGAAAAAGCCGGACAGGAAAGAGTGCCAGATCACCCTGGTTCCCTATTACACCTGGGGAAACAGAGGATTGAACCAGATGCGCATCTGGCTGCCGGAGCGGTAAATCGCCGGAGTGGTGCCGGTTACCTGCTTAAATTTCTTAATAAAATAGCTGATATTTTCAAAGCCTGTCTGCATGGCAGCCTGAGTGACGGAGCAGTCCTCCTCACTGGCTAAAAGTGCGCAGGCTTTTTCAATGCGGTAGCGGATCAGAAAATAGGAAAAGCTTTTCCCGAAATGCCTGGAAAAATAGGCGCTGAAATAGTTGGGGGACATACATAAATAGCGGGCAATGTCAGAGACCGTGATCTTTTCTGCATAATGCTCTTCTATATAAAGAAGGATCTTCCGATAGGTATCCATGTTTTTAACGGGAACGGGATGGGGAGAAAAAAGACCTTCCCTTCCCAAAAGGCCAATGATCTCATACAGATAGGCCTTGGTCAGAAGCTCGAAACACTTGGGGGACTCTTCATTAAGGGCAATGATCCGGGTGATCAGATCATAGACCCGCTGGTAAAGCTCGCCCTGGGAGGGGTAGAGCCGTTCCGGAAAGCACAGCTTACCTTCCAGCAAGGGAGCAATTAAGGAGGTCTGGGTAATATCCTCCCCGGCAAAGCTGAGGGCGCTTAGGGGAAACACATAGGCGTAGTAAACAACCAGATCGGAAATGCTGGTATATTGATGCAGTCTTCTGGGAGATACAAAGACAAGATCCCCGGGAGATAGGATATGCTTGGCGCCGTCTAAGAGAAGTTCTACCTTTCCCTCCAGTATCAGGACGATCTCGAGCTCTTCATGCCAGTGGTAGGGGACAAAAATGTTCCCCTGCTCCGTGACCATGCGGTAATGCTGGAA
>FR894565.1:31974-40156 GCA_000436115.1 Firmicutes bacterium CAG:534 | reverse complement strand
AAGGGAAAGAGCAGGCTTCCGTGGGATTTCTTTTCATAAAGATTTTCGTTCATGGGAGCTCCTTTTGCAATATAAGGTAAAAATCTAAGGATAGTGTTATTATATATCAAAATAGTGCAAGAAAAAAGGGAAAAGAATGTAGTATTATTGCATTATCAAAGAAAGAACGGAGGAGTTACCATGGCAAAGTGGCTTGATGATGCGATTTTTTATGAGATTTATCCACAGTCCTTTCAGGATTCAAATGCGGATGGAATTGGGGATTTCAAAGGACTGATCTCCAGGCTGGATTATATCAGGGAGCTTGGATGCAACGCCCTCTGGATCAATCCCTGCTTTACCTCGCCCTTTGGGGATGCGGGTTATGATGTGGCAGATTATTACACCATCGCACCCAGATACGGAACCAATGAAGATGCAAAACTGCTTTTTGAGGAAGTCCATAAAAGGGGCATGCACATTCTCTTTGATCTGGTACCCGGACATACCTCTGTGGAGCATGCCTGGTTTAAGGAATCCATGAAGCCGGAAAAGAATGAATTTACAGACCGCTATGTATGGACGGACAATGTGTGGGAAGCACCGGAGGATATGGGGTGCCTGAGAGGGATTTCCCAGAGATGCGGCGCTGTGGGACTGAATTTCTTTTCCATGCAGCCGGCGCTGAATTACGGCTATTACGAGGTGACAAAGCCCTGGCAGCAGGAAATGGATGCGCCGGGACCGAAGGCAACCTTAGAGGCCATGATGGATGTGATGCGGTTCTGGCTTTCCATGGGCTGTGACGGCTTCCGCGTGGATATGGCAGGTTCCCTGGTAAAGAACGATCCGGATTCCAAGGGTACCATTGCCCTGTGGAAAAAGGTAAGGGCTTTTCTGGATGAGGAGTTCCCGGATGCGGCTATGGTTTCCGAATGGGGAGAGCCGGACAAGTCTCTGCAGGGAGGCTTTCATATGGATTTCCTGCTTCATTTCGGGCCGTCTCATTACAACGATCTGTTCCGCTGTGAGCACCCTTATTTTTCAAGTAAGGGACAGGGAGATATTTCAAAGTTTGTGGAGAAGTATCTGGAAAATTATGAGAAGTCAGAGAAGAAGGGGCTGATCTGTATTCCGTCCGGCAATCATGACATGCAGAGAATGGCGCGTACCCTGGATCCGGAGGAGATGAAGGTGGCGTTTGCTTTTTTGCTTTCCATGCCGGGAGCGCCCTTTATCTACTACGGGGATGAGATCGGCATGCGTTATGTGGAGGATCTGGTTTCTGTGGAGGGCGGTTATGAGCGTACCGGAGCCAGAACGCCTATGCAGTGGGATGATACGGTGAACGCCGGTTTCAGCGCTGCGCCCAGGGACAGACTTTATATCAGACAGGACGAGGCAAAGGACAGGCCTACGGTGAAAAACCAGATGGCAAGAGAGGATTCCCTTTACCATGAGGTACAAAAGCTGATCAGGATCAGACAGGGCCATAAGGCGCTTCAGAGCAAGGGAGAGATCCGGTTTGTCTTTGCACAGGAAAATGCTTATCCTCTTGCCTACATCAGAAGCTGTGGGGAAGAAAGGATCCTGGCAGTGATCAACCCCTCGGCAAAGGAGGTTTCCTTCCCCTTTGAGGAAGAGGCAAAGGAGGTTCTCTACAGTCTTTGCGGCGAGGCAAAGACAGAGGGAGGCAGGGTTGTGATACCCGGAAGGAGCGCAAGCTTTTTGAAGCTGTAGGAGCAGGAGCACAGAGCCTTTACAGAGAATAAAATAAGACAGGCCGCAAATGAAAAATATGCTTATTAAATAGCAATTATTGAGTAGTTTGCGGTCTGCTTTTTTTGTAAAATAATATTATCAAAAGGAGGCAGCTATGCTCACAGCAAAGAACCCCATTTTGCCGGGATTTTATCCGGATCCGTCGATCTGCAGGGTAGAGGATACCTATTATCTGGTCAATTCCACTTTTTCCTATGCGCCAGGCGTTCCCATTTTTGAAAGCCGGGATCTGGTCAACTGGAAGCAGATCGGAAATATCCTGGACCGGAGGGAACAGCTTATCCTGGATGGTGCTACCATGTCGCGGGGGATTTATGCACCCACCATCCGGTATGATCAGGGCACGTTTTACATGATCACCACCAACGTTTCCTATGGCGGTAATTTTTATGTGACGGCCACAGATCCCGCAGGGCCATGGTCAGATCCCATCTATTTGAAGGCTCCCGAGGGAGAAGATGGGGGGATTGATCCTTCCCTTTATTTTGAAGGGGAGAAGTGCTACTATGTGGGACAGCGCCAGAAGAAGGCGGCGGAGCGGTTTGGAGACTGCGAGATCTGGCTGCAGGAGCTTGATCTTCAAAGGGGTGAGCTTACAGGGCCGTCCTATGCCCTTTATGACGGTTCCATGAAGAAAGCCAACTGGGTAGAGGGTCCTCATCTTTACAAGATCGGGGAATATTATTATCTGCTTTGTGCAGAACAGGGAACCGGTTTTGAACACAGTATTTCGGTAGCCAGAAGCAGAACCCTTACGGGGCCTTATGAGAACTATCCGGGTAATCCCCTGATCACCCACAGGCATCTGGGAAGGCAGTACCCGGTTCAGTGCGTGGGGCATGGAGATCTGGTGGATACCAAAGAGGGAGATTTTTATATGGTGCTCCTGGGCACAAGACCGGTAAACGGAGCCGCCAGACTTGGAAGAGAGACCTTTCTTGCCAAAGTGGAATGGCAGGAGGGCTGGCCGGTGGTAAATCCGGGAGAAGGGAAGCTGCTCATAGAGCAGCCAGTTTCACTTCCCGAATGTCCTCTGGCAAAGGGACAGGTTCCGGCTTTTCGGCGGAAAATGGAGCTTTCTTTCCGTCAGCCTCTTGATCCCAGGCTTTTGACCTTCCGCCATTTAAGGGAAGGAGCGTTTAAGGCAGCAGATGAGCAGGGAAGCGAGATTGCTTTAAGCTTTCGGGGAGGCAGGCCGCAGGATGCAGATAGGGAGATATCTTATCTGGGAGTGCGGCAGCAGGCGCTTTGTTTTTCCCTTCAGGTACAGGCAGGCTGTAACCTGAACGAGGGAGAGGAGGCGGGGCTTCTTTACCTCCATGATGATGACAATTATCTGCTTTTTCTTATAAAAAAGGGGCCACAGGGACTATACTGCCAGGTACAGAAAAGGGAGCTTGGAAAGGAAGAGCTTTTCCCGGCGCATCCCCTTAAGCAGGAAGAAAACGGCTTTGTCACCATGGGGCTTTCCGGAACGGAAAAAGGAGTTATTTTTGAGCTTTCCGGAACGGAAATCGGAAGCTGCAACACGGATTTTTTAAGCTCGGAGCGGGGCGGCGGATTTGTAGGCTGTACCTACGGAATTTACGCCTTTGGAGCCACAGAGGGTTATGCACATTTCCGCCATTTTACAGTGGAATATCCGGTTGTGGAAGAGCACAAAATGGAGTATAATTAAGATAATGTAAAGCAAAGATAAGGAGGGTTATAATGCTGTACATAGGTGTTGATCTGGGTACCAGCGCAGTAAAGCTGCTGCTCATGGACGGTCAGGGACAGATTAAAAAGATTGTTTCCAAGGAATATCCCATTTATTTTCCTCATCCGGGATGGTCGGAGCAAAAGCCGGAGGATTGGTTTGCAAAGACCATGGAAGGAATTAAGGAGCTGATCGCAGAAGCGGATAAGGATCAGGTAGCAGGGATCAGCTTTGGAGGGCAGATGCATGGCCTTGTGATCCTGGATGACAAGGATCAGGTGATCCGTCCCGCTATTTTGTGGAATGACGGACGTACCTTTGAAGAATGTGATTATTTAAATGAGGTGATCGGAAAAGAAAAGCTTTCCGAATATACCGCAAATATTTCCTTTACAGGATTTACGGCGCCCAAGATCTTATGGGTAAAAAATAAAGAGCCTGAGAATTTTGCAAGGATTGCGAAGATCATGCTCCCGAAGGATTACATTGCCTATAAGCTTACCGGCGTAAACTGTACGGATGTTTCCGATGCCTCCGGTATGCTTCTTCTGGATGTAAAGAACCGCCGCTGGTCAAAGGAGATGTGTGAGATCTGCGGCATTACGGAGTCCATGCTTCCGAAGCTTTATGAAAGCTATGAGTGCGTAGGCTGCGTAACAAAGGAGATCGCAAAGGAACTGGGAATTCCCGAAACGGTAAAGGTTGCAGCCGGAGCCGGAGATAATGCGGCGGCAGCAGTGGGAACCGGAACCGTAGGAGAGGGCATGTGCAATATTTCCCTTGGAACCAGCGGTACGATCTTTATTTCCTCTGAGAAATTTGGCGTAGACAAGTTCAATGCGCTGCATGCCTTTGCCCATGCAGACGGCCATTATCACTTGATGGGATGCATGCTCAGCGCTGCGTCCTGCAATAAATGGTGGATGGAGGATATTATCGGCACAAGCGAGTATGCAAAGGAGCAGGAGAACATTACAAAGCTTGGGGAAAACCACGTTTACTTCCTACCTTATCTGATGGGAGAAAGATCTCCCCATAATAATCCAAATGCAAGAGGAACCTTTATCGGCATGACCATGGATACTACCAGGGCGGACATGACCCAGGCAGTGCTGGAAGGAGTGGCTTTTGCCCTCCGTGATTCCCTGGAGGTTGCCAGATCCCTTGGCATCCATCTTGAGAGAACCAAGATCTGCGGAGGAGGAGCCAAGAGTCCTCTGTGGAAGAAGATGATCGCCAATATCCTGAATTTGAAGGTGGATGTGATCGAAAGCGAGGAAGGGCCGGCGCTGGGAGGCGCTATGCTGGCGGCAGTGGCCTGCGGCGAGTATGAAAGCGTAGAGGACGCAGCTTCCAAGATCGTAAAGATCATTGATACGGTAGAGCCTGAACCTGAGCTGGTTGCAAAATACGAGGAAAGATACCAGCAGTTTAAGGAGATCTATCCTGCCTGCAAGCCCTTATTTGAGATTATTAAATAATCGGAAAAGGATACAGATTTAATAATAAAATGAAGAAAGGAAGAGTAGAGGATGAAGGTTTACAGTGTAACAGACGACCGGTTCAAAAAGTACGGAAGGGTCGTAAAGAACATTGACTTTTCAGAGCTGGTAAAGGCACTGGAAGAAAAGACACCCCTTCCGGAGGGTGTGGATTATGTTCCGGGACTTCCGGAACTGGAAGCGCTGCCTGTGATGAAGGAGCTTACCAGCAAGACTTACGGAGAGCTGCCGATCCAGATCGGCTACTGCAACGGACACAATTCCATGCTTAATGCGCTGGAATATCATCGCAGCTCAGAGATCAATGTAGCGGCTACTGATGCCATTTTAATGCTGGGAAGCCAGCAGGACATTACAGAGGATTTCACCTATGATACTTCTCTGGTAGAAGCATTTCTGGTTCCCAAGGGCTGTGCAGTAGAGGTTTATGCTACCACCCTTCACTATGCACCCTGTGGTGTAGACGGCAAGGGCTTCAAGGTTGGGATTGTGCTTCCCAAGGAAACAAATTATGAGCTGACTGACAAGCATGCAGAGGGTGAGGATGCCCATCTCACTGCAAAGAATAAATGGCTTCTGGGACATCCGGAGGGGGGACTGCCGGAGGGAAGCCCTATGGGTCTTGTAGGAAAGAACCTTTGTATCAATGACTGAAATACCGGTTTCATAAGCGGAGGACGCTTGTGAAAGGAGGTATTTAATGAGAGGATCTGCGTCAGTGCGGCGCTTCCGCAGGTTCTTATGATAACAAAGCCGCACAGAAAGAGGTTGAAAATGAACAATTTACCAGTAGTAAAGCTTGGTATCGTGGCAGTAAGCCGTGACTGCTTCCCCATCGAGTTATCTCAGAAAAGACGTGCAGCCATCAGGGCTGCATACAAGGGTGATTTATATGAGTGCCCTGTTACCGTGGAAAATGAGCAGGATATGCTGAAGGCTGTTGAGGATGTGAAGAAGGCAGAGTGTAATGCCCTTGTAGTATTCTTAGGAAACTTCGGACCTGAGACACCGGAAACACTGATCGCAAAGAATTTTGACGGCCCCTGCATGTTTGTAGCAGCAGCAGAGGGTGACGGAGATATGATTAACGGAAGAGGCGATGCATACTGCGGTATGCTGAACTGCTCCTATAACCTTGGCATGCGTCACCTGAAGGGCTATATCCCTGAGTATCCTGTAGGAACTGCAGATGACATTGCAGGGATGATCGGCGATTTCGTTCCCGTTGCCCGTGCAGTGATCGGCGTTCAGAATTTGAAGATCATTACCTTTGGTCCCCGTCCTCAGGACTTCTTCGCTTGTAATGCACCGATCAAGGGCTTATATGAGCTGGGAGTAGAGATTGAAGAGAACTCAGAGCTTGACCTTCTTGTTTCTTTCAGGGAGCATGAGAATGATCCCCGTATCCCTGAGGTATGCGCAGACATGGCAAAGGAAATGGGCGAGGGCTGCTACTATGAGGATCTGAACGTAAAGATGGCACAGTTTGAGCTTACTCTGCTTGACTGGGCAGAAAATCATAAGGGCGCAAGAAAGTATGTTGCATTTGCAGATAAGTGCTGGCCTGCATTCCCTTCACAGTTTGGATTTGAGCCCTGCTATGTAAACAGCCGTCTGGCAGCAAGGGGAATTCCGGTATCCTGCGAGGTTGATATTTACGGCGCATTAAGCGAGTACATCGGACTTTGCGTATCAGAAGATGCAGTTACCCTGCTTGACATTAACAACTCTGTTCCTCAGTACATCTATGATGAGGACATTGTAGGAAAATATAACTATGCACTGACCGATACCTTTATGGGCTTCCACTGCGGAAATACGCCTGAGTGCAAGATGTGCTCTTCCAGAGCAGTGAAGTATCAGCTGATCCAGCACAGACTTCTTGAGCCTGCAGGCTCCGATCCTGATTTCACCAGAGGTACCTTAGAGGGAGATATTGCAGCTTCTGATATTACCTTCTATCGTCTGCAATGCAACTCCGACGGCGAGCTTGTTTCCTACATTGCACAGGGAGAAATCCTTGATGTTCCTACCAGATCCTTTGGTGGTATCGGTATCTTTGCAATTCCTGAGATGGGACGCTTCTACCGTCATGTGCTGGTAGAAGGAAGATTCCCTCACCATGGAGCCGTTGCATTTGGCCATTACGGAAAAGCAATTTACGAAGTATTCAAGTTCTTAGGCGTTAAGAGCATTGGCTTTAACCAGCCTAAGGGAATGCTTTACAAGTCCGAAAATCCTTTTGCATAAAATCGCTTGCAGAAAAGAGAAATTTACATTTTTTGAATAAGTTTATACTAGAAAATAAGAGCCTGTATGATTATACTCTACATTGATATCATGCAGGCTTTTGCCTGTTTAAGTCCAGATGGAAAAGGAGAGAGAAAATGGCTAAGAGTACAACAAAAGACATGACAGTGGGATCTCCCATGAAGTTAATTTTAGGTTTTTCCATTCCTCTTTTATTTGGTTCATTATTTCAGCAGTTTTACAGCGTTGTGGATACCCTGATCGTCGGAAGATTCCTGGGGATGAAAGCGCTTGCAGGGGTAGGTGCGACCGGATCCGTCAATTTCCTCATCGTTGGATTCTGCATGGGGATCTGCAATGGATTTGCTATACCTGTAGCGCACAAATTCGGTGCAAAGGATTATTCGGGAATGCGCCAGATCGTGGCCAACTGTGTCTGGCTTTCTGTGGCCTTTGCCGTGGTGATCACTACGGTGGTTTCTTTGCTGTGCAGGCAGATCCTGACCTGGATGAATACGCCGGAGGATATTTTTGAAAATGCGTATATCTATATCCTGATCATTTTCCTTGGGATCCCCGCTACCTTTTTATATAATATTCTGTCCGGGATCATCAGATCCATGGGGAACAGCAAAACGCCCCTGGTGTTTTTGACCATCTCCTCCTTTTTGAATATCGGCCTGGATCTGATCTGTATCATTAACCTGAAAATGGGAGTGGCAGGCGCAGCAGTGGCAACTGTGGTTTCACAGCTGGTATCCGGCCTTCTCTGTCTCTTTTATATGATAAAAAAATTTGAGATTTTAAGAATTCAGAAAGAAGAATGGAAGATCAATCCCCATCACATGAAGGTACTGTGCAGCATGGGCATCCCCATGGGACTGCAGTATTCCATTACGGCCATCGGCTCTGTTATCCTGCAGACAGCCGTAAACGGACTGGGTTCTGTAGCGGTTGCAGCCGTAACGGC
>FR894565.1:28086-31958 GCA_000436115.1 Firmicutes bacterium CAG:534 | reverse complement strand
AACGGCGGCCAGCAAGGTCAGCATGTTCCTCTGCTGTCCCTTTGACGCCATGGGCGCTACCATGTCAACCTACGGCGGCCAGAATGTGGGGGCAAAGAAGCTGGAACGCCTTGGCCCCGGCCTGAAAGCCTGCTCGGTTCTTGGGATCGGGTATTCCCTGATCGCCTTTGTGATCGCCTACTTCTTCGGACAGGATCTGGCAGCCTTTTTCGTGGATACCGCAGAGGGAACCATGCTGGCGGACGCAGGAACCTTCCTGCTTGTCAACGTATCCTTCTTTATCCCGCTGGCCTTTGTGAATATTGTAAGATTTTATATTCAGGGAATGGGCTTTAGTACCTTTGCCATTTTAGCAGGGGTGTTTGAGATGGTGGCACGAACCATTGCAGCGCTGGTATTGGTTCCTCATTTTGGATTTATCGGAGTCTGCTTTGCAAGTCCCCTGGCATGGGTATTTGCAGATATTTTCCTGTTCCCGGCTTATGTACATGTACGAAAGCGTTTGAACAGGATGATGGGTGTTTAGATCTTTAACACCCTGCGGTCATAGGTCATAAGGCCGTTGACTTCTTCTTCAACGTCAGAAACCTGTGTATACACAGCACCGGAAAGTCCCTGGGCCTTAAGCGGCAGCAGGGATTTTTCTATAAGCGTATGATATGCCTTTTGGAAGTCCTCTAAAGTGTCAAAGTGCTTGTAGCCGAAGGTGCGCTCCACGCTGCTGTGTCCGTCAATGCGGCAGGCAAGCCCGCCGTATTCAGAAAGAAAAGCAGCCCTTCCCTGGGGGCAGGAGTTTTCCTGTAATTTGTCCGTGGAAACATATTCCCTGGGAACCTGCAGCGTGCGGAAGTAGTTGTGCACACTGATGAAATCACCGCAGCCCTGATCAAACCAGCCACTGGTGGAGTCGATCAGCCGGGAGGGATCCAGGGAACGGATCTTTCCGGTGATGCGCACGGCATCAAACTGCCCCCAGCCCTCGTTAAAGGGACACCAGATAGCAATGGAAGGGAAAAACCGGAGCTGCAAAATGGTTTCTTCGCATTCCTTTTCCCATTGCAGCCTTGCCTTCGGATCCTTTCTGGAAAGAAGGGCATAATTGTGATCATTGATATAATGGCAGGCAGTCTGGGAAACGGTGGGAAGATAGCTAACAAGGGGCATGGAATAATGCCCGCCGCCATTTACCATATCCTGGCATACGATCATGCCCAGACGGTCGCAGTGATAATAAAACCGGGCAGCTTCCACTTTGATATGCTTTCGGAGCATGTTATAGCCCAGCTTTTTCATGGTGCTGATGTCATAAATAAGGGCTTCATCAGAGGGAGCCGTGTATAGTCCGTCTGGCCAGTAGCCCTGATCCAGAGCGCCCATTAAAAATAGAGGTTCATGGTTAAGACAAAAGACCGGACGAAGCTCTTTCTTTTCAATGGTGACAATCCGCATGGCAAAGTAGCTGCGGACAACATCCTCCCCAAAGCATAGTTCTGCGTCATAAAGGCAGGGAGCCTCCGGGCTCCAGGGATGAAAGTCCTCCTCCGGAAGAGTAAGGCTGCAGGAGAAGGAAACCTCTTTCCGGTCCGAAAGCTGCTTAGCGTCTTTTTCTGATCCTGGCGCAGCATTTTGGGAGGATCCCAGGGAGGGAGAGAGCAGCTCTGCCCTCAGAGACTGGGATGCGATCAGCTTATTCTGATAAGAAAAGGTAAGGGAAAAAGGAGGAAGCGTCTTTGTGGTAAGAGCTGTCACATGGGCGGTTACCAGACGCTTATCGTAGTCTGTTTCAAACCAGACTTCCTTAAGATAGGAGGAGGGAACCTGCTCTAACCATACGGTCTGCCAGATTCCGCTCTGGGCAGTATAAAAAATGCCGCCCCGTTCCAGGGACTGCTTTCCCCGTGACTGCTCAGTCCGATTGCTATGATCAAGAACCCTGACAACAAGCTCGTTCCTATCAGGGCGCAGAAAATCTGTAATATCCACTTCAAAGGGCAGATAGCCTCCCCTATGGCAGAAGGCCTTATGTCCGTTCAGGGTAATTTCTGCTTCGTAGTCTACCGCTCCAAAATGAAGGAGAAGGCGGTACCCGCCCGGAAGGGCGCAGGCCTCTTGAGGAAGACTTGTCCTGTACCAGAGATATTCCCCGGGCTTTAACTGCCTTTTGACGCCGGAAAGAGCACTTTCCGGAGAAAAGGGAACCAGGATCTTTCCCTGGTAAGAAGCGGGAGCAGCAGGGGTGTCTGTAAAGGCATAATCCCATTTCCAGTTTAAATGATAGTAGGAGCTTCGCTGAAGCTGGGGGCGCGGGTATTCCTCAAGAACATGGGCCGGATCCAGCTTTTCACCCCAGATGGTAGTAAGGGGGGCAAGAACATCTTCTGTATGGGGTTTGATAATACTTCTGACTGCGTCTGTAAGATTCATGGCTTTCCTCACCTTGGTATATTATGGTTTTATGTATTTCTATTATACTACAGCAGGCAGCATTTTGGCAGTCTAAACATAGTGAAGCTCCCAGATATCCGAGCTTGCCCGTCTGCTGTTTTCGTAAGAAAAAAGCTCTGCAAGGGAGTCATGGACAAGGGAATATTCTTCCCAGATGGCTTCCTGGGATGAGTCCTGTCTGGGCGCCTCTTTTGTGTTTTTAGGAGCTGAAGTCTTGTGTTTATTTCCTGATTTCAGCATGTGTTTTCCAAACCTCCTTTTTGATTTTGACTCTGGTATCATGATATTCATTGTACCGGGAGTTTGTGACAGGGATATGAGCATTCCCTAAAAATAATCATATGATTCTTAGGAATGTATTATTCATTTATAAAAAAAATATGATATGATATTCCGGGTGAGGGAAAAGGGCAGATTGCAGCCGCCTTTGCATGAAAGGGAAGAAGGGATCAGGAGGCAGTTATGGAAACAGAGGAATTATTAAAGAAAAGATTTCGGGAGCTGGCAGAAAAATGCTATCGGAATAATCAGTATACCTTTACAGGTTTTCTGGGCCTTTCGGAGGCAGCCTGTTTTTATGAGCTGGAAAAGGAGCTTTCCTATGTGCCTTATACGCTTTTTGGAGGGAGCGACCTTTGTGAGAGAGTGATGCTCCGTTTTGGCAGTCAGGAGCAGCTTTCCTATACGGAGGAATTTCCCATTTCATGTCTGAAGATCAGCCCCCTGTCTCAGAAATTCGGAGAGGAACTGGGACACAGGGATTTCCTGGGAGCCCTTATGAATTTGGGAATTGAGAGAAGCACCCTGGGGGATATTCTGGTGTTTGGAAAGGAGGCTTATTTATTCTGTCATGACAACATGACAGAGTTTATCATGGAAAATCTGATCCGTATCCGGCACACAGCCGTGATGTGCACCCGGGCAGCAGAGCTTCCGACGCTGAAAACGGAAGACAAAACGGAGGAGAAGATCCAGGCCTCATCCCTGCGGATCGATGGTGTTACGGCAAAGGTGTACCGCCTGTCCAGAAATGAAGTAACGGAATTATTCCGGCAAAAAAAAATCTTCCTGAACGGAAGACTTTGTGAGAATAACAGTCAGCTTCTGAAAGAAGGAGATGTTATAAGCGTAAGAGGATATGGCAGATATCAGCTTTCGTGGAATATGGGAGTAAGTAAAAAGGGAAAACTGAATTTGACAGTGATCCTGTACGGCAAAAGATGAGCTGATTATTTACGAATGTTTTCTTCGTAAAATGCCCAAATTGTTCCAACTACAATGATCACAATAGCAGCGATGGAAAATCCGTCAATATTCATTACCATATCCTCCTGTACGTCTCTTTCCTTCAATTTAACAGGAACTTGCTCCGGCAACAAGGAAGTTGCCCCTTCCTTAACGGAAACTTTACAGGAATAGGACAAAAA
>FR894565.1:14296-27947 GCA_000436115.1 Firmicutes bacterium CAG:534 | reverse complement strand
GAGTAAAAGAATGGGTTCACAAAGCAGGCACTGCCCTTTATCCGGAACGAAGGCAGGAACAGAGCCGGGAGGACTATCAGCGGCAAAATCTGATCTTAACGGTTAAATATGGCGTGTTTTTGCTTGCAGCCTTTGCAGTCTTAAGGGGTGCCCTTGTGGTTACCGGAAGAAGCATGACGGTGAGCAATTCCGTAAACGGAAGGGAGCTTCCTATTTATTGTGTGCAGACGGAAGAAAAGAAGATCGCCCTTTCCTTTGATGCGGCATGGGGCAACGAGGATACCGCCAAGATATTGGAAATCTTAAAGCAGAATGATGTGCATGTGACCTTTTTCATGACAGGGGGCTGGGTGGAAAGCTACCCTGATGATGTGAAGGCGATCCTGGCAGCAGGCCATGATCTGGGAAACCACAGCGAGAACCATAAAAATATGAGCCAGCTCTCGGATGAACAGAAAAAGGAAGAGCTCATGAAGGTACACGACAAAGTGCGTGAGCTGACCGGTTATGAGATGTTTCTTTTCAGGCCGCCCTATGGGGACTATGACAACGCCGTGGTGAAGGTGGCACGGGACTGCGGCTACTACACCATTCAGTGGGATGTAGATTCCCTGGACTGGAAGGATTACGGCGTGGATTCCATTATCAAGACAGTTACAGAGCATAAGCACCTTGGAAACGGTTCGATCATTTTGTGCCACAATGGAGCCAAATACACGGCGCAGGCCCTGGATACGCTGATTAAAACCTTAAAGGAGCAGGGATATACCTTTGTTCCTATTTCGGAGCTGATCTACAAGGATCACTACCATATGGATCATGAGGGAAGACAGATCAGGAATTAGGGGAAGCCCGGTTGTTTTTGAGAACAAAAGCAATATGTGGTATGATTAGAAAGTGCAAATGATATAGCAGGAAACTGATTTTAAAAATAAAGTACAAAGGGGTAGGGAGATATGAAGATAATCCCTGCAGAGTATCAGACGGAAGAAGAGTGGAGAGCATTGTTTGAAGCAGGCGTCGCTGCTAAGCTTATAAGTTCTGATATTCAAAGTATGTATTGCAAAACCACGCCATTAGATTATGATGCAGTTTATAAAAGCGTTGAAGCAGAATTAACCAGTTTTAAAGGTACTACAGACTGGAAGAAGTGGTAATATTGAAAGAAGGATAATATCTGATTTTATCTATGATAATTGGCTTTTCATGCTGGTTCTGTTTATGAGTACAATTTGTAAAAAAAAGTATCTGGTAAATATTTGGTTCGATGATATATTGGATTGTATTTTATAAGCAGTATGGATTATGTCTAATAAATTTGACAAAATGAAATGTTTAAAAATAATCGTCTAGTTGTCCAGACCGAGGCGATTATTTTTTGTTTCCAACTACTTTACATCTATTACAAGCGTGGTTTCCCTGGACTGGAAGGATTACGGCGAGAATTCCATGAATTTCGCTCATGAAGATCTGAAAGAGTTTTGAAAGGATCACATTGAAAAACCCTAAAAGTATGGTATGATTTAATACATAAATTATCCGGGAGGTAAATACCTTTTTGTGCGAAGCGGAGGGGGAGTTATTGAGCCGTACGGATGAAACAGAAAATATTGGCTGGAAAAAAAGGTCGGATGTGGAACTGATGAAAATAGTATTGATACATGGACAAAGCCATAGGGGAAGTACCTGGAACGTGGCAAATATATTGCTTCAGGAACTGGAAGGGGAAAAAGAAGTAGGGGAATTTTTTCTGCCAAGGGATTTAAATCATTTTTGCCTGGGCTGCTTTCGCTGCCTTGAGGGCAGGGAAATGTGCCCCTTTTGGGAGGAGAAGAGACTCCTTGACAGAGCCGTGCGGGAAGCGGATCTCCTGATTTTTACAACCCCCAATTACTGTATGATGCCCAGTGCGCCTATGAAGGCATTCCTTGATCTGAACTTTGTGAACTGGATGGCGCACAAACCATATGAAGAAATGTTTCATAAGCGTGCGGTTGTCATTTCCACCGCAGCCGGGGCCGGGGCAGGAAAGGCAGCGGCGCTTGTGGCAGATAACCTTGAAAACTGGGGCATTCCCAAGGTGCTGACCTACGGCGTAAGCGTAAATGCCATGGGCTTTCACATGATATCGGAGAAAAAGAAGGAAAAGATCAAAAAGGATATGAGCAGACTGGCAAGAAAGCTTTCCTCCCACAAAAAGGCGAAGGCCGGCATCAGGCTGCGTTTCCGTTTTTGGTTTTATGGAAGCCTGCAGAAAGCAAACTGGGGAGCGTCCCAGTCGGAAAAGGAATATTGGAAAAACAAAGGCTGGCTTACCGGAACAAAGCCTTGGAGGTGACAATGAAAACAGTAGTGCTTTTATATGATACCTGTTGTATTTATGAGATCGTGATACTGAATTATTTCCTGAAGGTGACAGGAAAGGATGTTAGCTTTGTGTCTCTGGATGGAGGAAAAGTAACGGCCATGGAAGGCTATTCCATTCAGGCGGAAGCATCCCTCGGGGAAGTGAAGAAGGAAGAAGTAGAGCTGCTGATTGTTCCGGGAGGAGAGATCAGCAAAATTGATCACAAAGAGGTCTGGGACTTGATAGCAGCGGTACATAAAAACAAACAGATCGTTGCCGGTATCTGTGCAGGGGTTGATGTGCTGGAACATGCCGGGATCTTAGAGGAAATTGTATCTACGCATTCCGCAGATCTGGATGTGGCGGTTTCAGACCATGTAGTTACGGCAAGGGCAAACGGATATGTGGATTTTGCCATTGAAGTTGCAAAGGAAATGGATCTGTTTGAGGATGAAGCTGATCTGCAGGAAACGATTTCCTTCTGGAAGGAACATAGGAGGGCAGAATAAGATTGAAAAATAAAATTTTTCAATCGCGAGATTTGTGTCTGCGCACACTTTGACACAAACTCGGTATGTGCAAAAAGCGTGCGCAGAAATGAGGAGAAAAATTGAGTTATGCAAAGCCCATCCACGGCATGTGGCCCATAGAACGATATGTTGACCTTCTGATGGGAGAGATCCCAAGGCTTACAGATGATGCGGAGGGATATGGACCCAGGGGCAGGGAATATATTGCGCACGTTTCTATTCCTGAGGCGGTTCAGACGGCTTTTGAAGAACTGAAAGCCGTTTATGGAAATAAAACCAGGGAAGCAAATCCCCTTTATGCCTCAAAATAGACTCTGAGGATAGAAAGAAAAATGATAAATGCCATACAGGAACTTAGAAGAAAACTACATGAAATCCCGGAGCCATCCATGCAGGAGCATAAAACCAGGCAGCTTCTCATGGATTTTCTGCGCAGTCATACCGGACTGGAAATTGTAGACCGGGGCAGTTGGTTTTATGCTCACTATCAGGGAAGCGGCGCTTCTGATGGGATTGCCTTTCGGGCTGATTATGATGCCGTGGTCTGTAAGGACGGCTGCCCCAGACATATCTGCGGGCATGACGGGCATAGTGCCATCCTGGCAGGGCTTGCAATGGAGCTGGAAAAAGCTGCTCCTTCCCGGAACGTTTATCTGATCTTCCAGCCGGGAGAGGAAACAGGGCAGGGAGCGCTTATTTGCAGGGAACTGATCCGGGAATGCGGAATAAAGGAAATTTACGGACTTCATAATATTCCGGGATATGCACAAAATGAAGTCCTGTTGTTAGAGGAAACATTTGCATGCGCTTCCACGGGAATGGAGATCAGTATACAGGGAAGCCCTTCCCATGCAGCATATCCGGAGCAGGGGAAAAATCCGGCAGCTCTGATCGCAGGACTGATCAGCTATATGGATCTTTTGGTACAAAAACAGCACAAAGGGATCGTGCTTGGAACGGTAATCGGAATGGAAGCGGGAAGCGAGTCCTACGGGGTATCGGCGGACAGTGGGGTGCTGCGGCTGACGCTTCGGGCAGAATATCAGGAAGAATATGACAAACTGGTTCAAAAAATAGAAAAGTATGCCATGAGAAGGTCAAAGGAGCAGGGGATGCTTTGCAGGATCCGTCTGATCGAGCCGTTTCCGGCAACCATCAATGACCGAGCCTGTGTGTCTAAGATCAGAAATGCAGCAGGATCGCTGGGACTAAAGGTAAAAACGCCAGGGGAGCCTTTTCGCTGGTCAGAGGATTTCGGCTATTATCTGCAGGAGACAAAGGGAGCCTTCTTTGGCATTGGAACCGGAGAAACGCGTTCCGGTCTGCATACCGCAGAATATGAATTTAATGATGAGATTATGGAGACAGCCATAAAGATTTATAGGGAATTGATTAACGAGGGTGGTGCAAAAGGGGGAGAAAATGAAGGAAGCGGCAGCAGAAGGGAGCGGAAGGAACATGGGAATTACAATTAGAAAAGCAGTTAAGGCAGATCTTGATGGAATTGCCGAAATATACGAGCATATTCACACGGAAGAGGAAAGCGGACGGGCCTGCATCGGATGGATAAGAGGGGTTTATCCGGAGCGGCAGACGGCAGAGGCGGCACTGGACAGGGGGGATCTGTTTGTGGAGGAACTGGATGGCAGACTGGCAGGAACCGCTATATTAAATCAGATCCAGGTGGATACCTACAGGGATGCCCCCTGGCAATATGATGCGCCAGATGATCAGATTATGGTGATGCACACCCTTGTGATCGATCCGTATGCTCCAAAGTGCGGGCTGGGGCGTGCCTTTGCAGCATATTATGAGAACTATGCACTGGAAAATGGATGTCCCTATCTTCGCATTGACACAAATGCTAAAAATACAAATGCACGCCGTTTTTATGAAAAGCTGGATTATAGGGAAATCGGAATTTTACCCTGCACCTTTAATGGGATAAAAGGGGTCGATCTGGTCTTGTTGGAAAAGAAGCTTACAGAAACTGTGCAAAAACCGAAGCGCCAATCACAGTCATAATACCCGCAACTACAATGGAAAGACTGCTGATGGCTCCTTCTACTTCTCCAAGCTCCATGGCTTTGGCAGTACCGATGGCGTGGGAAGCGCTTCCCAGCGCCACTCCTTTTGCAACCGGCTCCGTAATATGAAAAAGTTTCAGAACGGTTTCTCCGATCACATTGCCCAGCACACCGGTAATGATGATCACGGCAGCGGTAATGGAAACATACCCGCCAAGTTCTTCAGAAACATCAATGCCGATTGCAGTGGTAATGGACTTGGGCAACAGGGTGACGTATTCCTCACGTGTCAGTCCAAAAAGAAGTACCAGCGCAAGCACACACAAAAGGCTGGTAAGCACACCTGAAGCAATACCTGCAAGGATGGCTTTCCAATTTTTCCTAAGCACAGAAAGCTGGTCATAGAGAGGAATGGCCAGGGCAACGGTTGCAGGGGTAAGCAGATAACTCAGATATTTAGCCCCTTCGTTGTAGGTGTCATAATCAATATGAAAAAGCTTCAAAAAAGCAATGGTGATGAGAATGGAGATCAGAAGAGGATTAAAGATGCCAAGTCCAAAGCGCTTCTTTAAAAGGACGCCGATCCCATAAGAAAGCAGACTCACCACAACACCAAAAAAGACAGAGGTTTCTAAAAAAGCATTCATGATTTTGCCCCTTCCTTTGCAGAGCCTTTCCCGGAACAGATCACTTTTTGCGTGATAAGGCCGGAAACACCCATAACAACCACAGTAGATAGAAGGATAATGACTATATACTGCAGAAAAGAGGGCTTTATGATCTCCCAGGCTACCATCAAGCCCACGGCCGCAGGAATGAACATGACCGGCATGATCTCAATCAGGAAAATGCCCGTTTCCCGCACCTCATCTGCGCGAAACAGCTTAAAATGCAGACACAGCAGCATGAGAAGGATACCGTAAATACTTGCCGGAACCGGCAGCGGGATCAGGTAATGAAATAATTCGCCCAAAAAGGAAATGCATAAAATAATTACAAATTGCTTTAAAAACTTCATAGAGGTTCATTGCTCCTATCGTTACAGAAATAGTAAACTTCCCCGGGAACTCAGCCAGTTGTTGCTTGGACATCTGCTGGGTAAGCTCAGCACCCGCTTTGTACAGCAACAGCTTAGCGGCGGTAACTGCGTGGAGGCTTGTCCGGGAAAATGCCAGCGATTATTTTAGCACTGCATAAATGGGTTGACAACTGTAATTATTGCCAAAAACATGGCAGGCAAAAGTGAAAATAAACACTATTTTGTGGAGTGAAAATTTTGAAGTCAAAATAAATGCTTTTCTTGCTCTTGACAAAACAGGGATGGTATAATAAAATATCATTTGTTGCAGGTGTTTCTTGCATCTATATGTGCGTTTAGCTCAGCTGGATAGAGCGTTTGGCTACGGACCAAAAGGTCGGGGGTTCGAATCCTCTAACGCACGCTTGCAAGTAAAGTCGAAATTCTTTTTTTTGAAAGGATTTCGGCTTTTTTCATGCAAAAAATGAGGGTTTAAAATTGTTTCATTTATATTACTTTGAGATATTGTAATGTATCTATGTTATTATTATTAAACTTGATATAATCCATAGAGTGTTGTAAAGAGCCGCGTCCCATAATTTCTTGAATGTTTTTTAATGGCATAGGAATTCATTAAGAAGAATGCAGAAAAAAGACAAGCTCTGTATTTAAGACAGTCTATAATTCAATATAGATCGAAACTTCCGGTAATAGGTATGTAGAATAAGTCCATGGGGAAAGATATATCAACGAAAATACCTTTTTATATGGAAATGGCACTGCGTTTCTGATAGTATAAATATAGATTTATAAAGGAGATGATCGTATGAGTATAGCAGAACTTACATCAAAAATAGAGAAGCTTTCAGTGGAAGACTATAATATGGTAGTAATGCTAATTGACAGACTATCATCAAAACAAGAAGGCCTTGAGAGAAAGAGTGCAGACGAAATAGTTGCAGAGCTCACACAGTCAGCGGAAAGAAGTGAGGCAGGATTTACAAAGTCAGCACATAGCGTATCTTCAAAAATGAAGGAGAAATATGCAGTATAGGATAGAAATATCCGAGTTAGCGGAAAAACAATATGATAATATATTGAATTACTTGTTAAATAGGAAGAAAAATCCACAGGCTGTAAGTAATGTAATGGAGGATTTTGATTATACAGTAGGGCAGCTTAAAAGTAAGGCGGATGTTTTTGGATATTGCCGGGATGAGAGATTGAGGGCAATGGGATTTCGGAAATTGCATTTTAAATCTCATAGATATTTATTTGTTTATAGGATTCAGAGTGACAGGGTTATTATTGAAGGCATGTATCACGAGCTTCAGGATTATGAAAATGCTATTACATAGCAACATATGAAACACACTATAAAATTCCTTTCATTTTTTGGGGGATACATGTAGGGAGATTTACTCCCTAATGCACACCTGCAAGTAAAGTCGAAATTCTTTTTTTTGAAAGGATTTCGGCTTTTTCTGTATCTGGTGGATTTGCTTTTTAAAGGAGGGAAAGATGTTACCAACAAGAGTAGAGGCAGAACGGCTGCTGCGGGAAGCCGAGGATTGTAATCCGGGTTCCTGGGGAAATCACAGCCGTGTGGCGGCACATTGTGCAGAGAAGATTGCAGAAGCCTGTCCGGGACTTGGACTGGATGCAAAGAAGGCATACATACTTGGACTCTTGCATGATATTGGCAGGAAGTTTGGAGTCAGACATTTAGGGCACGTTTCGGATGGCTATCAATATATGATGTCACTTGGGTATGATGAAGTGGCAAAGATCTGCCTGACACATTCTTTCCATGATCAGACGCTGAAAGACTATATTGGAAAGTTTGATACAACAGAGGAAGAACTGGGTTTGATTGAGACAAAACTTGCGGAGACTGTAATGGATGATTATGATAAACTGATCCAGCTTTGCGATTCTATAGCCGGAAGTGAAGGTGTATTGGATATGGAAGAGCGCATGGAGGATGTGAGAAGAAGATATGGTTCTTATCCCCAGGATAAAAGAGAGGCTAATATCAGATTAAAGGAATATTTTGAAGCGGAGATGGGAAGAGATCTTTATGAGGTTGTAGAAAAAGAAAGTTTTAGGCCGTAGTCCGGGCGTGAAAGGGTGTAATGCCCGGCTTTAGCCGGAAATGCCCACAGCCAGAGACAGAGGAGGGTGCCAGGCTACAAATCAGAGCGAAAATACCCACAGAGGAGGGTACAAAAGCCTGACTTGAACTGGAAATGCCCACAGCCAGAGGCAGAGGAGGGTGCAGGTCGCAAGTCAGAGCGAAAATACCCACAGAGGAGGGTACAAAAGCCTGACTTGAACCGGAAACACCCATAGTCAGAAATCAAGAAGGGCGCAGGTCGCAAGGTCGAGCCGAAAATACCCACAGAGGGGGACAGACTGCGGGGCAGGAGAAAAAGGAATAGAAAAAACAAGCTGTTGCATGGGAGGAAAGAACAGGATGAAACAGAAAATCTTAGACGCTATGAAACGCTCAGTTGAGAGCGGAAGCTGCTCTGGAGCAAATGTGCTGGTATTAAAGGACGGGAAGGAGCAGGAATACTGCGAGTACGGATATCGGGATTTGGAAAAGCATGCTGCTATGAGCAGGGATACGATCTTCAGATTGTATTCTCAAACTAAGCCGATAACCGCAGCAGCTACCCTTGTACTTGCGGCGGACGGAAAAATTGATTTGGCTTCGCCGGTCGAGGATTATCTGCCGGAATTTATGGGAAGTTATGTAAACCGAAACGGCATCAGAAAAAAAGCAGAAAGAAAGATCACGGTAAGAGATCTGCTTAATATGACATCCGGGATCGCTTATCCTGATCTGACAACAGAAGGAGGCAGACAAAGCGATAAGGTATTTGGTGAGCTGGGGCAGCGCCTTTATTCAGAAAATCCCATGAGCACCAGAGAATTTTCCAGAAAGATGGGGAAGATCGACCTTTGCTTTGAACCGGGAGAAAAATTCATGTATGGTGCGTCTGCGGATATTTTGGGGGCGCTGATTGAGACAGTAAGCGGAAAGAGCTTTGGAGAGTTTTTGCAGAAATCCCTTTTTGATCCCCTTGGAATGAAGGAAACGGGATTTTTTGTACCGGAACAGAAAAGAAACAGGCTTGCCAGAGTATATGAGGAAACAGAAAACGGCCTCGTGGAGGTAAAGACAGATCACTTGGGGCTGCGCTATGAACGGGACGTGGAGCCTGCCTTTGAATCAGGTGGAGCAGGACTTTGCTCTACTCTGGATGATTACAGCAAATTTGGGGAAATGCTGCTGGCAGAAGGAAATTATAGAGGAAAGAAGATCATGTCGGCGGCAGCCGTGCGGTTTATGACACATGGAGGCCTGACACCGGAGCAGATTCCCCAGCTTCAAAAGGGATGGGACTGGATGAGCGGTTATACCTATGGAAATTTAATGAGGGTCTGCCAGGAAGAAAGTCAGACATCTTTGTTTTCTTCAAAAGGAGAATACGGATGGGATGGCTGGCTTGGAACCTTCTTTTCCAATGAACCTGCCCATGGTATTACGCTAGTGTTTGGGGTTCAGCAGGTTGGCGTGGGGCGCACGGGAATTTTGATACGCCAGATCAAGAATATTGTCATGTCAGAGTTAACGTGAGCAAGATCAGCGTAAGCGGATAATATATGCTGAATTGACAAAACGAACATGGTCGAATAGGCAATCCATAGCTTTAATCAAAGAAAACCGGAAACGATGTATCGTTTCCGGTTTCTGCATAATAGTCAGCTTAGTGTCTACAGTCCAACGCCTACCAGATCATGCAGCCATACCTTTGCCAGATCAATCCAGATCTGGCATTCCTTTTGGATGCCGTAGCCGTCCTGATCCAGGGTCAGTTCATTTGCCAGCGCAAGGCCATGGCCTCCCGCAGGGAAAATATGAAGCTCAGCAGGCACATCTGCGCGGCGCAGCGCCATGGCAAAGAGCAGGGAGTTCTCCACCGGAACAAGGTTGTCGGTAAAGGTATGCCACAAGAAGGCAGGGGGCGTATCAGAAGTGACTTGGGTTTCCAAGGAAAGCTTGCCAAATAGAGAATTTGATTTCAAATGCTCGTAGGAATCTCCCAAAAGAGCGGCAAAGGAATCCTGGTGTGCAAATTCGCCGGAAGAGATCACCGGGTAACTGAGGATCATTCCAGCAGGACGCAGCTTTTCGGGAGCAAGTCCGGTTTCTCCGCAAACAAGCTCTTCCCGATAAAAAAGGCTGTAGGAAGCTGCAAGATGTCCTCCGGCAGAACAGCCGGCAATTACAATGCGGTCACCCAGCACATTCCAGCTCTGGGCATTTTTCTGAATAATAGAAAATGCCAGGGCGGTTTCCTTTAGCTGCACGGGATAGACGGCCGGTGCAACAGAGTAGGTCAGTACGCCGGTGTGGTAACCCATGGCAGAAAACTGCAGAGCAAGAACCTCCCCCTCTCTGTCAGATACAAAGCGATAGCCGCCTCCGGGACAGATCAGGATAAAGGGGCGTTTTTTGATCTTCATGCTTGGACTGTCGTCCAGAATGTAGGTGGTGAGATGGGGATCTCCTACAGATCCCGTTGTGGATAGAGAAAAACGTTCTGTTTTCATAAAATGACCATGCCTTTCCGAAACGGCAGACTTTGAGCCATAGGCATAAAGCCGCCTGTGATATTCATAAGGAAATCCTTTTTTGTGCTATAAACCTATTGTACTCCTGAATGGATTTGTTTTCCAGAAAGAAAGTTGAATTCAATACAAAACCATGCTAAAGTAGTAATAATCAAAGAGAGGATAGAATGGATGAAAGCATTTTTTGCAGAATTTAAGAAGTTTATTGCAAGGGGAAACGTAATGGATATGGCAGTGGGCGTGATCATTGGAGGCGCTTTTACGGCAATCGTCACTTCTCTTGTGGATGATGTGATGATGCCTTTGCTGTCGCTGATCACGGGAGGTCTTGATTTCTCTTCCCTCTGTATCGTTCTTGGTGAGGGAGAAATGGCGGCCACTCTGAATTATGGCTCCTTTATTGCAGCCGTGATCAACTTCCTGCTCATTGCATTTGTTATATTTTTACTGATTAAGGGACTGAATAAATTATCAAGGAAAAAAGAAGCAGAACCGGCGCCGGCAGTGACAAAGATCTGCCCTTACTGCAGGGAGATCATTCAGATCGGGGCCAGCAGGTGTCCTCACTGTACATCAAAGCTGGAGGAAAACCAGTGCGAAAAGTGATGCTGATGCCAGCCAGGTCTATGGCCTGGAAATAAAATGTGTCTGCGGAATGGAGTGGAAAATTGAAAAATCTGGGGAAACAAAAAAGAGTTGCTGTATTTAATGACCTGACAGGCTACGGAAGATGTGGACTGACAGTGTCGCTGCCGATCATCTCACATATGAAGATGCAGTGCTGCGTTGTGCCGACTGCGATCCTGTCCAACCACACGGGATATAATGGTTTTTATTTTGAGGATTATACCAAAAACCTTACCGCTTATCTTTCCAGATGGGGACAGATGGAGCTTAGGTTCAATGCGGTTCTGACAGGTTTTATGGGATGTGAGCTGACCATTGACAGGGTAGAGGATTATATAAGGATATTCCGCAGAAGGGATTTCCTGCTTGTAGTCGATCCGGTTATGGGGGATAACGGAACGATCGCTACCACCTATACGGAAAAGATGTGCATGCAGATGAGAAGACTTGTGGCTAAGGCAGATATTATCACACCGAACCTTACGGAAGCATGCAAGCTGACGGATACACCCTACAAAAAGGGACAGCTCAGTGAGGATGAGCTTGCAGCCGTCATGAAAAGGCTGCAGGATCTTGGCCCCTCTAAGATTGTGATCACCGGAATAGAGCAGGATGATCAGGTGGCAAATTATTACTGGGAAAAGGGCGGGGAACCTGCCTTTATCAGAAACAAAAAGGTTGGAAAGCAGCGCTGCGGAACAGGGGATGTGTTTGCAGCCATCATCACAGCGGATGCCGTAAACGGAGTGGATTTTGCCACGTCGATCCAAAAGGCTGCAGATTTTATAGAAGCCTGCATGGCCCGCTCTGTGGAGCTGGAAATACCGGAAAAAAATGGAGTGTGCTTTGAAGAACTCATGGATGAACTGAAGGTGTAAAGAAGGTTTGAAGGCAGTATGAAAAAGTTTATTGATTGTGCATTTAAGATTATTTTCAGCCGGACGCTGATCATTATTGTAATGATTTTATTGCAGATCATGGTTTTACTGGCAGGCTTTACCTGGCTTGGAAGATCCATGAGCTTTATCTGGGAGATCATGAATGTGCTGGGGGCGCTCCTGGTCATTCATATCATCAATAAGGATGAGCCTACAGAATTTAAGATGAGCTGGATCATCATCATCTGCCTGCTCCCTGTGCTCGGTGCGTTGATCTACCTTCTGGTAGTGGGCAACTTCGGAGGACTGGGACTGAAAAAACGTTTGCAGGAATGTGCCAGGGAAACGGAAGGACTGGTAGAAACCTCCAAGGAGACAGGCCTTGCAATCACGCAAAGCTCCAAGCAGTTCCAGGGCTTTGCCCATTATATGGAACAGACGGCAGGCTTTCCTGTTTATCATAATTCCAAGGCAGTCTATTTCCCGAGCGGGGAGGAAAAGTTCCGGGATCTTCTGGAGGAACTGAAAAAGGCCGAGAAATTTATCTTTCTGGAATATTTTATTGTGGAACCCGGGATCATGTGGAATGCCATTTTGGATATCTTAAAGGAAAAGGTAAAGGAAGGCGTGGAGGTCAGGGTGATGTACGATGGCATGTGCTCCATTCTGCTTTTGCCCTATGGATATCCGGAGGAGCTTAAGGGCTACGGTATCAAGGCCAAAATGTTTTCTCCCATCAGACCCTTTTTGTCCACCAGCCAGAATAACCGTGACCACCGCAAGATTTTGGTCATCGACGGAAAGGTGGCCTATACCGGCGGCGTGAACTTTGCCGATGAATATATTAATGAAAAGGAAAGATTTGGACACTGGAAGGATGTGGCAGTCCGGGTCAACGGAAGAGCGGTAAAGAGCTTTACGGTGATGTTCCTCCAGATGTGGAATGTTTACGAAAAGGAGCAGGAGGATTACAGCCGCTACTTAGATGGCATTGATTACAGCCAGGTGCCAAGGGGGGACGGCTTTATGATCCCATACGGGGATACCCCTACCAGACATGCGGAGGTGGCAAAGACTGTTTACGCATCCATCATCAGCAGCGCTACAAGCTATGTGCACATTATGACTCCTTATTTTATTGTGGACAGGGAGTTCTTTGACAACATGCGGTATGCAGCCCAGAAGGGCGTGGAGGTTTCCATGATCCTTCCCCACATCCCGGATAAAAAGGCGGTTTACTACATTGCAAGAACCTTTTATCCTCAGCTTCTGGAGGCGGGGATCAAGGTCTATGAGTATACCCCCGGCTTTGTCCATGCAAAGATTTTTACCGCAGATGATACAACGGCAGTGGTGGGAACGGTGAACCTGGATTACAGAAGCTTTTATCATCATTTTGAGTGTGGGGTATATTTCTATGAAAATTCAGTAGTGGAAAAGGTAGAAGAGGACTTCCAGAAAACCCTTGAAGACTGCCAGGAGGTTACCATGGAATATTACAAAAAGATCCCTATTTACCAGAAGATGATCGGAAAAATCTTTAAGTTCTTTGCACCGCTTATGTAAATGATATCATTTAC
>FR894565.1:12027-14253 GCA_000436115.1 Firmicutes bacterium CAG:534 | reverse complement strand
GAGGATTTCCTCTGCGGAGCCGCCCGCTTTTGTCTTATGAGCTCTGATGATCACATCAGAATATCAGGTTTCCTTTTAGGGATCAGCCCATGGTCACAACTACATCATAGTGTTCTTTGCCCTTTACATAAGGGATCACGCAGCCTTCAATGGAAGCGCCGTCAACGGTAATGCTCTTGATGCCCTTTTCTACCTTATCAGGATTTACAACCTTGATGTCATAGGTTCCCTCGCGGAACTTTCTGGTGATCTGGAAATCGCCGAAGTCCTTGGGAACACAAGGATTTACGCTAAGACCCTTGTGGGTAGGATAGATACCCAGGATGTACTGGGAAATATTAACGAAGGTCCATGCAGCAGTACCGGTAAGCCAGCTGTTCTTTGCTTCACCGGGCAGGTAAGCGTCAGCGCCTGCAACCATCTGTGAGTAAACATAAGGTTCGGTCTTGTGGATCTCGCTGATGTCCTCTACATAAGCAGGACAGGTTTTCTGATAAACCTCGAAAGCGCGGTCGCCTCTGCCGATCACGGTCTCTGCAATAGAGATCCAGGGATTGTTGTGGCAGAAGATACCTGCATTCTCTTTGTAGCCGGGCGGATAAGAAGTGATTTCACCAAGCTCTAAGTGATACCTTGTGTAAGCAGGCTGAAGGATCATAACGCCGTACTTGGTATCCAGCTTTTCCTTAACGGAGTCAAGAGCCTTCTTGGCAAGTCCTTCTTCAACACCGATACCAGCCAGTACACAGAAGCCCTGGGGCTCAATGAAGATCTGGCCTTCCTCGCATTCCCTGGAACCAACCTTGTGGCTGTAAGCATCATAAGCGCGGACAAACCATTCGCCGTCCCAGCCGTCCTTCATAACAGCGGCTCTCATGATCTCTACTTCCTTGCGTGCCCTGTCAGCCTCGGCCTGATCGCCCATAAGCTCACAGAGCTGTGCGTATTCTTCGCCGTACTGTACGAACATACCGCCGATAAATACAGACTCTGCAACAGGTCCCTCGCTGGGGCCGAAGGTCTGGAAGGACTCGCCGGGATGCTCGGAGAAACAGTTCAGGTTCAGACAGTCATTCCAGTCAGCACGGCCGATCAAAGGAAGATTGTGAGGACCCTTGTGGTTTACAATATAGTCAAAGGAGCGCTTTAAATGCTCCATCAGAGGCTGTGCAACAGACTCGTCATTATCAAAAGGAACCATCTCTGTCAGAATGGAGGTATCTCCGGATTCTCTTACATAAGCGCTGGTACCAGCAATAAGCCAGAGAGGATCGTCATTAAAGCCGCTTCCGATGTCGGAATTTCCCTTTTTGGTAAGAGGCTGATACTGATGGTATGCGCTTCCGTCCTGGAACTGTGTGGAAGCAATATCAATAATTCTTTCTCTTGCACGGTCGGGGATCAGATGAACGAAGCCAAGCAGATCCTGACAGGAATCTCTAAAGCCCATGCCACGGCCGATACCGGACTCATAATAGGAAGCGGAACGTGACATGTTAAAGGTTACCATACACTGATACTGGTTCCAGATATTAACCATGCGGTCTACCTTATCATTGGAGGACTTGATGGAATACTTGGAAAGAAGATTGGTCCAGTATGTATTCAGTTCGGCAAAAGCCTTGTCAACATCAGCGTCTGTCTTATATCTGTCAAGCATTGCGTAAGCAGGCTTCTTATTAATAATACCGTAGGACTCCCACTTGTCATCTTCGGGGTTCTCGACATAGCCAAGCACGAAGATAAAGGACTTGGTTTCACCGGGAGCCAAGGATACCTTGAGCTGATGGGAAGCAATGGGAGACCAGCCGTGTGCTACAGAACCTGTGCAGGCGCCCTTTTCTACTGCCTCCGGATCATCAGCGCCTCTGTAGGCACCAAGGAAGGACTCTCTGTTTGTATCAAAGCCGGCAATATCAGCGTTGACAGAGTAGATACCGTAGTGGTTACGACGTTCTCTGTACTCGGTCTTGTGGAAAATGGTAGAGCCTACTACCTCAACTTCACCGGTACTGAAGTTTCTCTGGAAGTTCTTCATATCGTCATCTGCATTCCACAGACACCACTCTACATAGGAGAAAACAGAAAGCTCCTTTGTTTCGGCAGAACCGTTGGTGAGCTTAAGCTGCTGGATCTCGCAGGTGTCATTCATAGGAACGAATGCAAGGACGGAAGCCTTCACACCATTTTTGGAAGAGATAAAGCGGCTGTAGCCAATACCGCGGC
>FR894565.1:0-12022 GCA_000436115.1 Firmicutes bacterium CAG:534 | reverse complement strand
GGCTGTAGCCAATACCGTGGCGGCACTCATAAGAGTCAAGCTCTGTCTTGGTAGGCTGCCATCCGGGATTCCAAACGGTGTTTCCATCCTTAATATAAAAGTATTTACCATTTACGTCACCGGGAACGTCATTGTAACGATAACGGGTCAGACGAAGTAATTTTGCATCCTTATAAAAGGAATATCCGCCGCTGGTATTGGAAATAAGACTGAAAAAGTCGTTACATCCAAGATAGTTGATCCAAGGAAGCGGTGTCTTGGGGGTGGTGATGACGTACTCGCGGTTCGCATCATCAAAATAACCAAATTTCATAGCTCCTTCTCCTTATTAAATATTTGATGAGTAAATTTTAAGAAAACGATTAAGTAATCCTACAAACCAAATTATACCTAAAACATATGCGGAGTGCAACAGAAATATTGTGCAATTTATATTATTTCACAGGGCATAAAAAGGCCTTGCCTGTTCAAAATTTTATAAAAATTAATTAAAACGTTTTTATTTAACTTATACTCAATTACATTTAAGTAAAGTTTGAGTGGAAAATAAAATGCAATTGTAAAAAACTGCAAAAAAATAGTACAAAAATATGTAGAAGTTTGCTAAAAGTATAAAATGTGCATAAAAAAATTTTAAAAAGTATTGCAAAGGTATAAAAAATGTTATATAGTTAAAACACGAAAACGATTAAGTGATGAAACAGTTTTCGTACATGTACATAATTAGTAATACAAAACGCTCGTCTGAACAGGGCCGGTCAAACTGAATAAACGAAAACAAAAAAGTACCAGGCAGGGGAGCAGAGGGGGCGTTTTGAAACATGGTATCGATGAAAGACATTTCAGCAGTCTGTGGCGTATCGATCGCGACCGTCAGCAAGGCGCTGAATGATCACAAGGACATTGGAGAAGAAACAAAGGAGCACATCAAGCAGGTGGCGAAGGAAATGGGATATTCCCCCAATTCCGCAGCCAGGACTCTGAAAAGAGGACGGACCAAGAACCTGGGAGTGCTTTTTGTGGATGATGAGCAGAGCGGTCTGACACACGATTATTTTGCACATGTTCTTGACAGCTTCAAACGCATCGTAGAAGAGCGGGGATACGATATCACCTTCATCAACTGCTGTAAGACGAGGGCAGGAAGAATGTCCTACTTAGAGCACAGCAGATACAGGGGCTTTGATGGTGTGGTGATCGCCTGCGTGGATTTTGAGGATCCGGAGGTGGAGGAGCTTGTCAGAAGCGATATCCCGGTAGTGACCATCGACCACCTGTTTCACAACAGAAGCTCCATTATATCGGACAACATTAAAGGGATCAGGGATCTGGTTCATTATGTTTATGAAATGGGGCACCGCAGGATCGCTTACATACATGGACTTGATTCGGCGGTCACACAGAGTCGGTTATCTTCCTTTTATCGAACCTGTGAGGAGCTGGGGGTCAGCATTCCTTCCAAATATATCAGGGAAGCGCCTTACAGGAACACGCAGGGGACATATGAGGAAACGTTAAAGCTCCTGGAGCTTAGAGAACCGCCGACCTGCATTTTTTATCCGGACGATTTTTCCTGTTTTGGAGGAATGAATGCAATCAATGAGAAGGGGCTGAAGATACCTGATGATATTTCGGTTGTGGGATATGACGGTATCACGATCGCAAGGAACTTTGAACCAAAGCTGACAACAATCGTTCAGAATACCAGGAGACTTGGAGAAGAAGCGGCGCATAAGCTTATCGATCTGATCGAAACTCCAAGAACCACACTGACAGAGCAGATTGTTGTGGAGGGAACGGTATTCAAGGGAAACTCCGTTAAAAGACTTTAGCGGAAATGAATCCGAGCTGTGATGTGGGGATATGCAGCAGCGAAACTAATAAAAAAGGAGAGATGATTATGAAAGGCTTCTTAGAGAATACCTGGAAGCACAGGGCACATGTAGTTATGGCTTTGCCGGCCTTTTTGATTTTATTCTTTATCATGTATGTGCCTATGGCAGGTCTTGTAATGGCATTCAAGTCCTTCGACTATACGAAAGGCATATGGGCCAGCCCGTGGAACGGTCTTGATAACTTCAAGTATCTGCTGGCATCTAAAACAACATTTGTCAACATGACAAAGAACACACTGATCTACTATGTAATATTTACAGCACTAGGAACGTTTCTGAATGTTGTACTGGCAATCGCCATTGATCAGTTCATGTTTAAGAAAATGGCGAAGACCATGCAGACCATCATGATCATCCCGGTTTTCATATCTTATGCGGCAGTACAGTTTATCGTATATGCATTCATCAGTACAGATACCGGTATTTTAAACCATGCTTTGGGATTATCCACCAGATTTTATTCCACGCCGTCCATGTGGCCGGCAATCTTAACCATTGTTAAGATGTGGAACAGCGTTGGTTACGGTTCCGTACTTTACATGTCAGTGCTGGCAGGTATTGACACAGCCCTTTATGAAGCGGCTGAAATTGACGGTGCAAACAAATGGCAGAAGATCAAACATATCACCATTCCTGCACTGGTTCCCATGATCACCGTTATGTTACTGCTTTCTGTAGGTAATGTTATGAGATCTGATACAGGTCTTTTCTATCAGGTTACCAGAAACAGCGGTGTGCTTTACTCAACCACCCAGGTTATTGACTCCTATGTGCTCAATGCGATCTTTAAGAACTCGAACTTCGGATTTACGGCTGCGACCAGCTTCTTCCAGTCTGTTGTAGGACTTTTGATGATGCTGTTTGCAAATGGTATGGTTCGTAAGATTGCACCTGAGAATGCATTGTTCTAGGAAGGAGGAGATGACATGAGCAAGAAAAAAGGCAACTCAGCAGATCTGGCTCCCTCCAGACATGAGAAAAAGGGATTTGGACAGATTGTTTTAGGATTTTTCCTCTTACTTTATACATTGTTCTGTGGACTGCCGATTGTATTAGTTTTTGTCGCAGCGTTCACAGATGAAAAGACAATTACAAAGAATGGTTTCAGCTTCTTCCCGGAGAAGTGGTCCATGGCAGGTTTCAATGCGGTGCTGAAATACGGCAAGCAGCTTGCAACCTCATATGGAATTACCATTTTCATTACAGTATTTGGTACTTTCCTCGGACTTTTGGTTATGGCAATGTTTGCCTACTCCATCAGCCGTAAGGAGTTCCGTTTATCCAAGTTTTTATCCGTATATCTGCTTATCCCCATGCTTTTCAATGGTGGTCAGCTTTCCGGATATATCGTCTTTACAAGCTATTATCACTTGAAAGACAGCCTCTGGCTTTTAATTTTACCCCTGTGCGTCAGCACAATGAATGTTATTATACTGAGGACGTACATAGTAAACAGCATTCCTTCAGAACTGATGGAAGCAGCTAAGATCGACGGTGCAGGTGAGTACAGAACCTTCTTCCAGATCACCTTGCCGCTGTTAAAGCCTTCCATGGCAGCCGTTGGTTTCATGATGGCTACCGCATACTGGAATGACTGGCAGAACGCACTTTTGTACATTACCACAGATAGCAAGAAGCCTTTGCAGCTGTTACTGGTAAATATCCAGAAGAGTATTGAATTCCTGCTGAACAACTCCAATGTTCCTGCAGCAGCAAGAGCGGCAATGGGAGGAAACATTCCTCAGTATTCCGCAACTATGGCAACCGTAGTAGTCGTTATCGCACCGATCATGGTAGTATATCCTTTCTTCCAGAAGTACTTTGTAAAGGGTCTTACCGTAGGTTCCGTAAAGGGCTGATACAAAACAAATTTCACATTACTATGGTATTCCGGGTGACTGCAATTCCTGCAGCATCTTAGTGAATATATATCAAAAAAAAGGGAGGTTTTTCAGAAATGAAAAAGAAATCTATTAGCAAGCTCCTTTCAGGAGTTCTGGTAGCCGCTATGGCTGGNNNGGTAGCCGCTATGGCTGTTGGACTTCTGGCAGGATGTGGCGGCAGCAGCGACAGCACAGCAACTGACACTACAGCAGAGACCACAGAAACAACTGACACAGCAGCAGAGGACACAACTGCAGCAGATGATACTGCAGCAGCAGAGACCACAGACGCTGCATCAGGTGATAAGGTTGTCATCAACGTAACAAGAGCAACCTTCAACCTTGCAACTCCTGATTCCGCTCAGGTACAGAAGGTTCAGGATGCTGTAAACGCTTACATCGGCGACAAGATCAATGTTGAGATCAAGCTTACAGATATCGGTTCCGGTGAGTACACAGACAAGGCTAACCTTGCTCTGGCTAACAACGAAATCAACCTTCTCTGGACAGCTTCGTGGGAGAGCGTTATCGGTACTAACGATCTGGTTCCTCAGAACGCAGTTTATGATCTGACAGATCTTCTTCCTGGAACAGACCTTTACAACTCCATGGACGAAAGTCAGTGGGAAGCAACCAAGTACAACGGCAAGAACTACTTCATCCCTGTTTACAAGGATAATGTAGAAGGCTATGATATCATGGCTCGTAAGGATCTTGCTGACAAGTATGGTTGGGATATGTCTTCCGTTAAGTCTCTGAAGGACATCGAGCCCATGCTTGAGGACGCTAAGTCAGAAGGACTTAAGTATCCCTGGTTAACACAGAAGACTGCTATGTTCTACAGATTATACATCAACGATTTTGATTTCTTCACCGCTGATGCTACAGCTAACTGGGTAGCAGTTGATAAGAACACAAACGAAGTTGTTGATACCATTCTTACTCCTCAGTACAAAGAGTTCTGTACTCTGATGGCTGAATGGGCTGAGAAGGGATACATCTCTGAAGATGATGTAACAAAGACCACAACAGATACCACAACTCAGACACAGGATTGGGCATTCTCCTGGTGGACAGATATCCCGGTTAATGCAGAGGCTAACAGCCGTTATAATCAGGAAGTTGTTATGGCACCTGTTACTGACAGATGGGCTCACTCTACATCCGCTCTTGGTTCCTGCTACTGCGTAACTGCAAACAGCACACCTGAGCAGGCACAGGCTTGTATCGATTTCATGGGTCTTCTTTACACAGACAGCAAGCTTGCTGATCTTTGGACATTCGGTATCGAAGGTGAAGACTTTACTTATGATGAGAACGGCCAGGTTGCTCAGACTTCCGAGAAGTACAACCACTCCATGTGGGAGTCCGCATCTGCTACCATCGTAACTCCTGTTGCTGGTGAGCCTGCAGATAAGGCTAGCCTGTACGAGGCATTCAATGGTGGTGCTAAGACCTCTCCTGCAGCAGGTTTCCGTTTCGACAAGACTCCTGTAGAGGCTCAGTTCGCAGCATGCCAGAACGTATTTGAAACCTATGGTTTCCCTCTTGAGAACGGTGGTTTTGCAGCAGCAGATATCGATGCTACTATCGAAGCATACCAGGCAGCTCTTGATGAGGCTGGATACCAGGATGTACTGGCTGAGTTCCAGGCACAGTATGACGCTTGGAAGGCACAGTAAGTCGTTTGACTGAACTTTAATAAGAGCATAAAAAGGGAGCTGTCGCACATTAGTGCGGCAGCTCTTTTAGATAAAACTAAGAGAATAGTTGTATTTAGCGGCTGAATAGTATATACTAACAACAGATGTATAGAGTTATTCATGAGATATTTATAAAGTAGGTAGTCAATAAACTAGAGTTATAAAGTGGATTTAGATTTATCAGAAAAGGGTTGCGAAATGCAGCCCTTTATATTTTTTGAAAAGAAAAATTCCCTGAAATAATAAGCGTGACAAAAGTACTAATTTTCCAAACCGGAATAATCAAAAATTGTGAAAAAGGGAGAATTGGAAAAAATTAGCGAAAACATCTTGACTTGATAATTCGATTTTGGTATATAAATGTCGAAAACTAGAGAGAAAGGAAATGATAATTATGTTGTCGCAGAAAAGCACAAAGAAGAAATTGGAAAATATGCAGTTGAAGGAAAGGATAAGCTATGGCTACAGAAAAGTCATTATTATGATGCTGATTTCGGGCCTCTTGTCCATAGTGATCATAGGAATGCTGTTTGGCAACATGTTAAATTATGTTCAGAATGTCAACGCTGCAGATCAGGCAGTTAAAATCTGCAGGATCAATGTGAATGCAGCAGCAAGAAATATCAGGGAAATGGCATTAAATGATGATGCATCCACTTACGATGGTTACAAGCAGACAGTAGAAAATCTGCTTGCAGAGGTTGACTCAGAGCTGAAAATCTTAAAGGGAACCGGTGTTGTTTCTGATGCAGATTATCAGGAATATGCCACCTCTCTTTCCGACTGGGGAAATGTGGGTTATTCCATCATGGCAGATATTATGAGCGGTGACAAGGAAAAAGCCATTGACGCCATTCATAATGAGTGCACACCGGCATTAAATAAAACCGTAGAAATTGCAATAAGATTGGATGAACTGACCGATGAGGTGAGCAATCGGACCGTTAGAAATACTTTTGTTTCTGCAGTCGTAGGCTTTGCAGGCATTATTGCCTGCCTGATCTTTGCATGGATCCTGACCCAGAAGACAAGCAAAAAGGTACTTCAGACAATTTTGGAGCCCTTACATGCCATTGAGAATGTGGCAAAGGAATTAACAGAAGGAAACCTGCACAGTACGCTGGAATATCATTCAGAGGATGAAATCGGAAGACTGGCACACAGCATGCGTAAATCTATCAGCATCCTGGGGTCTTATGTAGAAGATATTGACCGTGTTATGAAGCTCTTTTCAGAAGGGAATTTTGACGCCCAGCCTGAAGTGGAGTGGAAGGGTGATTTTATCGGCATCTTAGATTCCTTTATGGCATTTGAAAAGAGCATGGCAGATACCGTGAAAGGGATCCAGCGTGTTTCAGATAAAGTTACCAGCGGGGCGGAGCAGGTAGCAGCAAGCTCTAACGATCTTGCAGATGGGGCTACCAATCAGGCCGCAGTTGTAGAAGAGCTGACAGCAACAGTTGCAGGGGTTTCGGAACAGGTAGAACAGAATTCCAAGTCGGCAAATGAGATAAGCGGAAGAGTAGAAGAGCTTGGAAATGCCATTTCAGAAAGCAATGGCAAGATGCATGAAATGGTTCAGTCCATGCATGAGATCAATGAGGCGTCCCGGGAGATCGATAAGATCATTGCAACCATCAACGATATTGCATCCCAGACAAATCTGCTTGCATTAAATGCTTCTATTGAGGCGGCAAGAGCGGGAGAAGCAGGAAAAGGCTTTGCGGTTGTGGCAGATCAGGTCAATGTATTGGCAGATCAGAGCGCCCAGGCGGCAAAGGAGTCTGCAACCTTGATCGAGACATCTGTTAAGGCGGTAGAAAAGGGTATGACCATCGCCGGGCAGACTGCTACCCACTTAGAAGCGGTAACCGAAAACTCCAAAGTGATCACAGAAGCGGTTTCCAACATTGCAGAAACACTGGAAACACAGACAGCAGAAATCAAGCAGATCAATGAAGGAATTGAACAGATCAATGATGTGGTACAGACCAATTCCGCAACTTCTGAGGAATGTGCGGCTGCAAGTCAGGAAATGAGTAATGAGGCAGAGAGCCTGCGCAAAATGATCCAGAAATTCAAAGTTGCAAAATTTGAAGAATAAATTTTATACTCCAACGATTTCCGACATAAAAAAGAAAATGACAAAGCGAAAAGGATTGCGGGGAATGCAATCCTTTTCTGGGGAGTAAATAATTTAAATAAGGGTTATAAACAGAAATTGAAGGGTTTCCTGTCTATGTAATTATTATAATGCCGCAGGATCAGAAAATCAATGCAGAATTAGTACAAAAGTACTAACCCAAAGCGGGCTTTTCTTTGTGCATAATGAATAAAAAACCAGTACCAAAGTACTAAAAATGAATTGGAATATTTTTGGACAGGAAAAGAAATACTACCTTTGTAACCTAAAGAAACAGGAGGTAGGAAATATGTCCAAAAACGATTATAACCAGAATAGTCAGAACAACCAGAACAATCAGGAGAAGAACAGTCAGGAAAAGAACAGCCAGGAAAAGAACAGCCAGAAGAACAGTTCTTCTAATTGTTCCAACAACAAAAAGAACAACGAGTATTAAGAAACTTGGAGAAAGGGATGCTGCCTTGGCATCCCTTTTTTCTTGTACAAAAGAGCCTGTCTATGCTATAATTTTCTGTGATATCTTCTGAAAAAGAAACAACAGGAAAGCTGAAAATATGAATAGATATGAACTGATCGCTCCCTGCCATTTTGGGCTGGAGTCGGTGTTAAAAAGAGAGATCACAGATCTCGGATATGATGTAACCCTTGTAGAGGACGGAAGAGTAACCTTCCTTGGGGACGAGGAGGCTGTGTGCAGGGCAAATATCGGACTGCGCAGTGCGGAGAGGATCCTGATCAAGGTGGGAAGCTTCCGGGCAGAAACCTTTGAAGAGCTTTTTCAGGGGACAAAGGAGCTCCCATGGGAAAACTTTATTCCCGCAGACGGAAAATTCTGGGTGACGAAGGCTGCCAGCGTAAGGAGCAAACTGTTCAGTCCTTCCGATATTCAGTCTATTATGAAAAAAGCAATGGTGGAGCGGCTGAAAAGGGTCTACCATGTGGAATGGTTTGAGGAAAGTGGCCAGTCCTTTCCCGTCAGGGTCTTTCTGCTGAAGGATCAGGTGACGGCTGCCCTGGATACCACAGGAGAATCCTTACATAAAAGAGGCTACAGGAAGCTTACGGCCAAGGCGCCTATTGCGGAAAACCTGGGAGCGGCGCTGATCATGCTTACGCCTTGGAAGGGGGACCGGATTTTGGTGGATCCTTTTTGCGGAAGCGGTACGATCCCCATTGAGGCGGCGCTGATGGCGGCCCATATGGCTCCCGGTATGAACCGTTCCTTTACGGCAATGGAATGGAACCATCTGATCGGAAAAGAATACTGGAAGGATGCCGTAGAGGAGGCCAGGGAAGAGGTGATCCCGTGCCCGGATACGGATATCCAGGGATATGATATTGATGAAGAAATGGTAAATATCTCCCGCGAAAATGCCAGACTGGCAGGGGTGGAGCATCTGATCCACTTTCAGAAAAGGGATGTGAGCAAATTAAGCCACAGTAAGAAATATGGCTTTATTATTACCAACCCGCCTTACGGGGAACGGATTGAAGACAAGAATAATCTTCCGGCGTTATATGCGACCATAGGGGAAAGATACCGGGCGCTTGATGACTGGTCTTTGTATCTGATCACTTCCTATGAAAAGGCACAGGAAGCGCTGGGGATGAAGGCTGCAAAGAACAGGAAAATTTATAATGGAATGATGAAAACGTATTTCTATCAATTCCCCGGCCCGAAGCCGCCGAAGCGAAAAGAGCCCTTTGGGGAACGGGAAAGCAGGTAAAAATGAAACGAAATCTGATGAAGGGCATGACCCTTTGGACCTGCCTGTTTGCGGCGATTTCCATGGGGGCAATTTTATATGTTTCCGCTACAAAGGTAGTGACGATTTCCAATGTGACCCAGGACGAGGTAGATATGAAGGGGCGGAAGGAGCAGATGGAGCTGCAGGGAACATCCCAGATGCTCACGTTCCAGCTTGGGGAAGCAGATACCAGCTACCTGCGGATCCCGCTGCCGGAGGGGATTTCTTCCGAAGCCATTGTGATCGAAAATCATTATGTGGATCAGGAGCTTTATGTTTTCCTGAAGGGAGCGGAGGAAAGCTTTTACCGTGACAATGCAGTGTCCGGTGAACGCAAAAATATCAGGCAGGGCAGCTTTGAGAAGGCAGAGGACGGCGTCAGGCTGAAGTTTGAGCTGAAAGGTGTTTTTGAATGCCAGTCCATTTTAGAGGATGGAAATCTTTATATTGATTTTTTAAGCCCCAGAGAGGTTTATGATAAGATCGTGGTCATTGATCCGGCTCACGGCGGAGAGGACAAGGGAGAGATAAGCGGCAGCATCTGGGAAAAGAATATTAATCTTGGAATTGCCAGGAAACTTAAAGAAAGATTGGATAAGACGGACATCAAGGTATATTACACCCGGATGGATGATGTTGGCCCGGAGGAAGAAAAACGGGTTGCCCTTGCAAATGAAACCAGGGCGGATATGTATATCCGCATAGAAGCGGATTATCAGAAGGAGAGCAGCCAGTACGGAACCACGGCGCTTTATAACGGAAGCTATTTTATTCCGGGCTTTGGAAGCGTAGAGCTGGCAGATGTGCTGGAGAGGCAGGTGGTCACCAGCATTAAGGGCAAGGCCCTGGGACTTGCAGAAGCGGAAGACGGAGATTATGCTATTTTGCATATTACGATCCCGGCAGCTGCCATTAAGGTGGGTTGCCTGTCCAATAAGCAGGAAGCAGGCCTTCTTCAAAGAGAAGAGTATCAGGACAGGATCGCAGAAGGAATATACAATGCAATTCTGCAGGTTTATGAAGAAGAATGATAAAAAATGCATGCGGCCTTACATCCATAGTTTAAGGCCTGCAGGTTTTGGAAAGGTATGGCAGTCATTTAAAATGAAAAAGATTATTTTTGCGACAGGAAACCAGGGAAAAATGAAAGAGATCCGTGAAATCTGGGGAGACAGCCTTTTACAGGGAGAAGAGGTGGAGATCCTTTCCATGAAGGAAGCGGGCATCCAGACTGATATTGTGGAGGATGGAAGCAGCTTTACGGAAAATGCGGTGATCAAGGCGAAAGCGGTAGCCGCCCTCGCACCGGACGCCATTGTGATGGCAGATGACTCCGGACTTGAGATCGACTATTTAAATAAAGAGCCGGGGATCTATTCCGCCAGGTATCTGGGGGAAAACACCTCTTATCAGATCAAGAATGCCAATCTGATCGAGCGTCTTAGCGGCGTGCCGGAGGAAAAAAGAACGGCAAGGTTTGTCTGTGCCATTGCCTGTGCCCTACCGGATGGAAGAATGCTTACAGAGCTGGCGACCATTGAGGGAAGGATCGGCTACGAGGAAAGAGGAAAGAACGGTTTTGGCTTTGACCCTATTTTTATGGTGCCGGAGTACGGCGTGAGCACGGCAGAGCTGTCGGAGGAGGAAAAGAACCGGATCAGCCACAGAGGAAAGGCTCTCCGCGCCATGAAGGAGAAGCTGTGCAGCGTCCTTTAAGGAGAGACAAAAGCGGAAGCAGAAATACATACGAAAAAAGTAAAATACGAACTTGGAGAGACCTGAATGAAGGTACTGATCGTAAGCGATACACATCGGAAGAATGAAAATTTTTTGAAGGTTCTGGAAAGAGTGGCTCCCATTGACATGCTGGTACACTGCGGCGATATAGAGGGAAGCGAATATCTGATTGCACAGGCGGCCGGCTGTCCGGTAGAGATGGTGGTGGGAAATAATGACTTTTTTTCAGACCTTCCCAGAGAAAAAGAATTTTATATCGGGAAATATAAGGTGTGGCTGACCCATGGGCATACCTACTACGTTTCCATGGGAAACGAGTACCTGAAGGAGGAAGCCCGGGCCAGAAGTGCGGACATTGTGATGTATGGACATACCCACAGACCGGTGGTGGATATCGAGGACGGTCTTGTAGCGGTTAATCCCGGAAGCCTTACCTATCCCAGGCAGGAGGGCAGAAGACCTTCCTTTGTGATCATGGAGCTTGACCGGAAGGGAGAGGCACACTTTACAATCAATTATTTATAGAAAGAATTGATACATCAAAAAAGAACTCTGCAAGTTACAGAGTTCTTTTTAAATGAGCCACCCGGGACTCGAACCCGGGACAACTTGATTAAAAGTCAAGTGCTCTACCGCCTGAGCTAGTGGCCCGTATGAAAAAACTGGGCTAGCTGGATTTGAACCAGCGAATGCAGGAGTCAAAGTCCTGTGCCTTACCGCTTGGCGATAGCCCATTAAAACACCAAGCTAGCACCTGTTTCAGAAACAGGCCTTGGTATAAGGTGGATAGAGGGACTCGAACCCTCGGCCTCCAGAGCCACAATCTGGCGCGCTAGCCAACTGCGCCATACCCACCATACAACGAATAATATAAAAGAAAAGGGTAACAACCCTTTCAATGTGCCCGAAGGGA
>FR894564.1:43754-71398 GCA_000436115.1 Firmicutes bacterium CAG:534 | reverse complement strand
AAACATCAAAGGGATGGCAGCCATAATGGGAGAGCCGGTAAAAAAGAATGCGGTTATGGGAGCGATGATGCTAAGGAGCAGTCCGCTGAAAAGACCCACGGAAAGCACCGCAATGATGATGGTCGCATTGACAATGGGACCGGTGATGTAGACAGACAGGTTCTTAAAATACTGGCTGGCAATACAGATGGCCAGAAGCAGTGCAGTCTGCACAAGGTGTTTGGTTGTGATTTTCATAATAAAAGCCTCCTGTGTTTTTACAGATTAGCCTGCATTGCCTTGGCAGTAACGCCTTCAATCCTTCCGAGCTGTCCGGAAAGAGCGCTGATCCTGTCAGGAGTGGTGCTTAAGATAATAGAAATAACATGCAGCTCTTTTGCACGGTAGGGGATTCCGATCCTGCCAATGATGTCATCTGCAAAATCGTGCAGAATGTCGTTTACCTTGGGGACGGCGTCAAAATCCTTAATGAAGATACCAATGATCGCAGCTTTCTGCTCTTTGTTTTCTGCCATATCGATTACCATGTCCTTCTGCAGCATGTGTCTTTACCTCAGGAAATCCTTCGGCTCAGGATAAATGGAGGCTGCAAGGACAGAAAGCAGAGGCTGCTTCTCTCATTGCAGGCTTTTTCTTTAAAGATTGTATTACAAATGAAAAGAAAATACCAGTTTTTCTTTTAAGGTATTTTGTCGCTAATCGAAAATATTTATCATTGTAAAAAAGTATATAATGAGTGTATTATATAAGCATGTCGAAAATAATTCGTGGGAGGAACGAATATGGGGAAAATAATAGGAATTGATCTAGGAACATCAAACTGTCTTGCGGCAATATGGAATAACGGTTTAAGCCGTCTGATCCCGAATGACGTAAGAGAATATCAGACGCCCAGCGTGGTGAGCTTTGATGAGGATGGAACCGTATATGTGGGAAAGGAAGCAGAAGAAAGACTGGTATCCCATCCGGAAAGTACAGTAAGGGATTTTAAGCGTTTTCTGGGAACGGACAAAAAGTATTCCGTTTTTGACAAGACCTACTGTCCGGAGGAGCTTACAGCCATTTTGCTAAGGCGCATAAAAGAGGACGCAGAAAAGTATCTGAAGGAGCCTGTGGAAGAGGCGATCATCAGCGTGTCTGCCGGCATGGATGATGCGGCAAGGCTGGCGGTAAAGCGTGCCGGCGCTCTGGCCGGACTGAAAGTGGAGCAGCTTATGAATGAAGCCTCTGCGGCAGCGCTTGCCTGCCAGAGTACGAACCGGGATAGAAATGTTACCATTATGGTTCTTGATCTGGGAGGCGGAACCCTGGAGGTGACGCTGGCCGAGTGCTTTGGAAAAATGGTAGAGATCATGGCAGTCGGCGGGGACAGAAAGCTTGGAGGACAGGATATGGATGAGGCGCTGGCCAAATACTTCCTGCAAAGCCATGGACTGGAGGAGGACAAGCTTACTCCTGAAACAAAAGCCCTTCTTCTTAAAAGTGCGGAGACATGTAGGAGGGCGCTCACAGAAGAAATGACGGCGGAAATGACCGTGCAGTGCGACCAGATAAACGGACAGCTTACGGTGACCAGGGAGAAGCTTAAGGAGATTTTTGCAGAGCTGTTTGAGCGCATGGGAGCCCATGTGGAAGCTGTTCTCCAAAGTGGCAGAACCAGAAAGGATATGGTGGATTATCTGATCATGGTAGGAGGCTGCTGCAATATGCCGGTGGTACAGCAGACAGCAAAGTGTATCTTAGAGCGGTCAGATGTGGACGCCATGAACGCAGACTACATGGTTGCCCTCGGCATGGGAGTTGCAGCCGGAATGAAGGAAGAAAACAGAGAGGTTAAAAATCTGGTATTTACCGATATCAATCCCTATGCTCTGGGAGTCAGCGTTAAAAATGGGGTATGCCAGGGGAAAAGCGCCCTGCCGGAGGATGGCATAAGCTTTGTGATCCCCCAAAACAGTCCTATCCCCTGCAGCATCGAGAAAAGCTATGCGAATGCATCTGACGATCAGACAGAGCTTTTGCTTGAAATTTATAAGAGCAAAACGGCAGATGCGCAGGATGTCGTCCTTGTGAAAAAAATCCCCGTTGCCATTCCCAAAGGGCCTGCAGGAACCGTGCAGTGCCAGGTACGGTATGCCTATGATATAAATGGAATATTAGAGGTGGATTTACACATTCCCATGACAGGGGAAAAGAGGCGCCTTATCCCGGAAAAGACCGAAAAAGAATGTTCCTAAAAATACAAAAAATGACTGGTCATATCCTGGGGATTATGCTATAATCGTACAATGACTGTGATTATGTTCGATATTTGCTTCCCACAGGAGCAGGATAAGTATAGAAGAAACACAGGAAGTTTAAGGAGGACGTACTGAAAATGAGCGTACAGGTAGAAAAATTAGAAAATGGCATGGCAAAGCTGACAATCGAGGCTTCTGCTGAAAGATTGGAAGAAGCATTACAGAATGCTTTTACAAAGAACAAAAATAAGATCAGTGTTCCCGGATTCAGAAAGGGTAAGGTACCCCGTCAGATGATCGAAAAGATGTATGGGCCTGCGATCTTTTATGAAGATGCTGCAAACGAGCTGATCCCGGAGGAATATGAGAAGGCGCTTGACGAGTGCGAGGAAGATATTGTTTCTTCTCCTGAGATTGATGTTACTCAGATCGAAAAGGGAAAGCCCTTTATCTTTACAGCAGTTGTGGCATTAAAGCCGGAAGTAAAGCTTGGAAAGTACAAGGGAGTTAAGGTTGATAAGGCAGATACTGCAGTAACTGACGAAGAGGTAGATGCACAGATCAATAAGGAAAGAGAAAACAATGCCAGAAACATTGAAGTCACAGACAGACCGGTAAAAGACGGCGATATGACAGTCCTTGATTTTGAAGGCTTTGTAGACGGCGTTGCATTTGACGGCGGAAAGGGAGAGAATTATCCTCTTACCATCGGTTCCGGAGCATTTATCCCCGGCTTTGAAGAGCAGCTTGTAGGCGCTGAGATTGGCAAGGAAGTAGAAGTAAACGTAACCTTCCCTGAGGATTATCAGGCAGAAGAGTTAAAGGGCAAGGCAGCAGTATTTAAATGCACCATTAAGGAGATCAAAGAGAAGGAGCTTCCTGAACTGGATGACGAGTTTGCAAGTGAAGTTTCCGATTTCTCCACTCTGGCAGAATATAAGGCAGACGTAAAGGGTAAGCTGGAAGAGAAGAAAGCAAAGGAAGCAAAGGATGCAAAGGAAGCCGCTGTGATCGAAGCGATCGTAAAGGATTCCGACATGCAGATCCCGGATGCCATGCTGGAAACCCAGCAGAAGCAGATGATTGATGAGTTTGCACAGAGAATTCAGATGCAGGGTCTTTCCATTGATCAGTATTTCCAGTTCACCGGATCAAGCTACGATAAGATGTTAGAGCAGGTGAAGCCTCAGGCTGAAAAGAGGATTAAGTCAAGACTGGTGCTTGAAGCTGTTGTTGCTGCCGAGAAGATCGAAGTAACAGATGAGGACTACGAGGAAGAATTAAAGAATATGGCAGAAGCATATCAGATGGAAGTTGACAAGGTAAAGGAGCTTCTTCCTGAAAAGAGCGTAGGCCAGATCAAGAAGGATATTGCAGTAAGAAAAGCAGCAGAGTTTGTTGTGGAAAACGCAAAAGAGAAATAAACATAAAGCAATTATGAGGGATTCCTGCAGAGTAATCTGCAGGAACTCTTTATCAGAAGCAGAACGGAGGATGCAGCATGAGTTTAGTACCTTATGTCATTGAGCAGACCAGCAGAGGCGAGCGCTCCTATGATATTTATTCAAGATTATTAAAGGAAAGGATCATTTTTCTGGGAGAAGAGGTTAACGACGTGACGGCAAGCCTGATCGTTGCACAGATGCTTTTTCTGGAAGCAGAAGATCCGGAGAAGGATATCCAGTTTTATATCAACAGCCCCGGCGGAAGCGTAACAGCCGGAATGGCGATTTATGACACCATGCAGTATGTAAAGTGTGATGTTTCCACTTACTGTATGGGAATGGCAGCCAGCATGGGAGCCTTTCTGCTTGCAGGAGGAACCAAGGGAAAGAGACTGGCGCTGCCTAACGCAGAGATCATGATCCATCAGCCCTCCGGCGGAGCCCAGGGTCAGGCAACAGAGATCGAGATCACGGCAAAGCATATTTTACAGACCAAGCGTAAGTTAAATCAGATTCTGGCTGAAAATACAGGCAAGGATTATGAGATCGTAGCGGCAGACACAGAGAGAGACAACTGGATGACTGCCGAGGAAGCAAAGGATTATGGTCTGATCGACAGAGTAGTATACAAGCGTGCGGAGGATAAGCAGTAATGGCAGGAAAGAATTCCGACAACATCAGGTGTTCTTTTTGTAATAAAACACAGGATCAGGTGAAAAAGCTGATCGCAGGTCCGGCGGGGGTTTATATCTGTGATGAGTGCGTGGAGATCTGCGCAGACATCGTGGAGGAAGAATACGAGGAAGAGGAAAAGGAAGAAGAACTTGACATCAACCTCTTAAAACCCATTGAGATCAAAAACTTTCTGGATGATTATGTGATTGGACAGGACGAAGCGAAAAAGGTTCTTTCCGTGGCCGTATATAATCATTATAAGCGTGTAACGGCGCCAAAGGATATAGATGATGTGGAGCTTCAAAAGAGCAATATCATCATGCTGGGGCCTACCGGCTCCGGTAAGACCTATCTGGCGCAGACACTGGCAAAGATCATTAATGTGCCCTTTGCCATTGCAGATGCCACAACCCTGACAGAAGCAGGCTATGTAGGCGAGGATGTGGAAAACATTCTTCTGAAGCTGATCCAGGCGGCAGAGTATGATGTGGAGCGGGCCCAGCTTGGGATCGTATATATCGATGAAATTGACAAGATCACCAAGAAGAGTGAAAACGTGTCCATTACCAGAGATGTTTCCGGAGAAGGCGTACAGCAGGCCCTTTTGAAGATCGTGGAAGGAACGGTTGCAAGCGTACCGCCTCAGGGAGGCAGGAAGCATCCCCATCAGGAGCTGATTCAGATCGATACGTCCAATATTCTGTTTATCTGCGGCGGAGCCTTTGACGGCCTGGAAAAGATCGTGGAAAACAGGTTAAATCGTAATTCCATCGGATTTGATGCAGAGATTGCCAGCAAGAATGATCGGGAGATCAGTGAACTGCTTGCAGAGGTTACACCCCAGGATCTGGTGAAGTTTGGCTTGATCCCGGAATTTGTGGGCCGTGTGCCTATCTGTGTTTCCTTAAAGGGACTGGATGAGCAGGCGCTTGTAAGGATCCTGTCAGAGCCTAAGAGCGCACTGATCAAGCAGTATCAAAAATTGTTCAGCTTTGACAATGTAAAGCTTACCTTTGAAAAGGATGCGGTGGAAACCATTGCAAAGCAGGCGTTTGAACGTAAAACAGGGGCAAGAGGACTTCGCTCTATCATGGAAAAGGTCATGATGGATGTGATGTTCAAGATCCCTTCTGATGAGACAATTAAAGAATGCGTTATTACTAAGGGTGCGGTAGAAGGTACCAGTGAGCCTTTGCTGATCCATCGGGAAGTTATGCGTAAAGCAAGATAAGAGATACCATTGCAAAATGCCGCCAAGGGGCGGCATTTTGTGTATCAGATAAAAGGATGGAGAGACAGACAGTATGAGTGAAAATGAAATAAACACACAGCAGGATATGACCCTCCCTGTAATCCCTTTAAGAGGAATGGCGATCCTTCCTGATACGATCATCCACTTTGATCTGAACCGGGAGGCGTCCATCAGAGCCCTGGAATTTGCCATGGTGCGCGGAGGGACGCTGTTTTTGACGGTCCAGAAGGATCCGGATGTGGAGAAGCCAAAGCCGGAGCAGCTTTGCCGGATCGGCACTACGGCGCAGGTAAAGCAGATCACTAAGCTTCCCGGACAGGTAGTGCGGGTGCTGGTGGAGAGCCGGTACAGAGGAAAGCTATTAGAGATCAACGAAGAAAATACAAAGTTTTTAGAGGCTAGGGTTCAGGTCATACCGGAAGAGGAAGAATTATCGGAGGAGGAGCAGGTTTTACAGGAGGCCATGCTTCGTCAGGTGAAGGAGCTTTTTGCGCAGTTTGCCGTGCACTATCCCAAGCTGGACAAAAACGCCATGCAGAGATACGCAAACATGAAAAGCCTCGGCAGGCTCCTTGACCAGATTGCCATGAACCTGCCCACAGACTACGAAAAGAAGCAGCAGGCTCTGGAAACCATTGAGGTCAAAAAACGCTATGAGCTTTTGTGCGTCCATCTGCAGCGGGAGATCGAGATCGCTGTGGCAAGGGAAGAGCTTGCACAGAAGATCAAGGGAAGGGTGGAGAAGAACCAGAAGGAGTACCTGCTCAGGGAACAACTCAGATATATTAAGGAAGAGCTGGGAGATGAGGGAAGCTTTTCTGATGCCGATCAGTTTGAGGAAGCGCTTTCCAAGCTGCAGGCAAGCGAGGAAGTGAAGGCAAAGATCAAAAAAGAGATCGGGAGATTTAAGAGCCTTTCGGGAAGCAGCTCGGAAAGCGCTGTGGAGAGAGGCTATATTGAAACCCTTCTGGAGCTGCCCTGGGACAAGGCCTCAGCAGACAGTGAAAGCATGCAAAAGACCAGAGATATTTTGGAGAAGGATCATTACGGCCTTAGCAGGGTGAAGGAAAGAATTCTGGAATTTTTGGCAGTCAGATGTCTGACCCAGAAGGGAGACAGCCCCATTATCTGTCTGGTCGGCCCTCCCGGAACCGGAAAGACCTCCATTGCAAAGAGCGTTGCCAGAGCGCTGGATAAGCAGTATGTCAGGATCTGTCTGGGAGGAGTCAGGGACGAGGCAGAGATCAGAGGCCACAGAAAGACCTATGTAGGCGCAATGCCGGGCCGGATCGTAACAGGACTTCGTCAGGCAGGGGTAAAAAATCCACTGATGTTACTTGACGAAATCGATAAGGTGAGCAATGATTACAAGGGAGACACCTTTTCTGCACTCCTAGAGGTGTTAGACGGGGAGCAGAACAGCAGGTTCCGGGATCATTATGTGGAGATTCCCATCGACCTTTCAGAGGTGCTTTTCCTGGCCACAGCCAATACTACGCAGACCATTCCACGGCCGCTTCTTGACCGTATGGAGATCATTGAGATCAACAGCTATACGGAAAATGAAAAATTTTATATTGCCAAGGAGCATCTTCTCCCGGGACAGCTTCAGAAAAACGGCCTTACCAAAAAGATGCTTTCCATTAATGACAGCGCTTTGAAGAGTATGATCTCCTATTATACCAGGGAGGCAGGAGTCAGGGAGTTAGAGCGCAAGATCGGGGATGTATGCCGCAAGAGTGCAAGACAGATCCTGGAGAAAAAGCAGGAAGGACAGGAGGCAGGACAGATCAAGGTCACAGCCTCTAACCTGGAGGATTACCTGGGCAAACGGAAATACTCACTGAATAAAGCAAATAAGGAGCCTCAGGTGGGAATTGTGCGGGGACTTGCCTGGACAAGCGTAGGAGGAGACACCCTCCAGATCGAGGTCAGCATGATGCCGGGAAAGGGCGAGGTCGAACTGACCGGCCAAATGGGAGATGTGATGAAGGAATCTGCCATGATCGGCATCAGCTATATCCGTTCGATCGGGACAGAACACGGCATTCTGCCGGAAGTCTTTAAGGAAAATGATTTTCATATTCATATTCCTGAGGGAGCGGTTCCAAAGGACGGCCCTTCCGCAGGAATTACCATGGCTACAGCGCTTTTTTCGGCGATCACCGGAAAGAAGGTCAGAAGCGATCTGGCTATGACAGGGGAGATCACCCTGAGGGGCAGGGCGCTTCCCATTGGAGGCCTGAAGGAGAAACTGCTTGCAGCAAAAATGGCGGGACTGAAGGAAGTGCTTGTGCCTTTTGAGAACAAAAAGGACGTGGAAGAAATTTCAGATGAGATAAAGGACGGCATGACGATCACTTATGTGAAGGACATGAAAGAGGTTTTGCGCCATGCCCTTGTAGCAGATTAAATAAAGGATGAAAATCGCGAGATTTGTGTCTGCGCACACTTTGACACAAACTCGGTATGTGCAAAAAGCGTGCGCAGAAATGAGGAGAAAAATGGTTATTAAAAACGTAAGTTTGGAAACCGTATGCGGGATCACCAGCAAGCTTCCGGACAATGCCCTTATGGAGGTGGCGTTCGCAGGCAAAAGTAACGTAGGGAAATCTTCCCTGATCAATGGACTGATGAACCGTAAGGCTCTTGCAAGAACCAGTGCGCAGCCGGGGAAAACCCAGACCATCAACTTTTATAATGTAAACGACCAGCTTTACTTTGTGGATCTGCCCGGGTATGGGTATGCCAAGGCAAACGAGCAGGAAAAAGCAAAGTGGGGAAAGATGATCGAGGATTATCTCCACAAGTCAAAGAAGCTGCGGGCAGTATTTCTGCTGATCGATATCCGTCATGCTCCTTCTGCCAATGACAGATTGATGTATGAGTGGATCGGCCGCCAGGGATATGCTCCCATTATTATTGCCACGAAGCTTGACAAGATAAACAGAAGCCAGATAATGAAGCAGGTAAAGCTCATAAGGGACGAGCTTCATGCTCAGAAGGAAACCCTGATCATTCCCTACTCCGCAGTGACGAAGCAGGGAAGAGAGGAAATATACGAGCTGTTAGATGCCTACCTTGAAGAAGAAGGAAGGGAAGATAAATGGACGGAGAAGGAAGAACAAGTCTGAAAACGTATTTAAAGGTTCTGGTCAATCTGGGGATCATTTTGCTTTTGCTGTTATTCTGCATTTTTGTGCTGCCCCGTATCGTTATTTATTTTATGCCCTTTGTGATCGGCTGGATCATCGCCCTGATCGCAAGCCCTCTGGTACGTTTTTTTGAAAAAAAGCTGAAGATCAGACGGAAAGCGGGATCTGCCTTTGTGATCATTGCGGTGATCGCCCTTGTGATCCTTGCAGGCTATTTTGTGGGATCTAAGCTGGTCACAGAGACAGTGGATTTTGTGGCGGAAATTCCCGAGATGTGGCAGGGAACCCAGCAGGATTTTGATGAGATCGCCGTAAAGCTGGAAGGCGTCACCAGACTGCTTCCCATTGATATAAGCGATAAGATCGCCACTGCTACAGATAATATTGAGGCATATTTAGGAGGCCTTGTGGGAGAGCTTGGCAGCCCTACCATTGAGGCGCTGGGACGGTTTGCCCAGAATATTCCCTCTATTATCATCGGGGTGATCATGTGTCTTTTGTCGGCATATCTGTTTGTGGCTGACAGGGAATATGTTCCCAGGATGCTGGAAAAGGCAATGCCGGAGGCGATCATTGACAGATGGAACATGATCAAAAGAGGCTTCCGCCATGCGGTAGGCGGTTATTTTAAGGCACAGCTTAAGATCGAGCTCTGGATGTATGTGCTTTTAGTGATCGGCTTTTTGATCCTGAGAGTCCGTTATGCCTTCTTTATTGCTATCGGAGTGGCATTTCTGGATCTTCTGCCCTTTTTCGGGACAGGAACGGTTCTGATCCCGTGGGCGGTCATTAAGTTCCTCAGCGGAGATTATAAAATGGTGATCGGGCTTCTGATCATCTGGGGAGTGGGACAGCTTGCAAGACAGCTGATCCAGCCGAAGATCGTGGGAGACGCCGTGGGCTTATCCCCGATCCCCACGCTTGTGCTTTTGTATGTGGGCTATAAGGCGGCGGGAGTTGTGGGAATGATCATAGCGGTTCCTGTGGGGATCATTGTCCTTAATATGTATGAGGAAGGGGTATTTGATACCTTTTTAAACAGCCTGAAGATCCTGTATGCCAGCGTGGGAAACTTCCGTCATCTCACAAAGGAGGATATGGAGCCTGTGAGATTTTATAAGGAACAGGAAGAGGCCAGGATCGAGGAACGGAGACAAAGACGGAAAAAGAAGCATGAAAATGAAGAATAATGCGAAAAGAGGAAGATCATGAAAGTAACCGTATATAATTGCAGACCATTTGATGAAAAGGTATTATTTGAAAAATATGCAAAGGAGTTTTCCTTGGAGCTGGTTCTCTGCCCTGATGCGCCAAATCTGGAAAATGCAGAGCTTGCCAGGGGAAGCGGATGTATTGACATCATTACGTCAAAAATGGACAGGGAGCTTTTAAAGCGCTTTGCAGACTATGGGGTCAGATATGTGACCACCAGGACCATCGGCTATGACCATATTGATTTGGAGGCAGCCAGGGAATTTGGCATGACAGTTGCCAATGCGCCCTACGGCCCCCATGGAGTGGCAGATTATGCGACCATGCTGCTTCTTATGACGATCCGCAGGATGAAGAGGATCCTTCAGAGAACAGAGATACAGGATTATACGCTTGCCGGGATCCAGGGAAGGGAATTAAAGGATCTGACAGTGGGCGTGATCGGTACGGGAAGGATCGGAAGATGCGTCCTTTCCAATCTTTCCGGGTTTGGCTGTAAGAGGCTGGCCTATGATCTGTATGAAAATGAAGAGGTGAAAAAGAGCGGCGCAGTCTATGTCTCTCTGGAAGAGATGTGGAAGCAGGCAGATGTGATCACCCTGCATGCCCCCTTAACAGAGGATAATTATCATATGATCGATGCAAAGGCCATTGCGTCCATGAAGGACGGTGTGATGATCGTCAATACGGCCCGGGGCGGCCTCATAGACACAAAGGCGCTGATAGACGGCATTGAAAGCGGCAAGATCGGCGGAGCAGGCCTGGATGTTGTGGAAAATGAATTTGGATTGTATTATTATGACCATAAATCAGATATACTAAATAACAGAGACCTGGCGATCCTAAGGGGCTTTCCCAATGTAACGGTAAGCCATCACATGGCATTTTATACGGATGATTATGTGGACACAGTGGTAAGAGATTCCCTGCTTGGCTGTAAGTGCTATGCAGAGGGCAGAGAAAATAAGTGGGAGGTTCGCTAGGTGCGGAATTTTAAGCTCATTCTTCAGTATGAGGGGACAAGATACCAGGGATGGCAGCGGCAGGAAAGCACGGAGAATACGATCCAGGGAAAGCTGGAGGCTCTTCTTACGAAAATGACCGCACAGCCCGTTGAGCTTCAGGGAAGCGGAAGGACGGACAGCGGCGTCCATGCCTTTGCGCAGGTGGCAAATTTTCATGCGGATACAAAGATGACACCGGAGGAGATCTTAGAGTATATGAACCGGTATCTTCCGGAGGACATTGGAGTGCTTTCGGTAACGGAGGTGCCGGAGCGGTTTCACAGCAGGTTAAATGCAAAGGGAAAGACCTACTGCTACCGGATCATCTGCTCTGCGCTGCCCCATGTTTTTGACAGGAGGTATGCGCACTGCATTCCTTCACAGCTTGATGTGGAGGCTATGAGAAGGGCAGCGGCATTTTTAATCGGAACCCATGATTTTAAAGCGTTTACTTCTGCAAAACGGAGCAAAAAATCTACGGTCAGAACCATAGAAGAGATCAGGATCGAACAGAAAAAGAGCCTTTCGGCCGCAGGCCATCTGGCAGAGGACGAGATCCTGCTTACCTATAAAGGGAACGGCTTTTTGTATCATATGGTAAGGATCATCACAGGAACACTCATTGAGGTGGGGATGCATAGGAGAAAACCCGAAGAGTTAGCAGAAATCCTGGACTCCGGAAACAGGGAAATGGCCGGGGAGCTGGCGCCTGCTAAGGGACTTGCATTAATGGAGGTTCGTTATTTGTGACAAAAAAGAAAGAAAATCGTTCTTTCATCTGGTTTCTCTTTTTTCTTTATCTCTTATTTGTTGTGAAGGTAATTATTTTTAAATATCCGTATGAACAGCTTTTAAGGATTGCGGAATCCTGGAGAAAGGAAGTGATCCTGGAAGGGCTTGATACGGCAAACTTTACTCCTTTTAAGACCATACGGATGTATGTGAAGTATTCTTACAAGCTCAACAGCTTTGAAAATCTGGTGGGAAACGTGGTAGTCTTTTTGCCCTTTGGCATTCTGCTCCCACAGATTTTTACAAGGAGCCGGAACTTTTTCATCCTTCTGCTCAATGCATTCATTTTTGTGCTTGGCATAGAGGTGTTTCAGCTTGTGACGGCGTTTGGAGCTTTTGATGTGGATGATATTCTGTTAAACTGCCTGGGGGCAGTGATCGGTTATTTCCTGTATATGGGATATGAGAAAATAAAAAACAAGAAAAATGGAGGTTAAAGTGATGAACGAGTTTTTGAAGGGACTGAAGGTAAACTATACGGTATCTGCGCTTTTGTGTGTGGCCCTGGGGCTGGTGCTCTTAATCTGGCCCGGAACAACGACCCAGGTGGTATGTATGGTTTTGGGAGCAGCGTTAGTGGTTTACGGCGTGCTGCAGATCGTTTTTTATCTGGCCAACAAGGACAGAAATATTGCCATGCAGGGCATGATGGTGTTCGGGGTCGTGGTTGCGGTGATCGGCGTATGGATCCTGTTAAAGCCGGAAATGATCATTATGGCTGTGCCTGTGATCGTCGGAATTCTGATCGTGATCCATGGCATACATAATGTGGTACAGGCCATTGCCCTGAAAAAGGACGGCTATACCAACTGGTGGGTTGCCTTTCTGTTAGGGGTCATAACGGTTGCCTTCGGCGTGGTGCTGATCTGCAATCCCTTTACCGTAGTAGACACGGTAGTAAGGCTGATAGGCGCATTTTTGATCTATGACGGCCTTTCCGATATCTGGATCCTGTCAAGAGTGTCCAAGGTAAAAAGAAATGCAGAAAAAATCGTAGATGCCAATTTCGTAGATATTACGGATGAGGATCAGTAAGGAGGTCAGCATATGGCACAGTATGGACTGCAGAATGAAAATATAGAGATCCTGGTTGACAGCCATGGGGCGGAACTGAAATCCCTGAAAAACCGCATAACCGGAAGAGAGCATATGTGGAAGGGGGATCCGGCTTTCTGGGGCAGAACCTCACCGGTGCTGTTTCCCTTTGTGGGAGGCGTAAACAACAAGGAATACCGTATCGGAAACAAAAGCTTTCCCATGAACCAGCATGGATTTGCAAGGGACATGGAATTTTCCCTGCTGTCGCAAAGTGATAAGGAGATTTGGTTCTGCCTTTCCTCTGATCAGGAGACGCTTGGAAAGTATCCTTACGAATTTGTGTTAAAACTGGGCTACCGCCTTCTTGAGGATGGTGTCTTAGTGCTGTGGCAGGTGGAAAATCCCGGAAAGGAAGAAATGCCCTTTGCCATCGGCGGACATCCGGCCTTTAACTGTCCCATAGAAGAAGGAAAAAGCCAGACGGATTACCTGCTCTACATAGATGCAAAGGATCAGGTGGTCAGCACAAGGCTTGGAAGCAGCGGGCTTGCAACAGAAGAAAAGGATGTATATGCCCTGTCTGAGGATGGTTTCCTGCCGATCACAAAGGAGCTGTTTGACAAGGATGCGCTGGTGATCGAGCATGATCAGGCAAAGAAGGTGGCGCTGTGCGGTCAGAATAAAAAGCCTTATCTTACCGTGACCATGGAGGCACCTTTATTCGGCATCTGGTCTCCGCCGGGGAAGAATGCGCCCTTTATCTGCATCGAACCCTGGTACGGAAGATGTGACAGGGAAGGCTATAAGGGAGAACTGCGGGATAGAGAATGGGAAAATGTGATCGCTCCGGGTGAAGTTTTCCGGGCGGAATATCAAATTCAGATTGCAATAGGACAGTGAGGCAGCTTACTTGGGGAGGCTTTTAAGTATTTCCCCCTTGCTCTTGACAAAATCTTTTTTGCCGACTAAGATAACATTAATAGAAAAAGGCGCAGAAGAAGAGGAGTACGCAGGAAACCGTCTGTCAGAGAGAAGACCCCCGTTGCGGTGCTGTAAGGTCTTTCAGATCGGAATGCGGAAGGTAGCTTCGGAGCCGGAGTGCTGAACGTGCCGGGAGGTTTTCCGGTAACAATAAGTAGGTGTTCCCGCTTTATCCCCGTTAATGGATAGGACTTTTTTAAGAAGTCGCTGAGTGATAAAGAAAGGTGGTACCGCGTTAGCCATTGACGCCCTTTACAGATGTTTGATCTGTAAAGGGCATTTTTAATGCAGTAATTTTATAATCAAAGGAGATTCGTATGAAGAAGGAACTTGCAAAGACCTATGATCCCAAAGGGATCGAAGATCGTATTTATCAGAAATGGCTGGATAAGAAGTATTTTCATGCCGAGGTGGATCATTCCAAAACGCCCTTTACCATTGTGATCCCGCCCCCAAATATTACCGGGCAGCTTCATATGGGACATGCACTGGACAACACCATGCAGGATATTCTGATCCGTTATAAGAGAATGCAGGGATACAATGCGCTTTGGCAGCCGGGAACGGATCATGCCAGCATTGCAACAGAGGTAAAGATCATTGAGACCCTGAAAAAGCAGGGGATCAGCAAAGAGGATCTTGGAAGAGAGGGCTTTCTTGAGAAGGCCTGGGACTGGAAAAGGGAATACGGCGGAAGGATCATCAGCCAGTTAAAGAAACTGGGCTCCTCCTGTGACTGGGACAGAGAGCGCTTCACCATGGATGAGGGCTGCAACAAGGCCGTAACGGAAGTTTTCTGCAAGATGCATAAAAAAGGCTGGATCTATAAGGGCAGCAGGATCATTAACTGGTGTCCCGTATGTAATACCTCCATTTCTGACGCAGAGGTAGAGTATGAAGAGCAGGCAGGCCATTTCTGGCATATCAAATATCCTCTGATCGAGGAAGACGGTTCTGTCAGCACCACCAGATTTCTGGAGTTTGCCACCACAAGGCCGGAAACCATGCTTGGCGATACCGCAGTAGCCGTAAATCCGGAGGATGAAAGATATCAGGACATTGTAGGCAGAAAGCTGCTGCTTCCCATTGTGAACAGACAGATCCCCATTATTGCGGATCCTTACGTTGACAGGGAATTCGGAACCGGCGTGGTAAAGATCACTCCCGCCCACGACCCCAATGACTTTGAGGTAGGAAAGCGTCATAATCTGCCGGAGATCAATATTTTAAATGATGATGCGACCATTAACGAAAACGGCGGCAAGTTTAAGGGCATGGATCGTTATGAGGCAAGAGCGGCCATTGTAAAAGAGTTGGACGAGATGGGGCTTTTAGTCCGCATTGAGGATTATTCCCATAATGTAGGAACCCATGACAGATGTAAGACCACCATTGAGCCCATGATCAAGAAGCAGTGGTTTGTGAAAATGGACGAGCTCATAAAGCCTGCGGCAAAGGCTGTCCGTGACGGAGAGATCAAGCTGATTCCGCCCCGCATGGAAAAGACCTATTTTAACTGGACAGACAATATCAGGGACTGGTGTATTTCCAGACAGCTCTGGTGGGGACACCGGATCCCGGCTTACTATTGTGATGAATGCGGGGAAACCGTAGTTGCAAAGGAAATGCCGGCGAAATGTCCGAAATGCGGCTGCACCCATTTTACACAGGATCCTGATACGCTTGATACCTGGTTTTCTTCAGCGCTCTGGCCTTTTTCCACGCTGGGGTGGCCGGAGCAGACAGAGGATCTGAAGTATTTTTATCCTACAGATGTGCTGGTAACGGGCTACGATATTATTTTCTTCTGGGTAATCCGTATGATCTTTTCCGGCTATGAGCAGATGGGAGAAAAGCCCTTTAAGACGGTTCTCTTCCATGGCCTGGTAAGAGACTCACAGGGACGGAAGATGAGTAAATCCCTGGGAAATGGAATTGATCCCCTTGAGATCATCGACCAGTACGGGGCAGACGCGCTCAGACTGACCCTGATCACAGGAAATGCACCCGGAAATGATATGCGTTTCTACTATGAAAAGGTAGAATCAAACAGAAACTTTGCAAATAAGATCTGGAATGCTTCCAGATTTATCATGATGAATATGCCGGAGGAGGGGCTTAAGGTCACAGATCCCGCTTTGGAGCCGGCAGACAAATGGATCCTTTCCAAGTTAAATAAACTGATCCGTGAAGTGACGGATAACATGGACAGCTTTGAGCTTGGAATTGCTGTTTCCAAGGTGTATGACTTTATCTGGGATGAATTCTGTGACTGGTATATTGAGATGGTAAAGCCAAGGCTTTATAATTCTGATGATCAGGGAAGCAAGGATGCCGCTCTCTGGACGCTGCAGAATGTTCTGATCAATGCGCTGAAGCTTTTGCATCCCTATATGCCTTTCATCACAGAGGAGATCTTCTGTACGCTCCAGAGCACGGAAGAATCCATTATGATCTCCAGGTGGCCGGAATACACAAAGGCCTGGGAATTTGAAAAGGAAGAAGGAGAGATCGAGATCATCAAGGAAGCGGTAAGGGGCATCAGAAATGTGCGCAGTGAGATGAATGTTCCGCCCAGCAGAAAGGCACAGGTGTTTGTAGTCAGTGAAAATGAGAATATCACAAACGCCTTTACCGAAGGAAAGCTGTTCTTTGAAGCCTTAGCTTATGCCTCCGAGGTGACGATCCAGAAGGATAAGGATGGAATTGCAGAGGATGCGGTTTCCGTTGTGATCCCCAATGCAACGCTGTATATTCCCTTTGCAGAGCTGGTAGACATCAAGCAGGAGATCGAACGTCTGCAGAAGGAAGAAAAGCGTCTTATGGGAGAGCTTTCCAGGGTAAACGGTATGCTTGGCAACGAACGCTTTATCAGCAAGGCGCCTCAGGCCAAGATCGACGAGGAAAAGGAAAAGCTTCAGAAATATACACAGATGATGGAGCAGGTGAAGAACCGCCTGCAGCAGCTGGAAGGGAAATAAGCTTTAAGGAGAAAAATATGGTAAGCTTTCAGGAAGCAGAAAATTATATTAACGAAATTCCCAGATTTGCCGGTAAAAATTCTGTGGAGGACACGGCGCGCCTTCTTTCCATGGCGGGCTGTGACAGGCTTCCTGCAAAGATCGTACATGTAGCGGGGACAAACGGAAAAGGTTCCGTTTGTTCCTATCTGGCTGCTATCCTAAAACAGGCAGGCTTCCGGGTGGGGAGATTTACATCTCCCCACCTTCAAAGCATCTGTGAAAGGATCAGTATGGATGACAGGCAGATCACAGAGGAGGAATTTGTCTCCGCCTATGAAAAGGTAAGAGATTTGTCGGTACGTTCTTCCAGGGAGGGATTATCACACCCTTCCTTTTTTGAATATCTTTTTTTGATGGCAATGATTTATTTCAGGGAACAAGAACCTGATGTGATCCTGCTGGAAACAGGACTTGGAGGAAGGCTGGATGCAACAAACAGCATCAAAAAGCCGGATGTCTGCGTGATCACGGAAATAGGCTATGATCATATGCAGTATCTGGGAGACAGCCTGGAAAAGATCGCAGGGGAAAAGGCAGGGATCATCAAGAAGGGAGTTCCCGTGGTTTTTCCGGACAAGCGACCGGAAGTGACAAGGATCCTGTCAGATTATGCAAAAAAAATGGACAGTCCGGTGATTTTACTCGAAAAAGGCAATATTTTGGATGTGAATATAGGAAATAAAAGCATTGATTTTTCCCTCTATACTCGTTATTATAATTATGTTAGCCTGTGTATCAGCACAAAGGCTGTTTATCAGCCTGAAAATGCAGCGCTCTCAGTTCTTGCGGCGCATGTTCTCTGTGAAAAGCTGGATCCTGAAGCAGTAAGGAAAGGACTTTTTACAGCATACTGGCCCGGAAGGATGGAGGAGGCTCTGCCGGGAGTTTTTCTGGATGGAGCCCACAACGAGGATGGAGTACAGGCGTTTCTTGACAGCGTCCGCAGGGATGGCTGCAAGGGAAAAAGAAGTTTGCTTTTTGGCGTCGTGGCGGACAAGCGCTATGACAGAATGATAGAGATGATCGCCAGTGCAGGGCTATTTGCAAAGGTGATCGTGGCTTCGCTGTCAACAGACAGGAGTACTTCCTTAGAGCAGATGAAAGAGGTCTGGGGAAGATACGAAGGTGTCAGTTGCAGCTTTTTTGAAAGTGTACAGGCTGGATTTGAGCAGCAGCTTCAGCTAAAGGAAGCAGAGGATATTGCCTATGTTGCCGGATCCCTTTACCTGATCGGACAGGTAAAGTCCCTGATAAGGAGAACACAGGATGATCGATTTTGAAGAAGAATTAAAGAAGTTTCATCCCAGCCTTGAGGTGGAGGATGCAGAAGAAGCAATATACAACCAGGATCTGACGGATGCGGCAGATCTTTTGATCAAGATGCTGGAAAAACCAAGAACCGAGGAAGAGTATAAGGAGTGACGGCATGATTTGTTATAACTGTGGATGCCGTCTGACGGAGCATGATTTCTGCACGGGCTGTGGTGTGGATGTATCCGGCTACAAGAAAATCATGTATATGTCAAACCGTTTGTATAATGACGGCCTGGAAAAGGCGGCTGTGAGGGATCTGTCGGGAGCCATCGTCAGCCTGAAGCAGAGCCTTAAATTTAATAAAAATAATATTGATGCAAGAAATCTGTTAGGTCTTGTTTATTTTGAAACGGGCGAGGCAATCTCCGCACTTGGACAGTGGGTGATCAGTAAAAACCTGCGTCCAAACAAAAACATTGCAGATGATTACATTGATATGCTCCAGAGTAATCAGACAAGGCTGGATTCCTTAAACCAGACCATTAAAAAGTATAATCAGGCACTGCTGTACTGCTACCAGGACAGCCAGGATCTGGCAGTCATACAGCTGAAAAAGGTGCTTTCCGATAATCCGAAATATGTGCGCGCCCATCAGCTTCTGGCATTGCTCTACATGAACGGGGAAGAATGGGAGAAGGCACAGAAGGAGCTTCAAAAATGCAATCAGATCGACCGGGGAAGCACCACTACGCTTCGCTATTTGAAGGAAGTGGAAAACATGCTCATGCCGGAGGAGGTTGCAAGAAATCTGCCCAAGAAGAAAAATGCGGAGCAGGTGGTCCGCTATCAGAGCGGAAATGAAACGATCATACAGCCTATAAACGTTAAGGAGTCCAAAGGGGCGTCTACTCTTTTAAATGTAGGGCTCGGCGTGATCATTGGAATAGCGATTGCGTGCTTTTTGATCCTGCCCGGCAGGATCCAGAGCGTGAAGGCAGATATTAACAAGGAACTGCGGGTGGTAAGCGAACAGTCCGACGCCAAAACAGCTACCATTGATGAACTGGAACAGAAGGTTCAGAAGCTGACGGAGGAAAACACCACGCTGACAGAGGCGGTAGCAGCTTATGAAGGAGCGGGAGGAAACAGCACCGTTACCGATGGACTGATGATGGCGGTAGAGATTTATCTGGAAAATCCCGAGGACATTGAAACAATCGCTTCTTACCTGGAAACGGTGGAGACCGAGGAAGGGCAGGAGGAGGACAGCGAAGAGAAATCCGAAGCCTTTGTGGCGCTTTATGATAAGTTAGTTGAGCTTTTAGGGGACAGGCTGGTCAAGTACTATTATGACGCTGGATACGAAAATTACCGTGCGGAGCAGTATGAGGTGGCCATTCCCAGTTTAAGAAGAGCTTACCAATATGATAATACCAAGGTGGAAGCCCTGTTTTATCTGGGAAACAGTTACCACAGAAGCGGAGACGATACCCAGGCCAAGGAAATCTTTGCAGAGGTCATCGACAATTTCCCGGATACGGAATTTGCAACCAGGGCAGAGACCGCTATGGCCGAGATCAACAATGCGGATTAACCAAGGAAAAAAGGAAAGATACACGAAAGAGAACACATTTAAATGTGTTCTCTTTCTTTTTGCAAAAATCAGCGAAGGAAAGGAGCAGTCTTGCAGACATGGAAGAAGATTTCAGGGTGATCGATAACTATCTGATGGTCAGGATGCCGGAGGAGGTAGATCATCACAAAGCGGTTTACATAAGTGAAAAGGCAGATCAGTATATCATGAAGGAGGGAATTGGAAACGTGGTGTTTGATTTTGAACAGACGCACTTTATGGACAGCTCCGGAATAGGGGTAATCATAGGAAGATACAAGAAGATTTCCTATTTTGGAGGGAAGGTCTTTGCGGTCAATGCAGACACCAGGATTAAGCGCACAATGATGATATGCGGTTTACATAAAGTTATAGAAATCATGGATTAAAAAACAGAAAAAGATAGAAAGCAGGAATGAGGTAAAAATGGAAGTAAGTCAGAAAACAGAAAACAGGGTAAGACCACAGGCAGTAATGAAAAACAAAATGAGCATGTCATTTGATGCCATATCCGTCAATGAGGCATTTGCAAGGATTGCTGTTGCTGCGTTTATTGCGCCGTTAAATCCGACTATCGAGGAAATATCCGATATCAAAACAGCCGTTTCGGAGGCGGTGACCAATGCCATTATCCATGGATATGATGAGGAATTTCTGCGGGAAAAGCCGGAAAGCATAGAAAAACCCGTTTACCTGCGCTGCATGCTGGAGGAGGATGTGCTTTTGGTGGAGGTGCAGGATCAGGGAAAGGGGATTGAAAATATCGATAAAGCCATGGAGCCGCTTTTTACAACCAAACCGGAAATGGACAGATCCGGCATGGGCTTTGCGTTCATGGAGGCGTTTATGGATGATCTGGAGGTGATCTCCAGTCCCTGGCACGGTACCTTGATTCGAATGAAGAAAAAAATCGGGATCACACCCTGGATCAGGCAAGAGGAGTAATCTATGGAACAAAACTCAATTCTGATCGAAAAAGCACAGGCAGGAGAAAAGGAAGCAAGAGAGGTACTGATCGAACAGAATTTGGGGCTGGTCCATCATATCGTAAGACGTTTCTTGGGACGAGGCTACGAGGCAGAGGACCTTTTTCAAATCGGAGTGATTGGCCTGATCAAGGCCATAGATAAATTTAATACAGAATATTCCGTACAGTTTTCCACCTATGCAGTGCCCCTTATCACCGGGGAGATCAAGCGTTTTATCCGGGATGACGGGCTGATTAAGGTATCCAGGACCCTGAAGGAAAACGGCATGAGGGTGAAGTATGCAAGGCAGAGGCTGAATGCGGGACTTGGCAGGGAGCCGTCCCTTGAGGAGGTGGCAAGGGAGGCGGCCCTCAGCCCTGAGGAGGTGGTGCTTGCCATGGAAGCGGATATGCAGGTGGAATCCATATATAAATCGGTCTATCAAAATGACGGCAGTGAACTGTTTCTGGTGGATCAGCTTGCAGATCACAGCAAAAACGGGCAGGAAGAGATCCTGAACCAGCTCCTGATCCATCAGCTCCTTGATGAACTGAAGGGACAGGAACGAAGGCTCATTGTCCTGCGTTATTATCAGGACAAGACACAGACAGAAGTGGCAAAGGATCTGGGGATCAGCCAGGTGCAGGTGAGCAGGCTGGAAAAAAAGATCCTCCTGATGATGAGGCAGAGAATTGTGCAAAGGCAGGACAAAGCAGAGCAGAAGTGTTAAAATAGAAGCGCATATTCCGGAAGAAAGGACAGGAAGATACAAATGAAAACAGAGTTTGAGATACGGGAAGCGGTGCCCGGTGATGCAGGGGAGCTTCTTGCCATTTATAAGCCGTATGTGGAGACAACGGCCATCACCTTTGAGTATGAAGTGCCCTCCAGGGCAGAATTTGAAGAAAGGATCCGGCATACAAAGAAAAAATATCCTTATCTTGTTGCCTGCAGGGGAGAAGAAATTCTCGGGTATGCGTACGCAGGCGCCTTTAAGGGAAGAGCAGCCTATGACTGGGCAGTGGAGACCTCCATTTATGTGCGAAAGGGACTGGGAAGACAGGGAATTGGCAGCGGACTGTATGCTGCCCTGGAAAACATGCTGAAGCAGCAGAACATTGTAAATCTGTATGCCTGTATTGCCGCCCCGGAAAAGGAGGACGAATATCTGACCAGGAACAGCATCCTGTTTCATGAAAGACTGGGATATGAACTGATCGGGGAGTTCCATAAATGCGGCTATAAATTTGGAAGATGGTACAATATGGTCTGGATGGAAAAAATGATCGGAGAACATTTACCGGATCAGCCTCCCGTCATCTGGACAGATAAATGAGAAATTTTGTGACCAAAAAGAGTAATTTGTCAAAAGAGAATTGAAAACACCCCTTCACTTATGATATTCTTTAATATATATCTGTGCGTATACAAAAAGTGGGAAATCAAACAAAAGTGAGGGGAAAGAAAATGACAAATGATTTTTTTTATGAAAATGATGTATCGGTTACCCGTACGGCAGTAAAGGCACTCAGATGGCTAGTGATCGTTTTTCCGTTATTGATCATTCTGTCAGCGGTAGGGGTGTTTCAGTCAAAGGTGATGGATCTGATTCCCATTACGATTGCCGGAGTGATCGTGACAATGGGGCCTTCTTTGCTTCAAAAATGCAATGCCCCGGTTGGATTTATGAAATATGCCTGTGCATTGTCGCTTGGGCTGATCGTATCCCTGATGGCAACCAATGCTACCATCGGTATTTATATGACTTATGCGCTGGCAATGGTTTTCAGTATTTTCTATTATGATAGGAAGTTCACGCTGAGGATTTCCGTGATCAGCTATGTGATGCTGGTCATATCCCTGTACTTCCGATCCTTAGGCGTGCAGCAGGTGGAATTTGACAGCAGCTTTACCTGGTTTGTCAGCAGATCCGCAGGGTTTCTGCTGGAAGCCATCGTGATGAGCATGATCTGCGTGAGGATTGCAGACGCATCCCACAAAATGCTGCTCAGATTTGCAGATACCAAACAGGTAGCAGATATGGTCGAGAAGTGTAACAGCGCATCCAAGGAGCTTGGCGGTGTTGTAGAGCAGCTGGATGAGTGTATCCGGGCGTTTGGGGATTCCAACCAGATGATTTCCGAGGCGGCGCAGGTAACCCAGCAGGATTGCAGCAGCAGTCTGGAATTTGTAAACAGTGTGTGCAGATCTATGGAGGAGATGAACGGCACCATCAATGAGATCGGCGACAAGGCGGGAAAGATGCTTGAGATTTCCGAAAAGACCACCGAGAGGATGGGGGATTATATCAGGCTGATGGACGAAACCGCAGGAGAAATGAAAGGGATCGAGAGATCGGCGATGACCACGGAAAAATCCATTGAAAGCCTGCAAAGCGGCATGCATGAGATTTCACAATTTGCTTCCACCATAGCAAATATTACAAGCCAGACCAATCTCCTTGCGCTGAATGCTTCCATTGAAGCAGCCAGAGCCGGAGAAATGGGCAAGGGCTTTAGCGTGGTTGCAGAGGAGGTCAGGGTATTAGCAGATAACTCCAAGCAGGCAAGTGATGCGATTTCCGGCATCTTACAGAAGATTTACGGACTTTTACATGAGGTGGAGACATCCAATCATGAGAACCTGAGCAATATTGCAAAGGGCATTGAGCAGCTTGGAAAGGTCAGCAAGGAGGCCGGTGAGCTGGGAACACTTCAGCTTTCCTCCAAGGATATGGCAAAGGAGGTTTCTGCATCCAGCGCAGAAACCGAAGAATTCAGCGGAAAAGTCCTTTCCATGGCCGATCAGATGCAGCAGCATGTACAAAGCAGTCTGCAGCAGGCTGACCAGATCACGGAAAAGACCAAGGATCAGAAAAAGGCAGTGGAGGATGTAACCGCTTCCTTTACAAGGGTGGGTATGGTCTCAAAGAGCCTGATGGAGATCAGTCAGTCTTAAAGAGCCTTTTTCACAGAAATTGCTTTCATGGGGCACATTTCCTGACAACAAAAGCAGGAGATGCAGCCCCTTTTTTGAAAGTGAGCTTTTTTGTTTTCAATTTTAATAATATGGGCCGGGCAGCTTTCCGCACATTTTCCGCAGCCCACGCAGCGTTCCTTGTCAAGCTGGGGGTAGGATTTAAACAGCCTGCCTGCAATCTTGGCAAAGGGCTTTCGCAAAAAGCCGGGCAGGAAGCTGGCAAAGTCAAGGCGCTTTGTATCCGGTACCACAAAGGGGGACAGATCTGTGGGAATGGGATCGCCTTTAAGGACAAGCTCCTCCGGTCTTGCAAGGCCTTTTTCAACAGCCTGCCGGATCATGACGATCTGCATGGGATCAAGACCCATGAGCCCCGCTGCAAAATGATCCTGGGTATAAAAATCCCTGGCAGCAAGAAGCATGTGAAGGGGATGGGAGGTGCCGCCTGTAGGCCCATTGCCCTCCATGGCGTCGATGGCGTCAATGATGGTGAGATCCGGGCAAACCGTCTGGGCAAGCTCAAGCAGCATATTGGAAAACCCTTCAATATCGGGAAAGCGATAGTGCATCTGTGGCTTTTCCAGGCCGGGGATCGTACCGAAAAGGTTCTTGATGCCGCCGGAATAGCCCGTCATGGAATGGGTCTTGAGCTTACAGATATTAATGATATAGTCGGCCTCCACAATAGGAGTGATCAGATGGAAGGAATGATTGACAAAGCCGGGAGCAGTCTGTACAGTCTTTGCGGAAAAGTCCATGTTAAGGGTAAGCTCCGGCTCTAAGGGGCGCAGCCCGCAGACATGATACACATTTTTCATGTATTCCGCATTGTACAGTCCGCCGGAGCTTTCTGCCAGGGTAATGTGTTCCACCTTGTGCTCCCTCAGCCAGCGGACAACGCACTTGATGACAAGAGGGTGGGTGGTTACCGGGTAGTCGGGGCTTTTGGCCATAATAAGATTAGGCTTTATCACTACCTTCAGATCGGGGCGCATATCCTCTGCGATAGAGAGGGCGTCCATGGATTTGCAGATTGCCGGGTAAATAAGTTCCTCCTGGTAGGAGGAAACCAGATGCATGGTCTGTATCATAAAAAACTCCATTCTGCAGATAATTTATTTTCCTTTTTATCATACTACATCAGGTCAGGGATGACAAGGAATGCGGAAACACAAGGAAAAATGTATTGTATATTATGCCGGAAATATGATATAATTTTTTATATAAATTATATAATTTGATAAAAAACATGAAGAAGGTGATTTGTAAACGTGACAATGGTGCCTCTGGCAGCCTTGATAATATGGTAAAGGAACTTTATTAATGAAAATGAGCAGGTTATCAATGTGACTGAAACAATTTCAGCAACAACGCAGGAGGTCACCGCCCATTCCGGTGAGACACTGGAAACAAGTAAGGAGGAAAAATTATGCAGGAAATGGTTAAAATCAAGTCAAAATCAAACCCGAATGTTGTTCTTAAGGCAATTCCAGGTCACTTTGTAACACCGAATTCACATGTAAATTATTTTCTGGATATGACCACTTTGAAATCCAGACTCAGTGAAGCTTCTGCAGCAGCGAGAGAACTTTCCAAGCAGATTGCGCTTGATACGATTGTTGATACGATTGTTTGTATTGACGGGTGCGAAATCATCGGGGCTTTTCTTGCAGAGGAACTGACACGCGCCGGTATTTATTCCATGAATGCACATAACACTATTTATATTATCACTCCTGAATACATTAATTCAGGACAGCTCTTATTCAGAGAAAATCTTCTTCCTATGATTAAAGGTAAAAATGTGCTTCTGCTTTTGGCATCTGCGACTACAGGACAGACGATTTCAAAGGCAACACAGGCACTTACCTACTATGGTGCAAAGATCAGCGGAATCAGTTCTGTATTTAGTGCAGCAAACAGCCTGATGGGAGTCCCGATTAAATCACTGTTTTATATTTCGGATATTCCGGATTATCATGCATACAATCCGGAAGGATGTACTCTTTGCAAGGAAGGAAAATGCATCGATGCGTTTGCAAATGGATATGGATATTCCAGAATCAGATAGAGAAATAAAGACATATTCAGGACTCCTGAAAAAGAATCTGCTCATAAAGACATAAAATTATGGTAAATACCGGATTGTGAGGCTGTTTGCAGTGAATTTCACAGTCCGGTTTTTTGCATGCATTCTATGACAATTATTTTGCAGGTAAATTCAGGCAGCATCCATTTGAAAAAGGGGAATGACAAGGAAACGGACAAGGGATATAATAAAGGAAGTTGACGGATGGTAATAGGCTGTTTGTGCTGCAGACGCCACAAAACAGTCCTGGCCGCAGGGAGCCTGCAGGCCCAGAGCCAAAGCGTTTGCGGAATGGAGATTTTTATGAGAGAGTATCCCAGACCACAGGAGATCTACAGACATTTTAAGGGAAACCTGTATCAGATCGTAACACTTGCCATTCACAGTGAGACAAGAGAGGAGCTGGTGGTTTACCAGGCTCTTTACGGGGATTATAAAGTATATGCAAGGCCTCTTTCCATGTTTATGGAGGAGGTAGATAGGCAGAAATATCCGGATGTATTGCAGAAATACCGTTTTGAAAAGGTATCTGCCGCGGAAGCAGCAGAAAAGCAGCCCGGACAGGAGGAGAAGGGGAAGCCGCCCGTTATACCGGAAGCCGTTATGCAGGGCGACCGGGAAGAAAAGGGGACAAAGCCGGATCCCAGACCGCTTTTGCAGGATGATGAGGAATTTGTCCTGGATCCCCAGGTTATGGAATTTTTGGATGCGGACACCTATGAGGAACGTCTGAATATCCTGGCTTCCATGCGCCACCGGATTACGGATGATATGATCAATACCATGGCGATCTCTGTAGATCTGGAAATTGAGGACGGGGAGATCGAGGAGCGGTATGAGGAACTGAAGAACTGTCTTCTGACACTGGAAAGGTTCGAGTGCAATCGGTTGCGTTAATCAAAGGAGAAAACGGAAGTTGAAATATGAGCATATCCATGAGGGCACGTTTCTGGAGCGTCCCAACAGATTTATTGCCTATGCAATGCTGGACGGGCACAGGGAAAGGGTTCATGTAAAAAATACCGGCAGATGCCGGGAGCTGCTTACGGAGGGGGCAACGGTTTATTTAAATAGGAGCGATAAGCCGGAAAGAAGCACAGCCTATGACCTGGTAGCAGTGCAAAAGGGGGAAAAACTGATCAATATGGACTCCCAGGCTCCCAACAAAGCGGTAGAAGAATGGCTAAGGAGCGGGGGGCTGTTTCGAGATACGGTGCTTGTAAAGCCGGAAACTGTCTATGACAATTCCCGGTTTGATTTTTATGTGGAAACCGGCTCTGAAAAAGTGTTTATAGAAGTGAAGGGGGTTACTTTAGAACAGAACGGCGCAGTCCGTTTTCCGGACGCTCCTTCCGAGCGTGCGCTGAAGCATATACAGGAGCTGATAAAGGCGCACAGGGAGGGATACCGGGCGATCCTTCTTTTGGTGGTACAGATGGAAGGGGTATGCTATTTTGAGCCCAATCATGAGATGCAGCCGGAGTTTGGGAAAGCGCTGATAGCTGCCCGGAGGGAGGGCGTGGAGGTGCTTGCCTATGACTGCGTTGTGACTCCGCAGCAGATGAAGGTAAACCGTCCCGTAAAGGTCCGGTTATCTGTTTTGGATGAAATTGCAGATCCTCTCCTTGCCTGGTATGACCGGGGGAGAAGAGTGCTGCCCTGGCGGGAGGAGCCTACGCCATACCATGTCTGGGTTTCGGAGATCATGCTGCAGCAGACCAGGGTAGAGGCCGTAAAGCCCTATTATGACCGTTTTATGAAAGCCCTTCCGGATGTACAGTCCCTTGCACAGGCAAAGGAAGAAGAGCTTTTAAAGCTCTGGGAGGGCCTGGGTTATTATAACAGGGTGCGCAATCTTGGAAAGGCGGCCCGGATGGTCATGGAGGAATACGGCGGCAGGATGCCGGAGGAATATGAAACGCTTT
>FR894564.1:41833-43728 GCA_000436115.1 Firmicutes bacterium CAG:534 | reverse complement strand
CCGGGCATTGGAAGCTATACGGCGGGAGCGATCAGCTCCATCGCCTACGGAAGGGCTGTGCCGGCAGTGGATGGCAATGTGCTCAGAGTGCTGTCCAGGCTTCGGAAGGATGAGCGGGATATTGCAGCGGCGCAGGTGCGGAAGGAGATCGAGACAGAGCTCAGGGAAGTGATGCCCCAAAGACCGGGGGATTTTAACCAGGCTCTGATGGAGTTAGGGGCTATGGTCTGTGTGCCAAACGGAGCGCCCCACTGTGAGAAATGTCCATGGGAAAAGCTATGCAGCGCCCATCTGGAGGGCTGTGAGCTTTCCTATCCCAATAAGTCAGCTAAAAAGGAAAGAGTGATAGAGGAAAAAACCGTTTTGATCCTGAGAGACAAAGAGCTGGCAGCGCTTCGGAAGCGGCCGGCGAAGGGACTTCTCGCCGGAATGTATGAATTTCCCTGTCTGCCCGGCAGACTCTCCAGGGAGCAGGTGATCGATTATCTGAAAAAGCAGGGACTTTCTATTTTGCGGATCGAAAGCCTGCCGGACAGCAGACACATTTTTACACACCGGGAATGGCATATGACAGGGTATGCGGTGCGAGTGGACGAGCTTGCGGAAAGAAAGGGCGATGACGGCCTGATCTTTGTGGATCAAAGGGCTGCCAAGGAGACCTATCCGATCCCCTCTGCATACAACGCTTATAAGAAATTCTTCCTTTCCACATAAAAAGTTTAGAATTTATTAAGTTGCGCACAGAGGGAAGAAAAGGTATGATAAGAAAAAAGGTGATGGCCGGTAGAACGGCGGAATGAGAGGAAATAATGAAATTATTATCATTTGCAGTTCCCTGTTATAATTCTGCAGCATATATGGAAAATTGCATCCGTTCCCTGTTAAAGGGAGGCGAGGATGTGGAGATCCTGATCGTGGATGATGGCTCAAAGGATGAAACCGCGGCCATTGCCGACCGGTATGAACAGGAATACCCTTCTATTGTAAAGGCGATCCATAAGGAAAACGGCGGTCACGGATCTGCTGTCAATACAGGGATCGATCATGCCACGGGACTTTATTTTAAAGTAGTGGACAGCGACGACTGGGTAAAGGAAGAGCCTTATATGAAAATCCTGGACACGCTCCGTGCGCTGACCGGAGGACAAAAGGTTCTGGACATGCTGATCAGTAATTTTGTGTACGAGAAGGTAGGAGAGGACAGGCGCAAGGTCATGCGCTATAAGCATGCCCTGCCGGAGGGTGAGATCTTTACCTGGAGCGATGTGAAGCATTTTCATGTGGGACAGTATATGCTGATGCATTCGGTGATTTTCAGGACCAAGCTGCTCAGGGAATGCGGCATGCGGCTTCCGGAGCACACCTTTTATGTGGATAACCTTTATGTGTTTGAGCCCCTTCCCTATGTCAGGAACATGTATTATCTGGATGTAAATTTTTACAGATACTATATTGGCAGGGAGGATCAGTCTGTCAATGAAAGCATTATGATCGGAAGGATCGACCAGCAGATCAGGGTCAATAAGCTGATGATTGATTATATGGTGGACAACCGCAGCAAAATTTCAGGCAACAAAAAGCTTTATAGCTATATGCTCAGTTACCTGGACATCATTACCACAGTTTCCTCCATCCTGATGATCCGCTCCGAAACGGAGGAAAACCTGAAAAAGAAGGAGGAGCTTTGGAGCTACCTGAAAAAGAAAGACTGGGTGCTTTACCGGAAGCTTCGCTACGGGCTTTTGGGAAGATGCATGAACCTTCCGGGCAAGGGAGGAAGAAAGCTGTCCGTGGAAGGATACAAGATCTGCAGACATTTCTTTAATTTTAATTAAAATTTTAATTAAAATTTTAATTATTGTATAGAGCAAAGCGAAAACGCTGTGCAGGGCATC
>FR894564.1:12624-41824 GCA_000436115.1 Firmicutes bacterium CAG:534 | reverse complement strand
GAAAACGCTGTGCAGGGCATCATCTGCACGGCGTTTTTTTTGCGGCTTCAAAAGCATTTCCGCTTTCGGACGCCTTATGCTTTTTCAGGTAACATGCAAAAACTGCAGTGTATGTTGCATTGACAATTGTTGTACCAATGTTATAATACAGTGGTACATAAGAAACAGAAAACAAAACTGAGGGAGGAATATCATGTTACAGATAGAGCATTTGACCAAGAAATACGGAGAGAAAAAAGCCGTTGACGATCTTTCCCTGCATATTTGTCCGGGGGAGATTTACGGTTTTATCGGACACAATGGAGCAGGAAAGACCACCACGATCAAATCCTGCTGCGGGATTTTGCAGTTTGAAGAGGGAGATATCCGGATCAATGGGATTTCGGTAAAGGATGACCCCATTGCCTGCAAGAAAAAGATGGCCTATATTCCGGATAATCCTGATCTGTATGAATTTATGACGGGAATTCAGTTTCTGAATTTCATAGCAGATATTTTTGAGGTAGGGGAAAAGGAAAGAACAGAGAGGATCCGCACCTACGGAGATGCCTTTGAACTGACAGGGGATCTTGGATCGCCGATCTCTGCCTACTCCCATGGAATGAAGCAGAAGCTGGCCATCATTTCAGCCTGGCTCCATGAACCGGAGCTGATCATTATGGATGAGCCCTTTGTAGGGCTGGATCCGAAAGCGGCGCATCTGCTGAAGCAGATGATGCGGCAGGTCTGCGAAAGAAAGGGAGCGATCTTTTTTTCCACCCATGTGCTTGAAGTCGCTGAAAAGCTGTGCGATAAGGTAGCCATCATTAAAGGGGGAAAGCTGATCAGGCTGGGAACCATGGAGGAAGTAAAAGGGGATGCCTCTCTTGAGGATGTTTTCCTGGAACTGGAGGGTGAGTCATGCTGAAGGCATTATTAAAAAAGCAGTTTTTGGAGCTTACCACCTGGTTTTATCAGGACAAAAAGACAGGGAAAAAACGTTCCAAGGCCGCAATGGCCGGATTTATTATTTTGTATGCTGTGATCTGCGCATGCTGCTGTATGATCTTCTTTGTGGTAGGAGGCAGTCTGTGCGGCCCTCTTCTTGCAGTGGATATGGGGTGGCTTTATATGGCGATCATGGGACTGATCGCTATGGCCCTTGGGGTGTTCGGCAGTGTGTTTAACACTTATGCCGGGCTGTACCGGTCAAAGGATAATGAGCTGCTGCTTTCCCTTCCTGTTCCGTCATCCGCTATTCTGGCAGTGCGGCTGTTTGGAGTGTGGTTCTGGGGGCTTGTCTATGAGGCTCTTGTATTCCTGCCGGCAATGATCCTGTTCTGGATAAATGGAAGAGGAACGGTGCAAAATGTGATCCTGGATCTGATCCTGATGCTTGTGATCTCAATTTTTGTACTGGCTCTTTCCTGCATTCTGGGATGGCTGATCGCCAAGATCACGGCAAAGATGAAAAGCAAGAGATTCTTTACCGTAGTGCTGTCACTGCTGTTTATGGGCGGGTACTATTACTTTTATTTTCAGGCCTATTCCATTCTGCAGCAGCTTCTTGCGAATGCGGAAGCGGTTGGGGCAAAGGTAAAGGGCGTTGCCTATCCTCTTTATCTGCTGGGAAAAGGAGCAGATGGAGGGATCCTGGAGGCAGTTTCTTTTACGGCGCTGGTGCTGATCCTTTTCGGGCTAGTATGGCTGATCCTTTCCAAAAGCTTTCTTCGGATCGCAACAACCAGGGAAGCTGTTAAGACCCGTTATAAGGAGGAAAAGGCAAAGAGAAGAAGTATGGGCAGCGCTCTTTTACAGAAGGAGCGGAGAAGGTTTCTTTCCAGCTCCACATATATGTTAAACTGCGGTCTTGGAACGCTGTTTTTGGTGGCAGCGGCAGTTTTTCTGATCGTGAAAGAGAAAATGGTGTCTGAGCTGATCGGAGGGCTTACCGGAGATTTTGCTGGTCTGAAGCTGGCAATTCCTGTGTTTGCAGTGGGGGCGGTCTGTGGGATGATATCCATGAATGATATGACGGCGCCGTCCATCTCCCTGGAAGGAAAGACGATCTGGCTGCTTCAGTCCCTTCCTATAGAGCCCTGGCAGGTGCTGAAAGCAAAGCTGAAGCTTCAGCTTTTGTTGACGGGAATTCCCACCCTGCTCTGTCAGGCAGCGCTTCTTTATGTATTAAAGCCGGATGGGCAGACCGCTTTGCTGATCCTGCTGCTTCCTCAGCTTTTTGCACTGCTGACAGCGGTCTTTGGACTGGTTGTAAATCTGAAAGCGCCCAATTTAAACTGGATGAGCGAAACAGCGGCGGTAAAGCAGAGCGTGGGCGTGGCGATCGTTTTATTTGGAAGCCTGCTGCTTGTAATGGCTCTTATCATAGTGTATCTGGCACTGGCAGAAACCCTTGCGGTGGGAAACTACCTGCTGATCTGTACACTGCTTGTGGCAGCGCTTGACGGGATCATGCTCCTCTGGCTGAAAAAGAGGGGAACGGCGATCTTAAAAACATTGTAAAATGAAAAAGGTGCAGCAGACGGGGCTGCCGCACCTTTCGTTTATTTTGTTTATTTCATCTGGATCAGTTCGTATTCCCTGCTTCCAAGGCCGATCTTTGCGGCATGTTCTAAGCAGCTTTTCCACTCGGATTCCGGCGTGGAGTTTGTAAAATGGTCATGGTGGTCGCAAAAGCCCGGTTTTGCCAGATTGTCTGTAAGCTGGCTGTGGGGAAGAGGCGTCTGTCTGCTGCAGAGATCTACACAGGCCTGATCTAAGGCCAGGGGATCTGTGGAAGCAAACATTCCGATATTTGGCAGGATCGGCGCATCATTTTCGGGATGGCAGTCACAGTTGGGCGATACATCTACGATCAGGGAAATATGGAAGGAAGGGCGTCCGTCCACAACCGCTTTGGCGTATTCAGCCATGCGGCAGTTCAGATCCTTTGCAGCGGCCCAGTTGGAAAACTCAATAGCGTCAAAGTTGCAGGCGCCGATACAGCGCCCGCAGCCTACGCAGTTTTCCTGGTTGATCGTCATTTTATGGTTTGCTTCATCATAGATAAGACCGTGATTGGCACATTCCCGCATGCAGACCCTGCAGCCTCGGCATTTCTCGGGGTCTATCTGGGGCTTGCCGTTGTTGTGCTGATCCTTTTTCCCGGCCCGGGAACCGCAGCCCATACCAATATTTTTAATGGCGCCGCCAAAGCCTGTTGTTTCATGGCCCTTAAAATGGGTGAGGCTGATAAAGATGTCTGCATCCATGATGGCGCGGCCAATCTTGGCTTCCTTTATGTATTCGCCGCCGCAAACCGGAACGCCGATATCGTCTGTCCCTTTCAGCCCATCGGCAATGATGACGGGACAGCCTACGGAAAGCGGAGTAAAGCCGTTTTCCCAGGCGCATTCCAGATGCTCCAGCGCATTTTTACGGCTGCCCGGATAAAGGGTATTACAGTCGGTAAGAAACGGGTGGCCGCCAAGCCCCTTTACCACATCTGCTACGGCCTTTGCGTAATTAGGGCGGAGATAGGCAATATTTCCAAGCTCTCCAAAGTGCATTTTAATGGCAACGAATTTGCCGTCCATATTGATGTCGCCGATACCCGCTTTTTTTATCAGGCGTTTCAGCTTAGCGGGAAGGCCTTCCCCCAGTTTAGCACGAAAATCCGTGTAATAGACCCTTGATTTTTCCATAGATTAATCCTCGCTTTCCGGTAAGATAATGCTTTGCTGAGAAAAATAATCATCAGTAGTATTATTTTAAAGGAAAAAGGAAAAAAACACAATTCTAAAGGAAAAAACACAATTCTAAATTATTCTTGTGCACTCCCCGCCCTTTGCGTATAATGTAGTATGTCGGATTAATTCATAAAAATGGATAATGCGAAGAAGGATAGGACTTATGGATCTGTTTGAGTATATGCGTTCAGCCAATATGGAAAAGGAATCTCCCTTGGCAGCCAGACTGCGTCCCACCAGCCTTGAAGAGGTGGTTGGGCAGCAGCATATCATTGGAAAGGACAAGCTGCTTTATCGCGCCATTAAAGCGGATAAATTAAGCTCCCTTATTTTTTACGGCCCTCCGGGAACGGGAAAGACGACCCTTGCCAAAGTGATCGCCCATACCACCAGTGCGGAATTTACCCAGATCAACGCAACGGTAGCAGGGAAAAAGGACATGGAAGAGGTGGTGGAAAAGGCCAAGGCTACCCAGGGAATGTACGGAAGGAAAACCATTCTGTTCATCGATGAGATCCACCGCTTCAATAAAGGACAGCAGGATTATCTTCTGCCCTTTGTGGAGGACGGAACGGTGATCCTGATCGGAGCAACCACGGAAAACCCCTACTTTGAGGTAAACGGGGCTTTGATCTCCAGATCCATTATCTTTGAACTAAAGCCCCTGACAAAGGAGGACATCAAGGTGCTCCTAAAAAGGGCGGTTTATGATGAAACTAAGGGAATGGGATCCTATCAGGCGGATATTTCCGAGGATGCCATGGAGTTTTTGGCGGAGCTTTCAGGCGGGGACGCCAGACATGCGTTAAACGCCATAGAGCTTGGCATCATGACCACACAAAGGAGTGAGGACGGGAAGATCCATATTACTCTTGAGGTGGCCCAGGAATGTATTCAGAAGCGCGTGATCCGCTATGATAAGACCGGGGATAATCATTACGATACCATTTCTGCATTTATCAAGAGCATGCGGGGTTCTGATCCGGATGCGGCGGTGTATTATCTGGCCAGGATGCTTTATGCAGGAGAAAGCGTCACCTTTATCGCAAGAAGGATCATGATCTGTGCAGCAGAGGATGTGGGGATTGCCGATCCCCAGGCTTTGCAGGTAGCAGTAAGCGCATCCCTTGCAGCGGAGCGTGTGGGCATGCCGGAGGCGCAGATCATTTTGTCCCAGGCAGCGATTTATGTGGCCGGCGCGCCCAAAAGCAATGCCTGTGTAAATGCCATCGGGGAGGCAATGAAGGCTGTGGAGGAAACAGGAAATCTGCCGATTCCCGCTCACTTGCAGGATGCCCATTATAAGGGAGCTGCAAAGCTGGGACATGGAACCGGTTACTTATATTCTCATGATTATCCAAATCATTATGTGGAACAGCAGTATCTGCCCTATGAATTAAACGGCAGGGAATTTTATGCTCCTTCGGGAAATGGATATGAGGTCAAGGTGAAGGAACATATGAAGCGCCTGAAGGAAGAGGAACAGAAAAGAAAGAAATCACAGCAGTAGGGAGAAGAAGAAAGTTCATGGAGCAGGAAAAAAATGCTTTCGGGGATACCGAAAAGAAAAAGAAGAGGGGCCCTATAGGAGGAAAGAAGAAGCCCGCAAGAAAACAGAAACGAAAGTCCCAGGGAAAAACGCAGAAGAAGCCAATCCTGCTTATCGCAGGGATTGCAGCGGCTTTGGCGCTTTTGGCTGGCGGCACATCGATTTATTTTCTGATGCGGGGACAGGCTGATACAAAGGAGGAGATCCCGGAGGTCGAGATCACGCAGATTACCCAGGAAGAGGCTCCCCTTAAGGAGGAAGAAAAGATTGGACAGGATGTGCTGCAGCATATCGTGACTGCCGGCCAGGCGGTCATGCAGTCTTATCAAAAGCGCCCTCAAAGCCATGAACTGACAGCGGAAAATACGGCTGATTTTGCAAAGATCACCGAATGCGTGATCGCAGAGGGCGGTGGCAGGATCTCCGTTACGGCAAAGGGAGATGGAATCCCCAAAAGTGATGATAAGTATTACTATCTGTTTGAGATGAATACCTATGATACAGGGCTTTCAGAGGAAGCTTCTTATCTGGATCGCGTTTATAAGGACAGCGAGATCACCATGTCCGCTTCCTTAAATACAGGCAGGCTGTACAAAAAATATGCGGTTGCGGTGAAGCTGAACGACAAGTATGTGAAGGTCAGCGAGGCCCGGTATCTTACCAACCCGGAGGCCATTGCAAAATACAGTTCGGTTTTTCAGCAGCCAGCCTCCAAAAAGGGACTTCTGGTAGATCCCAACAAGCTGCGGGGAAGCGAGCTGGATGACCTGGGCGTGAAGCAGGCGGCATATAACATTCCTGTGGCAAGGATCTTAGGCCCAAGCACCAGTGCAGCCTATCCGTCTATTTCTTATACCTATGACGGAAAGACCTATACCTTTAACGGACAGGTGATCGCAGAGTATGACCTGGTATTCAGTACCCTGACGGCAAAGGGGATCAGCACCACAGCGATCATCCTGAATAATTATTCCGGCTCATATCCCCAGCTGATCCATCCCCAGGCAAGGGGCGGCGGCAGCGCACCCTATTATATGTTTAACGGTGCAGAGCAGTCCGGTGTGGACTACATGGCAGCCATCGGATCCTTCCTGGCAAACCGTTATTCCGATAATACCCATGGCAGGATTTCAAACTGGGTGATCGCCAATGAGATCAATGCCCGGAAGGAATGGAACTACATGGCCCATACGGATGTGGCAACCTATGTGGAGGAATATGCAAAGGCCTTCCGTGTATTTTATACAGCGATCAAGAGTGTGAGCAGCAGCGCAAGGGTTTATATTTCCCTGGATCAGCAGTGGGACCGCAATATAAAGAACAATACCAATTATGATGCGAGAGACATTCTGGATGAGTTTAACAGAAATATTTCCGCCAAGGGAAATATTGACTGGGGAGTGGCGCAGCATCCCTATAATGTTCCCCTTACAGAGGCCAGGATCTGGAAAGCATCCAAATATGTGAACCATACCGCAAGTACTTCCATGCTTACCATGGAAAACATTGAGGTACTGATCAATTATCTGAAGCAGGAAGCTTTTTTAAGTCCCACCGGGGGAACCAGAAGTATTCTGATCAGTGAGCTGGGGTACACCTCCCACGCTGGAGAGGCCTATCAGGCGGCAGCCTTTGCCTATGCTTACTATAAGATGGAGGCCTACAGCGAGATTGACGGATTTCTGCTGAACAGAGAAACAGATGCAGCCGAGGAGGTTGCCCAGGGACTTGCCTTCGGACTTTCGGATGCAGGGGGAAGACATAAACAGATTTATAATGTATTCAAATACATTGACACCGGCGAACATGCGCAGTATACAGATTTTGCAAAGGATCTGATCGGCATTTCAAGCTGGAGCCAGATCATGTATTAGAGCATGGAATAAAGAAGATCAGAACAGCCGGGATATCAGATACTGATAGATATCCTGGTTTTTCTTTTGCCAGTTATCACAGATCCCGGAAGCAATCTCTTCCGTGGGAACGGTTAAGGTAAGCTCCACCAGGCTGGTACCCTTGTCCTTGGCGGCAAGGTGGGCCTGATATTCTCCAGAGCCGATCCGGGTATAATCTGCAAGAACGGAAACCTCGTCCCGAAGCGTATTTCCGTTTTCGGTAAGATACTGGTCGATATCGGACTTGATGCTGTGGTTGATCTGTCCGGAAAAATAGGAAAGGGTTTCCCGGCCCTCATCTGTGATGCTAAGGTGAGTACGGTTGCGGACCAGCTTTGCACTGACGAAGCCCGCTTCGATCAGCTCATTTATGGCCTGCTGCAGGGACAGAAAAGGGGCATATTCCTTTCCCAGCAGAAAATCAGCGATCTGAGCCTTGGTCAAGGCAAAATCTACTTTGGAAAGCATATATAAGACGATCAGTTTGTATAGGGTTAAAGGTTCCTGCATGATAAACTCCATTCACAGACGCTTTGCAATGCGTCCCTATTAATTGTATTTTCCCTGATAGGAAGAACGCTCCTTCATCTGCTTATGGAGCGTGTTCAGCACATTTCTTTTGTTGGCGCTCCAGATCGGAGAGAGCAAAAGAGATTTGGGGGCATCTCCTGTCAGCCGATGGATGACAATGTCCGGGCATAGGCGCTCCATACAAAAGATCAGGGTGTCAAGATAGCTGTCCAGGGTCGGAAAGGAACAGTAGGACTCTGGATCGGATAAATAAAGCCTTCCCAGCTCCGTGCCGGATAAAACATGCAGAAGCTGGAGCTTGACGCCAAAAGGGTGCAGGCCATTTACATAAGAAACGGTTCCCAGCATGTCTTCCCTGGTTTCGCCGGGAAGTCCCAGGATCAGGTGAAGGATCACCGGGAAGGAAGCCTCCTTTAAGCGGCCCATGGCTTCTTCAAAGACAGAAAGAGGATAGCCCCGTCCGATCAGCTCTGCCGTTTGAGCGCAGGCGGTCTGCAGTCCCAGCTCGATCCAGATAAATTTGGGAGAGTATTCTGCCCGGAGCCGCTTTAACAGATCCAAAACCTCACAGGGCAGGCAATCCGGTCTGGTGGCAATGGAAATTCCTGCGCAGTCCGGCTCGGACAGAGCCAGGCGGTAGATCCTTTCCAGATAGGGAAGGGGCCCGTAGGTATTGGTAAAGGCCTGAAAGTAGGCGATAAAGCGCTGCCCGGTGCCTTTCCCGGAAAGCGCTCTTTTGCCGGATATCCAGGCGTCATGGAAGGAGCGTTCAGACAGAAGATGTCTGGCAAAATCACCGCTTCCTCCGTTACTGCAAAAGATGCACCCTGAAGATCCCAGGGTGCCATCTCTGTTAGGACAGGTCAGACCTGCATCAAGTGCAATTTTGTACAGCTTTTCGCCAAAGGTTATTTTACAGTAAGCATCCAGAGAGTAATAGGGCTTACCAAGCCATTCCCGGCCCATTATTTCTGGATATGGGATTTGACGGCTTCGGAAACCACAGCCACAACCCTGGGATCAAAGGCTTCCGGCATAATGTGATCTTCGTTTAATTCCTCATCGGAAACCAGAGAAGCAATGGCGTTTGCAGCGGCAAGCTTCATTTCCTCTGTGATCTGGGTGGCGCGGCCCTCTAAAGCGCCCTTAAAAATGCCGGGGAAAGCAACCACGTTGTTTACCTGATTGGGGAAATCGCTTCTGCCCGTACCAACGACCTTTGCGCCTGCAGCCTTGGCAAGATCCGGCATGATTTCAGGAACGGGATTGGCCATGGCAAAGAGGATGGCGTCACGGTTCATGGAGGAAACCATTTCTGGGGTTACAATACCGGGTGCGGAAACACCTACAAAAATATCGGCTCCCTTCAGGGCATCGGCCAGAGAACCGGTTTCGTTTGCCAAATTGGTAACCTCTGCCATTTTCTGCTGCATCCAGTTCAGCCCTTCGGTGTTCCTGGAAACGATCCCTACCTTGTCGCACATGATAATATTGGGAAAGCCATAGGTCAGTAACAGCTTGGTAATGGCAACTCCTGCGCTGCCTGCGCCGTTTACCACCACCCGGCAGTCTTCCTTTTTCTTGCCCACAACCTTCAGGGCGTTGATGATCCCTGCAAGGACAACGATGGCGGTTCCGTGCTGGTCATCATGGAATACGGGGATATCCAGGATCTCCTTTAAGCGTTCTTCTATTTCAAAGCATCTGGGAGCGCTGATATCCTCCAGATTAATGCCTCCGAAGCCGGGAGCAAGATAGGTAACTGTCTTTATGATCTCCTCCGTATCCTGGGTATCCAGGCAGATGGGGATCGCATTTACCCCGCCAAATTCCTTAAATAAAACGGCCTTTCCTTCCATAACAGGCATGGCGGCATAGGGGCCGATATTGCCAAGGCCGAGAACAGCGCTTCCGTCAGAGATGACAGCTACGGTGTTGGCCTTCATGGTATATTTGTAAGCGGCTTCCCTGTCCTTTGCAATGACTTTGCAGGGCTCGGCAACGCCGGGAGTATAGGCAAGGGAAAGATCCTCTCTTGATTTTACGGGAGTTTTGGATACGGTTTCCAGCTTTCCGTTCCACTCTTCGTGGAGCAATAATGCTTTTTCGTTTGTAGTCATGACAGTTACCTCATTTCTGGTCAGTTTTTTCTTTTTCTATCATATAATATTTCCACTTCCGGCGCAAGGAAAACACAAGACCGTTTCCAAAAGGCTTTTCTGCCATGGGAAAAAGGGTATATTGTAGTTTGTGGTGGGAATAACTATCTTTGTCTTTACATCTTCTGTGTGGTATGCTATCATATGTGGTATTGAAAACCGTATCAATAGTTTTTTGATAATACATAAAAGCCATGGAGGTTGCTATGAGCTATAAGATTGTTGTCGACAGTTGTTGTGAATTACCGGATTATTGCCATAAGGATGACAGATACGAGATCGTGCCCCTTACCCTTGAGGTGGAAGAGGAGCAGATCATTGATGACGAGAGCTTTGACCAGGCCTCCTTTTTGCAAAAGGTGGCAGCTTCACCAAAATGCCCCAAGTCCTCCTGTCCATCCCCGGAAAGATACCGGGAAAGCTATGTGACCGAGGCAGAAAATGTCTTTGTGTTTACCCTTTCCTCCAAGCTCAGCGGAAGCTACAACAGTGCAGAGCTTGGGAAAAAGCTTTACCATGAAAAGTATGGGGATAAAAATATTTTTGTCTGTGATTCCCATTCGGCAAGCTGTGGGGAGACCCAGCTTGCGCTTCTGGCGGCAAAGTGGTCTGAGGAAGGGATTTCCTTTGAAGAGATCTGCCATAAATTAACAGATTACAGAGATCATATGAAAACTTATTTTGTGCTGAACAATCTGGATACCCTGCGTAAAAACGGAAGACTGTCCGGCGTAAAGGCGCTGGTGGCGTCTACCCTCAGCATTAAGCCCGTTATGGGATCGGATAAGGGAGAGATCATTCAACTTGCCCAGGCGATCGGGATTAAAAAGGGACTTGCCAAAATGGCGGAAATGGTAGGAAAGGAAGCGGTCAGACCGGAGGAGAGAACGTTAATGATCACCCACTGCAACTGTCCGGAACGGGCAGAAAGCGTAAAGAAGATGATCCTGGAGAAGATCAAGGTAAAAGAAGCGCTGGTTATGGATACCAGAGGCGTCAGCAGCATGTATGCCAATGACGGCGGCGTGATCGTTACCCTGTAGGGCTATTCTTTCTGGTAGAGCTGCAGGGCGAGCTTGATATATTTGAAGGAAAACGGGGAGGACTTCAGGGTCACCCCGTTTTTTAGCGTCACTTTAAAGGGGGAATAGTCTTTCAGATAGGCTACATTGCACATAGCCCTGTCTGTCAGCAGAACCATGTGGCTGTACATTTCAACAGAGTAATAGAATTCAGTAAGTCTGGTGAGAAAGGAAACCTCGGTTCCGTCCTTTAGTAATACCTGGACATACTGGCCGTTTGCCACGGCATAGACAATATCATCCTCCGTTACATAATAGGTATCCTGATCGGAGCGCAGTTCTATGGTGGGCGTGCGGTGGGAAAGAAGCTTTAAGGCCTTGTCAATGGAGGCGGAAAGCTCAGCCTTTATGATCGGCTTTTTGAGATACATAAATTCATAAGGGCAATCAGGCAGAGAGGAGTAGGCCGCTTCATAATCGATTTTGGAACAGCAAAGGATGATGGGAGCGGTGACGCCAAATTCCCTGAGGGAAAGGGCAAAGGAAAGGCCGTCCGGTTCTCCGGCAGTCAGATCAATGAAAAACAGGTCATAGGGCATGGGATTGCAGCTAAGGACAGCGCTGTCTCCATAAGAATCCGTATAAAAAACACCGGTGTCAGCCTTGCGGCTGTCCGATTCACGGCCCAGAAGCCGTTCAAGCTGTTTTCTGTCGGCTACATTATCATCACAGACGGCAATATGCATAACATTTTCCTCTCCCGGGATTATCTTACTTATATAATGGAAATTTCAAAAGGAGCGTTCAGAAAAGCAATGATCAGAATGATCTGAACGACCAGAATAAAAGGCATGCCAAACACAAAGGAAAAGTGCCTTGTTTTATGACGAAAAGCATACATTCCAATGATGGAACCTATGCTTCCGCCGATGATAGCAACGATAAAAAGGGTGGCTTCCGGAATCCGGAAGGCCCTTTTTTTCGCTTTATATTTGTCGATGCCCATCAGGGCAAATCCAATCAGATTGATCGCTGCCAGATAAGACAGCAGCAAGGTGACAACATTCATCATGATCCTATCCTGCTTACAGCTTGCCAAGCTCCTGCATCTTCATGGCGCGAACCTTTGTGGAAAGGCCAAAGAGATTGATGAAGCCTTCAGCGTCGTGGTGATCATAAAGATCGCCTGTTGTAAAGGAAGCAATACTTTCGTTGTACAGAGAGTAAGGAGAAGTAGTGCCGGCCTTGATGATATTGCCCTTGTAAAGCTTGAACTTTACTTCGCCAGTTACATACTGCTGTGTTGACTCGATAAATGCCTGTACAGCCTCACGAAGAGGGGAGAACCACTTTCCTTCATAAACGATCTGTGCAAGCTTGTTGCCCATGTCCTTCTTGACAGCATAGGTGTCACGATCCAGGATCAGTTCCTCAAGCTGCTGATGTGCTTCATAGAGGATGGTTCCGCCGGGAGTTTCATAAACGCCCCTGGACTTCATGCCTACGACACGGTTCTCAACGATATCTACGATACCAACGCCATGCTTGCCGCCAAGCTTGTTCAGCTCACGGATGATGTCAGAAACCTTCATCTTCTTTCCGTTTACAGAGGTGGGAACACCCTTTTCAAAGGTCATGGTCACATATTCTCCTTCATCAGGAGCCTTTTCAGGGGTAACGCCAAGTACAAGGAGATGATCGTAATTAGGTTCATTTGCAGGATCCTCAAGCTCCAGGCCTTCATGGCTGATGTGCCAGAGGTTACGGTCACGGCTGTAGCTGGAATCTGCAGAGAAGGGAAGGTCAATTCCATGTGCCTTGCAGTATTCGATCTCAGACTCACGGGAGTCTAATGTCCACTTGTCATTTCTCCATGCAGCAATGATCTTCAGATCAGGTGCAAGAGCTTTGATGCCCAGTTCAAAACGGATCTGGTCATTTCCCTTGCCGGTAGCACCGTGGCAGATAGCGGTAGCGCCTTCCTTACGGGCGATCTCAACAAGCTTCTTTGCGATCAGAGGTCTTGCCATGGAAGTTCCCAGCAGATACTTGTTTTCGTAAACAGCATGTGCCTGTACGCAGGGAACAATGTACTCATCACAGAACTCGTCTGTTACATCCAGTATGTATAATTTCTCAGCGCCGCAGAACTTTGCTCTTTCTTCCAGTCCGTCAAGCTCCTCGCCCTGTCCGCAGTCGATGCAGACGCAGACTACTTCATAATCAAAATTTTCCTTGAGCCAGGGGATGATCGCAGTGGTATCAAGTCCGCCTGAGTACGCTAAAATGACTTTTTCTTTCATAATAGATGCCTCCGTAGTTTATTCAATAGATTTCCGCAAGCCTTTTTCTTGCTTTCTTTTGACAATATACAACATATCCAAAAGAAATGCAAGACCTTGTTATGCATATTTAAAATATTTTTTTGCATAATTATGGGATAAATGAAAAATGTATTGAATAATATACATAAATGATGTATAATCATGCAGTCGAGAGAGACAGATCCGGAAGAACGTGAGGTTTGGGTTGAGATTTCCCTGTGGGAAGAGTATATTTATTATGGAAAGAAGATAGAAAGGTACGGAATATGAAAACAAAGATTTTTATTGACGGAAGTGAAGGAACAACAGGATTGAGGATCCATGAGCGCTTTGCAGGAAGGGAGGATGTGGAGCTTCTCCCCATTGATCCGGACAAGCGTAAAGATATAGAAGAAAGAAAAAAACTCATCGGTCAGTCTGATATCACTTTTTTGTGTCTGCCGGATGCTGCGGCCATTGAATCCGCAGCGCTTGCGCAGGGGCAGAAGGTCAGGCTTATCGATACCTCTACGGCACACAGGACACAGGAGGGCTGGGCATACGGATTTCCGGAGCTTTCAGAGCTTCACAGAAAGAAGATAAAAGAGGGAGACCGGATTGCAGTTCCGGGATGTCATGCCACCGGATTTATTTCCCTGGCATATCCTCTTGTCAGCCAGGGGATCCTTTCACCGGACACTCCGGTAGCGGCTTTTTCCCTGACGGGCTATTCCGGCGGCGGCAAAAAGATGATCGCCCAGTATGAGCAGGAGGACAGGGATAAGGAGCTTGATGCGCCCAGGGAATATGCGCTGACCCAGAAGCACAAGCATTTGAAGGAAATGAAGAAGATCACCGGCCTTTCAAGGGAGCCTTTGTTTTCTCCCATCGTGGCAGATTATTACAGCGGCATGGTCGTATCCCTTCCTTTATATACGGAATTCTTACAGCAGGAAAGGACGCCGGAAAAGCTGCGGGACTTTTTCGCAGAGTTTTATGCAGGAGAAAAGTTTATCACCGTAATGCCCTTCGGAGCCGAGACGGAAATTTCCGGTATGCTTTCCGGAAACGGCTGCTCAGGTTATGACGGACTTCGGATCTATGTGACGGGAAATGAAGAGCGGCTGATTTTAAATGCCCAGTTTGACAATCTGGGAAAGGGAGCCTCGGGAGCTGCCATTCAGTGCCTGAATATCATGATGGGCTGCGAAGAGGACAAGGGACTTAATCTGTAATAGGCGGAATACATACTTTGGCGGGGAAAGGTTTCGCAGTAAAGGTGGAGCATGGAAGAGAAATACGAGATCAGAACGATGACCATAGAGGATTATCCGGGGGTTCATAAGCTATGGATGAGCATTTCCGGGTTTGCTATCAGAAGCCTGGATGATTCCAGGGAAGGCGTGGAGGCCTTTTTAAAAAGAAATCCTACCAGCAGCGTTGTGGCAGTAAAGGATGGACAGATCGTGGGAAGCATCCTGTGCGGCCATGACGGAAGAAGAGGCTGTATGTACCATGTCTGTGTCCATAAGGATCACAGGATGATGGGCATTGGAAAAAGCATGGTGGTGTACTGCATGGAGGCGCTGAAAAGGGAACATATCAGCAAGATTTCCCTGATCGCCTTTACCAGCAATGACATCGGCAATGCATTTTGGAAGGAAATTGGCTGGACGAAGCGGGAAGACCTGAATTATTATGACTTTGTCCTGAACCAGGATAATATTGTAAAATTTAACAGTTAAGAGACGGGGAGGCAGGAAACAGATGAAGAGCAGAACAGGCGGCGTGACCGCAGCAAAGGGATTTGAGGCAGCAGGAGCAGAAGCCGGGATCAAGTATAAAAACAGAAAGGACATGGCTCTGATCTACAGCAAAAAGCCCTGCGTACTGGCAGGAACCTTTACCAGCAACGTGGTAAAGGCAGCGCCTGTAAAATGGGATCAGAATGTGGTGGAGCATTCTGAATTCGGACAGGCTGTAGTAGTGAATGCAGGAATTGCCAATGCCTGTACCGGCAAGGAAGGAATGGCATATTGCAGCCAGACGGCGAAAAAGGCCGGCGAGCTTTTACATATTCCGGAGGAGGCAGTTCTGGTAGCTTCCACAGGAGTGATCGGAATGCAGCTTCCCATGGACAGGATCGAAATGGGAATTGAGAAGCTGGTAAGGGCAAAATCAGAAGCTCTGGATGCGGGAACACAGGCCGCAGAAGCCATCATGACAACGGATACCCATTCCAAGCAGGTGGCTGCAGAAACGGAGATCGGCGGCGTGAAGGTTACCATTGGGGGAATGTCAAAGGGATCGGGAATGATCCATCCCAACATGTGTACCATGCTCGCCTTTGTGACCACGGATGCAGTGATCTCCAAGGAGCTGCTTACAAAGCTGGTAAAGGAGGATGTGAAGGATACCTTTAACATGATCTCCGTAGACGGGGATACCTCTACCAACGACACCCTTTTGGTCATGGCAAACGGAATGGCAGAAAATCCGGAGATCCTGGAAGGAACCCAGGAGTGTGAGGAATTCAGAAGGGCGCTTCATTATATTACGGAATCCCTGGCAAAGATGATGGCAGGAGACGGAGAAGGCGCAACGGCTCTTTTTGAGGCAAAGGTGATCGGCGCGGCAACCAAGCAGGATGCCAGGATCCTCAGCAGATCTGTGATCTCCTCAAATCTGAGCAAGGCGGCGATCTATGGCCATGACGCTAATTTCGGAAGATTTCTGTGCGCTCTTGGGTATTCCGGCGTCACATTTGATCCGGAAAAGATAGAGCTTTATTTTGAAGGGGAAAAGGACAGGATTTTAATTTATAAGGACGGAGAACCCCAGCAGTACAGCGAGGAGCAGGCAACGGCAATCCTGTCGGAGCCGGCGGTAAGGATCCTGGTGGATATGAAAATGGGAGACCAGAGCGCAACGGCATGGGGCTGTGATCTGACCTATGATTATGTAAAGATCAATGCGGATTACCGCAGCTAGAGAGGAAGAAAGATTGAAAAATAAAATTTTTCAATCGCGAGATTTGTGTCTGCGCGCACTTTGACACAAACTCGGTATGTGCAAAAAGCGTGCGCAGAAATGAGGGAAAAAATGGACCAGAAAATGCAGGAAGTATTGAAAAAGGCGGAAGTGCTGATCGAGGCCCTTCCTTATATCCAGAAGTTTAACCGGAAGATCATTGTGGTGAAGTATGGCGGATCGGCCATGAGCAATGAGGAACTGAAGAGAAACGTGATCAAGGATGTAACGCTGCTGAAGCTGGTAGGCTTTAAGCCCATTATCGTACATGGGGGCGGTAAGGAGATCAGCCGCTGGGTCGGCAAGGTGGGCAAGGAGGCTCAGTTTGTGAACGGACTTCGGGTAACGGATGAAGAGACTATGGAGATCGCAGAAATGGTTCTGGGGAAGGTCAACAAAAGCCTTGTGACCATGGTTCAGGAGATCGGAGTAAAGGCAGTGGGCATCAGCGGAAAGGACGGCGGACTGCTTACGGTGGACAAAAAGTATGCAGACGGACAGGACATTGGCTTTGTGGGAGACATCAGGGAGGTCAACCCCAAGGTGCTTTACGATCTTCTGGAAAAGGATTTTCTGCCCATTGTGGCGCCTATCGGGCTGGATGAGGAGTTCCGCACCTATAATATCAATGCGGATGATGCAGCCTGCGCCATTGCAAAGGCGGTGGGAGCGGATAAGCTGGTGTTCCTGACGGATATTGAAGGGCTTTACAGGGATATTAATGATAAAAGCTCTTTCATTTCCAGGCTTACAGCGTCGGAAGCAGAGGAGCTGATCGGGGAAGGCGTGATCGGCGGAGGCATGCTTCCAAAGCTTAATAACTGCACCGCCGCTATTCGGAACGGGGTCAACAGAGTACATATTCTGGATGGAAGGATCCCGCACTGTCTGCTCCTTGAAATCTTTACCAATTCAGGAGTAGGTACAGCGATTATCAGGGATGAAGAAAAACATCACATGCAGTAGGAGGAAAAGCAAATGGAGACCATGAAGGAATATATTGATCAGGCAGAGAAGGATCTGCTGCATACCTATAATCGTTACCAGGTAGTGCTTGACCGCGGGGACGGGGTATATCTTTATGATATGGAAGGCAAAAAATACCTTGATTTTTGTGCAGGGATCGCTGTTTTTGCCCTGGGCTATCACAATGAAAAATATAATGCCGCATTAAAGGAGCAGATCGATAAGCTGATCCACACCTCCAATTATTATTATAATGTGCCTGCCATTTCCGCAGCGAAAAAATTAAAAAAGGTATCCGGCATGGACCGGGTGTTTTTTACCAACAGCGGTGCAGAGGCTGTGGAGGGCGCCATTAAGGCGGCAAGAAAATACGCCTATTTAAAGGATGGCAGAACAGGCCATGAGATTATTGCCATGGAGCATTCCTTCCACGGACGGACCATGGGAGCCCTTTCTGTAACGGGAAATCCCAAATACCGGGAGGCCTTTGAGCCCATGATCGGAAATATCAAATTTGCAGCCCTGAATGACTTTGAAAGCGTATTGTCAAAGGTAACAGATAAGACCTGCGCCATTTTGTTTGAAACCGTACAGGGAGAGGGCGGCATTTTCCCCGCAGAGGAAGCCTTTATGAAGCAGGTAAAGGAGCTGTGCAGGGAGCGGGATATTCTTCTGATCCTAGATGAGATCCAGTGCGGAATGGGCAGAACCGGTGCTTATTTTGCCTTTCAGAGGTACGGAATAAAGCCGGACATCATGACCACGGCAAAGGCACTGGGCTGCGGCGTGCCCGTGGGCGCTTTTCTGACGACGGAAAAGGTGGCGCAGCATTCCCTTACAAGCGGGGATCACGGAACCACCTATGGCGGAAATCCTCTGGCATGTGCGGCCATTAACGTTGTGCTTGATTTATTTGAGGAGAACCATATAATAGATAATGTAAAAGAAACGGGCGACTATCTGGCTCAAAAGCTGGACGAGCTGGCTGCCCGGTATGACAGCATCGAAACCAGACGGGGGATTGGCCTGATGCAGGGACTGGTATTTCGCAGACCTGTAGGCGGGATCATTCAGGCAGCCCTGGATAAGGGACTGATCCTGATCAATGCAGGGCCGAACATCATCCGCTTTGTACCGCCGCTTGTGATCGGCAGGGAGCATGTGGATGAGATGATCGCCATTTTGCAAAGCTGTCTGGAGCAATAAAGAAACGGAGTAAAACATGAGTCTGAAAAAACGACTGGCGGCGGTTCTTGCGGTCGCCATAGCCGCAGGGCTTACTTTTGGCATAGCAAAATCAGGAAGAGAGATCACGGAAAAGCAGGAGGAGATCATTTTTTCTCCTGAAAAGGAAACGATTTATCTGTGGTATACGGATGAAATACTGACCTCTTTTTTGAGCAGCGTGGCGGTTTCCTACAATGAAACCCATGATGTGAGAGTGGTGCCGGTACTGGAATCAGGGCCGGAATATCTGGAAAAGATCAATCAGGCTACCATCGCAGGGGAGGGGCCGGATCTTTATATTATCGGAAACGACTCCCTGGAAAAGGCGTATCTGGCCGGGCTTGCAGAGGAAGTGGAGCCGTCAGGCACGGAGGCTATGAAGGACGAGTATATTGGAACAGGTCTTCTGGCAGCCACCTATAAGGACAAGATCATCGGCTATCCCTTTTATTTTGAAACCAGCGCCCTTATCTATAACAAGACCTATCTGCAGGATATGGCGGTAACCCGTATGCAGACGGAAGAAGTGCAGGCAGCGGAGGACGCCGGACTGCTTACCAACGAGGCGATTGAGGAGGCTGAACAGGCAAAGGAAGCGTCAGAGGATGCGGCCAAGGAGACAGCGGCAGAACCTTCCTATACGCAGGAGCAGATAACGCAGAAGATGCAGGAGATCCTGCCCTCCAACATGGAGGAAATGAAGACCTTTGCAGACAGCTATGATGCTCCGGTCCAGGTAGAGGGCGTCTTTAAGTGGGATGTAACGGATATTTTTTACAATTACTTTTTTGTGGGAAATGCCATCAGCATAGGCGGGGAAGCAGGCTGGGATCCTGAGCAGATCGACATTTATAATCAGAATTCCATTGAGAGCATGAAGGTTTATCAGGAAATGAACCAGTTCTTTTCCATCGAGACAGCCCAAAGCGATTATGAGTCCATTCTGGATGAGTTTATAAATGGGAAAATGGTATTTACGGTGGCTACCACGGATGCAGTGTTTAAGCTTGAGGATGCAAAGGCAGACGGCCTCTTTGATTATGAATACGGGGTGACGACACTTCCTGATATTAACGAGGAGCTTGGCACCAGACCTCTTTCTGTTACAAGCTGTGTGGTGGTAAACGGTTATGCCCTAGACCACAGACAGGCAGCCAATGACTTTGCCCATTATCTTACCGTGCAGAATGCAGATCAGCTGTATGCCCGAACCGGCAAGGTTTCCAGCTCCTCTAATGTGGATTACGGCTACGAGGCTCTTTCTGTATTTGCGGAGGAGTACGAAAAATCCATTTCCATGCCAAAGATGCTGGAAACCAGTAATTTCTGGGTGAAGCTTGAAGCTGCTTTTTCGGAGATCTGGAACGGGGCGGATGCAAATGAAAAGCTGCGGACGCTGTCGGAGGAGATCATGATCCAGGTCACAGGAGAGGACTATCAGGAGCCTTACCTGGAGGAGACAGCTGCAAAACAGGAGGAAACAGAGGAAGAACAGCAGCAGGATGAGCCCTCCAAAGAACAGGCAGAAGCCTCAGAGGAAGAGGCATTTGATTAAAAGGGCATGTATATTTTTCCGGCCATATGGGCAAGCTGAATTATCAAAGGATAATAAGGAGGCCCATATGGTTGGTTTTTTTATTGCACTGATTTCCGGTGCGCTCATGAGTATTCAGGGAGTATTTAACACACAGGTAACCCGATCTTCCAGTATCTGGGTGGCCAACGTGTTTGTGCAGCTCACCGCACTTTTGGTATGTCTGGGAGCCTGGCTGTTTGCAGACAGAACCTCCTTTGCGATGCTTTTGAAGGTAGAACCGAAGTATATGCTCCTTGGGGGAGCCATCGGCGCATTTATTACCTATACCGTGATCAAAAGCATGGAGATGCTGGGCCCTGCAAGAGCTGTGATGCTGATCGTGATCGCACAGCTGATCGTAGCCTATGTCATAGAGCTTTTGGGGCTTTTCGGAGTGGAAAAGCAGCCCCTTTCCATGCGTAAGGTGATCGGCATGCTGATCGCCATCGGAGGAATTGTGATCTTTAAGTGGAAATAGCTTTTTTCCTGCTTGAAAGTAAGGGAAATTTACATTACAATAAAAGATAATCGTTATTAGGGGACCTTTTGCATAGCAGAACGGAGATGACAATGAAACGACAGATTCGGGTGGCAGGAAGCATTCTTGTCATTGGATTTTGTGTCCTGTTTGGCTGCAGGCAAAAGGAAAACGGTGTTCTTTTGTTGGAAGAGCCGGCAGACACCTATCAGATACCGGAGGAAACGATCCAGGAAACACAGGCTTTGGAGGAAACAGCACAGCCTTCAGACCTGCCGGAAACTCTGGTGGTACATATTTGTGGTTATGTAAAAGAGCCGGGAGTGTATACCTTAGAAAAGGGAAGCCGGGTATATGAGGCCATAGAAGCAGCAGGAGGCTTTGCCCAGGGAGCCATGGAGGCTTACCTGAACCAGGCGGATTTTTTGCAGGACGGCATGAAGCTTTATGTTCCTTCCAAGGAAGAGGTGGGGGAAAATTTCCTCCTTTCCGGGGATTCTGTGATGACGGGAAGCACAGAGGGCTCCAAGGTGAACATTAATACGGCGGATGAAACCCTTTTAAGGACATTGCCCGGGGTGGGGGAAAGCAAGGCGAAAAGCATTATTGCTTACCGGGAGAAAAACGGATCCTTTGGCAAAATAGAAGACATTATGAACGTTGAGGGGATAAAGGAAGGGCTGTTCCGAAAGATCGAGGATGGCATTACTGTAAATTAAGGGAAAGGCATGGGTTAAAAATGGCTAAGAAAGTGCTTGTGGTAGACGACGAGAAGCTGATCGTGAAGGGAATACGCTTCAGTCTTGAGCAGGACGGAATGGAAGTGGACTGTGCATATGATGGAGAGGAAGCACTTAAAAAAATAAAAGATAAGGAATATGACATTGTCCTGCTGGATGTTATGCTCCCGAAGCTCACAGGCTTTGAGGTATGCCAGCAGGTAAGGGAGTTTTCTCCTGTGCCTATTGTCATGCTGACGGCCAAGGGCGAGGATATGGATAAGATCCTCGGGTTGGAATACGGAGCAGATGATTATATCACGAAGCCCTTTAATATTCTGGAGGTAAAAGCAAGGATCAAAGCTATCATAAGGCGAACCGCGCCGAAGCAGAAGGAGGAGCGCAGGATCATTGAAAGCGGAGACCTGAAGCTTGACTGCGAAGGCAGGAGAGTATATGTCGCAGGCAGAGAGATCAATCTGACTGCGAAGGAATTTGAACTTTTGGAGCTTTTGGTGGTAAATGCCAATAAAGTCTACAGCCGTGAAAATCTGCTGAAGCTGGTATGGGGAAACGATTACCCGGGAGACGTAAGAACCGTGGATGTCCATGTGAGAAGGCTTCGGGAAAAAATTGAGCATAATCCATCTGAACCCAAGTATGTTCATACAAAATGGGGAGTTGGCTATTACTTTGCATAGGGAAGGACAGTGCGGGCATGGCTGAAGGACTCAAAAGACTGCTAAAAAAACTTAAGATCGGGCGAAGCCTTAAGCTTCGCCTGTTTATTATCATCTTTTTAATGGGTACGATTCCAAGTACCATCATGCGGGGAACCATTCTCAACAATTATGAGGATCGTGCCATCGACGTGCGCATTTCTGACGTACAGACCCAGCTTAAAATCATTGCAAATCATTTAATTACCTATAATTATCTTCAGGAGCCCTCTACGGAGCTGGTAAATGCGGAATTAGACCAGCTTTCCAATCTTTATAACGGGAGAATGCTGGTCATTGGGGGAAATCTGAAGGTGGTAAAGGACACCTACGGGATCAGCGAAGGAAAGACCATTATTTCCGAAGAGGTGATCCGCTGCATGCAGGGTGCAACCTCCACAAACCATGATGATGTGAACGGGTTTATCGAAATCACCGTTCCCATTGTGGAAACGGTAACGGATAAGCAGGCGACAGAAGGAACCCCGGAGGGAACAGAGATCGTGAGGGGAGTGCTTCTGACCAGTGTTTCCACGGACAGCATTACGACCACAATGGGGATCCTGAACCGGAATGCGCTGATCATAGAAATGATCATGCTGATCACCGTATTTGTCATTGCAATCCTGCTTGCACAGATCCTGATCAGGCCCTTCGACAGGATTTCAAGGGCCATCAGCGAGGTCAAGGAAGGGTATACCAACGATCCGATCTCAGTGCCGGATTATCTGGAGACAGAGCATATTGTAAATGCGTTTAACAGTCTTCTTGAAAGAATGAAGACCCTGGATGATTCCAGGGAAGAATTTGTGGCAAATGTGTCCCATGAGCTGAAGACCCCTATTACCTCTGTAAAGGTGCTGGCGGACTCCCTTCTTGCGCAGGAGAACGTACCTGCCGAACTTTACCGGGAATTTATGGAGGACATCGCCCAGGAGGTGGAGCGGGAAAACACACTGATTAATGACCTTCTGGAATTGGTAAAGCTGGATAAGGCAGCAGCCGAGCTGAATATCAGTGTGGTCAACATTAATGAGCTGACGGAGGTCATCCTGAAAACACTTCGTCCCATTGCCAGAAAGAATAATGTGGAGGTGACGCTGATCAGTAAGCGGGAGATCCTCGCTGAGGTTGACAAGGTGAAAATGTCCCAGATCATCACCAATCTTGTGGAAAATGCCATTAAATATAACAGGGAACAGGGCAAGGTGGAGGTAACGCTGGATGCGGATCACCAGTTCTTTACCGTACAGGTGGAGGATACCGGCATCGGAATTCCTGCGGAAGCCATCTCCCAGATCTACGAGCGTTTTTACCGGGTAGATAAATCCCATTCCAGGAAGATCGGCGGAACGGGACTTGGACTTGCCATTACAAGGAGCGCCGTGCTGCTTCACAGGGGTTCGATCAAGGTTGAGAGCAGGGAAAATGAAGGAACGACCTTTACCGTGAAAGTACCGCTGACGCGTTCCCTTACCTAAAAAGAGGAGAAGAAGTGAAAAGAAAAGGAATTACAGCATTTGTTTTGATGATCATGTTATTTCTGGCGGGAGCCTGTGCCCAAAAGCAGGACGAGCAGCCGGGCTATGCCTATAAGGTTTATTACATCAACAGTGACGAAACCGCAATTTTTTCCAGTGAGTACAGTACCCGGGAGGAAGACCAGGAGGCTCTTTTAAAGGAGCTTTTGGAACAACTTGGCACAGTGCCGGAAAAGCTGGAGTATAAGGCGCCTGTTTCCGGGGCGGTGAAGCTAAGGAGCTATACCATCAATAAGGATCAGCTTGTACTTGATTTTGAAGAAAGCTACCGCAGTCAGTCTGCCACCACGGAGGTGCTGACAAGGGCAGCCATTGTAAGAACCCTGACGCAGGTTAAGGGGATCCAATATGTTTCTTTCCAGATCAACTCCGAGCCTCTGACGGATGCCCTGGGTTCCCTGGTAGGAGTGATGAACGCCGATCTGTTCATTGACAATGAGGGCAACGAGATCAACACCTATGAAAGGGTCAAGCTGACTCTATATCTGGCAAACGAAGAGGGAAACAAGCTGACAACGGTTACCAGATCAGTGGTTTATAACAGTAATATCCCTATGGAACGTCTGATATTGGAACAGCTGATCGCAGGCCCTCTGGAAGGGGAAAAGGCATACCCTACCATGAACCAGAATACAAAGATTGTCAGCGTAAATGTGAAGGATGGAACATGTTATGTAAACTTTGACAACACCTTTTTGACCCAGACCTGTCCGGTGTCATCAGAGGTTACCATTTATTCCATTACCAATTCCCTTGCGGAACAGCCCGGCATCAATAAGGTGCAGATCTCCATCAACGGAGATGCCAATGTAAATTACAAGGAAAATATCAATCTGTCCACCTTTTTTGAAAGAAACCTGGGGCTTTTGGAATAAGAGGAAGGAAAGAGGAAGATAAGTGAAAAGACGGCCACTTGCAACGGCCTGCCTTCTGGTCTGCCTTTTGCTTGGCCTGCCGGTTCTTTTTTTCAAAGAACCGGATGAGGTCTGTCAGATGGAGGAAAGAGAAATCCGGCTGACAGGGAAGATCACGCAAAAGGAAACGAAAAAGCAGGACTATGGAGAGACTGTGACGGTCTGCCTGTCAGATCTCTCCAATGACGGATTGGGCGGCGGGCTGCTATGCTATCTGGCAGAAGGACAGAGAGAGCCGAAGCTTGGAAGCTATATTGAGATAGAGGGAAGGCTGAAGCGCTTTGAAAGAGCTTCCAATCCCGGACAGTTCGACGCCGCATTATATTATCAGATATCTGGAATTTCATATCGCCTGGATCAGGCAAAAATCACCAAAACAACAACTGAATATAACAGGATAGGAGAAACGCTTTGGCAGATCAGAAAGTATCTGTCAGGAATTCTTTCACTCCGGCTGCCGGAGAAGGAGGCTGCCCTTATGCAGACAATTCTGCTGGGGGAAAAGGGAGCGCTTGACAGTGAGATAAAGGAGCTTTATCAGCGCAGCGGAATCGCGCATATTCTTGCAATTTCAGGACTTCATGTATCCGCGCTGGGAATGGGGCTTTGCCGGCTGCTGCGGAAAATAGGCGTGCCGGTAAAGGGAGCAGCCCTGCTTTCTATGCTGCTTCTCTTTTTTTATGGCGCAATGACGGGCTTTTCAGTTTCTGCAATGAGGGCAATCCTGATGTTTGGACTAAGGATGCTGGGGGAAATGCTTCAGAGGACCTATGATATGCTCACAGCCATTGCAGCTGCAGCGGTACTGCTGCTTGCGGGACAGCCGCTTTTTCTAAAAAGCGCCAGCTTTGTTTTTTCCTTTGGCTGTGTGCTGGGATTATGTGTGGTGCATCCGGCTCTTACGATGCCGGCCCTCTTACGATGCCGGCCGCTGTGCCGCATCAGCAGACAAAAGGAAAAACAAAATGGCAGGGGATCCAGCAAAGGCTTCTTGCCCCGCCGGCCATGATGGCGGTAACCCTGCCCATGTATCTGTGGTTTTATTATCAGATCCCGCCCTATTCCATGCTTTTAAATCTTCTGGTCATTCCGCTGATGAGTTATCTGATGGCAGCAGGACTTCTGCTTCTTTTGGTAAATCCATTGCCGCTGCCGCTCTGGCGTATCGCGGCGGCGCTGATCGTGGGTGTTTTCAGGATTTATGAGAGGGCCTGCAGGATGTGCGAAGGACTGCCAGGGGCAGTGCTGAACCTTGGGAAACCGGCGGTATGGCAGCTGCTTGTTTATCTGGCATGCTTGTCTGTTGTCATTTTGATCCGGCACAGGCAGAGCCTTTGGAAGCGCTGGCTTATGATGGCGGGAGCTGTGCTGATCCTGCTTGTCCGTCCTGTAGGCAGGCTTGAAATCACGTTTTTGGATGTGGGACAGGGAGACTGCATTTATGTGGAACTGCCCGGAAAAGAAAAATTTCTGGTGGATGGAGGAAGCAGCTCTGTGGGCAGCGTGGGAAAGTATCGGATCCTGCCGTTTTTAAAGGCAAAAGGGGTAAGATACCTGGAAGCGGTGTTTGTCACGCACCCTGACGAGGATCACTGCAACGGAATACAAGAGCTGCTTTCCATGGGAAAGCAGCAGGGGATCAGGATCGGATGCCTGATCCTGCCGGATATTGGAGAAAGCTCAAAGGGGCAGGGCTACAGGGAACTGGAAAAGGCTGCGTCAGAAGCAGGCATCAGCCTGCAATACATCAGCAGAGGGCAGTACATTCAGGGAAAAGGTGCCTTGCTTGAATGTCTGCATCCCGCTTCCGGGTTTGAGAGCACAGATGCAAATGCCTATTCTATCGCACTGCGGCTCACAAGCGGAAGCTTTACGGCTCTTTTAACAGGAGACCTGGAAGGGACAGGAGAACAGGCGCTTTTGGAGGAGCTTTCTGCCCGGCGGGAAATTTCGGAAAACCGGGGAGCAGACAGCATGGCGGGTGGTTTGGCAGATAACACGGTGGGCAGGTTGGCAGATAACACGGCGGGCGGTCCGGCAGGGATAACTTTGCTGAAGGTTGCCCATCATGGCTCGAAAAATTCCACCAGTGAGGAGTTTTTACAGATGATAAATCCGGCGATTGCCGTGATCTCCTGTGGAAAGAACAACCGCTATGGACATCCCCATGAAGAAACCCTGGAACGGTTATCAGAGGCAGATATTTCATGGTTTTGCACCAAGGACTACGGGGCGATCACAGTATCTGTAGATGCAAAGGGAAGAGTCGCCGTAAAGGGGTACAGGAAGCCGTAAAGAGCAAGAAAGACCCAGAGTGGAGGGTACAGAAGCGTATAAGGAACAAGAAAGACCCAGAGCCAAGGGCGATCGAGGGTACAAGCCAGCTATTGAAGGAAGAAAAACCCAGAGGAGAGGGTACAGAAGCGCATAAGGAGCAGAAAAGACCCAGAGGCAGAAGAAGCCGAGGGTACAAGTCAGCTATTGAAGTCAGAAAGACCCAGAGGGGAGGGTGCAGGAAGCTATAAAGAGCAGAAAAGACCCAGAGGCAGAAGAAGCCGAGGGTACAAGTCAGCTATTGAAGTCAGAAAGACCCAGAGGGGAGGGTGCAGAAGCGTATAAGGAACAAGAAAGACCCAGAAGCGGTAGTAATAGCAAAAATCATAAAAATATAAAAAATGAAAGCATATAAGAGGAGGAACCCAAATGTACGCTAATTATTTGGAAATTGCAAAAAGAATTAAGCAGATAGAAGAGGAATTAAAGAGGCTGGAGGGAATAGATGCGAAGTGGCCTCAGGGAGAGTTGATTTGTGCGAAGAACAGCAAACATTATAAATGGTATTTGAGGAAAGATAACAAGAAGGTTTATCTGCCTAAAAAGGAAAAGCAGCTGGCGCAAAAGCTGATATTAAAAAAGTATTATCGTTTGCGGAAGAAAGATTTGGAGAGGGAATTAACTGCCTGTCATGCTTATGCACATAAGGCAGAGCGTGATGGAAGTTTGGTAGAAAAGATGATGAGTAACGCCGAATATGAACGGCTTTTGGGAGGGCGATTTCGCCTGATAGATAGGGAACTTGAAAATTGGATGAATTCCGTATATGAAAGAAACACCGGTCATCCTGAAACTCTTAATATAAAGGGAACGCAGGGAAAGCTGCTCCGATCGAAGTCTGAGGCTATTATAGATAAAACCTTATTTACCTTTGGAATTCCATTTCGGTATGAGGACAAATTAACTCTTGGCAATATGATATTTCATCCTGATTTTACAATACGACATCCCAAAACAGGAAAATTCTATTATTGGGAGCACTTTGGAAAAATGGATGACGCAGATTATGTAAATCATATATGCCAAAAAGTGAAAACATATTGCAGCTATGGGATCATTCCGTCTGTAAATTTAATTCTTACATATGAAACAAAGGAATGTCCCTTAGGAATAGATTGGGTTGAAAAAACAGTAAAAGATTATTTACTGTAAGGAAACATTATCTATGCGGAACAACAAATCCCTTAACAAGTACCTGCTTGTACAAAAAAAGTGAAAATGCCATAATGAGTTAGCATAATCTAACCAACACTCACATATGGTAACGTCACTTTTGGAAAGAAATTTTAACAGGGAGCATTGACCGCAGGCAAATGCGGATCATGATGCACAAAAAGGAGAAAGATTGAAAAATAAAATTTTTCAATCGCGAGATTTGTGTCTGCGCGCACTTGACACAAACTCGGCATGCTGCTGGGGGATTTGTCACTGAGTCTGGTGGAGCCCGGGGCAGAGGATGCCGGGCTGTTTTTGAGGGAAGCCCATTTACAGGGAGGGTATCCGGCATGGAAACTGGTCTTTCTGCTGATAAGCGGAATGATCGGAGTTTTTGGATATCTTATGTTGCTGCAAACATAGGAAGAGATGCAGCCATCTCAATAGCCACAGAATATGGGACCCATATTGTCCCGGCATTTTATATTGTATATCCGGCAATGGGCTTTCTTTTTCTGGCCCTGCTTGTGATGACGGCAAGTGGGAAAACAATTTATTCAAAGAAAATGCTGCTTGTGCAGCCTATTATCTGGATGGCTGTAGGAGCCCTGATCCCGGATATCAAACAGGCGTTTGGCTGCAGAATGTACACGCTTGATTATGTAATAATCCAGTCCTCAGGAAATTTTGCTCCATTCATTTATTTCCTTGCATGCCTCCTTTTGCCGGAAAGCTTTAAAATGAAAAAAGGCCAGGTATGCAAATAAAATCATCTACCCTGTAAGTGGATACCTGTGCTATACTATAGCCTAAAGCGAAGGCAAAGTGTCTGCGAAAGGGGAAATTTACTATGAACCGGATCAGAAAGCATCCATACATAGCACAGGCTTTGATCACACTTCTGGTGGCGATGATCGTGGTGGCAGGATTTTACATGACCACGGAAACCTTTGGAGAAATAGGAACGGATCTTATTTTATTTATCATATATAGTCTTTTTCTGGGCGTCTTTTTTATATATCCGCTGGTGGCAACCATATATGAAGGGATTATTCTGGCTGTGACCGCGGGAGGAAAGCCTGAGACCGGGAACCGTTTAAATCACAGCGCTTCTTCCGGAATATATGATATTCTGCTGTTGTTTCTGGCAGGGGTATATGAAGTTGTTTATATCAGCTTTGTGAAAAACGTGGCCTGGCAGGCGGATTGGCAGACCCAGCTTGCGAATGCGGAACGTCATGCTCCCATTTGGCCGGAAACATGGCCGGGAATGCTTGTCCTTTTGCTGGCAGCAGTGACAGGCCTTTTTTTTCTGCGGTTTTCGGATGTAAAAAAAGTGCCGCCGCTTTGGACG
>FR894564.1:0-12569 GCA_000436115.1 Firmicutes bacterium CAG:534 | reverse complement strand
GCTGTGTGTGATTTTCACCTACCAGGTACTGGATCTTTCGGAGCCTATGGATGGATATCTGCTGCTTTTACCTCTGAATTATTTTATGATCCTGGCCAGAATGGTGATCGGAAAAGGAAAGGAATATGAGGAGGATCCTGAAAGGAGCAGTAAAATTGACAATGTTCCCGTTCTGGGGATCTGCAACCGGTTCCTGAAAAAGTCAGAAAGATGGCCGATTGCCGCATTCCTGCTGATGTGGCCGCTTTTAGGAATTTTGCTTGTGATCCTGGTTTTATTCGGCCAGGCGCCTTCTTTCGTGATAAAAGCATTTACAGAAACCAGTGACTTCCGGCTTTCGGCCAGAGTGTCGCCGCAAAATATTTATGTGGATGAGCATTACCTTTGTACGGTGGCGGCAGGAGGAGACCGGAAGATCGTGAAACCGATCAGGATGGGAGTCCGCCACGGGCACAGTGTGACTGTGAACCGTCAGCTTTGTATTGCAAATGCCTTTGAACAGGTTCTTGAAGAACGTACGCCCGGGTTCCACAGAAGGCTTAGAGAGTTTTATGATACCTATGGCTTTCCTGTTGCCCGTATGATCAGGAAAAAATGGGTAGCAGATCTGATCTACTTTTTAATGAAGCCGCTGGAATGGTTGTTTTTAATAGTGCTGTACCTGACGGAGGTTCATCCGGAGGATCGGATCGCATTGCAGTACACCGGGAAAGGTGTTCATGACTTTGCAGGGAACAGAGGACTCGTCCGGGATTATGTGCAGGAGTAGGAAAGATTGAAAAATAAAATTTTTCAATCGCGAGATTTGTGTCTGCGCACACTTGACACAAATTCGGCATGCGCAAAAAGCCGCGCAGAAATGAGAAAAAAATGAAAAGAACAATAAAGACATTGATAGGATTGCTTCTGGCATTTTTGGTGCCGGTGTGTCTGCTTCATATTTTTCTGCCCCATAAACCTCTTTTGCCGGACACAAAGCAGATGATGACAGGCAGAGTCGATCAGCAGAAGGAAGAGGGCAGGAAGCCGGAACAGGATCAGCAGACGGATGAAGAAGCCGGGCAGCAGACAGATGCAGAAAGCGCCACAGGGACACAGCCGAGAACAGAGCCGGATTTTGTGACAGAAGAAAGTGCTGGAATGCATCAGGATTTGGAAACGGAGAAAGAGGCAGAGGTCAGTCAGGAACAGATTGATTTTTACATGTCGCTGGAGCCGGAATGCAGCTTTCTTCGGGAGGATGGTATGGAGCTTAGACTGGTGCCGGTAGACCGGGCCTGTGGAAGCAGCTATTATGTCCTGATCGGAGTGGAAAACGGAGAATGCAGCTTTGTCAATCCGGATCCCTTTTTAGGATCGGGAGGACAGGCGCTGTTTATTTATTTTGTGGATAACGAAGTGGGATATCTGGCAAAATCATATAGCGGCGGCAGCCTTGGTGAGCTGTTTGTGACAGAGGATGGAGGCAAAAGCTTTCAGAATGTCAATATCGAGGAACCGCAGGTGAAGCTTTCCGATCATACCAGCTATTGCCCTTTTGTGATGCCGGAAGAAATATATCAGCAGGACAATGAGATTTATCTGGTGATGGGACAGGGGCCGGACGGAGATTACCACGGGGAGGCGGGCTATAGCTGTGGAGTATATCAGGCAGACAAACGCTCGCCGGAGAAATTTTCCTTTGAGAAAGAAATTCCTGATAAATCTCATACTGATTGTATGAATTTGCAATAACATATAAACATAAAAAAGGGCAGCCTTTGAGGATGCCCTTTTATTTGAAAGCAGATTAGTGTATAATAAAACCAGCTTTTATCGCAAGAATATAAAAAGCAGAAATAGAAAGGGAAAGAAAATCAGTGCAACGCCTGTTACAGGATATTAAGACAGCACAATTTAATCATATCTATCTGCTCTACGGGGAAGAGGCTTACCTGCGAAAACAGTACAGGGACAGGCTGAAGGAAGCCATCATAGGAAATGATACCATGAATTATCACTACTATGAGGGAAAGGATATTACCCTTTCAGAGATCATTGACCTTGCGGAGACCATGCCCTTTTTTGCAGAGCGCAGGCTGATCGTCATGGAAAACAGCGGCCTTTTCAAAAGCGGCGGCGAGGCGCTGGCAGAATATCTTGGAAATCCTTCCGAAACGGCGTACTTTATCTTTGTGGAAACGGAAGTGGACAAGCGCAGCAAGCTGTATAAGACGGTTGCGGCAAAAGGATATGCTGCTGAATTTGCCGTTCAGGATGAAAATACCCTGAAGCGCTGGGTGCTTGGAATGGTAAAGAAGGAAGGAAAGCAGATCTCAGAGAGAACGCTTTTGCTTTTCCTGGAAAAGGCCGGAAATGATATGGAAAATATCAAAGCGGAGGCAGAAAAGCTGTTCTGTTACTGCATGGATCGGGATGTGATCACGGAGGCTGATGTGGAGGCCATTTGTACAAAACAGATCTCGGGGCATATCTTTGATATGGTGAATGCCATTGCAGACAGGAAGCAGAGAAAGGCGCTGGAATTGTATTACGAGCTGCTGACCCTGAAGGAGCCGCCTATGAGGATCATTTTTTTGATCGCCAGGCAGTTTAATCTCCTTTTACAGGTAAAAGAGCTTTCCGGAAAGGGGTATCAGGGTAAGACCATAGGGCCAAAGGTTGGATTGCCCGGCTTTGTGGCCGGAAAATATGTTTCCCAGGCAGCACGCTTTCAGACCACGCAGCTTCGCAGAGCGCTGGAAAGCTGTGTGGAGGCGGAGGAAGCGGTCAAAACAGGCAGGATGAATGATACCATGAGTGTAGAACTGCTGATTATGCAGTGCAGCAGAGAATAATAGAAAAAGAAAGGTGGTTATGGTCATGAGTATGATCGATGAGGTACGCACACAAATGATGGCGGCAATGAAGGAGAAAAACAAGGAGAGAAAGGACGCGCTGTCCATGCTGCTTTCCGCCCTGAAAAACAAGGCGATTGACAAGAGAGCAGATCTGACTGAGGCAGAAGAATTTGAAGTAGTTAAGAAGGAAATGAAACAGACAAAGGAGACCATGGAGTTAGCGCCGGCAGACAGAGAGGATATTAAAAAGGCATGTGAGGTAAGACTTTCTGTTTATCAGGAGTTTGCACCAGAGGAGCTTTCCGAGGATGAGATCCGTGCGCAGGTAAAGGAAGTGCTTGCCATGCTTGGAATCACGGAGCCTACTGCGAAGGAAAAGGGAAAGATCATGAAGGAGCTGATGCCCAGGGTGAAGGGAAAGGCAGACGGCGGCCTGGTAAATAAGATCGTAGGAGAAATGCTTGCCTGATGGAAAAAAGTGTATTGACCACTTTGTGCTATATTGAAAGGGATCAGGAGTACCTGATGCTGCACAGAGTGTCCAAGAAGCATGATATTAATAAAGATAAATGGATCGGCGTAGGAGGTCACTTTGAAGAAGGGGAAAGCCCGGAAGAGTGCCTCCTTCGTGAGGTTTATGAGGAAACAGGACTGACCCTTACTTCCTGGAGGTTTCGGGGGATCGTGACATTCTGTTCAGAGGGAACCCAGACAGAATATATGTGTCTGTATACTGCCTCTTTGTTTGAAGGGGAGATCACGGCATGCAATGAGGGCGTTTTAGAATGGGTGCAGAAGGATCAGCTTACGGATTTAAATTTGTGGGACGGAGACCGGCTTTTTCTGGAGCTTCTTCAAAAGGAAGCGCCCTTCTTTTCACTGAAGCTTTGCTATGACAGGAGCGGAAAATGGCGGCAGGCCATATTAGATGGAAAAGAACTGGAGCTGTTTGATCTGGTTGACGAAAACGGGGAGCCGACCGGGCAGGTAAAAGAGCGCAGCATGGTTCACGAGAAGGGTGACAGACACCGTACCGCCCATGTCTGGGTGGCCCGCAGAAAAATGGATGGAACGGCGGAAGTTTTGCTGCAAAAACGCAGCCCGAAGAAAGATGCCTATCCGGGGTATTATGATATTTCTGCGGCAGGACATGCTCATGCAGGAGATGAACTAGAGGAAGCAGGGGCAAGAGAGCTGCAGGAAGAGCTTGGGATCTGTGCAGAACCGGGGGAACTTCAGTTTGTGGGAATGAGAAAGGGATACCGGGAAAGCAAATTCTGGGGAAAGCCTTTCAGGGACAGGGAAGTGAGCGCCGTTTATGTATATGAACAGCCTGTTTGTGTGGAAAAGCTGACCCTGCAGAAAAGCGAGGTGGAGGAGGTCAGCTTTGTAGAACTGGAAAAGCTGATCGGACAGGTCAGAGAGCAGAGCATTTTAAGCTGTATTGATCTGGAAGAGCTTCTTATGCTGAAAAAGGCTCTTGTAACGCAGGACTGAAGGATCAGCGCCTGCGAAAACCGAAGGATACCCTGATCTCCTCTTTTTGATAGTGAATAAGGTGCTTGAAAATGGTAATGATGGAGATCAAAAGACAGCCAAGCTGGATGGAAGGAATGGGAACCCTTCTGTATACGGTCAGCGCAAAAAGAGCAAAAGTCACCACAGAACGGATCAGATGTGGTTTTATGACCACCAGCGTGGAAAACATAATATAAAAGAAAGCCAGGGCTGCTAAAGGAAACAGCTCGGGAAATAAACCCAGTATGGCACCAAAGGAGGCGGCGATTGCTTTGCCTCCTTTTCCTTTGGAAAAAACAGAAAAGGCATGTCCGGCCACAGGTGCAGCTATCACGAAGGCAAAGGGAAGCTTTCCCGGATCCAGCATGCGGGCCGCCAGAAAAACGGGCAGAAAGGCCTTTAACAGTTCGCAGAGGATCACACTGCTTCCTGCAAAAAAGCCTGCATATTTAAAGGCATTTGCGGTTCCCGGATTTCCGTCGTCGCTGAGGGTGCGGATATCCACATGGCAAAATTGCTTGGGGATCAGATAGGCGTAAAGCACACTGCCGGACAGATAGCCTGCGGCGCACCAAAATAAGTAAGTCATAAAAACTCCATTCTGTTTTGTTTTTAAACATCTGCGGCGTCCCTGCCGGAAGTCAGTTTAAGGAGCAGTTCTACGATCTGCATAGCAGCGTCCGGCTTTGCATATTTTTGTTGTGTAGTGATCATGGCATTTCTGAGCTCTGTGTTGTGCAGGAGAGTCAGTCCCTGGAAAATCTGGGTATGCACATGCTCCGAGGCAAGGGAAAGGCCGCGGGAAACAAAGAATTCCCGGTTTTTTGTCTCGCAGCCGGGGATGGGGGCCGTGTGGACGATGGGAATGTTCCTTACCAGCGCTTCCGTAGAGGTCAGTCCTCCCGGCTTGGTAAAGACCACATCGCTGGCAGCCATATAATCTGCAACATGCTCCGTGTAACCGGTAATGTGGACATTTGCATTCCTGCGGTAGGTACTTTTCAGGATACGGTAGGTTTTCCTGTTATTGCCGCAGATAATGATAAGCTGTTCCCCGTTTGTCAGCTTTCTGGTCAGCTCAAAAACAAAAAGGTGCATTTTGCCAAAGCCCATACTTCCGCTCATAACAAGAAGCACCGGCTTGTCTTTGGAAAGGTGAAGCTTTTCCTTTGCCGCTTCCTTGCCAAAATGGCGGGAAAAAGCCTGTCCCACAGGGATGCCATAAGGATGCAGATTTTCGGCAGACATTCCCTTTTTCAAATTTTCTTCCAGAAGCTCTATGTGGGGAAGAATATAGTGGTCGCATCTGGTTTCCTCCCAGAAGGGAATACAGGTGTAGTCTGTTGCCACAGCTACGGTGGGGGGAAGATCGGAATACTTCTTTTTTAAATAAGTGACCATCTCAGCCGGATACAGGTGGGGCATGACAATGGCGTCATAGGGATTTTCCTGAAGATAGGCATAAAGACGCCTGGCAGGTATTCGGTTTACATAATACACAGGAGACTTTCGGCGGCAGGAGCTTATGGCGTCTGCAAACCGATATAAAAAACCAAAAAAACCAGGGGCATGCTTGGCAAGCTGAATATAGGCATTTCCTACAAAATCAGCAGTACGCTTGCCAGAAAGACTGAAAGGATCCAGCAGTACGGCTTCATGGCCATGCAGTTCGAGACATTCCTTGACGGCACGGGCAGCAGTGTTGTGTCCTCCGCCGGTGCTGCAGGATAAGATCAAAATTTTCATAACGATCCTCACTTCTTGGCAGTTTGTTTAGAAGATTATAGTACAGGGATATTTTTCTGGCAAGTCGGAAGCAAGTGTGGCAGTGGGTTTTTTATAAATTCTTTAAAAATATTTAGAAATGCATCATTGACATTTACTTTTTTTGGAGTTAAATTTTCTTTTAATGTTATGAAAGTTGAAGGGGGAAATGGAAATGAATCAGCCGCTTGTAAGTATTATTGTGCCGATCTACAACGGGGAAAAATCCATTGAACGCTGCCTGCGCAGTATTCAAAATCAAAGCTATCAAAACATAGAGGTGCTTGTGGTAAATGATGGAAGCACAGACCACACAGACCGGGTGATCAGAAGATATGCGGAAGGAGATAAGCGTTTCCATTACATAAAGAAGGAAAACAGCGGAGTATCTCACAGCAGAAATCTTGCCATGCAGAAAGCGCAGGGAGAATATTTCCAGTTTGTGGATGGAGATGACTGGCTGGTGAAGAATGCTACAGAGGAATTTGTAAAGACAGCGCTTCAATATGATTGTGACATGGTGATCTGCGACTATTACAGAGTACGGGGAAGAACCATCATGGAAAGAGGGGACATTGACACAGGTACGGTGATCACCCGCTCAAAGTATGCGGAATATATGATGAAAGCGCCTGCCAATTTTTACTATGGAGTGCTGTGGAATAAATTTTTCAGGGCAGATATTATCAGAACCTTTGGAATTACCTGCTCTACAGAGCTGAACTGGTGCGAGGATTTTCAGTTTAACCTGGAATATCTGCAATATGTAGGGAAGGTAGGCGTTTTGAAAAAGCCTCTTTATTATTATGTAAAGACCAAGGGAAGTTTGGTGGATACACAGGTAAACTTCCAGCAGAGCATACGGACGAAAAGGATTTTGTTTGATTATTATAAAGATCTTTACAAGGCCATTGACCTGTATGAGGAAAATAAACTGCGGATCCAAATGTTTTATCTTTCCTTTGCACATGATAAAACAGATAAAATAAAAAAGATCAAGTCGGCGTAAGGCGGACGGAAAGGAACTTATGAAGGAAGTAAAAACACCCAAAAAACCGCTGGCATTTTATTACATGCTGGTGATCGTTGTTATGCTGCTGCTGAACAGCTTTTTGTTCCCAAGACTGTTAAAGCAGCAGGTAGAAGATGTTGATTATGGAACCTTCCTGAACATGATAGATGAGAAGCAGGTTTCCAGGGTCCAGATCGATGGAGATTACATTTATTTTGTGGATAATAAGGAGGAGACCGGATATTACAGAACGGCTACCTTTGATGATCCTGAGTTGGTGGACAGACTGCAGGCGGCAGGCTGTGAATTTGGCAGGGTAGTGGAGGAGGAAATGTCTCCGATCCTCAGCTTTCTGATCAGCTGGGTGCTTCCCATCGTGCTTTTTGTGGTGATCGGGCAGTGGATCTCCTCTAAAATGATGAAAAGGCTTGGCGGCGGAATGGGAGCCATGCAGTTTGGAAAGAGCAATGCAAAGGTGTATGTGGAGTCCACAACAGGCATTAAGTTCAGTGATGTTGCCGGGGAGGATGAAGCCAAGGAAGTACTTACAGAGATTGTGGACTTTCTGCATAATCCTCAAAAATATCAGGAAATTGGCGCTTCCATGCCTAAGGGAGCCCTTTTGGTGGGGCCTCCCGGAACAGGTAAGACGCTTTTGGCAAAGGCGGTTGCAGGAGAGGCAAGCGTTCCTTTCTTTTCTATTTCCGGTTCGGAATTTGTAGAAATGTTTGTGGGAATGGGAGCGGCCAAGGTCCGCGATCTGTTCCAGCAGGCCAACGAAAAAGCCCCCTGTATCGTTTTTATTGATGAGATCGATACCATCGGTAAAAAGCGTGACAACGGCGGCATGGGAGGCAATGACGAAAGAGAGCAGACCTTAAACCAGCTGCTTACGGAAATGGATGGATTTGACGGCTCCAAGGGAGTTGTGATCCTTGCAGCTACCAACAGGCCGGACTCCCTTGATCCTGCGCTGTTACGTCCCGGACGATTTGACAGGAGGGTTCCGGTAGAACTTCCGGATCTTGCAGGAAGAGAAGCGATTCTGCGTGTCCATGCAAAGAAGGTAAAGCTGGGAGATGACATTGATTTTAATGCCATTGCCAGAGCCGCAGCAGGAGCCTCAGGAGCGGAGCTTGCCAATATGATCAATGAGGCGGCGCTTCGTGCGGTCCGTGAAGGAAGGGCATTCGTGACCCAGTCTGACCTGGAAGAAAGCATTGAGGTGGTGATCGCCGGCTATCAGAAGAAAAATAAGGTTCTTTCCGATAAGGAAAAACTGATCGTATCCTATCATGAGATCGGACATGCCCTGGTGGCAGCCCTGCAGACCCACTCCGCGCCTGTGACCAAGATCACCATCATTCCCAGAACCTCAGGAGCGCTTGGTTATACCATGCAGGTGGAGGAAGGGGAGCATAACCTGATGACCAGGGAGGAACTGGAAAATAAGATTGCAACCCTGACCGGAGGAAGAGTAGCGGAGGATCTGATCTTCCATTCCATTACCACCGGTGCCTCCAATGACATTGAGCAGGCAACCAAGCTTGCCCGGGCCATGATTACAAGGTACGGCATGAGCGACGAATTTGGCATGGTTGCCCTGGAAACCTTAACAAACCAGTATCTGGGCGGAGATACCTCCCTTGCCTGCTCACAGGAAACGGCCAAGGAGATTGACAAAAAGGTGATCGAGCTGGTGAAAAAGCAGTATGAAAAGGCTCAAAAGCTTCTAGCCGACAATATGGGCAAGCTTCATGAACTGGCAAAATATCTTTATGAGAAGGAAACCATTACCGGTGAGGAATTTATGAAGGTTTTAAACGAGAAAGACGAGCAGACCGTTTAAAGCGGCGCTTGCAAAAGAGTCCGGGAAGGGATATGCTATCAGTAGAAGAAAACATGAGAAAGGAAACTGACAGGATAATGAAAAACAGAGCGATGACAAAGACGATGACCACTATGGGATTATTAATGGCAGTAGGGCTCATCTTACCGTATGCCACTTCTCATGCTTTTGGAATTCCGGGTACGATCTTACTTCCCATGCATTTCCCGATCTTTTTAATGGGAATGCTGTGCGGCCCTCTTTGGGGAATCGTGGGAGGCCTTCTGGTTCCCCTGTTATCCTCCCTGCTTACCGGAATGCCGGCATTTTATCCCATGCTTCCGGTGATGATGTGTGAGCTTGCCGTATACGGCGGGATAACAGGACTTCTTTACGCAAAGAAAAAAATGAAGCTTTACCCGTCCCTGATCCTTGCAATGATAGCAGGACGGCTTGTGCATGGAGCAGTATGGGCAGCGCTGTTTCTGGTAGACGGAAAGGCAGTGACCTTTGCCTCGGCCTTTGCTTTTGTGATCGACGGGATTCCCGGCACGGCGCTTCAGCTTTTGCTGATCCCTCTTATTGTAAAAGCAGTAGAAAAATACACGGCAATGGAGGAGAACGGAAAGGCGCAGAGGAATGAGGTCGTGGAAAAGGCGAAGGCAATGATCGCTTCCGAGGAAGCTTCCTTTGTGGTGATTAAAAATAATCAGATCATTTATCAGGATAAAGGAAACGGCGTAAAGCCGATCATGAAGGTTCTTGATACGGACAGGGAGCTGCTGCAGGGTGCCGTGATCGTGGATAAGATCATTGGAAAAGCAGCGGCCATGATGCTTTCCATGGGCGGTGCGGTCAGCGTTTACGGAAGCCTGATGAGCCAGGCGGCAGAGGAATATCTGGAAAAGAAGGGCATTGAGCACAGTTATGGAAGATGTATCCAGGTGATCAGCAACCGCACGGGAGACGGGCTTTGTCCTTTGGAGAGGGCAGTGGCTGATATTGACGACGAGGCACAGGCTTATGAAAAATTAAAGCAGACCATAGCAAAGCTGATGAAGGCTGTGGTTTAATCTTTTCTGGGCAGAAAATAAAGAAAGATCCCGGAGGCAGAAAGGAGCTTCCGGGACTTTTTGATTTTTCCCCCGTTTATAAAGAGGAAGGAGATAGTTGGAATGAAAGCATTCCTGTTTGATGTGGACGATACGCTGTATGACCAGCTTCAGCCCTTTCAAAGGGCATATCTTAAGATGTTTGGTGAGCCGGAAGGGGTGGATCTGGAAAGATTGTTTTCCCAAAGCCGGAAAAGAGGAGACGAGGTGTTTGAGGCTTCCCAGCTTGGAACCATTTCCATGGAGGAAATGTACATATACCGTACCCAGAAATCCTTTGCGGATCTGGAGCTTTTCATTTCTCCTGATCAGGCTTTGGCTTTTCAGGCTTATTACCAGGAATTTCAGCAGAAGATCTTTCTGTCGGAGGAATGCAGGTCCATGCTGGCAGACCTAAAAGGCAGGGTAAGGCTGGGGATCATCACCAACGGGCCGGGGGCTCATCAGAGAAACAAGGTAAAAACGCTTGGAATGGAGGAATGGATACCGGATCAGGATGTATTTGTATCGGGGGAGCTTCCAACGGCCAAGCCGGATCTCGGAATATTTGAGTATGCCAGGGAGCAGATGCAGCTTTCCGGAGAGGAATGCTATTATATTGGAGATTCCTATGAAAATGATGTCTGCGGGGCCGTGGGCGCAGGCTGGAAATGTGTATGGTTCAACAGGCGTCAGAAGCCGGAGGGAGCCATAAAGCCGGATTATATGGTGACAACAGAGGAGGAGCTTCACAGACTTCTTGTGAGTCTTTTGTAGGGACCCGGCAGTGTGTAAAAGAGGTTGACATAAATTTTGAACTATAGTAAGGTTTATTATGTAAACAAATGCGCAAAAAGAAACTGAGGGGTACAAATGAGGTTACAAAAACGTTGCTTTACTTTGGTCATAAGTCTTTTTCTGGCGGCAGCCCTTTTGATACAGGGACAGCCCTCTTTGGCAGCAGAACTATCGGAACAGACGTCTGTGGAAACGGAAGAGGTACAGGAAGAACTGGCAGGGGAGCCGGAAGAAGAGCAGGAACTTTCAGAGGAAATAACCGGTGAAGAAGGACAGGATGCAGGCGAAGATGCAGATCAGGAGGATCTGGAGCTGGAAGAATACCTGGAAATGGCCAGAACTGAGTTAAAGGAAATTACAGCTCAGGATGTGGTCATGGCCCTGGTTTACCTTTGCGACAGCTATCAGGTACGGAAAACGGCAGATGCGGAAGGAGAGGTCTGCGTCAGCATCCCTACCGGTACTACCGTAGAGATCATCGGTATGGACGTGGATGCCGACTTGCAGCTTTGGTTCCAGGTTTCCCTTTCCTGGAAGGATACTTCCTATACCGGTTACATACAGACGGGATACCTGGCCTATTCCAATGAAAAACTGATGGAGTGGGAAAACATGTACTTTCCCCAGGTGATGCTGCTTTCCGAAGGAAATTATCCGGATGTGGAGCAGTTCCCCGCTTCTTACCAGAACAAGCTTACACAGCTCAAAAAGGCCCATCCAAACTGGGTTTTTGTAAAGCAGAATACGAGACTGGACTGGCAGACCGTCATTAAAAACGAAAATACCGGCGAAAGAAGTCTGATCCAGACGAAAATGGGATCTGCGTATACAAACGGAGCCCATGGACAGCCGGGATGGTCCTATGCTTCCGAGGCAGCAATCAAATATTACATGGATCCCAGAAACTTTCTGGATGAGACAAGAGTATTTATGTTTGAACAGCTGACCTATAATCCTTCTTATCATACGCAGTCAGCGGTTCAGAATATTTTAAACAGCACCTTTATGAAGGGAAGCATTCCGGGAGATTCCAAAACCTATGCCGCCGCTTTTTTTGACATCGGTTCTACCCTGAAGGTAAGTCCCTTCCACCTGGCGTGCCGTGTTTATCAGGAACAGGGGAAAGGGCAATCTGCGCTGATTTCAGGAACCTACAGCGGTTATGAGGGTTATTACAATTATTACAATATCAAGGCATCGGGGAGCTCCAACAAGGCGATCATTGAAAACGGACTTACCTATGCAAAACAGCAGGGCTGGAACAGCCGTTATAAATCCCTGCAGGGAGGAGCAAAAATTCTTTCCCAGAATTATATTCTGAAGGGGCAGGATACTTTGTATCTGCAGAAGTATGACGTGGACAACAGCTATAACGGGCTGTATGCCCATCAGTATATGCAGAATATCATGGCGCCCTACACAGAGTCCTCCATGGTGAAAAGCGCTTATCAGTCTACAGGAGCGATCAACAATTCCTTTGTGTTCAAAATTCCTGTTTATCTGAACATGCCCTCTGCGGTGTGCGCAAAGCCGGGCAGTACGCCGGCGCCTACGGCCACGCCCACAGCAACGCCAAGCGCCACCCCTACGGCAACGCCAAGCGCCACACCTACAGCGACGCCAAGCGCCACGCCCACAGCGACGCCAAGTGCAACACCAACACCGACAGGGACGCCCAGTGCAAAGCCCACGTCAGCACCAACGGCAACGGCCACAGC
>FR894563.1:62107-86646 GCA_000436115.1 Firmicutes bacterium CAG:534 | reverse complement strand
GATGGAGGGAGAACCTGCTGGTAGAACGAATAGTGGAATAGGAAAATGCGGCTGTATATGGGAGGCATGAGGGCTGCATTTTCTTTTTTGCGAAATATATCTTGGAAGTGCAGGATCAGCGCAGTTTTGCCGGTAGGATTGCTGGCGACAGTAATATGTGTGCTGAACTATAAGCTGTACATGCCTTCAGGGCAGGAACGCAAAAGTTCATAGGTTCGTCGTTTCAGGAGTTAAAATGATATTAACAAATTTATTATCTTTTTTAGTATTTCCAGCAATAGTATTATTTCACCTGAAAATAGAAGAAAGAAATGATGTGATTGGAATAAATGATTCCAATATTATGAAAGGCATAGCAGCCATATTTATTTTTCTCGCACATTTTTATAACCGATTGTCCGGCAGGACGAATATTGGAATAGGAAAAATGTGGCTGTATATGGGAGGCGTTGGGGTCTGCATCTTTTTTTTCCTATCGGGATATGGACTTAACAGGTCTGACAGTATTGAAAAGCCGGGATTTATAGCAAAGAGGACAAAAAATGTTCTGCTTCCGTTTGTGATGATAAGATGTGCCTGCTTTTTGGTGGATCCTTCTTTGCGGGGCAAGAATTTTCTATTTTTTATAGAATATGTATTAGGAATACAAGAGCCGCTTTGGTTTGTGACGGTAATATTGCTGATATACATAGGGTATTATTTCTGCTATAAACTCTTTGGAAGAAGGCGTCTCAATGTGTCTGTGGCGTTATATAATGTGGGAATAGGAATTCTTTTTTGGGCGCTTGGTGCAAATCCAAGGTGGTATAATGCCCATCTTTTGTTTTCGGCAGGTATGATTATAGCGGATCATAACGATGCTGTTATCAGTGCATTGAAAAAGTATGGCTGGTGGCTCTGCAATGTGGTTTTAGGAAGCGGCTTCCTTCTTTTTTCTGCTTTGTTCAGTATGAATAAGGACTCATTGGGAGGGATAGCCTTTAAGCTTGCTTCAGGGGTGTTTGTCTGTTTGCTTTTTATGAATTTATTTTTGAGAGTACGGCTCAGGTCAGATATAATGAAGTGGGTAGGAAAGAATTCGCTATTGTTTTATATAATCCATCTACAGGTGTTGAGGATGCCCTCAATGAACGGAGTGGAAGACAAATGGTTTTTGCCGGTAGGATTGCTGGCTACGGTACTGTGCGTACTGAGCTATGAGCTGGTGAAAAAGCATGTGAGGAGAAATGTGGAAAAGAAATGAAAAAGGTGGCAATTTTTGATGTAGACGGAACACTTCTTGACACAACAGAAGGAGTTCTCTCATCAGTACGATATACCATAGAAACGCATAAGCTGGACATGCCCTCTGAGGAGGAACTCAAAAAGTTCATAGGCCCGCCTATTCAGGACTCCTTTCAAAGGATATATGGGTTTGAAAAGGAAAAGCTTCAGGAGCTTGCAACCACATTCAGAAATCACTATAAGGATGTGGATCTGTTAAAGGCAGTGCCCTATGAGGGAATTCTGGAAACCTGCAGAAAGCTGCAGGAAAGCGGAGTGAAAATTGCAGTAGCAACCTACAAGCGGCAGGATTATGCGGAAAAGATCGTGCACCATTTTGGATTTGGAGCCTATACTGATGTGATCTACGGAGCCGATCACGAGAATAAGCTTAAGAAAGCAGATATTATCAAGCTATGTCTTGAAAGCACAGGAGTTTGTGATAAGAAAACAGCGGTCATGATCGGGGACAGTGACAATGACGCCATAGGAGCGCAGAGGCTGGATCTGGATTTCCTGGGAGTGACCTATGGTTTTGGATTTAAGAATAAAGAAGAAATCCTGAGGTTCCCAAATGCAGTGGGAACAGCCTGCCGGGCGGAGGAATTGCTGGATTTTTTTGATAATAAGGGGGATTGCCTGAAATGAAGATGAAAGTGGCAAAGTATATTTCAGAATTCATGGTTAAAAAGGGAGTGGAGCATGTTTTTACCATTACTGGTGGCGGCGCAATGCATTTAAATGATGCCTTTGGGCATCAGAAGGGACTGCAATGCATTTACAATCATCATGAACAGGCGTGTGCCATCGCTGCGGAAGGGTATGCCAGATATACAGGAAGAGTCGCTGCGGTTTGTGTAACCAGCGGACCGGGCGGAACCAATGCGATCACAGGTGTTTTGGGAGGATGGCAGGACTCTATTCCCATGTTCATTGTATCCGGACAGGTAAAGAGGGAGACCACAACATGGTCAACAGAAGTGCCCCTTCGCCAGCTTGGCGATCAGGAATTTCAGATTGTCGATTGCGTAAAGGGAATGACAAAGTTTGCAGTTATGGTGACGGAGCCTGAAAAAATCCGGTATTATCTGGAGAAGGCATGGTTTTTGTGCAATTACGGAAGAAAAGGACCTGTATGGCTGGATATTCCACTGGATGTGCAGGGGGCGCTTATAGAAACAGAAGAGCTGAAGGGATTTGATGAAGCCCAGGAACTTGAGAAAGAATGTCCTGTGTATGATACGAAACAGACGGAGGAGATCTTACAGAGGCTGAAGGAAGCAAAACGGCCGGTCATTTTTGCAGGAACAGGGATACGGCTTGGAAACGCCTACGAAGAATTCCTGGATGTGATTGCAAAGCTGAAAATTCCGGTAGTAACGGCCTGGAATGCAAATGATCTGCTGTGGGAAGGACATCCATGTGACTGCGGACGGCCAGGCACGGTAGGCACAAGGGGCGGAAATTTTGTTGTGCAGAGCAGTGATCTTTTGCTTGTTTTGGGATCAAGACTGAATATCCGGCTGATCAGTTATAATTATAAAAATTTTGCAAAGGACGCCTATAAAATTGTAGTGGACATTGACAAAAATGAACTGCATAAGCCAACTGTAAAGGTTGATATGCCTGTACATGCAGATGTGAAAGAGGTTCTGCAAGAGATGGACAGGTTCCTTGAAGAACATCCGGACAGCATGGGAGATCATGCAGAATGGCTTACAAGATGCAGGGAGATCAACGAAAAATACCCTGTGGTGTTAAAGGAATATTATCAGTCGGAAAAGCTGAATCCCTATGTGTTTTTGAAGGAGTTTACCGAAAGGCTGCAGGAGGGAGATGCAATCATTACGGGAAACGGAAGTGCCTGTGTTATGACATTCCAGGCTGCAGTTGTTAAAAAGGAACAGAGAATGTTTACCAATTCCGGCTGCGCAGCTATGGGCTATGGTTTTCCGGCAGCGATCGGCGTTTCCATTGCAAGAAGAGGGAAACGTGTGATCTGCATAGATGGTGATGGCAGCTTCCAGATGAATATGCAGGAGCTTCAAACGGTTGTTTATCACAATCTGAATATGAAGATCGTTATTTTGAATAATGATGGCTACCATTCTATCAGACAGACCCAGACGAATTTGTTTGAGCCGCCTATGGTGGGAGTAAACAGTGAAAACGGTATCAGCTTTCCAAGCATGGAAAAGCTTGCTTATGCTTACGGAATTCCTTATATCAAGGTGGACGCAAATGCAGAAAATTGGGATGAGCTGATGAAGGAATTAGAAAAAGATGGACCGCTCCTTTTAGAAGCTGTGGTGGATGAAAAGCAGAATTTTGCACCTAAGCTTTCTTCAAAGGCATTACCCGATGGAACGATGGTGTCGCCGGAACTGGACGATATGTATCCCTTTTTGACCAAAGAAGAATATGAGGCGGCAAAGGGAAAGCTAAGGAGTGATCATGTCATTTAATTCGATAGATTATCTGCTGTTTTTTCCTGTGGTGGTGTTGATCTACTTTCTGCTTCCAAGGAAAGTGAAAATGTACTGGCTGCTGCTTTCCAGTTACTATTTTTATATGTCATGGAATGCAAAGTATGGAATTCTGATCTTCTTTTCCACTGCGGTTACTTATTTATGTGGCCTGGCATTGGAATGGGCGGGAAAGCATGCAGGATTAAAAAGGCAGAAAGCAGCAAAGCTGAGTATTATTTCCCTGAGTCTGATCATTAATCTGGGGCTGCTCTTCTATTTTAAGTATACTAACTTTGCGATCAATAATCTTAATATGATATGTGAAAAATTGGGAATCGACCTGCGATGTCCTAATTTTGATATTGTTCTGCCGGTGGGGATATCCTTTTTTATTTTTCAAACCATTGGATATACCATTGACGTATACAGAAACGAGATCGAGGCAGAAAAAAATCCTTTTCGCTATGCGCTGTTTGTGTCCTTTTTCCCTCAGTTAGTAGCCGGCCCCATAGAAAGATCCAAAAATCTGCTTTTGCAATTAAAAACGGATCAGAAGTTTGATGTGCAGGAGGCCAAAAACGGACTGCTCACAATGGCTTATGGGCTGTTCATGAAAATTGCGGTTGCCGATAATCTTTCCCAGGTGGTCGATCCGATCTTTGACGCACCTGAGGAACACTCAGGTATGATGCTTTTGTTTGCAACTCTTTTGTTTGCCTTTCAAATATACTGTGATTTTAATGGATATACGCAGATGGCGATCGGTTCAGCCAGGGTACTTGGAATCAAGCTGAACCATAATTTTGCCTCTCCTTACATGGGCGCGTCCGTGAAGGACTTCTGGAGAAGATGGCATATTTCATTAACGTCCTGGTTTCGAGACTACTTGTACATACCCCTTGGAGGCAGCAAAAAGGGGAAAATCCGAAAGCAAATAAATACCATGATTGTGTTCCTGTGTTCCGGGCTTTGGCATGGCGCAGCCTGGAATTATGTGGCATGGGGCGGACTGAACGGTCTGTTTAGTGTTTTGGAGGATCTATTAAAGCCTGTTAAGGAAAAAGTGTACGGGAGGCTTTCTATACATACAGAAATGTTTATGTATAAGGTCTTTCAACGGATCGCCACATTTATCCTCATTGATTTTACTTGGCTTTTCTTCCGGTCGCAGCAGCTGAAAACAGCATTGTACATTTTAGGGAAAATAAAAGCGGATTTCAGACTGGAATGGCTGCTAAATTTTGAATTTGTCAATGCATTTGAAAGTCCATATGCATTAATGGTTACAATGATCCCTCTTATCGTTATTATGGCGCTGGATGTTCTGCAATACTATGGCAGGGATATTAAAGCTGCAATTTTCAGGCAGCAGATCGTTTTCCGCTGGGGAATTTATATGGGGATCATGCTGGCAATACTATATTGGGGGCTTTACGGAACGGGTTATGAGCAGACACAGTTTATCTACTTCCAATTTTAAGAAGAATCTTATTTTTATTATAAAGCTGATGGTGGTGCTTATACTGCTTGCCGCCTATGTAAATCATATTCTTCCTCAATATGCGCAGGGCTATAATGCTTCGCTGCTTGACAAGGTGGATCGGCTGGAATCCATAGAAGGGCCCAAAATTGTTCTTGTTGGAAATTCCAATCTTCCTTTTGGGATCAATTCCCGGATGATCGAGGAAAGCATGAAGATGCCTGTTGTTGACATGGGACTTCATGGGGGACTTGGCAATGCGTTTCAGGAAGAAATGGCAAAATACAACGTGGTGCCGGGGGATATTTATGTGCTGTGTCACACGGATTATAACGACAATGATCAGATCGTAGACGGCATGACTGCGTGGATGGCTATTGAAAATCATTATCACTTGTGGAAGATCCTTCGCATGAAGGATATAGAAACCATGGTCAGAAATTTCCCGGTTTATCTGAAAAAGAGTCTTGGTCTGTATGCGTCCCTGGCAGGAAATCAGGACTCCGGAGATGTTTATTCCAGAAGTGCATTTAATGAATACGGAGATATATCTTATATAAGGGAAGAAAATCAGGAATTTGATGTTGGATATGGAGTTCCATGGATCGGCGATACCTCTGTTAACAGGATCAATGAGCTGAATGAATACTTAAATGTGCGGGGAGCCACGCTTTTGGTGGCTGCTTATCCGATTTATTATTATACGGAAATGTCAGTGGAGCCGGCAGAGTATGTGAGCTTTCAGAAACAACTGGCTGACAGGCTGGACTGCCCGGTGATCAGCAATTATGTGGATTATATGTTTAACTGCAAATACTTTTATAATTCCTATCTTCATCTTAATTCTGAAGGTGCAGATCTGAGGACGGCGCAGCTGATCGCTGATCTGAAACGGTGGCAGAAGCTGGGTACGGATGCCGACCTGAGTAATGATGAATATGCAGATATTCTTGCAGATGACACCTTGACCCGGATAGAGGATATCAGTGATTATCTGGATGCTCTGCTGGCGGCAAAGGACAGATATACGATACTGATCTCGGTGAAGGATGATGCATTATCAAATATAAGTCAGGATATTGCGGCTCAGCTGCATTTACTTGGTCTTGGCGCTGAATTATCTTCTTTGCAGGGAGAAAGCTATCTGGCGGTTATTGAACAGGGACAGGTAAAGGCCGAAGAGCTAAAGAAAGAAATGCTGGAGGCTTCAGGTACCCTGGATGAGGGAAGAAAGTCATATCAGATGGTAAGCGGCGGCAGGAATGCGGGTAACTGCAGTTCTATCATGATAAACGGGCAGGAATATTCTCTTAATGAAAGCGGATTTAATATTGTTGTTTACAGCAATGAGACACATAGGATTTTAGATGAGGTGGCCTTTGACATTGCAGCAGAGGATCAGAAGGCTGTCAGGTGGAGTGAAATTTTAAATTAAATAATTCCCAGGATGTTCCAATAGTGGTATACTATATAATGGCATGTAGTATACCACTATTTTTATGTTTACATAGATCTGACTGAGGGGGAAAACAACATGAAAAAACAAAAAATTATCAGCTTAATACTGGCCGCAGCTTTATTGTTTACAAGTGCAGACATGACCATAGCTGCCCGGGCGCAGGAAAATACCGCAGCGGTGGTGTTAAACGAGGCAGAACCCACAGGCACGCCGGAGGAAACGAAGGAAGAAGAGCCTGCTCTGGAGCCGACTGAGGAGCCTGAAGCAATTCCTACCGCCACACCCACTGCTGTCCCGGAGGAAGGACAGGAAGAGGCTACGCAGGAGCCCTCTGCTTCGCCGGAGATGACACCGGAACCGGAAAAAACAGAAGCGCCTACAGCAACACCGGGGGAGGAAGTGGAACCAACAGAAGATCCATTGTGTACACCTTCAGCATCCCCTGGGGCGACCGCATCTCCAAGCGTATCACCAAGCGTATCACCCTCTGCTTCGCCTACAGCAACGGCTGCAATGATGCCTCAAAGAGGGCAGCTGCTCGAAATGCAGGCTGACTCGAAGGGCATCTACCAGGCGGGTTCCTTTGAGGTAGAAGGAGCAGAAAACGGAAATGGCGGAATAGCGCTCCTTTCTTTGGAGGAAAACAGTGAGGAGAGCGTAAAAGAGATACTGTATCAGGGCATGCTTGCACAGAAAGCGGAAATTGACATTTACCAGTATCAGATTAATAAGAGCCGCATCCAATATCTGGTGAAAGGGATTTTAAATGAGCATCCGGAGCTTTATTATGTAACATCCTTCAGCTGGCGCTATTATTCTAACGGAATAGTAGATAGCGTGCTGCCGGCATATGAAAGCGGCCTGGATGACGGGGCTTTTAAAAGTGCAATGGCAGATGCACTGGCAGTGGTAGATGACAGCATGACAGATCTGGAAAAAGCCATTGCTCTTCATGAATACCTGGTGCTGAACTGTGAGTATGATTATGCGAATTATTTAAACGGTACAATTCCCGGAACCAGTTATTCTGCATATGGCGTATTGGTAAAAAGAACGGCAGTATGCCAGGGCTATGCGCTTGCGTATAAATATTTATGTAATCAGGTAGGAATTGACTGTTATATGGTAACCAGTACGGCCATGAACCATGCCTGGAATATGATCGTGCTGGGGGAAGAACTTTATCAGGTGGATGTCACCTGGGATGATCCGACCTGGGACCGGATCGGCAGGGTCAGTCATAGCTATATGTTTTTAAGTGACGAGCAGCTTACAGCAAGAAAACACCATGACTGGGAGGTGACCATTGGAAGCGATGTGGTCGATCTCACGGCTACCGATACAACATATGATAATTATTTCTGGGGAAATGCAGCCAGTCAGCTTATACGGGATGGAAGTGACTACTACTATACTGATGACAGTACTGAGCAGCTTACCAAATATACAGCCAGTGACCAAAGCACATCGATGGTTGCTGATCTGGGAAAGTGGTATGTATCAGGGAATGCCGGCAGCTACTGGAATGGAGTCTATTCCGGCCTGTTCCGGCTGGGAGACAGACTGTATTACAATACCTGTAAGGAGATAAAGAGCGTTGCGCTTGATGGAACGGATGAACAGGTAGAATTCCAGCCCTCTGCTGCTGACGGACATATTTATGGTGTGGTTTACGCACGGGGGAGGATCAGATATCTGATCGCAACATCTCCCAACAAACCTCAGGAGGGAACTATATACGAAATAGGACTTGAGAATCTTCGCAGCGGAGGAGACTATGAAATTCCCGTAAGCAGCATCCTTTTAGATCATGATGAGATTACCATGAAAAAGGGCAGCCAGGCTGTATTGACGGCAACGCTTGTACCCAGCTATGCATCCGGGGCAGCCCTGACCTGGACAAGCAGCAATACCGAGGTTGCAACAGTAGAAAATGGCACTGTTACCGGAGTAGGACAGGGAAGCTGTGTGATCACGGCGGCAGCAGGGGGAAAAACGGCACAGTGTACCGTGAAGGTTACGGAAAAGCTGGAAACGCCGGAATTTATCCCGGAGGCAGGAACCTTTGCAAGGGGAGAAAGCTCTGTTACCATTGACAGGAATGCAAAGGTTGCGCTTACAGCCAGGGCAGGCGCAGAGATTTATTATTCAACAGATGGAGGCAAAACCACAGCTCTTTACACAGAGCCGATTATGATCAGCAAGAACATGACTGTTTCTGCAAAAGCAGTAATGGAAGGCTATGAGGACAGTGAATTTGGCTCGGAGACTTACATCGCCTGTGACAATGAACTTGCTTTATCAAAGGAAACCGTGGAACTGACGGAGGGGGGAAGCGGCAGTCTTTCTGTTACAAAGGTACCCACCGGAAGAAATAAGGAGGATATCAGCTGGAAGTCATCCGATGAGACCGTTGTTACCTGCAAGGCAGGAAAGCTCAGTGCGGTAAAAGGAAATGATGGAACGGCCGTTATAACAGCCAGCGTTTTGGATCACAAGGGAAGTACAGTGACGGCCAGCTGCACGGTAACGGTAAAACCCCTGGAATATACGGTTACTTTTAAAGACTATAACGGAACGATCCTTGAAAAGCAGACTGTGGCAGCGAGAAGAGACGCCGTACTGCCTGCGGATCCCGAAAGAACCGGCTATGACTTCACAGGCTGGAATGGAAATTACCAGAATATTAACAGGAACGAAACCCTTACGGCTGCTTATGCGGTCAAAACATATCAGATCACTTATGATCTGAATGGAGGAACCGGGGGCGGAGAAAATCCATCCACCTATACCATAGAAACAGCGAGCATTACACTAAAGAGCGCAGTCGGACAAAAGGGAACGATCTTTGCAGGGTGGTATGAAGAAGGAAATACCTCTGCTACCACGGTTATTAAGAAGGGAAGCACAGGGGATATTGCGCTTAAGGCAAAATGGAAGCTTGAAGCGCCGGAGTTTTCCATTTCCAGCGGGAAGGTTCCGGAGGGAATGCTGCTTGCCCTGACGTCACAAAAGGAAGGCGCCGCCATTTATTATACACTGGATGGAACAACTCCTGTGATAGGGCAGGAAAACTGTCACCGTTATGAAACAGCGATCACGCTGGACGAAGCCATAGCTACCGAAAAGGTGGTGCAGATAAAGGCTATTGCAGTGCTGGAAGGTTTTGAAAACAGCGAGGTGGCGGAAGCAAAATATACAGTGGTAGTGCCAAAGAGATTTACCGTTATTTTCCAGGACTTTGACGGCAGCGAGATTAAAAATGAGATTGTCCTGGAAGGCAGGGATGCGCAGCTGCCGGATCAAAACCCGGAAAGAACAGGTTATGACTTTAAGGGATGGAAAGGAAATTACCAGAAGGTAGAAAAGGATGAAATCCTGACAGCGGAATACACCCCTCATGAGTATTCCATTACTTACCTGCTGGACGGTGGTACAAACAACCGGGAAAATCCCGGAAGCTACACCATTGAAAGCAAGGAAATTATCTTAAAGGAAGCGGGCAGCAGGCCGGGATATTTCTTTGACGGCTGGTATCTGGATGCAGAGTACCAGAAAGCGCTGACAACGATCCCGAAGGGAAGCTATGGGGAGCTTACCGTCTATGCAAAATGGACCGGTGTGCAGTCGGAGGATGGTCTCTGGATTGCCGGAATTGACAGCCAGGAATACACCGGGAAACCCGTTAAGCCGTCGGTTCAGGTATATAACGGCAGTACGCTCTTAGAGGAAAAGAAGGATTATACCGTATCCTACAAAAACAACATTAAGGTAAATGAAGATTTTACCTCCAAAACAGTTCCTACGGTTATCATCAGCGGGAAGGGAAATTATGCAGGAAAGGCACAGACAACCTTCCTGATCCTGCCAAGACAGATCGGGGGAGAGGACGGACAGATCACGGCTGGCGACGTTACCCTGAAAGCAAATGGACGGGAGCAAAAGCCTGATGTCAAGCTGTTTGCAGACGGCAAGCTTCTGAAGAAGGGCCGGGATTATGAGCTGAGCTATTGGCAGGAAGACCAGGAGCTTATGTCAGTAACGGAGGCAGGCAGCTACCGGATCCGGATTACGGGAACCGGAAACTATACAGGAACCAGATGGGCCGGACTTACCGTAACCGATGCCAAACTGATCGGAAGCGTATCTGTGCCGCGCATTGCAAACCAAACCTATACAGGAAGCGCCATCACACCGGCATTGACCCTAAAAGATGGATCGATGGTTCTGGCAGAGGGAACGGACTATACGGTAAGATATGAAAACAATGTGGATCCGGGAAAAGCAAATGCGGTGATCACAGGCATTGGCAGCTATGCGGGAGAAAGAAGCGTCAGCTTCCGGATCACAGGAATTCCGATGAGCAGAGTTTCCGTGTCAGGTCTGCAGACATCCTTCCCCTATACCGGAAGCGAGATAACCCAGTCGGGGTATACGCTTACCACAAGCTGGAATGGAACGGACAGAACTCTTGCGGAAGGCGTTGATTATACCGTATCCTACTATAACAATCAAAATGCGGGAACAGCATCCATTTCCTTTGTGGGACAGGGAGGCTTCCAGGGCGTCCTGCGCAGAACCTATAAGATTAACAAGGTTGAGATGGAGGCAAAAAAAGATCAGGTGGAAATCGATGATCTGACGGCATCCTCCCTTATGGAAGAGGAAACTCAGTATACGGCAGATTATACCAAGGGCGGTGCAATGCCGGAGCCTACCATTAAGATCAATGGAACGGCTCTTACGGCAGGTGTGGATTATACGATCAAATACCGGAATAACGGTTCTACAGGGGAAAAAGGAACCATGATCATCACCGGCAAGGGAGGATTTAAGGGCACGCTTAAGATCCCCTTTGCCATCAGGCAAAAGGATCTGTCCGGTGCGGGACAGTCGGGGATAACGTTGACGGCGCCCGATAAGGTATACCGGGATAAAAAGGATAACTATAAGATTGCGCCTACCTTAAAGGACAGCAACGGAAAAACCTTAAAAGCAGGAGTGGATTATGACAGAGAAGTAAAATATACCTATGCGCAGACAACTGCTCTGGCAAACGGAACCATAAGGCAGGCCGGGGATCCGGTTCAGGCAGGAGATATCCTTCCGATCGGAACAGAGGTAAAAGTGACTGTTACCGGAAAGGGCAATTATAAGGGAACCATTGAAAGCAGCTACCGAATTGTAGAAAAGGACATTAAGTTTGCAACAGTGCAGATCCAGAACCAGACCTACAGGGGGAAGGCGGTAACCCTGGAGCCCTCCGATATTACGATCCGGATGGGAGGAACCAAGCTAGATCCTGCCAGCTATGAAATTGTAAGCTATCAGAATAATAACAGGACAGGGATCGCAGCTGTGACCATCAGAGGAATTGGAGATACCTATGGTGGAACAAAGACCATAAGATTTTATATAAAGCCCGCCAAAGTAAGCTGGTGGTGGAAAAACCGATAAAGCCCGTATGTGTAAAAGAAAATGAGAGCGGAGGAGAGGAATGAGAAAACAGTTTAAAACTGGCTTAAAGAGAGGAGTGGCATTTGTCCTGACAGCAGCGCTTTTGTGGACAGACGCATCTACGGCAGCGTTTGCCACAAGCGCCACCCCTGAGCCTTTCGAGACAGCAGCAAGCGCAAGCCCGGCCAAGGAGGAAGAAACATCCCCCGGAGAGGAGATGGGGACGCCTACACCGGCAGGGGAAAGTGGAGCAGAGGGGCAGGAAACACCGACTCCTACAGCAGAAACGCCGACTGGCAGTCCGGAAACGGAGGGACAGGAACCCCAGGAAACGGGCAGCCCTGAAGCAGGAGGAGAGAACCCTCAGGAAACCGAAAGCCCTGAGGGAGAAATGAGCCCTAGTCCCACCGCAGGGGAAATGGAGCCTTCCAGCAGTCCGACCATAAGTCCGACTCCTTCCCCTTCGGCCACGCCAGAGAACCTGAATGAGGGAAAGGGATTGCTTCTGAGCGATGCAAACGGCGCTCTGGGTGCGCCGGAAAATGTAAAGATTGGGCAGAGCGAGTCGCAGATTTCCCTGAGTTTTATTTACTCTGATCCGCAGAAGGTGGCAAAATACAGTATTTACCGTTCGGAAAAGGAGAACGCCGGGGAAAGCGACTGGACGCTTTTAAAGGAAATAAACTCTCCGGGGAAAAATACAGAGCAAAACATTCTCTTTGAAAGTGAAGTAGATCTGGAAACCGGAAACAATAAGGTTTATTATTTCAAGGTGATTGCCGAGGATGCGGACGGCAATAAGGCAGAGAGCGCTGTTGTTACCAATAAGGGTGTACCGACGGGCTTAAATCTTGAAAAAACGGAGTATCAGGGAATCTGCTTTTTAGATGAAACCGGCAGCAAAATAGACAATCTTTCCCTTTTTGTAGGAGAAGGGAAAAAGATATCCGCCGCTCTTATTGACGCAGGCGGCCAGATGGTCACAGCAGAGAGTTTAAGAAATGAGGAAAACGAGGATCAAAGTGATTCGGCTTCAGTGAAATGGACAATTATAAGAGCCAATGACTCCGGAGAGCTGGAGGCAGAGACTACAGGCAGCTATATGAAAGATGTTCTGACGCCGGATGTCCTTCCCTACATGGATTCCATGTGGTTTGAAGGAACCGGGGCAACAGGCGGAATGCATCTTTATATTGAAATGCGTGTTCTTATGGCGGATATGGTGGAATTTCAGCTCCGTATGCCGGTTACCGTTACAGCTGACGGAAGCGGGCACCAGGGAGCGCCTGCGGTTACCATATGCGGTACAAAGGAAGAAGCATATCAGACGGTAAGAGATATGCTGGTGCAGAGAGATCAGGACTGGTTTCTGGTAGAAAATGGTGTGTTCGATCAATTTTCCGAAAGCGGAAGGCTGAGCTTACAGGAGGCATTTGATTTCTACCAGGAACGCGAGGGAATGAAACCGTATGAAGGAGACTACCTGAACTTTACAGTAGGGGATCCCAATGCTGTCTCGTTCCTCTATACAGACTATGATTATCATTCCATTCGATATCATGGCGTATATTATAATGCCTATAAGACGGGCGTTCCCTTTATGACAAGCAGGGAACAGGAGGATGCGGTCGATTCCACAATAGACGCCTTGCTGAATCAGGAGGGTGGAGCCCTTTATCCCTACAGAAATCAAAGTGATCAGGCGAAGGTAAAGGCGATTTACAACTATATTGTAGATCATGTGTCTTATAAAGGGACGACTACGCCGGTTTATCATACAGCGTACTCTGCTTTGATCAACGGGGAGGGTACCTGTCAGGCCTATGCTCTGCTTTTCACCAGACTTTCAAGAGAGATGGGCCTTCCCAGCAAGGTGATCATGGGAACAGATGCTAATGCCCACACCTATAATATCGTTAAAGTGGATGAAAAGTGGTATTATATTGATACCAGTGCGAAAATATATTTAAGCGGCGCAAATAAATTTCCAAAGGGACAGGTACAGTCCTGCTTCCAGGAAAGCCGTTATGTACAGAACTATTTAAATCTTGTGGAGGGAGCCGACTACGTTCCGCCTAAAACGGTAACCGTTACAGATGATCAGGGAACAGTTCCAAAGGCGTTTTACAGTGTTGAGGAGGCAGCCCAATATGTAAAGGACGAGGCAGAAAAAAATACTTCTGCCCAGTATCTGCTCACTCTGGATGCAGATATGACAGCCGGAGGAGGCGATCTGAATTTCCGGAATGCGAATCCTGGTTCTGGCAGAGTACGTATGGATCTGAATGGTCATACGCTGACAATAGATATGGAAGCGGGAATTTTCCTGTCACAGATTTATGACAGTACAGGACAGTCCAAGGGAATTGCAGCAAATTCAGGACAGGCTCTGCATATTGAAGGAAATACAGAGTTTCAGGTGGATCTAAAGGTCTCAGGAGATTTGATCATTGATTCAGGCAGTGAGATCAGAGTGCACAATCTGACTGTAAATGGCACTACGGAATTGTATACCGGAAGATATGTTCTGATTTCCGGGGTGGCATCCTTTAAAAACCTGAAGATGAAAAGTTATGACAGCACAGAGTATCCGGCTTTCATTACTCTGCTTAAAAGCGAAAACGGCGCTCAGAACGGACAGATGAAATTTTCCGGCAAGCTGACAAACGAAACGAATCTGGAAAACCCGCTGCTTATTGAAAAGAGGATCTGCACAGAGGACGGTGAGAATGCGGCCGAGTTTGATTCCGGCGAAATTATTGCCACGGTGACATCACAGAAGAAGGATTTCCCGGAAGCTTATATTGCAATTACCGGAAATCAGGGTTTTGTAGAAAGAGAAGGGAATTATCTTAAGGCAGCCAAAAATGTGGTAAGGGTTTCCCGCTACGATTCCGAAACAGGAATTGATAATGGGCGATATTATTCGTCCATGGAAAAGGCAGTTGCAGGGCTGACCGCAGATTTTGGGGGAATAAAGGGAGAGTATTCCTTTGCCTTTGAGGACAACTGCATCCTTTCCAGGGATGTTACCATTCCCGCCTTTGTTACCACTGCCTTGATGCAGACGCCGAGATGGGAAAACGGGAAAATAGCATATTGCAGTCTGGATCTGAACGGTCATTCCATTACCTTTGCGTCCAATTCTGTGCTTTTCTTTGAAGGAATGCGGGTAATCAACAGTTCGGGAGCGGCATCAAAGCTTACCCTGACAGGGAAGGAGTCATCACTCTTTTATCAGACGAGAGGCGGGGCGGATTATGTAGATGCCTCCCGCAATGAGGTAACATTACCGGAAAACCGGCCTGTCTTTTCAAATGTAAATATCAATGCGGTAAATGCAGTGTATCTTCAGATGGATTCCGGCTATGTACAGGAAGGCATGGAGGAATACACCTATGAAATATCGGGAGAGATTTCTGCAAATCGTGTTAATATATCGGGCAACACCTGGAAAATAAATAAGATAAGCGCTTCTTATCTGGAACTGCAGGGAAGGGCCTACTCTTATTCGGCTCAAACAAGCTGTCGTGTCAACACTGCATTGGAATGCGACAATGTGGCAGCAAGCAATGGACTTGTAACGGTTGGAGAAGGAACAGAACTGGCAATAGCGAAGGAACTTACACTTAATAACGTTAACGCCTATATCATGAATTCGGATAATAGGGCTGGTAAGCTTACGGCAGGAACGATCAATGTAAAGAAACCCTATACAACCGGTCCTTCTGTTACCAATTATGGTATTTGGAAAACAGACAGACTGATCGCACCGGGCGGAAGTATTTTTAACAGCGGCGCAGCATACATCAAAAACACAGAAAGAGTCAAGGATCTTTACCTGAAGGAAAACAGCATCTGGGTCTGCGACACCATTAATCAGGTAAGCGGTGGTGTGGCAAGGCTTTCTGCCAGCTCAGAACTTGTGATAAATGATAAGGCGGCGCTGCAGACTTTGGAGATCCGCGCAGCATATGATGATAACGGGGCATCCATGGGAGAAGAAGCCTTCCTTTATGTGGGCAGTACAAGTACGGTTTCCCTGCTTCATATAACGAAGCAGGAAGAAAACCTGGCCCTTAAGTATGGGAAAATAGCTTCCGACACCTCTGTAGTGATCGATGAGGATGGAGATCTGGGAAATGGAACAGCTAAGCTTAACAGGGATGAAAACGGCTGTTATCCTGTACTTGACCTGGGAGCCAGAAGTTTTCTGTTTACCACAGGAAACAAGGCTTTTCCGGTTGAAGAGCTTTCTATTATGCAAAGTGACCTGGCTTCCAAATATACACGGGCATATCAGCTCGGACAAAATGTTTATGTAGGAGGGGAATGGATCACCATTAAGGCACAGGATGCAGATGGGGATGACTCCAAAGCCCGGATCTTAAAGTCATTTATTAAGTGGACGGATGCGTCTGCTTATTTGGCAACCCTTTCTAACAGTTCTATGACATATATTGTGGAAATATCGGAGGATGTGGATACACAGGAGGCGCTGACGCTGCCTGCTAAGGCAGAAAAGGTGATCTTCCGGGGAACAAAAGCGGGAGGCAGGGTTGAATTCCGCTTTGTGGGAGATGTAAAGCTGCCTACCAATGTGACGTTTGAAAATATCGATCTGGCAGCGGAAAAGTATGAAAAGAGCAGCAATACCTATGTAAAGAATGTAACGGCTGCAAATTTAGGCGGCAAAGCCTTAGAACTGTTAAACAGCAGCGCTGAATTTACCACAGTTTCCGGTGCGGCAGGATCAAGACTTTTTGTAACCGGAGCAGGCAAGAGCGAGAAGGAATTGACGGTAGCAAAGGATCTGACAGTAGAATCTATGTCCTTTAACGATGCATCGTTAAAGGTGGGAGGAAAGCTTACCATTACCAATGCAGTATGGTCAGCTTCGGTTGTGGAAGTGTCCGGGGCAGTGAATGTGAAGAATACGCTGTCCATGTTGGATGCCACTCTTGACGGAAACGGCAAAATAACCCTGAATAATCTGATTTCCTGTGATGACAAAAATAAAATCTGTTATGCGGATAATCAGAAAAATATTTTAACCATCACCGGAAATATATCTGCGAACAGTGGATGTAATGGGGATTCTCAAATTGACAGTGATGGTATGGTTGTAAATGAGAACGGCATTGCACGCATTCGTAAGGCAGCCATTGATATTTCCGTAAAGTCGCTTGAGGGCAATTATAGCCAGAATGTGCTATTGCTGAATGCAGAAAAGGCAGCAAGCGGCTGGTTTGTAGTGGGCAGTGCTTACGCAGAAAACGGGGAACGAAATCAGATCACCCACCTGACCCACAAGGATGGAAAGGCAATCAAGTGCAACAGTGTGGCAAAGCAGGCGGTAGTTTTGGAAAGCTACGATCAGGAGGCTGGAGCTTGGATCTATAGCGGTGGCTTTGAAACCCTGCAGGAGGCTTTTAGCGAAATTGACCGTCTGGCAGAAGTACAAAAGAAGTATATGGTCACGATCATAGATGACCAGGGGCAGACAGCAGTCACAACGACCTCAAAGGCATTGACGCTTCCGACTAAGGCAGCGGAGGTTACAGTTGCCGGAAGAATCGGGCAGGCAGGAAAAAAGGCAGTTCTTTCTTACAAGGGAGGCCTTACACTGAAATGTAATGTGATCCTGGAAAATTTGATCTTCAATCCGGGTGCCGCAAAGGCTCAGATTACCCTTGGAAATTATAGTCTGAAGCTGAAAGACTGTGAAGTGGCGGCTGGAAAATCCATTGGAAAGGTAAGAGGATCCGGTGTTACAAAGGATTCACAGTTTATTTTTGAAAGTCCTGAGCTTAAGATGCTGGAAGGAGAACTGAGCAATATAGCAGTCTTAAGCCTGGTTGGCTCCGACCTGCATGTGAAGGGAAAAATTGCAGCAGGTAAGCTCCAAATGGGAAGCAATACCCTTGAGGCAGAGGATGCCGTAACGATCACAAACATCCAGAACGAGGATGGAAATGGAACACTCCTTGCTCCGGCGGCAGTGACCAGAAATAAAGCCGGAGAAATCACAAAGATCGTTCCCAAGATAACCATTACCGGAACGATAATGTCAGCAGGCGGCTTTGAAATCGGTTTGACGGAAAAAACGTCAGCAGGCTTTAGCAGTATTGCCTTTGAAGAGATGACGGAGTCGGCGTTGATAAAAGGCATTCAGCTTGCAAAGGCGCAAAATGTCACCACAGACGTTCTGGAAATCTATCCGGATAATGCCGGCAGTATGTCAGGAATGATCGCCAAGAAGGGCGGATATCTGGTATTTTATCCTGAGACTCAATATGGAGCAAAGCTGGTTTATAAGGCTGATAACGAGGAGGTTGTTACATATTGCCTGAATCTTGCGGATGCGCTTGAGGAAATCAGCAGTCTGAAAACCAAACGCGACTATACGATTTACCTGACGGAGGCAGCTACCAACGAGGAAGCGCCGGCAGCGATCAAGATGCCCGGCAAGAACATGGCGCAGATATTGACCATCGCTCCGGAGGGTGATAATCCTGCTACGCTTTATTATACCGGCGGCATCAGCTTTACCTCAGATATAGTGCTTAAGGATATCAGCTTTGTACAGATGCTGAAGGGCAAAAATGGTTTTGAGGATGCAGCAGGAGAGCAGTATCCTTATCCCAAGGCAGTGAAGGTGTCTGCAGGAGGATATGCAGTTACCATTGGGGGAACGGTCAGCTTTAACACGCCTCTGGAATTGGATGGAGGAAGCAAGGGAGTCCTCAGGATAACGGATAAGGCAGTGCTGACAACAACCTATGACGGCACGGATAATGAGCTATACGGAAATATAAGTAAGTTTGCAGAGGTACAGATCGGTGTATCCGAATTTGTAGTTGCAAAATATGAAACCAAGCAAAATGCATTTGCAGGCGGCAATCTTCAGGCTGCTAAACTCAGTGTGGAAAATTGCATCCTGACCGCTCAGAATAATGTAACCGTTCAGGCGGCAGCTGTTTCAAGCGGAGAACTGTTTGCAAACGGAAAGGCAAATCTTGGGAATGTGATACTGAGCGGCGACCATGCCGTGATCATGGCAGACCAGGAATTTAACATTACCGGAAATCTTACCAGTACCACGGATGATGCACATCTGTTTACCAGAAGAAAGCTGGATAAAAAGGCGCAAAACTGCATTCCTTATCTGAACGTAAAGGGAAATGTTTTCCTGGAGGATCAGGAGGCAGACAGGATTTATATAGGGGTTTATCCTAACCTTGCGGATCCTGACAATGATGCTACGAAACCGGTAAAGCTTACAGATGCACCGGCTGCAACCTCGCAGCTTCTGACAGCCCAGAAGGCAGATGCGGGAAGCTTCCGTGCAGAAGCAGAGAATGTGCTGAACGTTAATGAATATAGCGCTGTAGATACCGATGGATATATTTTAAGGAAGGATAAGAATAAGGTTCTGGTTTACTACGCAGATGAGGTTGCAGTGGCCCTCTGTGCAGGGGATACCAAGGATGGTAAACTGGAAACAGCTCAGGTAATGGGCTATTATACCAGCTTTAATGAAGCTGTGGCAGCGATCAACGGAATAAAGGATGTGAACGCAGAATATACGATCCTGCTGTTACAAAATGTAGGAAGCGCTGCAGCGCCGGTATCGCTGGAGCTTCCGAAAGAGGCCGCACGGGTTTATATCAGAAGCGCCAGTCTGTCCGGGGCTGAGGATGAGATCAGGAGCATTTACTATAAAAACAACCTTACATTGAAAGCAAGTGTCGATTTTTGTGAGATCGATCTGGCGCCGGTTAAGGTGGCAAAATCCGGTGCGCAGGGGGCGCAGCTCTCTGTTTCAGTGGGAGCATATGAATTGGGACTGGTAAATGTCTCTGTAGGCAAGGCAGCAGATGTGGATCAGGAGACCTCGAAGATGGCCATAAAAGATATCAGCGGAAATGGTAATCTGATGCTGGATACTGCTGATATCCTGATCAGCGGAAATGTAAAGGTTCGGGATGTACATGTTTCGCAGAAGGCTGTCATTGCAGGAAGTTTCTCTGCTGCCCAGGTAGGCTTGAAGGGGACAAACCTTACAGTGCAGGGTGCAGTGGCGATCACAGATATTACAAATCTAAACGGAACTATAACCTACAATAAGAATGCAAATCATATAACCAACCTGACGATCAATGGAAAGATCATAAATCATAACGAGCCATTAAAGCTCTGCATACAGCTGGCGGACAACGAGACAAGGCAGCAGCAGGAGCTTGTACAAAGTGGAGTGAAGATCGGACTTGATAAGACCAAAAACCTTGCCAACATCGGGCTGACCCCGTTGTCAGACATTACCATGGAGATAGTAAAGAACGGAGTGGCAGAGCAGGGGGTTAATGAAAACCTTGTAAAGGCAGAAAAGGCTGTTTACCTGGTTAACAGCAGCACAGATGACAATACAGTACGACTGGGAAGCCAGGGAAGCTCTGGCAGCACTATATTCCTGGATCTGACACAGGCAGTGAAAGAAATTAACGCCCTGAATAATAAGAAAGGGCAGTATCGGATTAGTGTAGTGGAAGCAGGAATTGGCGATGTTGACGTGACAGATACCAAAGCGGTCAGCGGAATAAAGCTTCCGAATGCCGGAAAAGCACAAAGTATAACCATTGAGGGCGGCGCAGAGGGAAGCGCAGCGAAACAGCTGGCAGTTCAGGGGGCGGTTTCCTATAAGGGAACCCTAGAACTTGAGCGTATTTCTGTGAATGCAGACTCTGTGGCAGTTGATACCTTAAAGCTGACAGACACAAAGCTCTCTACAAAGAAGGCAAGTACCGTAACCAACCTGGCATTAGCAGGCGCTTCCGGCTGGGATATGCTCGGGGCAGGCACAATTACAAGTATCGATGCAACAGGGGCAAAGCTGGATGGAGAAGAGGAGGCCTTGAGTTATCTGGCGTCCAAACAGGATAAGAACGGAAAGCCGCTGCTTACGGTAAAAGGAAAGGTCAGCGGAGAGCGGGTATTATGTAAGCTGATCACGGCAGAAACAACAGCTGCTGATCATATCGTATATTTCAGCGAATATAAGGATCAGAACCTTGTGATCGCACCTGCAGAGGCTGCTGAAAAATTTGTGGCATTTCCTTTCAGAATGCTGGCAGCTAAGGCCACCGGTGCGGAAGAAGTGGAAGGAATCACAGCTGAAAGCTGGAATGCCTATAAGGACAGAAATAATTATGTGAAAAACGGCAATCTGGCAGAAATGACGGTGGAAATAACAGGAACCGACGGCAGCAAGACCTATGCAAAAACCTTTGAAGAAGCGGTAACGATCATTGATAACATGAATGATCTGCAGGCTGAATACACCATGACATTGCTTGATACAGGAAATTACATCGTAAAAACCGGCAAGGACGGAACTTACGGAGCAATGAAGCTTCCTGCCAAAGCAAAGACAGTTACCATTAAGGGTGAAAGTGGAAGCTGTCCTACGATCATGTTTACAGGGGAAGTAAAACCGAACTGTGATCTGGTATTTGAAAATTTACGTCTGACAGATGGCAAGCTGAATAAAGGCGTCTTTACACGAAGCTACAGCATTGCGCTGAATATGGGAAATTACAATGTAACATTTGCGCAGGGAGCAGCAACAGGCGCTAATATCAGCATTTCCTGCACAAAGATCAGTGGTAAGAAAGCGCTGACCCTGGAGGGACAGAGCTTAAAGGGAAAGAATGCAAATGTAGAGCTGGGAGAGCTTCGCCTGAAAAATGGCGCTTCCCTGCGGACGGACAAGGGCATAAAAATAACCAATCTGTATGTGGAAGATGGAGCATCGGTCAGCCTGAACAGCCCGGCGGCTATTAAGCTTACCAATATTACAGGAACGGGAGAACTGTTAATTCACAGTTACTATACGAAAAAGGAGCTTTCCAAGGCTGTATCACAGCTTACGATCGATGGAAATATTGAGCAGGCAGATGTAAATCAGCCACTGATTGTCAAGATGATCCCGTATATTTGCAGGGATGTGAATGCAGGAACCTATACGGCAGCAACGGCACAGGATATTACGACACTGACGCTTACAGGAAATAAGCCTGCCGCATTCCAGAAGCTGATCAACCTGCCAAAGGCTGCAACAGAAAACATAGAAATAGAATATGAGATGAGCAACGGAGATCTGTCAAAGACAGCAGGAACCCTTTATAAGTATGAGAAGGGATTGTACCTCACAAGTCTGGAAGCTGCAGTAGAGGTCTGCGGAAGGCATACAGGCGAAACCTTTAATACCTATCAGACGAAGTTCTGTACCCTGGAGGATGCGGTCAAGGAAATCAACAGCAGGAATGATCTTAACATGGATTACAATATTATGCTGCTGAAAAATATCGGAATGACCGACAAAGCAATGACTCCCATCAGTAATCTGAAGCTCCCGACTAAGGCAAAATCTGTTACCATCCAGCCGGCAGGGGGAGAAGCATCAGGAAATACGATTGTATTTACAGGAAACCTGACCATAGGATGTGCGACAACCTTTAACGGAATCTGCATGGCGGCAGTGAAGCAGTATAAATCGGGTAATTATCAGTATTATGGAGCCACATCCTATAACATTAACGTAGGAGGAAACAAACTCAGGGAATATAATGTTTTACAGGAGGCAACGGTTTCTTCCATGAATGGCTATTACGCATCGAATCTGGTAAGGAGCGTTGGTACCCTGTCGGGAAATGCAAAGGGAAGCTATTATTGCAGTAACGTAGCGCCTGGATCAGCAGATGATTTTAATGTGGCAGGAAAAATTGCCGGAGTTGGAACTGTAGTATTTATGAATGGCGGAAATCAATATAAGTCATATGTTGTTTCCGGTGGAATTACAGGCGTAAACGAAATTATTGTGTATGCAAAGGCTACGGTGGAGGCATATAACGGAAACGTTACGGCAAATAATATCCTCATTTTAGGAGAAGGCCTGATCAATACCAAAAATCTTACCTGTAGCAAGGTTCTTACCCTGCAAGGCGGCGCTATTTTTGCGGGCAGTAAGGCGGTTGGCGATGGAAAGATATCACTGAATCATGTTGTTTTACAGGAAAGAAATAATTATCTTCAGGGTAAGCAGGATAAAAACGGCAAGTCACTGATTGAAATCAAGGGTACCGTGACAACAGAAAATGACTGGGATGCCGCCGCTAAGCCTAAACAGGATGCCATTACGATAGGACTGAAATATAATAACGGAAGCACCTATGCCCAGCTGCATGAGGGAATGGTGCTGCTGACAGCGCCCAAGGTGTCCACGCACTGGTTCACCCCGGCATATAGCGGTGAAGAAGAGGGCGAGGAAGCGATGGGAGCGTATAATAACAGCTTCGGAGTGTTAAAGTCAGGAAAGGAAATTATTTACGGCTGTAACACGCAGGATAAGGCAGAAGTATCGCTGATTATCAATCCGGGTCCAGAGGAAGAGATCAGCCAGTTTAAGAACTTTGAGGAGGCAGTTAAGGAAATCGATGCACTGTCTCTTAAGAAAGAGGGAAGCAAGGAATATGTGGATTATGTGATCGAGCTTCAATCGGATGTGGAAATCGGAAATCAAAAGAAGGATGGAAAATACAGCAGCCTGGCATTGCCGTCAAAGGCAGGAACACTGATAATCAAAGGCAATGGACATAAGCTTCGGTTTGCTGGAAATATCAGTCTGAAGAGCAATCTGGTATTACAAAATATGGAACTGTGTCCTGTAAAAACGGTGAAAAATGAAGTGGTTCCCACAAAGGCAAACTGGACACTGGGGAAATTTGAACTGGCCCTGGATAAGGTATATTCGGCTGATGAGGAAGGAAATACGCTGGTTGGAACGATCAGCGGTTCCGCTTCAAGTGCGCTGCTGAATCTGATCGGAACAGATGCTGCGGAGGAAAGTCCCTATGTACTTGCAGCCGACCAGATAAGCGGCCTGAGAACAATCGTCCTGAACCCGTATACCCGTCTTGAAGTAAACAAGAATCTTACCACTTATGAGCTTGTATTTGAAACCCAGAGAGAAGGAGAAGCGGATGCCGGAGTGGCAACTGTGCGTGTCGGCGGAAAACTGACAACAACTCTGGTTCACAAGAACGGTATTGGGGATGCAGTGATCTTAAAGCCTGTTACCGGGGAGATTGTTGTAAACGGAGCAGAGATGGATCTTGACAATGACAAGATCAAAGAAAAGTACTCTGTATGCTTTGCAGACGGCCTGACAGAAGAACAGCAGAAGCTGATCATTGAACTGGAAGGTGAAAACCTTCCTGCCGGCACAAAGATCGTGACCTGTAAATTCATAACCAAGGAGCATTATAAGGTCCTTGCTACAGACGACGCATCACAAAATGAGCGCGGAACATATGTAAACGGCACTGTATTGTTGCTGGGGTAATAAATAAGA
>FR894563.1:3179-62054 GCA_000436115.1 Firmicutes bacterium CAG:534 | reverse complement strand
TGCGCTGAAATTTTTTTTAGAGCAAGAAGCATATGCTTCTTGCTTTTTTAACAAAAATTATACAAGGGACGTCTAGATTCAAAAGTATCATCTTCTACAGAAGAATAATCAACAAGGCCATTTTCATACAACTCGTTTAAAACATCGAGGATTAATGCATGATCTTGAATGCCTTGTGTAGCAAGCTTAGCATATAAATCGGATAGTTTAAATGGAATATTCATTGCAAGAATTGTTTTGGAAATAATAATTTTGGTATTAACTCTTTCTGGTATTGCGGTTAGAATCATTTCATTCACCTTGATGCAGAAATATCTGCATATTTCCTTTCTGTAGACGTTTTTAAAAAGGAGCATTAATAATTATAGCACAATGGGTAAAACAGTGTAAATAGTTTTAAGCAGATGTCATATCTGCTTAAACAGTCGGTGCGTCAGATGCAATGTATTGTTTCAAGCAATCAATTAGAACATTTGCCAATATATCAATTAATTTTTTTGAGTCAATCTTGCATGGAATATTCTGATCATTATATTCCGGAAGATAATATAAATGAAAAGGTGCAGTAAGAGCTTCTTCCTGTAAAAAAATATTTCTTTGTGTTGATAATTGTTCCAAAATGATTGAATTTTCTTCGCGATCAATAAGGAATACAGGGGCTTTTACAGTATTTAATCCATGACTGAATCTTGATGAGCGGACAATATAATTTTGAATTTGAAGATTGCTGGAATGATTGAGAGCATCTTCAACAGACTGATAAAAGGATTCTTTCATGTCACCTACAGATAAATTACCTATGGTATAGTTTATGCAATGTGTAAATAAAAATGTACGTCTTTCTCGTAAAAACTCTGAATATTTTTTGCCTTTACTTTCCTCACATATTAGGTTAAGTTCTTTAACTTTCCAAGTGTTCTGAGTAAAAATCTGGAAAAAGGCCTCGTCTATAAGCTGAAAGTCACTAGAACGTTTTATGAAAGAATAGTAATGTTTTGTTGTGGAGATTAATTCATCAAATTGATTCCAGCGAACAATGCTTCCATTTTTACGAATAGAAAGATAATTTTCGCCATATAATTTGAAAAATTTGTGCTTTAGCAGGGTATCCAACCAACTATCGTCTAACTGTATTAGCTGATATTCTAACCAATTAGTATTTGTCTTAGTTTCTTTAACTAATTTCCATATAGAACTGACTTCAAGAGGTAGTACATTTTTAGGAAGAGGTGTAATGGTTGACATATCTTCCAATTCCATAAGTCCCAAATCGCAAATGATTTTTTCCAATATAATTTCATGTTTATGTACACGATGATGATAATTTATATCTGAAAAAATGCGATAACGTCTGCGTAAAAGATCGTGAATCATATTCAGATTTTTAGCAGGAGGAGCAAAGAAAAAATGCTCGTAATTATCCGAAATGTAAGTACGTTGAATAAGAGTATATCCATTTATAAAGCGTTTATAATTGAAACGATCCATATTTAGAGCGGAACAAAAAGCATCACGCGAGCAATAATCTAAGCGATCTGCATCGACAACACCAGCAATAATAAGGTGCATATCAGAAAAAATAGTATTTTCTACAAAATTGGAAGATAAAATTTTACTAGCAAAAGAAAAGCAAATGACAACAAAAAAGTAATTTATATCCTGCTTTTGATTCAAAGATAAAGTATCAAGAATACATTGTTCAATATCTTTGATTAGCAATTTGCCAAACTCTTCATGAATTTCATTTTGACCATCAATAAATGGAGAAACAATATCCATAAATTCTTGCTTTACGGAAGGAGTAATTTTTTTAGATGCAGAAGCTTCGGTATATAAGTTTTTAAGAGCCTTTTCTAATATATGACTGTAGGGTAAATGACCGACATCATGAAGTAGGCCTGCAATTCTGATTGATTGAAAAGCAATAAAATAGATAAGTCTGTCTTCTCTGTTAAGATTGGAAGGACAATAATCATAATAGAGGCGACAGTCGGGAAAAGGCATATTTAAAATGCTATCAATTTCTGTGTTTTTCAGTTCGCGTGGCAATGTGCTTTGCAATGTGCAATTACGCCATTCACAAATTTCATGCTTGATACATTTTAAAAATGAGATTAATGTATCCTTTCGAGCATTACAAATGCTTTTGTAGAATATTTCTCCTGCGATATGCATTGTTCCAATTGAATGTTCAAAGCGGTGTACTTTGTTAGAAGGAAAAGTAAGAAAAACTAAAGAACTCTGAGATATTCTGTGGAGGCGATTAAAAATAGGAGTACTAATAATTGCATCTTCAATACCACTATATACAATAGAATCATGAATGACATCTGATATGATCTGCGTTTTTTCAATGTTTAGCATTTGAAACAATTACTCCTTCGTAAAATATGTTAATGTTAATATTTTACACCACAAAAACAAGAGAAGGAGGAAAATACTCCGAATGCAATATTTTTGTTACCCAATTAAAAGCTACCTCCCAACCCCAAAGCAGATCCTAAGTGCCAGTTCACCGCCCAGGGAGGGGCGAAGCCTTTCAGGATAAAAAAGTTTTTTGAAATAGCGCAGCTTTACCCCGGAGTGAGCACGGAACAGCTCCAGAGCTTTCTGATCGTGAGGGCTTAACTGACTGCCATATTCTTCAAAGAAGCGTTCCAGAATAAAGTAATATTCAGAAAGGCCGATGCCAAACAGATCGTTTTGGATCCACTTGCCAATGAGCTGAAGCTTGCTTGAGTTAGCGTAAGTGACAGTAGAGGAATGCCTTCTGTATTTGGCGGTTTGTCTGGGGTCGTAGATAAATTTCCCCATAGAAGCTGCAATCTTCTGGCACCAGCCATCATGCGGAATTTTGTCGAGACTGGAAGCAGAAAGAGCTTTTTGGCGCAGAGCTTCATTGATAAGGATGGTAAAGCCAAAAGCCGGCGTATAAAACATAACATCTTTAAAAGCGATATGATCAGACATTTCTACAGGATTTCCCGTGAAATTCATATTTTCATCACAATAAATAAAAGAGGAAGAATAGAGAAGGGGCAGAGCTGCCTCTTCTTTTTCAAGTGCTGCAATGCCGCACTCCACCTTGTCAGGAAGCCAGACATCATCCTGATCGCAGAAGGCATAATAATCTGCAGAACCGCATTCGCGGAGCAATAGCCAGAAGCTGGACATATATCCCAAATTCTTTCCATCAGGAGGAAGAAAGACGATTTTAGGGCCGGAAGTATCCTGGGACACCTTTACATAATGGGAAATAATCTGAAGGGTGTCATCTTTGGAACCATCATCGCGAATGTAGATGGTGATATTGGGATAGGTTTGAGACAATAAACTGTCTAACTGCTGAGAAAGATATTTTTTCCCGTTGTAGGTAGACAACAATATATGAACCTTTGGTTGAATAGATGGCATGATGACACTCCTTTGCAGTGCTATTTTTTACTGAACCATTTGTATTTGTTGATTCCGATCAGCTTTGAAAAGAGAATACGGAACCAGGGGCAGAGCAGTGTGATCACATTTAAAATATGGTAACAGAGCATATAAAGCCTCTGGCCTTTTACAGGGGGATCTTCCTTCCAGGGGGACAGTTTCTTGTAATAAGCAAACTGCCTGCGGTATTTATTGCGGTTGCCTGCGATCCATGGACGTTCATCCCCCATGTAGTGTATGATGGAAGGAAATTTTAGGATTGCTTTATAGGCTGATGGAGATGCAGTATCGTATGCCGGCTGCAGCTTTTTTACAAAGTATCTGGGGAAGTAATACAAATTGGTGGAAAGATTATAGGTGTGACTCAGACAGAGGATTCTGTCCTTGCAGCAATGATTGATAATGTCCTGATCATTGTATAGCAGCTTTCCGCCCATAGACCGGTAATATTCCACAAAGACCGGCTCTATCTTTTCCTTTCTCCATAGGGATAGGTTTACAAGTAAAACCCCTGCATTGTAATAAGTCTCATGTTTTTTAATACCAACCAGAGCTTTTTTTTCTACAGGCATATGAAGCTCCGGAACAGCGGCAACAAGATGATCCTGGAAGGGAATGGTTTCAAGTTCCCGAATGGATCCGTTTACAATAATATCGCAGTCTAAGTAGAGAATGCGGTCTATACTTTCAGGCAGATAGCTGCACAAAAAAAGTCTGGAAAGAGTAATGGGATTGTAACCGGAGGTGTCAAAATCAAAGGGCAGATACTGGGTAAAATCATGAATGTCAATAAAGCAGATCTTACGGTCATAGTGTCTGGCAATCTGCAGCAGATGCTCTTTGTTTGCACTGCAGATAGACTGATCAAGAATATATACTACTATTTCATTGATTTCCCGGTTGTTGTCAAAAAGAGATAACATGGATATTCCGAGAAATTTTGCATAGGCGTCATTGGAAGCATAAATAATATTCATAGCTATTCTCCGATATTGGATTTAATCATTATCTGTATTTTAAATGACAGATATGCAAATTGCAATAGAGAAGATAAGTGCGGTGATGGTAGACAATTATGGTGAGATGATGGTAAAATAAGCAGGAATATAAAGCAGAATAAGGTTCGTCCTGGAATGAGGATCAAAATGAGATGTTTAATTATTATCCCGGCTTATAATGAAGCGGCAAATATAGAAAAGGTTGTTGATAATCTGGTACAGAATTATCCTCAATATGATTATCTTGTGATCAACGACGGTTCCACAGATGATACGGGCACCGTATGCAGGAAGAAGCATTATCAATATGTAAATCTTCCCATCAATATGGGGATCGGCGGAGCTGTTCAGACCGGTTACTGCTATGCCAAGGAAAATGATTATGATGCAGCAGTGCAGATAGACGGCGACGGGCAGCATGATGTAAGCTTTTTGGCGGAAATGCTGAAGGTAATAGAAGAGGGACAGGCTGATGTGGTCATTGGCTCCCGGTTCGTGGAAAAGGAGGGCTTCCAGTCATCGAGCCTTAGAAGAATAGGGATCAGATTTTTAAGCTTTTTGGGCTGGCTGTTGACAGGGATCAGAGTGAAAGATATTACCAGCGGGTACCGGGTGGTGAACAGAAAATTTATCAGGATCTTTGCAGAGGATTATCCTTCCGACTACCCGGAACCGGAGGCTATGGTTATTGCATCTGTCCATGGCGGTAAGATCATGGAATATCCGGTTGTGATGAAAGAAAGGGAAAGCGGGGCAAGCTCTATTACGTTTAAGAAATCAGTATACTACATGTGCAAGGTTACGATTGCAATGATGATCAGACGATTGAGCTTTGGCGTTAGGAGGCAGAAATGATACCATCTTTACTAAGAGTTACACTTTCCATAGCGGTGATCTGCTATTTTATAATCATCCTTTATTATCTCAAAAGGAAAATGCTTGAATTGAAGTATACATTGATCTGGCTGGTTGCCGGTCTTGTGATGGGGATCATGATCTTCTTCCCCGAGCTTCTTGTGCTTTTCATCAGAATGCTTGGTATAGAAAGCAATATGAATGGTCTCTATGTTCTGTGTATTGCCTTCATCATTGCGATCCTTATGACGCTTACTTCCATTGTTTCAAGACAGGCTATGAAGATCAAGATTCTGACCCAGCAGCTCAGCATGGTGGAAAAAAGGATCCGTGAGCTTGAAGACGAACAAAATGTATAGAAGATCAGCCGTATACCATTATGTGGCGTATGGTCTGGAGAAGGCTGACGATTGCACCTGCTGATCCTGTGATAGAAAGCAGAATAAAGCACAGCCTGTTTTTCAGAAGATGGCAGGAACGCACCAGTATGCCGCAGCAGAGGATCAGAGCAAAGTAAAAGAAGGAACTGGTACGAATGACGGAGGCGGAAGCCGTAGTGGTGAAGCCTACTGCAATTTGGGGCAAAAGCCCAAACAGTACCAGGATCCAGATAAGCTGCAGGGACAGCTTGGAAAAATCAGTCAGATAAGCCATTAAATATAAGATAACCAATATCATTATCGTGGCTGAGAACATAGCGCAGTATTGCTCAGGCTGTGAGCCAACAATGAAATCATCATCAGGATAAATGTAGGTAAGCTGTCTGTTTTTTAGGGTATAGAAAACAAACATATAGCCTGTCCAAAAAAGATCTATGGCAAAAGGAATAAAGGACAGCAGGCGTATAAAAGTGTTTTTGGTTTTAGCAAGAGTGCAAAACACAAGAACAAGACAACAGAGAAACAAAGCGGTATTCGGGATGGAAACAAAGTGGTAAAAGGTGGAGTTAATGCCAACACGCAGGTGCCCCAGGAAAGTCAGTTCAACAAAATCAGAGGTCCCGTGATAGATACCGTCATATTTCATACGGTTCATATTTCCAGGACATGCGAGAAAAAGGATCAGGTTAAGGAGGATGGCGAAAAGCCCCTCCACATACAGGATATAGAAGGATTTGTTTTTGGCTGACATCAGAAATAAAACAATCCAAATGAGCAGCAGTACAATGGACATAATATCAAAGTTAGCGGCGTAAAGAAGAGCAAGCCCAAAGAAAAGATAGTTACAAAAAGAGAGTTTATTTCCCTTTGAGGCTGACAGTAAAAAGGAAATGCCGTAAAATGAAAGTGCGAAGCACCAGGTATATACCGTGGTGGTGGTGATCCACCCGGCGGATGCCATCAGACAGTAGGGAAAGCACAGAAAACTGAGGGCAAGAAAAAGAGAGTATTTTTTTGCACTTTCTTTATTTGATAGTGGAGTATAAAAGCATATAATCTTGTTGATGGAATGGTAAAGTAATAACACAAAAAGAACGTCCATTATTTTCCACAGGATATTGGGGAAATATCCGATTATGATCCCAACTGCCTGAACAAGAATGCGGGAACTCCAGGAATGATAGACATTATCCATGTATCTTATAAGATCAAAGTTATTTTTTGCCAGTGCAGAGCAGGTTACAATATCATCCCAATAATCAGTCTGCATAAAAAGATGAAGAATAAGAAATATACCTGCAATAACGAAGTAATCCCAATAAAATTTTAATTTAGAATTTTTTCCTTTTATAGACATAAGTATGAGGCCCCCTTTTACAACCCAGATTATTATATTTATTTGGATCGTATAATGCAAGCTAGATATTCAAATTAAGAAAATACTAAGAAATGATTTTCATTGGAAAGGATGGAGTTTTATGTTTGAGAATATGACAAAGGAGCAGGCCAGAGATCAGATTCTGCAGCTTGTAGGCGGATATTATGAAAAATTTCATAAAAAGAAGCCTTATGAAGAAGGGGACAGGATTCCCTATGCATCCAGAGTGTATGATGCAAAGGAAATGCAGAACCTGGTGGACAGTGCGTTGGAGTTTTGGCTTACATCGGGCAGATATGCAGATGAGTTTGAAAAAAAGCTTGGGGAGTATCTGCATGTGAAGTACTGTTCCCTTGTGAACTCCGGTTCATCGGCTAATCTGCTTGCGTTTATGGCATTGACTTCGCCGCTGCTTGGAGAAAGAGCTGTGAAAAGAGGGGACGAGGTGATCACAGTGGCAGCAGGATTTCCGACTACGGTTGCCCCTTTGATCCAATATGGCGCTGTGCCGGTATTTGTGGATGTGACCATTCCCCAATATAATATTGATGTGGACATGCTTGAAAAAGCATTGTCTGAAAAGACCAAGGCTGTGATGATAGCGCACACCCTTGGAAACCCTTTTGATCTGAAGGCAGTTAAGACATTTTGTGAAAAGCATAAGCTCTGGCTGGTGGAAGATAATTGCGATGCGCTGGGTTCCACCTATGAGCTTGACGGTAAGACATATTTTACAGGTACGGTAGGGGATCTTGGTACTTCCAGCTTTTATCCGCCACATCATATGACTATGGGAGAAGGCGGCGCCGTATATACAAATGATCCGCTTCTTCATAAATGTGTACGCTCTATGCGGGACTGGGGAAGAGACTGCGTATGTCCCTCCGGAAGAGACAATCTGTGCGGACACAGATTTGACAGGCAGTATGGGGAGCTTCCCCTTGGATATGACCATAAGTATGTTTATTCGCATTTCGGTTACAATCTGAAGGCCACGGATCTTCAGGCAGCCATTGGATGTGCGCAGATAGATAAATTCCCATCCTTTGTGGAAAGACGTAAGGAGAACTTCCAGTATTTGTATGAAAGGTTAGAGAATCTGGGCGAAAAATTAATTCTTCCTACCGCTTGTCCCGGATCTGACCCAAGCTGGTTTGGCTTTTTGATTACCTGTAAGGAGGGAACAGACCGAAACAGTCTGGTTCGTGGACTTGAAGAACAGGGAATCCAGACCAGAATGCTGTTTGCCGGAAATCTGACAAAGCATCCCTGCTTTGATGAGATGCGCAGCTTAGGAAAAGGTTATCGGATCGTAGGATCTTTGGAAAACACAGACAGAATTATGAGAGATTCTTTCTGGATCGGAGTATATCCAGGGATGACGAAGGAAATGCTTGACTGTATGGCTGATAGGATCATAGAACTTTGCAGTTAATGGGGGATCAAATGGGAAACGGCGAAATAAAAAATAAAAGAGTGTTTTTAGAGCAGTATCGAGGCAGAAAAGTGCTGATCACGGGACATACAGGTTTTAAGGGAAGCTGGATGTGCCGGACGCTGTTACAGGCTGGAGCACAGGTGTATGGTTATGCCCTGGAAGCGCCGGAGGATCCGGCTCTGTTCCGAATTCTCTCGCTGGAAAAGGAAATGGCTTCTGTGATTGGGGATGTACGGGATTATGAGAAGCTGTTTCAATTTATGAAGGAGTGCAGACCGGAAATCGTGATTCATATGGCGGCACAGCCCATTGTGCGGGAATCCTACAAAAGGCCGGCCTATACATATGAAACGAATGTCATGGGAACGGTCAATGTATTAGAATGCATTCGTAACCTTGAAAGCGTGCAATCGTTTGTGAATGTCACAACGGATAAAGTATACCTGAACAGAGAATGGGATTGGGGATATCGGGAAAATGAAGAACTGAATGGCTTTGATCCTTATTCTAACAGCAAGTCTTGTTCGGAGCTTGTGACCGCCAGCTACAGACAATCTTTTTTTGAAGATCGTGATATTGCAATCACCACCATGAGAGCCGGAAATGTGATCGGTGGTGGAGATTTTGCCGTTGACAGGATCATTCCAGACTGTGTGCGGGCGGCAGAAAAGGAACAGGATATTTTGATCAGGAACCCAGATTCGATAAGACCTTATCAGCATGTGCTGGAGCCGGTGCTTGCCTATCTGAGAGTTGCAGTGGAGCAGCTGCAGAATAAAAAGCTGGAAGGAGCCTATAACATTGGCCCTCAGGAAGAAAACTGCATTACAACGGGACAGATGGCAGATCTGTTTTGCCAGAAGTGGAAAGAACTGTCGGGCAGAGAGCAAAAATGGGTAAGCGGCAGCGAGAAGGGACCTCATGAGGCAAAGCTTTTAAAGCTCGATTGTGCAAAGATCAAATCGGTATTTGGCTGGAAGCCTGTATGGGATATCAGACAGACAATGGATCATGTGACAGAATGGTACTATGGATATGTAAATGGTGCAGATATGCTGCAAATAACGGATGAGCAGATAGAAAAATATACGAAAGCGATGTAACAAGCACAATGAAAAAGACAATTATAGTAATGCCCGTTGCAAATGAAGAAAGCACCATGGGGAGAATTTTGGATGAAATTCTTTCACTGCCGTATGATAATCTTTATATATATCCGGTAATAGACAGCTATTCTAAAGACCGCACGGAAGAGATCATCCGGGAAAGAGAAAAAAAGAGCGATAAGGTAAAATGTATTTTTTATCAAGAATCAAAGGGAGTAATTTCCTGTTATCTTGAGGGGTTTAGGCAGGCTCTTGCGGATGGCGCAGAGCGTGTGATCGAGATGGATGGAGGAGGAAGCCATCTTCCGGCGGAGATCCCACAATATCTTGAAAAGCTGGATGAGGACTATGAGTGTGTCTGGGGGTCCCGGTTTATGAAAGGTGGATCCATGGAGGATCAGCCTTTATACAGAAGAATTCTGAGCCAGGGGGGAACCTGGCTGTCAAATCTGGTGCTGGGAACCAGACTGAAGGATATGACAAGTGGTTTTGAAGCATTCCAAAGGGCAGTTTTAGAGGGCCTTAAATTTGATGAATTTTTATCTACCGGCCATATGTATCAGACAGAGATGCGCTATTACTGCAGAAACAGGAGGACAGTGGAGGTTCCTATTCATTACGAGGGAAGCGCTTCCAGCCTGAAAGGAAGTTCCGTGACGGAAGCGCTGCGTATTTTGTTTCAGCTCAAAAAGCATGAAAAACAGGTGTTGAAATAAGAAAAGAGGGTGTCGCAAAGATCAGACTGCAACACCCTCTATGTTTTTGTAAAATGCTTTAATTGGGTAGTAATGTCATCTGCCAATAAGTGTTTTTGCCAGTTCGGTGACAAAAAATGACATTTTAGTGACATTTCCACCAAAATAATTTATTTTGTGCTACTCTATATTCATAGCAAGCAACAAGTCGATGTTGTTACTTACATATTCCAACTGCTTGGCATTTAATGAATGCAGCTTCGTTGTAATCCGCATGATCTGCGGAGAAAGCGAGGGATCGTCTGAAATGTCAGACGGAACAGGAATTTCAACCAGAAGTGCATCGATAGGAACATCCAGTGCCTGTGACAAGTCAATAAGCCCCTGAATACTGGTCATGGATTGACCGTTTTCAAGGCGGCTGACAAAACTGGTAGACCAGTCCATAATGTCTGCCAGAGTTTGCTGCGTCAGGCCTGCGCGTTTCCGATATTTTTTGATTTGATTGCCGATGCTGGTGTAAATGTCCTTTTCCATCATGAGAGATGATTTATCCTTTCGTTTGTATAGGGCGTTGTATACAAAAGAGCTATTGCCTACGGTAATAGTGTATCAAGTTTTGAGGCAACAAGACACAAACTAATACGCACAAAAAGTTTCCTAATATGCGTGGTCGGTGCGAGGAGCGTTCATTTGGAAGTCAATAGGATACAGGTTGAGGCTGTGAAACTGGCAGCAAGAGGCTTGCAGGAAAAGGGTTTATCGGCAGAAGAAACGGTACTGGAAAGTATTCATTATCTGCTTGGATGTTATTTTCAAACAGGAAATGAGGAGTACCCCAAAACGGCGTTACAGCACATGGTTGCTTTGCTGGAAATGGGTTTCTCTTATGAGAAGCACAAAGAGATTTTTGATCAGGTGGTTTCTCTTGCGGATATTCAGCGGGAAGATCTTCTGATGGCTGGGGATGTGCCAAAGGAAGTATATCGCCTTACCAGAAATCGAATCCGGACGATCATAGGTCGCTGGAGGAGAATAAGCAGCGAAGATATGGGACTTAATCAGGTTGTGGATGATATTTATATCAGGATCCACAAAGGTGAGGAGGGGAGTTGGGACTACACCAGCCAAAATAAGAGCGGTAAGGTTCTCAATATGTTTAAACTCACTGTTTCTCAAAATGAAAATATTTTGTATGATGTTGGAAGAGACAAATATTATTTATTTCGGAGATGAGGAAAATGTTCAGAATAGCTGTAGTTGACGACAATCTTGAGTATGCACAGTTTGTGAAAAAGAAGATCCATGAGATCCTTTACAGGGAAAAGGTCGTTTGTGATGTGGAAGTCTTTGACAAGCCCATGGCTTTTCTCTGTGAGGTATTGGAAGAAGACGCTTTTGATGTATGTTTTCTTGATATTGAAATGCCAAGTATGAATGGACTGGAACTGGGGAGACAGCTCAGAAAATTTGGCAACAGAATTATTATCGTTTATCTTACAGTACATGAAGAATTTGTCAGAACAGGATATGAAGTAAAAGCGCTGGACTATATTTGCAAAAAGGACATTAAAAGAGATCTCCCTGTAGTGTTGAGAAGGCTATCAGAGGAATCTGTAGATGACAGGAAAAATGTGTACCTGATCACCGAGAGGTTAAGGACAGAAAGAGTTCTTTACGAAGAAATCATTTATGTGTTCAGGAGAGGCCAGAATGTAGTATTTGCATTAACAAGAGGAGAAGTTATGGAAAGGAACGCCTTGCAGCGTGTGATGTATAAGCTGAAAGGGCGGGAATTTGTTCAGATTGAGCGAGGCTATATCGTAAATTTAAATCATATTGTCAGGATCAAGGCAAGAGAAGTCTACCTTACAAACGGACTATCATTCCGTGCCAGCAAGGAACGTATTGATGAGGTTCGTGAGAGAATGCAGGAATATTGGGGTGGAAGCAGATGATGGAAGTAATCCAGGCGCTGATCTGCATCTGGGAAATGGGGATGTTATTTTATGCTGCATTCCAGCTGCTGCCATAAAGAAGGATGCATGTGATCACCAAGATTATTTGGTGGATATGTGTGGCGTTGGATACGGGACTTTTGATATATCAAAGAAGTATTATGATGTATTCCCGAGGATATTTGCTCATTTGTATTGTAATATCATTTGGATTGATATATTGGCGTGCAGATACTCCGTGGTTTGACGCAGCGTGGGGAACGGCTATTTATTTTGAAACAATATATGTCCTAGATTTCTTTGTACTTTTCTACTTAAGCTTTCAGCTTAGGCAGATGGACTTCCTGGAAATAGGACTATACCAGATAAGGAAGGAATGGCTGCTGGCCTTTGCAATCTGCAGATTACTAATAATGCTGGCAGGGTTCCTCCTGTGGAAAAAGAGAGCACTGCTTTTGGATATTTATAAAAGAAGCAGAAAAGCTTGGTTTGTCTTCCTGGTGCTGGAATATATAAGCTTACGGCAATGCGATTATATCATTGAGGTTCATAAGCAGGACAAAGCCATAAGAAATCTTATGCTTTTTGCAGTAATCTATTTGGTACTTTGCGTTGCAACCATATTTTTATATAGCTATCAGAAAAACCAGCATCAGATAGAACTGTTAAAGGATAAGAACCGGCTGCTGGAGCAGGAATATCAGGGAATTGTGGACTGGAGCCGTGGAAGAAGCACTCTTTTGCATGATATTAAAAATCATTTGCTGGTGTTAGAAGAAATACTAAATGCAGAGGAAAATGAAAGAGCCTTGGCTTATATACATAAGCTGCTTGCTACAGAACAAACAAGAGACAAAGTAATATATACGGATAATCTGGTTGTGAATGCACTGCTAAATGAAAAGATGCGTGTGGCACATGACAGGGATATCAAGATTAAAATACACATTGATAACTGGAAAGCGCCGTTTGTATCAGATGAAGATCTTTGTGTCATAATTTCCAATCTATTGGATAATGCAATCGAGGCGGCAGGAAAGGCAGAGGGAATTAGGGAAGTTTCATTGGAAATGCAGGAGATGCCGTGGGGACTCTTAATACAGATAAATAATAGCTGTGCGTTTGAGGACAACCGTGAAGCCGGAAGGCCAAAGACTACAAAGAAAAATAAGAAGGAGCACGGAATAGGACTTCAAAACGTAGAGACAGCTGTTGACAGATATGGAGGAAAAGCAAGGTACGAATATCGGGAAGGTCGCTTTCATGTAGATATCACTCTTTACCGGTCATGAGGGGGAAGGAACCGAAAGCGTATAAATTATCATGTTATGTGAAAGGAGAAGGTTATATGAAAGAAGAAATGATCAGAAGCCAGGCAATGGCTGCTGCTGGGAAGCTTTCCCAGGAGGAACAGAGAATCGGGGAGCTGGGCACAGTGCAGTCCCCTGATATCACCATTGAGACAGTTATCTTAACAATTTTCTGCTGTTAGTTGAGAGAGAGGCCGCCCTTACCAGGCGGCTTCTTTCATTATAGGAACAGTGAGCTGCAAAAGAAAAGTATTCAGGACAACATGAGGGAGAAGATGGGGAAAAACATATTTAATGCTTTTTATAAGGAATATTTGACCAGGGCGGAAAAGGCTCTTGGGGAGATGGGGAGAAATTCGGATGGAGAACTGGTCTTTTCTCTTAGGGAGACGCTGGCAGGGATCAGGAAGAGCCTGGGGAAAATAGGGATCAGGACGCTGCTGGTGGAATTTCAGGTTTGCAGGCAGCAGGAGCTGCTTTCCGGAAATACTCTGGATGAACAGCTTCGGTCTTATGAACGGGATTATCTTTCAGACCGGGAATATCGGCAAAAGATCTTACAGCTTTATCCGGAGCTTGAAAAAAGCTGTGAAATCGTTTTGAGGCAGCAATGTGATTTTGCCGGCCAGGTGATGCAGCGCTTTTGGCGGGATCAAAAGGAAATTGAAACTGCCCTTCTTGGAGGCAGAAGGATCAGGGGGAAATTAACGCTTTTGCTGGGGGAAGGGGATGCCCATGATAAAGGAATGGCAGTAGCGCAGATCAGATTTGAGGATGGGGAAAGCATCTTTTATAAGCCCAGATCCTTAAGGGGAGACCGCCTTTTTTATAAGCTGCAGGGAAAAGTGGAAGAACGGATGAAAATGGAAAGAACGCAGGAATTTCCATATCCTTATCTGGAATGTGACGGATATTGCTGGACCGGGAAATGTCAGCATGAACTGTGCTTAGAGGAAGAGGAAATTGCGGCTTTCTATAAAAGACTGGGGATCCAGCTGGGAGTCGGCTATCTTTTGGGAACCAATGATCTTCATTATGAAAATATGATCGCTCATGGAGAGGAGCCTGTCTGGATCGATCTGGAAACCTTATTCGGAAATGCGGGGGAGAGGGAGCCTTCTGTTCTGACATCAGGATTACTTCCGTCGGCGCTCTCAGAAAGACGATTCAGCGCAGTGATGGGAGGACGAAAAAGCTGTAAAGCGCCCTGGCAGGTTCCGGTGGTTAAAAAGGGAAAGCAGGGACTTTGTGTGGAGTATAAGATCCCGGTTTTGAAGAAGGGAAAGAACTATCCGGGGGAAGAGCTCAGCATCCAAAACTATGAGCAGGAGATTTTACAGGGCTTTTGCGGAGCATATCATTATCTTTCAGAGCTTTCGGAGGAAGATCTTACGGCGCTTTTGGAAAAGGAGATCAGCAGCAGACAGCTTCTTGGGAGCACGCAGCTTTATCAGATGATCCTGGAGGCATCCTATCATCCCTCGGTGCTTATGAAGAATGGCGGAAGGCAGGAATTTATTCAGAGAGTATGCAAGGATCATAAGAGATGTCAAAGAGAACAGGCAGTTTTGCTGGAAGGGAATGTTCCCAGCTTTTATCGGAAAAGCAGCAGCACAAGCCTTTTTTATGCGGGCGGCGGGGAAGAAAAGAATTATTTTGAAGAAACAGCGCTGGAAGAGATCAGAAAACGGCATGCCAGACTTTGTCCGGCGGATCAGAAGCTTCAGACAGAAAGGATCAGACTGTCGCTTGCTATGGAGAAAATAGGAGCAGAGCAGATGAAAAATACCCTGCTCAGGGCAAAGACGGGGAAAAAAGAAAAGCCGTGGGAAGAGCATGCCCTCAAAATAGCAGAAAAGATCGCAGAGGCGCTTGTGATAAAGCCGGATGGAATCACAGAGGCAGTCTGTCTGAAAGAACAAAGCGGAACAGAAGCAGATTTAAGGATCAGCGGCATGGATCTTTCTTTTTATAACGGAAAGGCCGGCATGGCAGTTTTTTTGAGAGCGGTAAATTTGTACTGTGGAGAATACGGGGAAGTATGCGACATTCTGGAACAGGAACTGTTTGAGTATACGGAGAGCGTGACAGATGGAAAACAAAAGGCGGCTTTTACGGATACGGGCATTTTGTGCGGGGAGGCCTCTTTGCTGTATGCTTATCAGCTTTTGTACGGGATGACAGGGCAAACAAAATATTTAAGGCAGGCGGAACGCCATGAAGAGATCGTGGCGCAGATGCTGAAGGAGGATCGTCAATATGATCTCACCTATGGAAATGCAGGGGCAATCCTTGCGTTTTGTAATCAGTACAGGCTGACCGGGCAGAAAAGATCCCTGCAGTGGGCAGAACAGGCAGCGGAGCTTCTTCTTGAGACGGGGAAAGACCAGGATGGCGAATTATGGTGGGAGGCCAAGCGATATCCGGAACGCTGCGGCGGAGCAGCCCACGGGGGAAGCGGTTATCTGCTTTGCTTTGAAAGATTGTCAGACTGTGAAGGGGGACAGGGAAGACGCGGCATAATGGACAAGATCAGAAAGCATGAAGAACGCATTTATGAGCTGGCAGACCGGGGAGAAAAGGGACTGGAACGGGAGGTGCTCCCTTCCTGGTGTCATGGGGGTCTTGGCAGGTGTCTTTTGGATCAGGAAACGGATCCGGCTGAGGCCGAGCGGATCGTGAGAAAAGCAGAGCTTCGTAGGAGCATGAGTCTTTGTCACGGAAATATAGGAAATCTGCTGATGGTGAAGGAACTTGCAAAAAGGCAGTCGGGACTGGAGCAGCGTGCTTTGCGGTTTGAGCAGAAAGTAAATGTAATGCTGACGGAAAAGGGGGTTTTACTGGCCGGGGAAAAATACAGCTATGGCATGATGGACGGACTGGCCGGGATAGGATATGGGTGTTTGAAGCTCTCGGGAAAGATCAGGCTTCCGGAGGTGCTTCTGTTGGAGATATCATAAAAATAGTGTATTATTTGGTAGTAATTGCTAATTTCGCATCCAAAAACTTGTAATTTATAGCCAAAATGAGAAAAAGAATTTTAGGATGCTATAATGTCCTCATAAAGTCAAAAGATATGATACAAGTGTGGGGATGAATATGAAATCGGTTTTGATTGTGGAACGGAATGAAGTTCTGATGGATCAGATGATCAGTCTGGTCAAGGAGGCGGATGTGGACATACAGATCCGTGCTGTGAGGACAGATGGGGAAGCATACCAGTATGCCATGAAGGGAAATGTGTCTCTGTTTATTGTGGATGTGGTGCTCACCACCAGGTTTTCACAGGATGCCTCCGGAATTAATTTTGCAGCGCAGATGCGCATGGTGGAAAGGTATCGGCACACGCCGATCATTATGATGTCCATGCTGGAAGATATAGAAATGTATGCTTACAAGGATCTGCATTGCTATACCTACCTGGAAAAGCCCTTTGACAAAAGACATGTGATAAAGGTCATCCGGGAAGCCTTAGATGCCCCTGTTTCATATAAAAAGAAATATCCTGTTTACTTCAGAAGAGAAGATGTGCTGATCAAAAGGGACGCTGCGGATATTGTATACATAGAAAATTCCAAGAAGGGCCTTACGATCCATTTTAAGGATGAAGATCTGGAGATGGATTATCTGCCCTCAGGAAAGCTTCTGGATGCGCTGAAATATGAAAAGCTGATCAGATGCGGAAGACATATGATGGTCAATAAGGATTATATTGACAGCTTTGATCTGATCAACAAGTATGTCATATTGAAGGACGATCTGGGAACTATCGATATGGGAAAGTCCTACAGACAGAAGTTTTTGAGGGAAATATGCAGAGAATAGGGGCAGGGGAGCAATGATAAAAACAATTGTAGTTCTGACAGAGGATTCCAACCTGATCGATATGGTGGAGGACGAGCTCAGAGAAATTGACAGAAGCATTTATGTAAAGATTACCATGAGTGATACAGAGGCGTATCGCTTTGCCCAGAAGGAACGGGTTACGCTTTTTGTGATCGACAACGAACTGAAAAGCGAAAATGATGAAAAAAATTTAGGACTTCGCACGGCACAGAGGATCAGACAGATGAAACGGCATTGTTATACACCTATGATCCTGATAGGCGCATCAGGGGAGGTGGCCTATAAATCATACAATGCAATCCATGACTGCGCTTATATGAATAAACCGGTTTCACAGGAGCAGATCCATGACTGCCTTTATCAGGAGCTGCTAAGACCCGGATGTGAGATCAAGCACAAATTCGTTCTGATCAGGCAGGAAGGGCTTCTGTACCGGAGGGATCTGTTAAAGCTTCTCTGGCTGGAGAACAGCAAAAAGGGAATGACGCTGCACTTTGCAGATGGGATATTGAAGATCCCCTATCGTCCCTACTCGGAATTTATGAGGGAGCTGGGGTATGACAGGATGATACAGTGCAGCAGGCATTGTTATGTAAACAAAGATTATATTGAAAGGGTAGACCTTGGAGAAGGGGCGGTAAAGCTGCTTGGGGAAGAAGAAAAAATTACGATAGGGGAGGCGTTCGTGCAAAGATTTCTGTCCGATGTATGCGACAGCGTGGCTTTCGCCAAGGACTAGAAATTTTTCATATTTTACAAAGGAGGAAGTGACAAATGAAAACAACCAAAGGAAAAGGGGTACTTATGGCAGCAACGCTGTTCCTGGGGATTTTTCTCGGGGGGGTATTTTTAGAGGGCACATGCTTTTTGCCTACGCAGCCCAGGTACCTGTAGTATCAGAATGTTATCTTGCGCAGGAGGCAGGAGGGATAAAAGCCGGATGCCGGTTTGAAGATTATCCGCAGCAGGGAGAATATACCCTGACCCTGTACATCAGGAGGGCAGAGGGCGGCAGTGAAACGATCATTGCATTTCGCGAGGAAGCAGGAACGCCTTCAGGAACAGGAGAGATCCAGCTTGCGGCGGCGGATCCTGAAAGTGGAATTTACAGGGTGGTCGTAGTGATCAGAAGGGAGCTTTCCGGTGCTTTTACAGAATGCGGCTTTGTTTCTTCAAGCTATTACCGGGTTACAAATACGGGTGCAGGCATTCTGGTAGAACCATATGAGGAAGGACAGCAAAGCGGCTTTGCAGAAGAGGATGCCTCCCGGGAAGGGGAGCAGAAAGAAGCATATGGCTGTCCCCATACGGAGGGACGCAGGATAGAAACGGTAAGCAGCGCAACCCCTGTGGAGGATCAGGTAACAGCAGAAATCTGTAATAGCTGCAGCGAGGTGCTGAATTATCTGACGGTTCAGGGAAGTGCATACAAGGCTTTTTTAGAAGAGGCAGAGCAAACGGTTAAGAATGCACAGCAAAATGAAACCGTAAGGATCTGGACAGACAGATGGGTAAGCTTTGACGAAAGTGTGATAAGAGCCATCACGGAGCGAAAGGACGTGACGGTTCAGCTTGATTATAGATGGAAGGGAAAGCAGTATCTCCTGGTAATTCCAGCGGGAGAAACAAGAGAAATCATGACAGATGAAAACGGCTTTTGCGGGTTTCGGAGTCTGGATCTGTATTTTCCAGGTGAAGAAGTGAGTTAAAGGGGAAGCAACCTATAAAAGACGGCAGGAGGGCAGCCATGCAGGCGCCTCCTGCCNNNCATGCAGGCGCCTCCTGCCGTTTTTGCGCAGGGAGAGTTTCAAATGGAATTTCGCTATTGTTTTTCGGGGTATAATCTTCTATAATTCTAATAAGAATGTCTTTTAATCAGGAGAACTATCTATGAAAAAATTAAACGGAACAGTGATCGTGACTTATCGCTGTAATGCCCGCTGTAATATGTGTAACAGATACAAAAAACCTTCTCAGCCGGAGGAGGAGATCTCCCTTGAAACGATCAAAAAGCTGCCTCCTATGTATTTTACCAATATCACAGGAGGAGAACCCTTTATCCGCACAGATTTGAAGGAAATTGTCAGTGAGCTGCGCAAAAAAAGTGACAGAATTGTCATTTCTACCAACGGCTTTTTTACAGACAGGATCGTGGAGCTGTGCAGGGAATTTCCGGATATTGGGATCCGCATTTCTATTGAAGGGCTGGAAGAGACCAATAATCAGATCAGGGGGCTGGAGGATGGCTTTAACAGAGGCTACTCCACACTGAAAAAACTGGTGGAAATGGGAATGAAGGATGTAGGCTTTGGCATGACCGTCCAGGATCTGAATGCCAAGGATCTGGTAGCGCTTTATGATCTTTCCAATGAAATGAATATGGAGTTTGCAACGGCATCTCTCCACAATTCCTTTTATTTTGTGGAGGCCAAGAATATTATTCATGACAGGCCCATGGTAGCTAAGGAATTTGAACGTCTGATCAATGAGCTTTTAAAGTCAAAAAGCCCCAAGAAATGGTTCCGGGCCTATTTTAATCATGGACTGATCAATTATATTTATGGACAAAAACGTTTATTGCCCTGTGATATGGCATTTGACACCTTTTTTATTGATCCATATGGAGATGTGATGCCCTGTAATGGAACAAAGGATAAAGAAGTCATGGGCAACTTAAATGAGTGCGCAAGCTGGGACGAGCTGTGGCAAAGCCCTAAGGCGCAGGCAGTAAGAAGCAAAGTGCGCTGCTGTGACAGGAACTGCTGGATGATCGGTTCTGTTTCCCCTGCCATGCACAAATATATCTGGGTTCCTGCTTTTTGGGTACTGCGTCATAAGCTCAAATTCTGGACAAAGCAAAAATACAGTATGTATGAAAATAAGATCGTAAGAGATTATCGTGACGGAAAGGTGTCGAAGGAGGAACTGGATGCCTGCTCTACCTGCGATCTTCATGCAATGGTAAATGACGGTCTGTCACAGAAGTCAAGGGAAAAGCTTGGAAATCAGAAGGAGACTGAGGAATAGGAAGCTGCTATGGAAAAAACAGATATGGTTTCAATTATCATTACAACCTATAACAGCGCTGAAAATTTAAGACGCACCCTTAACAGTATTGAAATGCAGGATTATCCTGCTATTCAGGTCTGTATCAAGGATGGAGGGTCTAAGGACGGTACGGTGTCTGTGATCAGGGAATACGAACACAGCAGCAGATTTCCGGTGATCTGGAGCTCCGGCGCGGATGAAGGGATTTATGACGCCATGAATCATGGCTACAGTCTGTCCTCCGGAAAAATCGTTGTCTTTTTCAGTGATCTCTTTCTGCGGAAGGATGCAGTATCTCACATGGTGAAGGCCATGAAGGAGCAGCCTGACTGTGTGGGAGCCTGTGCGGATCTTGTCTATGCCACGGAAGAAAAGGTGGTAAGATACTGGCGTATGGGACCCCAGAAAAGTATTTACTCAGGGTGGATGCCGGGACATCCAACCCTTTTTCTGAAAAGAGAAGTTTATGCCAAATACGGGCTTTATGATACCAGCTACCGTATTGCTGCGGATTATGAGTTTATGGTGCGGTTTTTGAAGGATCATACCAACCGTCTGGCATATGTTCCGGAAACGATCATCCGCATGTACTATGGAGGTACCAGTACGGGAAGTACGGGAAGCTATTTGAAATCATTACAGGAGGGACACCGGGCCCTCAAAAAGAACGGGATCAAGGGGGCGGCTTTCGTGGATCTGTTTAGGACGATGCGGGTGCTTTCCCAGTTCCTTCCAAGAAAGGCGGAAGAAGAGTGAAAACATATTTGGTTACGGGAGCGGCCGGATTTATCGGTTTTTTCTTATCAAAGGCTTTGCTGGATGAGGGAGAGCAGGTGATCGGGCTTGACAACTTAAATGATTATTATGAGGTATCATTAAAGGAAAGCAGACTTGCCGTCTTAAAGAAGTATGAGAACTTTCAGTTTTACCGGGCGGATCTTGCGGATAAGGAAGCGGTATTTGCAATTTTTAAGCAGCATCTTCCTGCGGTGGTGGTTAATCTGGCAGCCCAGGCGGGGGTCAGATACAGCATTGAAAATCCGGATGCCTATATCAGCTCCAATATAGAAGGATTTTTCCATATTCTGGAGGCCTGCCGCCATTATCCGGTAGAGCATCTTGTATTTGCATCTTCCAGTTCTGTTTATGGTGGAAATAAGAAGGTGCCCTTTTCCACAGAAGATCAGGTGGATAAGCCGGTTAGCCTGTACGCAGCGACCAAGAAATCCAATGAGCTTATGGCGTATGCTTACAGCAAGCTGTATGGAATTCCGCTGACGGGGCTTCGCTTTTTTACGGTTTACGGGCCTATGGGCAGACCGGATATGGCCTATTTTAAATTTGCAAAAAAGATCATGGCGGGCGAACCGATCCAGATTTACAATCATGGAGATATGCGAAGAGACTTCACTTACATTGACGATATTGTAGCAGGAATAGAAAAGATCCTGTGTCATCCCCCCGGAAAGGATGAAAACGGCGCTGCTTACAAGATTTATAATATCGGAAATAACAAACCGGAAAAGCTGATGGATTATATTTCCGTGCTGGAAAGGTGCCTGGGAAAAGAGGCGAAAAAAGAGTTTCTGCCTATGCAGCCGGGAGATGTATACGAAACCTATGCAGATGTAACAGATCTTATGCATGATTTTGACTTTAAGCCGTCCACCACCATTGAAGAGGGGCTGTCCCGCTTCGCAGAGTGGTTTCTGGATTACTATAAAGTGAAATGAGGGATCCATGGCTAAAAAGCTGACTTACTTTTATCTGGTTCCGCTGGAGCTTATGCTTGCGGCGGCAGCAGTCTTCAGCCTGTGCGGAACCACTTATTTTGAACTTTATATGCAGAATGAGGTGCCAAGCTATCAAAAGGATCATCCTTTGACACTGCTTCTTTTTTTGGCCGCAGCTATTTTTCTGCTTTTTGGACTTTGGCTGATAGCGGAAAAGCATTCTGTTATTGCCAAAGGGCTGCCATGGCTTTCCTGTTTTTGGGCTGTGGCCCTGAGCAGCTTTTTTGTGCTGACTTTTCGGTGCGGTGTGGTGTGCGACAGCGGTGCGATCAGTGAATATGCCATACAATTTATGAAGGGAAATTATGAAGCCTTTCAGGAAGGCTCTTATTTATATCATTTTCCCTTCCAGCTTGGGATGATCGCCTTTTTGGAACTGCTTTACCGCCTCTTGGGGGTGGAAAATTTTCTGGTTTTCCAGGTGATTAATATTCTTGCAATCACCGGGATCGTCAGGTGCCTGCAAAAGATTACGGGACTTCTTTTTGAAAAAAAGGGAGTATGTAATCTGGAAATGCTGCTTTCCATGGGAATGCTTCCTCTTTACTTATATGCCTCTTTGGTCTACGGGGATGTGATCGGCATGTTTTTGGGAGTGGCGGCAAGCTACCATGGGATTTTATTTTTGCAGAGGGAAAGGAAAAAAGAGTTACTTTATGCCGGCCTTTTGCTTATGCTGGCGCAGGTGGTAAAATCCAATACTGCCATTATGCTGGTAGCCCTTGTGATCGCCCTTCTTTTAAAAATGCTGCAGGAAAAGAAGGTCTGGCTGTTAGGGTGGATCTTATTGCTTGCTTTGATGTCGCAGGCGGGGGTGGCAGCTGTAAACGGGATTTATGCCGCCAGATCGGGACAGGCCGTCCCGGAGGGAGTGCCCAAGACGGCATGGATCGCCATGGGACTTCAGGAAGCGGTGGAAACGGACAATGGCTGCGGCTGGTATAATGGATATAATATGCATGTCTATGAAGAGAATGGCTATGACAGGCAAAAGGCGCAGGCAGCCTGTATCCAGAATATTGAGCAGTCCATACGGCGGTTTGCCCATAATCCCCGGGATACGGTATATTTCTTTTATCGCAAGTTTGTATCCCAGTGGAATGATCCTTCCTTTGAGTCCATGCTGGTCAGCGAATGGTACAGCCGTTATACAGAAGGAAAATCAGCTTTGGCGGACTCCCTGATCTATGGAGGGGGACGGAGGATCCTTTTGTATGGAATGAATCTGTATCATTTCCTGTTTCTGGTATGTGCGGCAACAGGAGGATGGCTATTGCTCCGGCACTGGAGGCTTGACAGGGCTTACTACGGACTGAATATTTTTGGCGGTTTTTTGTTTCATATGCTGTGGGAAGCAAAGGGAAGATATGTTTTGGTATATTTTGTAATGCTTTTGCCCATTGCTGCAGCAGGGTGTGAAGGCATAATGGAATTCATAAGAAGGAGACGAGGAAAATGAAAATTGCAGTTGCAGGAACAGGTTATGTAGGGCTGGTTGCCGGAGTATGCTTTGCGGAGATGAACCATGATGTGACCTGTGTGGATGTGGACGAGAAAAAGATCGAAGTGATGCGTCAGGGAATTTCTCCTATTTACGAAGAGGGGTTAGAGGAGCTGATGCAGAAAAACAATGCCAGGGGAACCCTTCACTTCACCACAGATTACCAGACGGCATACCGGGATGCAGATGCGATCTTTATCGGGGTGGGAACGCCGGAAATGCCAGATGGCAGCGCTAATTTAAGCTATATTGCCGCTGTATCCAGACAGATCGCCGAAACGGTTGAAAAGGATTGCCTGGTGGTTGTAAAGTCCACAGTTCCGGTAGGGACCAATGACAAGGTAGAACAGTTTATCAAGGATTTTCTGGTTCATGATGTGAAGGTGGAGGTTGCCTCCAACCCGGAATTCCTGGCACAGGGAACGGCAGTGCATGATACCCTTCATGCAGCAAGGATCATTATCGGAACGGAAAGCAAAGAGGCAGAGGCGCTGCTTCGTAAGATTTATGAGCCCTTTGGCCTGCCGATCGTATCGGTAAAGCGCCGTTCAGCAGAAATGATCAAATATGCAAGCAATGACTTTCTTGCGCTCAAAATTTCTTATATGAATGATATTGCCAATCTGTGCGAACTGGTGGGAGCAGATGTAACAGATGTAGCCAAGGGGATGAGCTATGACGCCAGGATCGGAGCCAAGTTTTTAAATGCAGGGATCGGCTTTGGAGGAAGCTGCTTTCCTAAGGATACCAAAGCGCTGAAATTCCTGGCAGCAGAGCATGGGTACCGTTTAAGAACCGTGGAGGCCTGCGTGGAGGTTAACCAGAAGCAGAAGATCCGTCTGTTTGAAAAGGCGAAGGATCGCATGATCACTTTTAACGGTTTGAAGGTGGCAGTGTTGGGACTGACTTTTAAATCGGGAACGGATGATCTGCGGGAGGCGCCGTCCATTGATAATTTGAGGCTGCTCCTGGCAGCAGGAGCACAGGTTTATGCGTATGATCCGGAAGGGGTAAAACGTGCAAAACAGCTTTTCCCGGAGGGGAGATCAGAGCAGGGAACCATGAATTATGTATCCGATGCAAGGCAGGCCATTGAAGGAGCCAATATCTGCTTTGTATTTACGGAATGGCCCCAGATCAGGGAAATAAGGCCGGAGGAATTTAAGGAAAAAATGCATACGCCGTTAGTTTATGACGGCAGAAATCTTTACGACCCGGTGAAAATGAAGGAAGCTGGGGTCGAGTATTACAGTATTGGAAGATAAGGAAGGGAGAGAGAAGAGTTGCTAGGTATCGAAAGGAAAATAACAGACTGGATCAGAAGGTATTATTTTATTATTTTTTGGATCTTTGCTTTTATTGCAGGCCTTAAGCTGCGGAAAATGGGACTGGAGTTTGTGTCCAGTGATTTTCAGAATTATCTGCAGCCCTGGTATGACACAATGAAGGCCAACACAGGCTTTAAGGGGCTGGTACTTGATTTTTATACTTATTATATTCCGTATATGTGCCTGATAGCCATTGCAACCTATTTTGAAAGCCTTGATTATATGCTGTATTTAAAGGTGATTTCCGTTATGGCAGAGCTTGTCTGTGCGTGCTTTGGAGGGATTTGCGCCTACAGGCTTTTGAAGGACAAAAAAGAGGGGAAGCTATATGCGGCAATTGCTTTTGCGATTATCTGGCTGTCGCCTACCACGATTATGAACGGAGCCTTTTGGGGGCAGTGCGATTACATTTACACAGCATTCATTTTTGTCAGTATATGGGCAATGCTTCGCGAGAAATACAGGCTGGCTTTTGTGTTTTTAGGGATTGCGTTTGCTTTTAAGCTTCAGGCCATTTTTATCCTTCCGGCTTATGTGATTTATTATTTCTGCAGCAGAAAATTTCCCATCACCAGATTTTTGTATATTCCCCTGTGTTACCTGATCGGAGGGCTTCCTGCAATTCTGGAAGGAAAGAGCATAAAGGATACTTATGGAATTTATGTGACGCAAAGTCATGGCTTTGGACAGCTTTCCATGAATATTCCAAATATTTACCGTTTTCTTACCGATGAAGGATACAACTTCTTCTATTCCTGGGGAGTGGCTGCAACCATGCTGATCTTCTGCATTCTGGCAGGTATGGTATTTTACAGGGATTACAGGATCGATGAAAGGATCTTTCTTATCATGTGCGCAGTCAGTGCGGGGATCTGCTGTATGTTTCTTCCGGAAATGCATGAGAGATATTCTGTATTATTCATTATGCTGTCGTATCTTTATTTTATTGTTTATGATAGAAGGAAAGTAATCTTAGCAGGCATTCTGGATGGGATTGCGACGATCACATATTGTCACTGCCTATATGGACTTGACCTGATCGAGCATTACAAGGTGTTTGCAGTGATCAACCTGCTGATATTGTTTTATATGATCGTGGAAACCGTAATAGTATGTAATAAAAAGAAAGCCGGGATCAGCGCATAAAAGTAACAAAATTAAAGGAGAAGAACGCAATGAAGCAGAAACGGATAGAAGAAATAGTTTGCCTGATCGGTATAGCGCTGATTGCGATCTGGGTGGGGATTCTTTGCTTTTACCATTTAGGAGAAGCAGGAACTCATAACACAGATGAGGCAAGACACATTGCAAATGCATATGAAATGTTTAAAAATCACAATTTCTGGATTAATACTTATCGACAGGAGACGGATTACTTTAATTATAAGCCGCCGCTCAGCATGTGGTGCATCATGTTAAATTTTCAAATAGGTGGAATAAGCCTGTTTACGGCAAGAGTTTATTCAGCAATCTGCATGATGTTATCTTATGCGGCCATTGTGTTTTTTCTTTGGAAAAAAATGAACCCGTTATCAACCATTTTCTTTGGCTTAGCATTTGTTTCAGGGCTGGATCTTTTCCTTTTCCACGCAGCGCGAAGCGCTGATGCAGATGCGGTATATCTGCTATGTTATATTGGAGCTATGCTGTTTTTGTATCTTTCAGAGGAAAAGCCATATTGCATGATCGGCTGTGGCTTATGCCTTTCTCTGGCTTTTATGGCAAAGTGTATGCATATAGCAACGGCAATCGTTATTTTGCTGTGCTATCTGCCAAGATTATATAAAAGACTGAAAGCAAAACACTGGATATTGGGGGGATTGGCAGCTATAATCCCTACAGGAATATGGGCGGTGATCCGTCTGAGCTATGACGGACTGACTTTTTTCAGAGGAATGATCAGCCAGGAGGTTACAGGCAAAATCATTGCAAACAATAGATATTTTGGATATGTTTTTTATTTCCTGAAGCAGCCGGTGATGGTGATCTGTCTGGCGGGAATTTTATTGCTTGCAATAATAAATAAATCGTTTTCGCTCAAAAAGCTGGTAAAAAGCAGGCTGTATTTATTTGTGCTGTGGGCGGTGGTACCGTTCGTTATTTATTCAGCTTCCGGCAGCTTTACAGAGTGGTATGTATATACATGCTTTTTCCCTGTGTATATTCTTTTTGCAGTGGGATTTTCAGAGCTGTTTCAAGTGCGGAAATGGACGGCGGTCAAAGCACTTTTTTCAGTTGCACTGGGGATATGCGTTATAGTTCAGGCCCGTCAGGCAGTGATTAAGCTGTCGACGCTCAGATATACCTGCAATGTGGATATCAGGGAAGATATGCAGTCACTGATAGCAGACCACCCGGAATATCGGGGAAGCAGAATTTATCTGGAAAACAGCAGACAGGAATATAATCTGCAAAATGAATGGGAGCAGAACTGTGTGGCGGATGCTTATCTGGCAGGAGATCTGCAGCCCATAAATGGAGGAGTGCCGCTGTTTGTAGAAGACAAGGATGCGCTTCTTATCATTTCAAAGGATCTGTTTGAAACCTATAGTAATACGCTGGCAGGAAGAGTGATCCTGGTAGATGGAAATGACTATCTGATATTCAGCAATGACTTTTATTAAAAAGATGCGGCCTAAAAGCCGCATCTTTTGCTGATCAGGTATCTTGGTCTTGCTTTGATCTCATCATAAATCCTGGAAATATAATGTCCGATGATCCCCAGGCTGATCATTAAAATGCTTCCGATGATCAGAAGCAAAAGGATGACGGTGGTAAAGCCTTCCAGAGCGGTGCCGCTAAAATAACGGTACAGGGACTGAATGCCGAGAAGGAAGGCAAAAAGCAGCATCATCCAGCCAAGAAAGGTCACACACTGCATAGGGGCTCCGGAAAAGGAAGTGATATTCTGGATCGCATATCTGGTCAGTTTCACAGGGGACCATTTAGAGGCGCCGATCTGCCGCTCCTGCACCTCAAAGGGGACGGCAATGGTTCGGTAACCGATCCAGGAGGACAGTGCCCGGAAAAAGGGAGCACGTTCCGGCATAAGCAGCAGAGCCTCTACTGCCTTATGGTCCAAAAGCTTAAAATCGGAAGCATTTGACATGTCTACCTGGGCGGCTTTGCTGATCAGATGATAAAAAGCTTTGGCACACAGACCGTGAAGCCTGCTTTCCTTTCCGCGGGAGCTTTTTATCCCCTCGATCACCTCGTAACCCTCAAGCCATAACTGATACATTTGCGGGATCAGTTCCGGGGGATGCTGCAGATCGCAGTCCATGATCAGACAACATCCGCCTGCAGCGGCCTCAAGCCCTGCAAAAATTGCCGCTTCCTTTCCGAAATTCCGGGAAAAGGAAAGCCCTCTGACCTCCGGAAAGCGGGCAGCCAGCTCTGTTATTTTCAAATAGGTCTGATCCTTTGATCCGTCATCAACAAATAAGATTTCAAAAGGAATGGATGCCTGATCCAGAATTTTTTTGATGATATGAAAAGTCCGCTCAATATTATCCTGCTCATTATAGGAAGGAAGGATAAGGGACAGGGTTTTATTTTCCTGCATAAATGCCTCCTTAGGTTTCTTTTTCTAGTATATAAGAAGAAGGACAGGGTTTTCAATACCTGAGAAAAAAATAAAAACGAAACTACATTTTTTAGCGGAAGCTGAATAAAATAGTATAGAAGATATTAAGAATTGTTTAAGGTTAACGAAAAAAGTCTTAAAAAACCGGTCTGGGTCTTTCTTTTCAGAGGGATTGTGTTATTCTTAACACAAAAGACAGAAGCCTTTAGGAGTGAGAATTATGAAGAAAAAAGTAATAGCGGTAATTCTGGCAGCTCTGATGCTTACAGGCTGCAGCCAGATTACAATAGAAAAGAACGGCCAGGATAATAATGAAGCCGAAAACGTGGTGATTACAGAAACCGGGGAAGTGCTTTCCAAGGAGGAACTGCAGGAGGACGCTGTAAATACGGCAAGCCCGGATCCCACAGCGGAGGCACAGGCAAGTACGGTTCCCGTATCAGATATTGTAGAACCGCAGCAGGAGCAGGTGATCACCCAGGAGGATCAAAAGGAACCGCAGGGAAATGAACTGCAGCTTGTTTTTCTGGGAGACAGTATTTTTGATACTTACCGGGACGGCACTGGCATTCCTTACCGGACGGCAGTGCAGTGTCAGGCAGATGTGTATAATCTGGCCATCGGAGGAAGCTGTGCGACCCTGGAGCTTGAGGATTCCGGAGACCTGAGCACCTGGACGTCATCCAGCATGACAGGAATTGTCAATGCTATGATCGGCAGAGTGAAAACGGATGGATTTGCAGATACGGTAGCAAAGGAGCTGCTGAATAATCCCAATATTGACTTTTCCGCCACAGATTATTTTATCATTGAATACGGCATGAATGATTTTTTAAGTGCAAGGCCTCTTGACAGCGAGAGCGGGCAGCTTTATGATCTCCATACCTATGCGGGAGCGCTACGGTATGCGGTAATGACCCTGCAGGCCTATGCGCCTGATGCAACGATCATTCTCTGTGCACCCAATTACGCACAGTTTTATAATGCGGACGGCTGGATGATCGGAGACGGAAACAGCGTTAACAATGGCTACGGAACACTGTTTGATTACAAGGGAATCTGCAACTATGTTGCCAATGCATATCAGACGCTGTTCTTTAATGCTTATCAGGATCTGGGGATCGATGGCTATACAGCTTCCGATTACCTGGAGGATGGGATCCACCTGTCAGATGCGGGAAGGCAGCTCTATGCAGATGCTCTTGCAAAAATGATCCTGAATTATGAGGAAACCAAAAATAATTAAAACAAGATACGCTGCGCACCGGTAAGCTTTGCTTACCGGTGTTTTTGTGATATGATAAAATAGAATGTTTGGAAAATGAGGATGAAAGATTGAAAAATAAAATTTTTCAATCGCGAGATTTGTGTCTGTGCACACTTTGACACAAACTCGGCATGCGCAAAAAGCTTGCGCAGAAATGAGGAAAAAATGCAGAAAATAAAAACAGAGAAATTCTGGCATATTATGCTGCTTATTTTGTTAGGCATCTGCCTGCTTCCCATACTCAGACTTGCCTTATACAACCATAGCAGTGCAGATGATTATTCCTATGGATGTATGGCAAGATGGGCATGGATAGATACCCATAATCTGCTGTCTGTTTTTGGCGCAGTCCTTCAAAAGGTCAGAGACATTTATTTCAGCTGGCAGGGATCCTATAGTGCGATCGCACTGTTTGCCCTGCAGCCGTCTGTTTTTGGTGAAGGCTGGTATAAGCTGACCACTTATCTGGTGCTGGGCATCTTTTTGTTTGCCACCTTTCACTTTTGCAGAAGAATTGCCACCGTTTTAGGAGGCAGCAAAAGAACCGGGGACATTGTGGCATGTGTGATGGTCATTTTGTGTATCGAACTTCTGCCTTCCCCGGTGGAGGGTCTTTACTGGTGGAATGGGGCCACCTATTATGTGGTCTTTTATGCCCTTTTTCTGATACAGGCATCAGAGCTTTTTCTGATGGCTGCAAAGGAGAACTGCAGCGCAGGAAAGACGATAGGGCTGTGCGTGCTTGGGGCGGTAATCTCAGGAGGAAATTATATTTCAGCGCTTCTGCTTATGGAGGTAACAGCGCTTTGCCTGGTCTATTGTGTATGGAAGAAAAAGAAAGCCACAGGGAAGCTTATGTGCGTTTTCATAGTGACACTCATCTGCTTTCTGGTCAACTGTCTGGCGCCTGGCAATGCAGTAAGACAGGCAACCTTTGAAGCCTGGTCTCCTGTCAGGGCGGTTTTGTATTCTTATCATGAAGCTTATACCCAGATGGTGGCATGGACCAGTCCGCTCGTGATGCTGGGACAGGTGTTTTTACTGCCATTTTTGTGGAGGTTTTCTGCATTGGGAGAAAAGAAAAGATCAGGGATATGGGGATATCCGGCATTTGCAGGGATCGTTTTTTCCCTGTTTGCCTCTTCCTTCACCCCTACGCTTTATACCTATGGCAGCGTGGGAGCAGGCAGGATCCAGAATATCCGGTACTTTTTCTGGATTTTAGTGTGCATGGCCATGGAGCTTACGGCGATCGGCCTGGTAAAAGAGATGATGGCCGGCCTTTTGGCGCCGGAGAAAAGAGACAGGATAGATGATTTTCCGGAACAGATGTATGGCCGGTATGCGGGGCTGTTTTTTGCGGCGATCCTTTTTCTCGGGGCTTTTTTTGCAGGGAATACCGTTTTGGCAGATGACACCCGGGATCTGGTCAGTGTGACGGCTTTTAAATCCCTGTATTCCGGGGAGGCAAGGCAATATGATAAGGAAGCGCAGGCACGGACTTACCTGCTGCTTTCACAGGAAAGCAATCCGGTTTTAGAGCCGTATTCCTGTAAGCCGGAGCTGTTGTTCTGGGAGGATATCAAAGCGGATCCCGGGGATTGGGTGAATGTGGCGGTGGCCAGGTTTTACCGCAAGGAGACAGTGCAGATCAGAGAATAAATACCTGTATGGATGGAAAAATGAAGATATTACAGTCGAAAAAGTTTAAAAATACAGTAATGGCAGTTCTGCTTTTGGGATATTTGATCTTTAACGGTATTCTGCTTGCAGGACATGAGCTGTGGAGGGATGAGGCAAATGTCTGGCTGATCGCCGGAAAACTGACTCCGTTTCAGCTTTTAAAAGAAATAAAATACCAGGGCCATCCCTGCTTGTGGTATCTTTTGCTTATGCCCCTTGCAAAGTCAGGGCTTCCATTTCGGACCATCGTGTATGTCAGCTATGGGATTATGGCGGCCGGCGCCGGGATCTTTCTGTACAGGGCCCCGGTATCGCTTCCGGTAAAGGCGCTGTGCCTTTTTTCCCCGATCTTTACATATTATTATTCGGTGATTGCCAGAAATTACTGTTTGGTGGCGCTGTTTCTTCTGATTTTGGCGCTGGATTACCAAAACAGGAATAGGCATCCGGTCAGATACGGAACCTGGCTTTTTCTTCTGGTCCAGTCAGATACGGTAGCGCTGGCTCCTGCGGGCATGATCTGCCTGATGTGGCTTTCAGAGGGGATTTTAAAGAGCCGCAGGGAAAAGAATACCTCGGCCTTTTTACAGACGGTAAAAGGGCTATGGCTTCCCCTTGCCAGTTTAGTGCTTTGGATGGCGGAATTTTATCAGGTATCAGACAGTCCTGTTTATCAGGTGAAACAGTTTGGGATCGGAGAACTTACAAGGGAGATCAGAAATTATGTGCTTTTTATCCTGGAAAGAATGACCGGAAGGAGCCAGCTTTTCTGCACCCTGTTCCTTTTGGCTGCTTTGCTGCTCCTTTGCTTTATCTCCTATCGGATCAGGAGTTTTTGGGCGCTTACGGTGCTGCTGGCGTCCTGGCTGTTTCAGGCTCTGTTCAGTGTGATGGTTTATCAGCTTCATATCTGGCATTTTATTTCCCTTGCTTTTGTGTGGCTGTGGGCTTTGTGGGTGATAAAAACCCAGGGAGCGGAGCGGGAAATCCTTTTTTCCAGGCTTGACCGGGCTACGTTTGCAGGACTGGAAATCCTGACGGTATGTCTTGCCGTGACCATGTTTGCAAGATGGAATGACAGCCAGGAATCCTCCAGCCTTTCCAATGCTTTGCACGGCAGCTACTCTGATGCAAAATCTGTTTCGGAATATATTGAAGAAACCCTTCCGGAGGACGCCGTGATCGTCACGGATAATGTGGCCTTTGCTTCTACGGTGGCGGCGTATCTGCCTGACCGTACCTTTTATTTTGCAGGAACGGGACAGGAGGAAGGCTATGCTGACTGGAGTGAGAGACAAAACAGAGTGATCTCAACAGAAAAGCTGCTCCGGTGGGCAGAAGAAAAATGGACGGATCAGGAGGCGATCTATCTTCTTGACAGTGCAGGCTCCTGCATAACAGACCAGGAGTCCTTTGGAAATTATGAAATCCTGTATCAGACAGATACAGAAACTGCAAGAGGGGAGGAATACACCCTCTACCGCATTAAAATGCCCCATAAATAAAGGCGGTGTTTCCTACATAGGCAAGACCTATGGTCAGGCCGCAAAGAAGAAAGAAGACCGTCAGCCCCCAGACTTTGTTTAAGTGAAGAACCGGATAACAGATCTTTGCATTTTTGGCAAAGGTCTGTTTTTTAATGGAATAGTAAATGGAGCATGTGGTGAGCAGCAGCAAAGAAAAGAAGGTCCATGTGTAGGGCTGCAGGATCCCGGTCTGGCAGCTGAATAGCTGGGTAAGCACAAGCCATGCCTCATTTAGGCTGTCCGCCCGGAAAAAGACCCAGCAAAGGCTTGCATAGCCAAAGGTGAAAAGCATGCAGAAAAGGCGCCCGGCCTTGCTGCATTTGGAAATTCCATATTTTAAATGAAGCTTATGCAGGATCAGGCCGATACCGTGAAGGGCTCCCCAGACCAGAAAGGTCCATGCGGCTCCATGCCAAAGTCCGCCGATCACCATGGTAAGTAATAGGTTCAGATAAGTGCGCACCCGGCCCTTTCGGTTGCCTCCAAGAGAATAATAGACATATTCCTGAAGCCAGGAGGATAAGGTGATGTGCCATCTTTTCCAGAATTCTGTTAAGTTGGAAGAAAGATAGGGAAAATTAAAATTCTTGGGAAGATGAAAGCCGAGCATCCGGGCAGATCCTATGGCCATATCAGAATAACCTGAAAAATCAAAGTAGATCTGAAGGGAATAGGTAATGACAGCCCATAAAACAGTAAGGGAATGAAAGGCTTTGGGAGCGGAAAACACATCATTTACAAAAATATTTAAATGGTCGGCAAGAACCATTTTTTTAAACATGCCGATCACAAAGATCTGGATACCGGCCTCAAAATCTTTGGGATTGAGAAGCAGCATGCCGGATAATTCCCGTTTGAAATCATCAAAGCGCATGATCGGGCCTGATATAAGCTTTGGGAAAAATCCCATGTAAAGCAGAAACTCCGTGAAAGAGGTGCAGGCAGAGTATTTGCCGCGGTACAGGTCGATCAGATAGCCGATCGCGGAAAAGGTATAAAAGGAGATCCCAAGAGGCAGCAAAAGCCCTAAGGAATGATAATTTCTGCCGATCAGTCTGCAAAAGGATCCGGCGAAAAAGTTATAGTATTTAAACAGTCCCAGAAAAAACAGCGGAACCAGGATCCCCAAAATCATAAGCGGCTTCTTTTTTTCTGGATATTTGCGGATAAGGAGACCCAGAAAAAAAGTAAACAGGGAAAAAAGAAAAAGGCATAAGGCATACCGGATGTCCGCATAAGCAATAAAAAGATAGCCTGCAATCACCAGGAAGATCCGCAGAATGACTGGAAAATGGCGGTTTTTTTGAAGCAGTAATTTCAGGATCCACAGAAGTAACAGGGTTCCTGCAAAGAAAACAAGGAAGGAAAAGCTGTTTAAGGTCATTGTAAGGACTCCTTTTGTACATTTTGAATGATTTCAAAAAGCCTGCGGGCAATCAGTTCATGCCCATATCTGTTCAAATGGCCTGAACCTACGGCTGTGTTGGAAAAGCCGTGGGCAAAAAGGTGCTGCTCCTGATAAAGAGAGGCAAAATCCTCCGTCATATCAAGAAAGAGAATGTCTTGCATAGCGCAGGCATCTGCAAAGGCCTTCAGGTAAACCGGATCGGTGGAAAATAGGATCTCGCCTGAGGGAGCAGCGCTGGCAGGCGGATGGTAGAAAATGACTGTCTGACAGCCCGTCTTACCGGTAGCTTCCTGAAGCTTTCCCAAAAAGGAGGAAAGGGTATCTTGGTACTCGGAACTAAGTGTTGTGGTGTTTGCGGTTTCTTCCGGGAAGGAGTCTTCCAAAGAGTCTAAGGGGGAAGCTGTTACCTTTTTGGATAGGGAGATCCAGTCTGTGCACTGCTTATAGATCCATTTGATAGCCGGAATCTTCTGAAGGTAGAAAAGCAGGCCGGAATCATAGGAAGGAATAGCGGCGGCATTGCCGGAAAGAACAAGTGACATTTCCTCTTCGCTTAAAGCGACGGCGTCTGTTTCCAGGATCAGAAAGTCCGAAGGGGAGTATACCTCGCAGGCGGCTTCTGCATTATCAACACAGCGGTACAGAGTGTGGCCTGACATTCCAATATTATAGACGCTCATCTCCGGCAGAGCCTCTGAGAGAAGAGAGGTACAGTCTTCCTCTTTGGAAACGTTCAGAGCCTCCATGTGGGAGCTTCCCATCATCAGAATATTGACGGAAGACTTTGAGGGTACTTTTTTGTTACGAAACCCGTTTTCATCCATAAGAAGCCAGGAAAAGCCCTCTGTCATATTGGATTTGGGCTGCCCGGACTGCCAGGTATAATCGGTAGCGCCGGAGGGGTTTGCAATATGAATGCCGGAAAAGGAATAAATCAGATTGAAGGCCGATAGGATCGCCAGGGACAGGATCCCGGCGGCGACAGCCTTAAATAACCATTTCATGTAAACGTACTTCTCCCTTTAAAAATCTGTAAAACTACGTTTCCTATAATAACATAAACGGGGGCGGAAGCAAAGGTTGTAGGAACAGAAAAATCGTGATAAACTAAACAAAGCAGTGTGTAAAAGAGAAAACAGAGGTAAAAGTGACAATGAGAGACTGTTACGATAAGATCATCATCGGCGCTGGCTTGTACGGACTGTATGCTGCGGATTTTTGCAGGCAGAAGGGGGAGAAGGTGCTGGTTCTGGAATATGACGGCGCACCCTTTATGCGCGCAACCTACATTAATCAGGCAAGGGTCCATATGGGATATCATTATCCCAGAAGCCTGACAACGGCAGTAAAATCTGCAGGTTATTTCCGGCGTTTCAATGAGGATTTTTCGTTTTGCATTCATAATAAATTTGACCAGGTTTACGCTACGTCTGAGAAGTTTTCCTGGACAAATGCGGAGCAGTTCCAGGAATTCTGCAAGGCTGCAGGGATCCGTTGTGAGGAGATCGCTCCGTCCAAGTATTTCCGTCCCGGAATGTGTGACGGGGCCTTTCTTACGGAAGAATATACTTATGACGCCAAAATTCTGGCGGCATATTATGAAAAGAGACTGGAAAAAGAGGTGGAGCTTCTTTTTCATGCCAGGATCGACTATATACGGAAGCAGCAGGAGGTATACGAAGTAAGACTTATGGATGGAAGGAGCTTTTGTGCGCCTTTTATCCTGAATGCCACCTACGCATCGGTAAATCAGATCTTGGATAAGCTGAAGGACGCAGAGAAAGAATTCTTTGGGATCAAGTATGAGCTTTGCGAGATCATTCTCTGCAAACCCTGTGAAAAGTTGCAGGGTACCGGACTTACCGTAATGGACGGCCCGTTCTTTTCCATCATGCCCTTTGGAAGGACGGGGCTGCATTCCCTGACGGCAGTTACCTTTACGCCTCATGTGACCTGTTATGAAAAGGAGCCTGTTTTTTCCTGCCAGAAAGGAACCGGGTGCAGTGAAAAGCAGCTTGAAAACTGCAGCAGCTGTTCCCATAAGCCGCAGACGGCCTGGCCCTATATGTCCCATCTGGCAAACAAGTATTTAAAAGAGGAATATGGATATACCTATGTGCAGTCTCTGTATTCCATGAAGCCGATCTTAAAAAGCTCCGAGGTGGACGATTCCAGACCGACGGCCATTAAGGTACTGTCAAAGGAACCGACCTTTATCAGTGTACTGTCCGGAAAGATCAATACGGTTTATGACCTGGATGCCTATTTATCCTGAAAAAGATGAAAGCCATAAATGCTGACAAGTGGGGGAAAATGATGGAATTTAAGACAGAAAAAAAATTTGTTTCGCTGGTGATCTATTTACATAATAACGGGGGGCTGCTGCTTCCTTTTCTGGATCAGGTACTTCCTGTTTTTGAAAAGGGATTTGAGCAGTTTGAGCTTGTCTGTGTGGATGATGCCTGTACGGACGAAACCATGGAGCTTTTGAAAGGCTATGTGGAGGACAGGAAGCTGAGCGCTATGGTAAGCGTGGTGCATATGAGCTTTTTTCAGGGACTGGAAAGCGGCATGAATGCAGGACGGGATATTGCTATCGGAGATTTTGTATATGAATTTGATGATCTGACTGTGGATTATGATCCGGAGCTGATCCTGGAAGTGTATAGACTTCTGCTGGAGGGAAATGATATTGTGGCGGCAGGAAGGGAAGGCTCCCAGAGACTGACCTCCAGACTGTTTTACTTCTTTTACAATAGGACAAGCAGGGGAGCGGGAAAGATCGGGCCGGAAACCTTCAGGCTGATCTCCAGGAGGGCGATCAACAGGATCAAGTCTATGGGACAGTACATTCCCTACCGGAAGGCTGTGTATATGAACTGCGGCCTGGGAGCAAAGAGAATAACCTACGCCGGAAAGGGAGCGGAGAACAAGGGGAAGTGGAAAAAGCAGACCGAAGAAAGAGCGAACCTTGCATTTGATTCCTTTGTCTATTTTACCAATGCACTGGAAAAAATCTCTGCGGTTTTATCCGGGTGCTTTCTTCTGGCAACTATTCTGGTCGGGATTTATATTATCCATGACGCCATCAGCTCCTACCAGCCGGTAGAGGGCTGGATGTCTACCATGGGATTTCTGGCGCTGGGATTTTTTGGAGTATTTGCACTTCTGACGATCATATTAAAGTACCTGTCGGTTCTCTTAAATCTGATCTTCCGCCAGCAAAGGTATCTGGTGGCAGATATTGAAAAGATCGTCAGACAGTAAAAGGAGTGTGATAGCGTGGCGGACGAAAGATTATCCATCAATATTTTATTTCCTGTTTTGAATGAGCGTCTGCGCCTGGAAAGCGGCATTGACAGGACCATGGCGTATTTAAGGGAGCATGTGACGATCCCCTACGAGCTTACGATCCTGGATAATGGCTCGGAGGATGAAACGCCGCAGATCGGGCAGAGACTGGAGAAGACCTACCCGGAGGTTACCTATGTCAGAGTGGGACAAAGGGGTGTGGGAGTAGCGTTCCGTAAAGGGATCGAGCTGAACCGGTGCGCCCTTGTAGGGTACATGGACATTGACCTGTCCACAGATATTAAGTATCTGGGAGAGACCATTAAGCTGTTTCAGGAAAACCAGAAGCTTCAGTATGTGAACGGAAGCCGTTTCAGCAAACAGTCCGATACGAAAGGAAGAAAATGGTACCGGAAGATCACTTCTATGGGGCTGGTTTTTCTGTTAAAGTTCTTTTTCCATATGAAAGCAACAGATGCTGTCTGTGGCTTTACGTTCCTCAGAAAGGAAGCGGCAGAGCAGCTTTTGAAGGTATGCAGCGATGATAACGGCTGGTTTTATACCATAGAATTTCTGCTTCGGGCAGAGAGGATGGGAATGGTGATCTATGACATGCCGGTGGAATGGCAGGAGGATTATAATACCACAGTAAAGGTTTTTAAGACCATTTGGAATTATCTGATCCAGATGCGGAAATTAAAGAAGGCATTCAGACAGGAGGAAAAGGAAAATGTTAAAAAGAATTGATCTGACCAGAGATTACAAAAAGCACCAGGCAGAATATCAGAAGGCAATTCAGGAGGTGTGCGAGCAGACGGCCTTTTCCGGCGGAGCCTTTGCGGATCGGTTCGACAGACAGTTTGCGCAGTTTGTAGGAGTTCCCTATGCAAACGGAGTAAACAACGGAACCAGTGCACTGCACTGCGCCATGCTTGCGCTGGGGATCGGAGAGGGGGATGAGGTGATCGTTCCTGCCAATACCTATATCGCCACTGCATGGGGAGTAACTTATGCCGGAGCAACGCCGGTATTTGTAGATTGCACATCAGATACATGGGAGATCGATCCTGATAAGATCGAGGAAAAAATCACGGAGAAAACAAAAGCCATCATCGGGGTTCATCTGTACGGGCAGCCCTTTGAGTTTAACCGGGTGAAGGAGATTGCAGACAGGCACGGCCTGTTTGTGGTGGAGGACTGCGCACAGGCCCATGGGGCCGGATACGAAGGGAAAATGGTAGGAAGCCTGGGAGAGCTGGGATGCTTCAGCTTTTATCCGGGCAAAAATCTGTATGCCTTTGGAGAAGGCGGCAGTGTAACCTGCAAGGAGCAGAAATACCATGACCTGATCACAACCATAAAAAACCAGGGGTGCCAGGTGCGCTATTATCATGATATGGTAGGCTATAATTACCGCCTGGAGGGGATCCAGGGAGCAGTGCTGTCTGTAAGCCTGCAGTTTTTGCCGGAATGGACCGAAAAAAGACGGCAGATTGGCAGAACCTACCTGGCAAGGATTACAAATCCGTTACTTACCATGCAGGCGCATCCGGAAAACACAGATCCTGTTTTTCATCTGTTTGAGATCACGGTGGAGGATCCGGGGGACTTTATTTCTTATATGGAGAAAAAAGAGATCGAATGTAACAGGCATTATCCGGTTCCCTGTCATTTACAGAAGGCTTATGCAAAGCTTGGCTATCAGAAGGGAGACTGCCCCAATGCAGAATACCTGGCAAGCCATTGCGTGACCCTTCCGCTTTTCCCGGAGATGACAGAGCAGGAAGTGGAAATGGTGATACAGGCATGCAATACCTATAAAGGAAATAGGATCAATGGCTAAGGTAAAGTATTTGATTTTAGGCGGCGGCCCTGCGGAACTTACCATGGGAGCCATGCTGCTGGAAAGAGGAGAAACTTCTTTTCTGGTTGTGGAGAAGGAAGATGAGGCCGGAGGCCTTTGCCGCTCTGTGACAGTTGACGGAAGCCCCTTTGATATCGGAGGAGGACATTTCCTGGATGTCAGAAGACCTAAGGTAGATGAATTTTTGTTTCGTTATCTGCCAAGGGAGGAATGGAAGGAATTTGAGAGGGACAGCAGGATTGCCATGGGAGACTGCTATATCAGCCATCCCCTTGAGGCCAACATCTGGCAGCTGCCCTTAGACGAGCAGGTTTCTTACCTGGCGTCTATTGCCAGGGCGGGCTGCAACAGCGGACAGCCCATGCCGGAGCGGTTTACGGAATGGATCACCTGGAAGCTGGGAGAGCGGATCGCACAGGATTACATGCTGCCCTATAATCAAAAGATGTTTGCAAAGGAGCTGGATGAGCTGGGAACCTACTGGCTGGAAAAACTGCCGGATGTAAGCTTTGAGGATATCCTGCGTTCCTGTCTCCTTAAGAAGCCTTACGGGAAACAGCCGGGACATGCAAGGTTTTATTATCCAAAGCGCTATGGCTATGGAGAAGTCTGGCTGAGGATTGCAGAATCTCTGGGAATCCATATCCGCTGCGGAGAACAGGTGTCAAAGCTGGATATACAAAATAAAAAGGTTACTTTGCACTCGGGAGAAGAACTGGAAGGGGAACGGATCATTACCACCATTCCCTGGATCTGCCTGAAAGAATTAAAGGGTCTTCCCACAGAAATGCAGGAGGCGGTAAAGAGCCTGCGGTCAAGCAGTATTGAGACCAGATATGTTCCCGGAAGGCTGGATACCAAAGCCCAGTGGATCTATGAGCCGGATCCTGCAAAGCCCTATCATCGGATCCTGGTAAGACATAATTTTCTGGAGGGCAGCCGGGGATACTGGCTGGAAACCAGAGTGGAAAGGACAGGCCTTTATTCGGATCAGGAACAGACCTTTTGCTATGAAAACGAATATGCGTATCCTTTGAATACCATTGGAAAACCTGAGTTGATGAAGAAACTCCTTTCCTTCTGTGAAAAGGAAGGGGTCTACGGACTGGGACGATGGGGGGAGCATTCGCACTATAATTCCGACCTGGTAGTGGAAAAGGCAATGGAGCTTGCAGACAGACTTTGACAGGACGTGAGGGAAAAGAGACAGTGAAACAGCTTATGAAAAAGATCATACTTAGTTTGGGACTTCTTTTGGCATTTGCGGCAGCTATGTTTATTTTGAAGCATCCTGCACAAAATGGGTATGAGACGATAGAATATCTGCCGGAGATCGTGACAGATCCGGTTTATGTAGAATGTGAGGAGGGCGTTCCTCTTGAGGTTTCCCTGAAAGCCCTGCAGGATATGCGGATCAGCAGCCTGGAGCTTTTTATGGTGAATATTTCAGAGGAAAACCGGGGAACTGTACAGATCTCTCTTTTGGATCAGGAAGGAAACCTTCTTTTGAATGAGGGCGTTCCCATAGAAAGTATTTCTCCGGGGAAGTGGTTTTCCCTGTCCTGTGATCTGTTTTTGCAGACCGGTAAGACCTATCAGCTAACGATCCTGCCGGAGGGCGGCGAGCCCTATTTTATGCAGGTACCGGAAGGAGGAAGCGATAAGCTTCCCTTTCATATGCAGGTCAGCAAGCGGGGGCAGATGGCAGAGAGTGAAATCTCTCTTGGGGTACATGTGCTGACGGAAAAGAAGATCACCTATGGCGATATTTTCTACTATTCTGTTCCGGTCTGTGTGGCCGCAGCGCTTTTTCTTCTGTGTCTTTTGTGGATCGGAAAGGAAAGGATGCTTACAGCATTTCGCAGGCTTCCCCTTAAAAGCTTTCTGGAACGGTTTGGAAACGATCTGTTTCTGCTTCTTTTATTTGGGATGATCTGCCTGGGGATCTATGTAAGGGCTTATCAGAAGGGCGTGTATATTTCCGCAGATTCGGCCGGGTATCTGCGGGAGGCAGTGGCGCTTTCCAAGGGACAGGGCTTTTCCTATGATGGACTTTCGGGATATGAAAGCTGGTTTGCCAACTGGCCGATCGTATACCCTGCGCTCATTGCAGGGATGATGCTTCTGACCGGAGCCAATGCTTATCTGGCATCCAAGTTTTTAACCATGGTGCTGGTAGGGCTTTTGCTGCTTGTTTTGCGGCTGGCGTACCAAAAGGATGCCTGGATCTATGGACTTTGCCTGACCAATATCGGCTTCCTTGCCCTGTGTGATTATACCTGGAGCGAGGTTCCCTTTATGCTGTTTTTGCTTTGCTTTGGCCTGGCGCTGTCAAGAATTTGGAACAGGGAACAGCCAAAGTGGGGAGATTATGTGTTCCTGTGTGCGTCAGGTACCTTTGTTTTCCTCACAAGATATTTTGGAATTTATATCTGGATCGTGACAGGCTGCCTGATCCTGTATCTGCTTTGGCAGTATTACAGAAAAAGGGAAAAGAACATCCTGATCAAGGCTTTTTCCATGGCGGGGGCAGGGCTTTTATCCGGAGGCGTCAGCATGGCGTATCTTCTGTGGAATAAGCGGATGAACGGAATGGCGTCCGGGGTCAGCAGAACCATGTGGTGGGATGATTATGAGAAACTCACAAATGATCTGATCGAAAGCCTGCTGACAGAAGTCTGCAATGTGTTTTCCATTCAGATCCCGGAATTTGTGGAACAGCTTTCCTATGAACTGAAGGTGCTGATCGTAGTGGCAATCCTGGTTTTGATTGGGAGCCTTCTGTACCGGAAATGCCGTTTGAAGTCCAGAGCAGGTGTGTTTGCAATTTTAGCGGCGGCATATTACGGGATCTTTATTGTGATCCGTTATTTTTCCTCCATGGACAGCTTTTATTTTCGCTTTTTCGAGCCGGCCAGCTTTTTGCTGTGCCTTTCGCTGATAGAGCTGGTATTGCCGGGAATGAAAGGAAAGAAGGGACTCCGGCGCTTTGCGGCGTTTGCAGCAATTCTGGCAGGGGTCTGCCTGATATCCGAGGCAGGACAGCTGCGGGAAACGGAAGAGTGCTACTATGAAAAGCTTGCGGAAAAATGGGATAGTGACTATGAAGAAATCCCACAGAAATCGGTGATCATATTTAATGATATCGATTTCAGATCTTCCTGGTATCGTCCTGATGTGATAGAGGGAACGATCCGGCCGGAAAACACCTGGGAGGAGATCGCATCGACCTACTACGGATCAGAATATTTATGCATCCGTGCTGACTTTGCAAAAGCCATGTTAGAATCCGGCGAGTATGAAGCTTCCGTGGCGGAGAAGCTTGAAAATGGGCTTGAAATAGCCGGGGAAGAAAAGAAATTTGTTGTGGTGGCATTGAAGGGATAAGATACAGATTAAAAGTTGACGCTTCTATTTAGAAATGTTAGTATAAATAAGTTAGCGAATTTAGAACGTCTAATTTGAAACGGAGGAAGAAATGTCAGTTAGATATCATAATTTTGGCGGATCGCTGGGCTGGAATCTGCAAAAGCGTTTTCCCAAGCTTTCATCTGAAAGCTATCTGAAGCTTCAGTTTTTGACCAGAAATAAACTTCAGGAGAAATATATCAATTACTTTTTGGAGGGGAAAGAGCCTCCCATGCCGCTTGTAGTGAATTTGGAAACCATTAATCGCTGCAACAGCACCTGCTCTTTCTGTACAGCCAACAAAAACGCTGAAAAACGTCCTTATAGGAAAATGGATGATGCGCTGTTCTACAGCATTATCGATCAGCTTCATGACTGGGGCTACAAGGGGCATCTGACCTTATACGGAAATAATGAACCGTTTCTGGATACCAGAATTGTGGAATTCCACAAGTATTGCAGGGAAAAGCTGCCGGATAGCTTTATCTTCCTTTCCTCTAACGGACTTCTGCTTACGGTGGACAAGGTAAAGGAAATCATCCCTTATGTCAATCAGCTGATCATCAACAACTATTGCCGTGATATGAAGCTTCATGATAATGTACAGGAAATTTATGATTATGCAAAGGCTCATCCGGAAGAGTTCAAGGATGTGGAGCTGCTGATCCAGATGCGTTACATGGATGCGGTACTGACAAACCGTGCGGGAAGCGCACCCAACAAGCAGAACACGCAGAAGATCATTAAGGAAACCTGTCTGATGCCTTACACGGACATGTTCATTTTCCCGGATGGAAGAATGGGGATCTGCTGCTGTGATAACTTTGAGGTTACCACACTGGCTGATCTGAATGTGACACCCCTAAAGGAAGCATGGAACAGTGAGGAGTACCAGAAACTCCGAAAGGCCATCAGAACCAGCAGAGGAGATTACAACTTCTGTAAGTATTGTGATTTCATTGATGCGGGACTCCGTATGGATGTGGTGGATGATACGTTAAAGCATAGGGAAGCCAATCATGGCGCAAGACAGTCCCTGTTCCGTAAAGGAAAATAAAATTGACAATAAAAAACTGGCACACTGCTATGAAAAGCGGTGTGCCAGTTCTTTTATGTGGATTAATCCACTTCTCCGGCTTCCGGAGTTTTTGCTTCTTCGTGGTATTCCTGTTCGGTATTGACGCTCCAGATATTGGACTTGTCCTTTGCGCCGGAAAGGATATTCTTTACCGTTTCAAAGGAGGTTACCATGGAATGGTCAATGTTATTATAGCGGTGCTGTCCGTTGCGGCCTACGCAGTACAGGTTGTCAATGGATTTCAGATAATCTACCAGGGTATCGATCTCATCATAGGTATCAAAGTAAGCAGGATATGCCTTTTTCACTTTTTCCATATGAGTATCCAGTACAACATCAGGGCTGTCGATCAGGCCAAGCTTGATCATTTCGGCAATTCCCACCTTTGAGAACTCCTCTTCCGACATATTCCAGAAGTCGTCCCCTTCATTTACAAAGTACTCCAGACCGATCCATACGGTATGTTCCAGATCCTTGATCATATAGGGAGACCAGTTGTTGTAAATCTGGAAGCGGCCCAGCTTGACGTTGCGGTCCTGTACATAAACCCAGCAGTCCGGTACGATATTGCTGACGGTCTTCATGTTTGTTTTATTTACAAGATTGATCTTGGGAACCAGAACCCCAAGCGTCATATAATCGCGGTAAGGAAGTCCTGCCGCAATCCTGGCAGGATCGGCGGGAACATCATTCATGCCGGCAACAAGATCCTTAATGGGCATGGAGGAAATAATGTAATCGCCTTCTACGGTAACCTCCTGGCCGTCCTTCTCATAGGTCACGGAAGTAAGGACATTCTGGTCATTCTTATGCAGCTTTGTGACCTTTGCATTTTTAATGATGGTGCCTCCAAGCTTTTCCACTTCGGCAGCGGTTACATCCCAAAGCTGACCGGGGCCGAGCTTGGGGTATTTAAATTCTTCGATCAGGGAGGTTTCTACCTTGCGGTTTTTCTTTTTGAACATTTTGCCGAAAATATCTTTTAAGATGGCAACGATGGACATTCCCTTAACACGCTGCGCACCCCAGGAAGCATCGATTTCGCTGGGATGACGTCCCCAGAGATTTTCTGTGTAATATTCAAAAAACATGGAATAAAGCTTCCGGCCAAACCGGTTGATATAGAAGTTTTCCAGATTATCCTCCGGGAGTTTATGGAGCAGAGAACCCAGATAGCTGAAGCCTACCTTCATGGTGGTTAAAAATCCCATATTCTTCAGGGTTTCCAGTTTGAGGGAAACAGGATAATCATAAAACTTAGAGTCAAATAAAATACGGGACACGCGGTGACGCATGAGCATAACCCGATCTTCCTTTTCAGGATCCGGCCCACCCTTTTTAAGAGGCATGGGACGGTTTAACAGGATGTCGTCATAGGTAGGGTGTCCCTGCATGGGAAGCATGTGATCCCACCAGTCATTGACCTCCGGAATTTTGGAAAAAAAGCGGTGTCCGCCCATATCCATGCGGTTTCCTTTGTAGTTAACTGTTTTGGAAATTCCACCAAAGCAGTCGCTTTCTTCAAATACAGTTACTTCAATGTCCTTGGACTTTGTAAGCAGTTCATAGGCGGCAGTGAGGCCGGCAGGGCCTGCGCCGATCACAAGTGCTTTTTTCATGGTATACCTCCAATGTTCCGAATGGAATTCATTTAAAAATTATAACATAGTTTAAAAAACGTGTCCACCACAGAAGTTGACAGAAAATCCCATAATGACTAAAATAAGAGGGAGAATACAGACGGAGCATATAGAATGAAGCCTTTGAAAAACAGTACATCTTTATTGAGAAACAAAGGGGTCTGCGAGATACTTTATTTTTTTCTTGCGGCTTTTCTTCTGATGCTGTTTGTTACAAGATCTTCCTTTTTATATCCCTGTAATGACTGGTGCGATGCCAACAGTTACTTTTCTGTGGGAAAGGCGCTGTTTCATGGAAAGATGCCTTACAGAGATGTGTTCGACCAGAAGGGAATGTATCTGTATTTTCTGTATGGATTGTCTTATCTTGTCTCTCATACCACGTTTCTCGGTGTTTTTTTCCTGGAGATTTTGCTGGCTGTTTTTGATCTGCTGGCGATCCGAAGGATCTTATCCCTCTATGCAAAAGAGAATACGGCGTTTTGGTTAGCGCCCTTAAGTCTTGCGGTGGTGTTTTCCTCCTATAGTTTTTACTGGGGAGGAAGTGCGGAAGAAATCTGTTTTCCTTTTCTTTTATGGGGGCTTTTTCTGCTGCTTCGCTACTTTAAGGAAGATTACCCTTCTAAGCCGGTTTCGTTTAAGACCCTTTTTGCAGCAGGGATCCTGGCGGGAATGGTGGCCAATATTAAATTTACGGGGCTTGGTTTTTTCTTTGCCTATATGATGTGTATGGCCTTTTCCTTTCTGGTAAGAAAGGACTTCTGGGGCGCTGTGAAGGGCTGCCTGTTCTTTTTGCTTGGAATGTTTCTGCCATTCCTCCCGTGGCTGCTTTATTTCGGAGTGCAGGGGGCGCTTTACGAGTGGTACTGGGGCTATGTTTATGTGAATGTGTTCGTTTACAGCAATCTGAACGGAGAAGGCCCTTCCCTTTATGAAAGGATTTATACCCTGGGGAAGCAGTTTTACTGGATCGCAAGGCAAAACTGGATCTCCTTTGTATTTCTGATCCCGGGCGTTTTATGGCAGCTTTTCAGGAAAGGCGCAAAATGGCTGGAACGTTTTTCGATCATTTCCCTTTGCTTTTTCCTGTTTGTGGGTATTTATGTGGGCGGTTCGGAACTGCCCTATTATGCGCTGCCGCTCAGCGTGTTTACGGTTTTGGGCTTTTGCCTTTTGGGTAAACTACTGGATAGAACTTCTATACCGGCAGGAAAATGGTTCTGCGCCTGCTCTCTGGCAGCTTCCCTGGCCGTGGCAGTGGGCTGTTCCATGAACATTTCCTATCTGTCGGAAAAGAAAGAGGATCTGTTCTTATACAAGTTCCGGGACATTGTTCTGGAGACGGAGGATCCTACCCTGCTGAATATCAACTGTCTGGATGCGGGGCTTTATACGGTATGTGACATTGTGCCGACCTGCAGGTGGTTTCAGACCCAGACGATCCTTCTTGACTATGTAATGGAGGAGCAGGAAGGGTATATCAGGGAAGGAAAAACAGATTATGTGATCGCAAGGGCTACCTATCCGGAGGTAATCTTTGAACAATATGAGCTGGTGGATGAACAGCCCTGGCAGATGGGAGAGCTGTCCTTTACCTATTATCTGTTCCGGAAACGGGGACTTGGCGCTTAAGGATCTGGGCAGAAGAAAGGAATGAAAGTGATATGATCGTACTTCGGATATTGGGACTTTTGTTTTTGCTTTTGCTGGTACCTGCCGGGATGGGAATGCTGTTTTTTCCTCTTTTCAAAAAAGAGCACAGGGATCTGCAGACCGCTTTGATTGCCGGATATATTCTGATGTTTGCGCTTCTTGAAGTGATCGGGATCCCAGTGGTGCTTCTGGCAGTCTACCGGGGGCTTACGATCCTGACGATGATCCTTTCCCCTGTTCTGGTGGCCTTTGCATCAGCGGGAATTTTTCTGACCTTTCATCGGGTTTCTAAGGGAATGGCGGTCAGCCTGCCCTATCCGATAGGAAAAAGAAAGCCTGCCCCGGCAAAATGGAAAGTGGAGCAGGCGGTGATCTGGGGGATTTTTTTCCTGCTTCTGGGCATCCAGCTTTATATGGCCTTCACCAGAGCCTCATTTGATGGGGATGATGCGTATTACGGGGCGCAGGCGGTGATCGCACAGCAGGTAGATACCCTATACCGGGTGAATCCGTACACGGGCAGAAGCGCCCCGTTAGATGTGCGGCACTGTCTGGCGCTTTTTCCGATCTGGGAAGCTATGATCGGAAAGCTGTGCGGGATCCATGCAACCATTTTAAGTCATAGTATATTGCCGCTGATCCTGATCCCTCTGACCTATATGGTGTATGAAAAGATCGGGCGGTCTATTTTCCGCAAAAAAGAGAGACTGCCCATGTTTATGGTGTTAATGGCACTGTGGCAGATGTTTGGAAATGTATCGATCTATACCACGGAGACCTTTTTCCTCACAAGAACCTGGCAGGGAAAATCCTTTGCCGGTAATTTTGTGATGCCGGCTGTTCTGTGGATCTTTTTAGAACTGTTTAAGCCGGTGCAAAGAGGAGAAAAGCGGAAGCAGACAGGCTACTGGATCCTTCTTGCGTTATTAAATCTGGCAGGCGGAGCCAGCAGCTCCCTGGCGGTGCTTTTGAGCTGCCTGATGAGTGCAGGGCTTTCCCTGATAGCAGCCGTATGGAAAAGAAAACCGTGGATCCTGGTTAAGACGGCGCTTAGCTGTATCCCCGGTGGGATTTATGTATTGTTTTACCTTTTGCTGACACATGGGATCATAGGATAAAGGGGTAGCAGCCGGAAGGCTTTTGCAGATGGAAAAGGAGAAGAGGCATGTTTGGGATTTTCATAGAAAGCCTTGTGATCTTTAAATTATATACGGGACTAAAGCTGCTGATGCTGCTGACAGCGGCGGCGCTTATTTATCTGCTGATTACAGAAAAGGATAAGAGGGTAAGATACTTTCTGGTGTATGCGCCTCTGATCCTCATTGTGCTTTTCTTGTGTCCTTTGAGCAGAAAGGTCTTTGTGGCAGCAGGGCTGGACGGAGAGACCTATTACAGAATACTCTGGCTGATCCCTATGGGGCTGATTACGGCGACAGGAGCCTGCAGGGCATTTGCAAAGCATATGAGGATCGGACTTGCGGTCAGCATGGTACTGATCGGCCTCTGCGGCAGTCTTGTTTACCGGAGCAGTTATATTTCCAAGGCGGAAAACCTTTATCATATACCGGATACCGTGATCAAAATCTGTGATCTGATAGAACCGGAGGAGGAAGACGGACGGGTCAGCGCAGTGATGCCTACGGAGCTGATCCATTTTGTGAGGCAGTACAGCGCCAGGATCAATATGCCCTATGGCCGGGAGATGATCGCTTCCCAGTGGGATTATTACAATGCGGTCTACGAGGCAATGGAAGGGTCAGAGGTGGTCTGCATGGAAGATCTGATAGAGGCCATCCGAGCGGATTACTGTCAATATGTTGTGTTTTCCCCCAGCAAGGAAACGGACAAAGATCCGGAAACCTGCGGTCTTTCGCTTGTGGCCGTGATAGATGACTATCGCATTTATGAGGATCCGGTTACGGCCCTGGAGGTAGAAAGCTGGCAGAAATACTATGAGGATGAAAACTGATGTTGTTTAATTCATATTCTTTTCTTTTTTTGTTCTGGCCTGTGATGCTGGGCTTATATTTGTGGTGTGCCAAAAGGCATGGAAGGGAACTGCTGTGGCTGTTGATGCTGGCGGGAAGCCTTGTGTTTTATGGCTGGAGCTCCGTGCATTATCTTCCTGTTCTTCTGGGAAGTATGGCAGTAAACTACGGGATTGGCTATAAGCTTTGCGGGGGAACGGAAGAACAGCAGGGCGGAAACAGGAAAAAATCCCTGCTGGCAGCAGGACTTTTGATCGATATTTTGCTGCTTGCCTGCTTTAAATATCTGGATACCGGTACTTATAAGCCTTTATCCATCAGCTTTTTTACATTTACCCAGATTGCTTTTTTAATGGAATGCTACAGAGGAAACCTGAAAAGGACGGGATTTCTGCCCTATGGCATTTATGTGACATGGTTTCCCAAAATAATCCAGGGACCTATTGCGCTTCCGGGGGAGATCCTGCCAGAGCTTGAAAAGAAAGCATCCTTTGTGGGATGGGAAAAGCTTTACAAGTGCTGCTATCTGTTTGTGCTGGGACTGTTTAAAAAGGTGCTGATAGCAGATACCCTTGGAAAAGCGGTGGATCTGGGGTATGAAAGCCTGGGGACGCTGAATTCTGCGGATGCGGTGATCGTGATGCTGGCGTATACGCTGCAGCTTTATTTTGATTTCAGCGGTTACTGCGATATGGCAATGGGAATTTCAGGCAGCTTTGGCCTGGAGCTTCCTCTTAATTTCGACTCCCCTTATCGTGCAGCTAATATTCTGGAGTTTTGGAAGGGCTGGCACATTACGCTGACCCGTTTCTTTACCAAATATCTTTACATTCCCCTTGGGGGAAACAGGAAAGGGAGATGGAGAACCTATTGGAACTGTCTTCTGGTATTTGTGATCAGCGGATTGTGGCACGGAGAAGGGATCAATTTCCTGATCTGGGGACTGATGCACGGCGGATTATATGTGCTGACCAGGTGGCTTTTGGATATGCGCGGAACGAAAGAAAGGCGTGAAGGAAAGCTTTGTCATGGCGTGAAGGTCTTTCTGACGTTCCTTTATGTAAATGCTGCATGGGTGTTTTTCAGGGCGGCGGATCCCGGGGAGGCCATTTCTCTTTTCAGGATCATGCTTAGCGGAAAGGGAGGCAGACTGAACTGGAATCTGGCCGGCTGCTTTAATCTGGATGAGTTCTGGTATGTGATCAAGGTACTGCACCTGGATAGCTGGCAATATGCCCATTATATCCTGATGCTTCTGCTCCTTGCCTTATTGCTGCTTTTGATCTTTTTTGCGCCAAGTGCAGTAAATTATACAAAAAAAGTAAAACCGGGAATTGGAAACGGGATAGTCATGGCGGTTTTGTTTGTGTGGAGCGTGCTTTCCCTGTCCGGTGTCAGTACCTTTTTATATGTGAATTTTTAGGAAAATAGGTGAGGATAATTGTGAAAACCAAAAACTTATTTAAAAGGACGCTTCTTTTTGCCGGAGGACTTGCCCTGTTTCTACTTTTGGCAGCGGCGGCGCTTGTGATCTATGTAGATCCTTTTTTTCATTATCACAGGCCTTTAAAGGGTTTCCCTTATCTGATCGATAACCAGTTGTCCCAAAATCCGGGAATGGCCAAAAACATGGAATATGACAGTGTGATCCTGGGATCCTCCATGACGGTAAATTTTCAGACGGACTGGTTCCAGGAGCTCATGGGGCTGAATACCATTAAGCTTTCCTACAGCGGAGCGTTTCCAAAGGATCAGTCCAACATTATGAAGATCATTTTTGACAGCAGGAATAACCAGGACGGCCACAAACTGAAAAAGGTATTTCTGGGAGTGGATGTAACCACTTATACGGGCGGAGTGGAGGAAACGAAGTATCCGATCCCCACTTATCTTTATGATAAAAATCCCTTTAATGATATTCAGTATCTGTTTAATAAGGATGTGATCTTAAACTATATCCTGCGTCCTATGGCAGACCCGGATCCTACGGATCTCTCCAATGTTTATGCAAGCTGGTGGACGGAGGAGTATTACAGTGAGACCTGGGTGCTGCACAATTACGAATCGCCGGAAAAGCGCACGGAGGAAACAGAGCCTTCCGCTTACATTGAACCTGTAAAAAATAACCTGGAAAAAAATATTTTTCCCTATATTGAGCAAAACCCGGATACGGAATTTGTGGTTTTTTTCCCGCCATATAGCATCCTGTTCTGGAATGATGTGCAGAGGGAAAACCATCTGGAGGCAACCCTTGCGGAATATGAGTATCTTGCACAGCAGCTGAACGCCTATGAGAACGTAAGCGTTTACTTCTTTGCAGACAGGGAGGAGATCATCTGCGATCTGAACCATTACGCAGATTATACCCATTATCATCCCAGATTTAACAGATTTATGACAGAATGCTTTGCAGACGGCGCCTGCCTGGTGGCGAAGGAAGGACAGCCGGGGCAGCAGATAGAAGAATATATAGAGCATATGAGGCAGATTGCAGAGAGCTTTGATTATGAAGAGCTGCTGTCGCGGAAATAGAGTATAGATAAACCCTGGTCATAGATGCAAGGCTTATGTGCTCTATACAGAAAGAAAAGGGAAACGCTGGATTATTCGGGTCAGGTATTATATTCTGGAAAATGGGCGTGCAGCGGTATGCTAAAGATCCAATTCATAAGTGTGATTGACATCAAATTTACGGTCAATGGCGTTCAACAGAAGGTTGATGGCGACATTGGCCTTTTTTGAAGTGTCATGTTCCAGAATGTCTGTGGAAACCGGCAGAATATGACTGTAGGTGCTGGAAGTGATGACGGCCATGTCCGCTTCGCTCACATAGGGACGGATCATCAGAGCAAGATAGGATCCGATGACCAGCAGTTTCCTGCCCTGTAAAGAGCGCAGGGTGCCGGAATGGCAGTCAGAGAGAACACACAATCTTTCCGGCTTCACAGTGGATACGATATAGTCCATGTACTGTTCGTTTCTAAAGGGCTCCAGCACAAGAAGAGAATCCGGGATCCGGGTCATATAGCGCTCGATCGCAGACGGAAGATTTGTGTAGACCTGATAAAAAAGGTTATCGTGCAGGATCATATCCACCGCAATGATCGGAACCAGATAGTTATCTGCAAATTTCCTGAACTCGTCGCTGGACAGATCGATGGCAATGATCCCGTCAATATTCTGCCGGATGGGCGGATTATCCTCATCCGGATGAAACGGCAGAAAAAGAATGTCATAGTGCATACGGTTGAGACGCTCGATCAGAAGATTGACGAAGTCCGTGATCTCCAGATTTCGGGATGGCGCATTACTGCTCAGATGATATGAGACGCCGATAGTATTGCTGCGCCCGGTCGCCAGACTTTTGGCAGTGGAACTGGGGGTGTAGTCAAGCAGGTTTGCGATCTGCAAAACCTTTTTTCTGGTCTCACTGCTGATCTTGACATCTTTACGGTCATTCATAATATAGGAGACGGTTGCCACGGACACACCGGCTTCTTTTGCCACATCTCTGATCGTTACCTTCTTACCCATAAATTTCTCCCATTCCAGTTTCAAGAATTGTCTCAAGTATAATCTTGGCGAAAATTAAATGTCAATAGGATATTGACAAAAAAAGAGTGTTTTGCTATTATTAATTTAACCGGTTAAATTAAACGGTTAAATTAAAAGCGGAACAATATAAAAATCAACGGAGGGTAATTATGAGAAAAAAAGTAAAGAGCTTATTAGCAGCAGTGCTTTGCCTGACTATGGCAGCAGCGGCGATGACCGGCTGCGGCGCTTCAAAGGAGGCAGAGAAGGTGACCGTTACTTTTATGAATGGTGAGGAGACGCTTGGCAGCACGGAAACCGAGGCCGGAAAGGTTTTGGATCCTTCGGCATACGATTCCTATGAGAGCGCAGAGGATGCAGATTTCCTTGGATGGTATGAGACGCCTACTTATCTGGAGGCTTCCCTGATGGATCTGACAACTGCAACGTTTACAGAGGACACTACGCTGTATGGCTGTTTCCAGTCAAACAACATGACAGAAGATACGAGAGCATGGTACATCGTCGGAACTTCGGCGGCAGGAACGCTGGCGCAGACAAACTGGGCGGCCGATGTGGATGATGCGACCAAGGAGCTGTTCCGGCTGCAGCCGACAGGAAATGAAGTCAATGAGTTTGCGATCACGATCGACCTGTACGCCGGCGATCAGTTCCAGATCATCCACGACTGGAACTGGGATGGACAGAAGGGCTTCGGTTATGTAAAGGAATATGATGAAAATCAGATCGTCAACGGTGGCGGCCTTTCCGGAAATGACAATACCAGCAATATCAATGTAAATGAGGACGGCAATTATACGATCACATTGACGACCAACCCGGATGACGAGGCGCAGGACGGCGTGGCGATCGTGAGAAACGGGGATGCGGCAGAAGCTGAGGCTGCAGCTGTAGAGGAAGAGACATACGAGATTAAGGAGAACACCGGCGTAAAGGTTAAGGGAAGCTGGGTGGAGGACTGGTCAGAGCTGAAGGATCTGGATAAGGTTTCCGAGGGCGTGTATGAGATCACGATGGATCTTGCAGCGGGAACAGAGCTTTATTTCTCCGTTTTCGAGGATGACACAGATACCGGTTTCGGACTGAAGGCTGAAAACGTGACGGATGACGCTTCCAAGGCGCTGCTGGAGGAGGGCTACAACGTTAAGGTTGCAGAGGACGGAACCTACACCTTCACAATAGATCTTACGGCGAACACGATCGCAGTTTCCAAGTAAATATTGAAGGCAGAGATGTAAGGAGCCAGGACACATGAATGAACATGCGATATTCCACATGCCGGATTCGGCCTATTGCTTCCCGGTCAGCAAAAAGAGAATCACCCTGCGGCTGCGTGCAGCCAAAGGTGATATTTCGGAGGCATGGGTGATCTATGAGAGCAAATATGTGATTGCACAAAAGCAGAGCAGAAGGCAGATGACAAAAAAGTTTACGGGCAGGCTGTATGACTATTACTCGGTGACTTTGGATCTGGAAGATACAAGAATCGGCTATGTGTTTTATATCCGCATCGGGGAAGATTACTATTTCTTCTCCGAGGACGGATTGACGAGAACCTACGATTATTCATCAGGATATTACAATTTTTTCCAGTATCCGTATATCAATGAGGCAGATATCCTTTACAGAGTGCCATGGACCAGCCATGCGGTGTTTTATCAGATCTTTGTGGATCGCTTCTATGCAGGCGACATAGAGGCAGATAAATCCTATGTGAACTGCAGATGGGGGGAAAAGCCGATGCCCAAGAGCTTTGCAGGGGGTGATCTGCAGGGGATTCTGAAAAAGCTGGATTATCTGGCGGGGGTGGGCGTTAATGCGATCTACCTGACGCCGGTTTTCCGGTCGAAGTCAAACCACAAGTATGACATCAGCGATTACATGCAGGTCGACAGCCAGTTCGGAACGAATGAGGATCTGCACCGTCTGATCGACCAGGCGCATGCAAAGGGAATCCGGATCGTGCTGGATGCAGTGTTTAACCACTGTAGTGAGGAACTGTCCCAGTTTCAGGATGTCCTGAAAAGAGGAAAAGAGTCCCCATATTATGACTGGTTTGTAATCTATGGCGACAAGCCGGATCCGCAGGCTGGCAATTATGAAATGTTTGCCTCCTGCACCTATATGCCAAAGTTTAATACCTCAAATCCAGAGGTGCAGAAGTATCTGTGCGATATCGGATGCCACTATGTAGAGAAGTACGGGATAGACGGGTGGCGGCTGGATGTTTCCGACGAGGTGAGCCATGATCTGTGGCGCGCATTCCGCAAGGCGGTAAAGGGATGCAACGCAGAGTGTATCATCATCGGAGAGAACTGGCACGATGCCAGCAATTATCTTCGCGGTGATCAGTACGACAGCATCATGAATTATGCGTTTACAAAGGCCTGTCTGGACTACTTTGCCACGGGGGCGGCGAACGCTGAGCAGACGGCATGGAAACTTAATGATATTTTGGCGCGTAACACAGATACCGTTAATTCCATGATGCTGAATCTGCTGGACAGCCATGACACGCATCGGTTTTTCACAGAGGTGGGGATGGATCGTGAAAAGATGGCTGCAGCACTTCACCTGCTGTTTCTTTTTCCGGGAGTGCCTTGTATTTTCTATGGAACAGAGTTTTACATGGAGGGCGGTTATGATCCTGACTGCCGTAGATGTATGGACTGGAGCGGATATGAGGCGGGCAGGTATGACGAGCCGGTTCAGCTTATTCAGAAGCTGGCGGCACTCCGCCGGAAATATGGGCTGGCGGATGCGGAGACGGTCATCACGGCACAGAGTGAAATATTGATTGTAAAGAGAAGGTTGAAAGAGATAGAATTATCATTGTATATAAACTTATCTGATCAGGAGGCTGCGGTGGATGGCAGAATAGTGCGGGCACACAGCTATCTGCTTTTATAAACAGGAAACAGCACGATTTGGTGACAGGAGGAACAGACCATGAAGAGATGCAACAGATGGATGGCAGCAGGAATGGCGCTTATGCTGGCAGTACCGCTGTATGGATGTGGCGGTCCCGGGGAAAAGGGCGTTGCAGATGAGGTGATCACACTCAGAATTCTGGAAAATGATACGGCGAAGGAAAAAGGGTATCTTGATGAACTGATCAAGGCGTTTAACGAGGCCTATGCAGATAAAGGGATCCAGGCAGTGGATGCCAATATGGACGAGTACAGCAATCTGGCGGAAAACGGCCCTTACGGCTATGGCCCGGATGTGCTCTATCAGGCGAATGATAAGCTGATGACCTATGCGGAGGATAAACATTTGCTTGCGGTCACACCGGAAGATTTTGAATGTTATGACAAGACGGCAGAGCGGGCGTGGAAAGCCTTCGAGCTGAGCGCAGATGGAAAAGTGTACACCTGCGGCATTCCGGTCAATGTGCAGGAGCCGATGCTCTTTTACCGCGAGGACCTGATGCCGGATGACTGGCAGAGCGCATGGGATGACGACCAGAACGGCGTGGCCGACTTCTTTGAAAACTGGAACGATCTGTATGCGTATTCCAGCCAGCTCCGCAACAGTGACGGCAGTCCGAACAAGGACAGTCAGTATGGCTATATGTCGTCGCTCAACAATCTGTATCTCAATGCGAACTTTCTGTTTTCCTACGGAGCCTATGTGTTTGGTGAGAGCGAGCAGGGCGGCTTGGACACGGCGGATATCGGCTTTGCATCCGGAAGCGCAGATAAGGGGATTCAGGCGCTGATGCAGTTTGCAGGACTGATGAACGAGGGCTGTATCGACGATACGATCATTTCAAACCGCTATGAGAAGCTGGCGGCGGGCGAGTATTTCTGCACGGTGTCGACACCGGACACTTACACGGTCTTTGTCGATAAATTGAAGCTGCACTATGAAAACGATGGAATGTCGGGGGAGGAAGCGCAGAAAAAGGCAGAGGAAAATGTGAAAATGATCGAACTGCCTGCAAAAATGCCTGCCGACGGAGATCTGTCGAAGGACAGCGGCACGATGGCGGAGAGCGACTGGGTGAAAACGGTTGTCATGGGCGGAATCAACGGCTATGGGATCAGCGCATACACAAAGCATAAGGATGCCTGCATCGAGTTTGTTGATTTTGCAACAAGCTATGACATGATCACCAGGCGGGCAGGAATGCTCGGCATTGCTCCGACGAGATCGGATGCCGCAGCCGCAACGGGCGGCACGGCAGATGTGATTTTCCAGAGCCTTGAGGATAAGCGGATTGAACTGATGCCCTCTGTCAAGGCGGTGGATCAGATCTGGACGCCGGTGCAGACGCTGCTCGGGGATTTTGCCAAGGATGCGTTTCGTTCGGATGCTGAAAAGAAGTATACTGATGCAGACAGCGTAATATCTGCGCTGGAGAATGCGGATCAGAATATCTACAATGCGATCTATACACTTGCAGACAAGTGATGGAGGGAGTGTTTCGATGGAAGGTAACAAGAAGGCAGGCCTGCTGCGGACGCTGCAAAAGTCGCCGGGCCGTGTGAAAGCATCGGTTCTGGTGATGGGACTTGGACAGCTTTTACAGGGGCAGATCGGAAAGGGAATTTTATACATAGCGATCCTGGCCGGATTTATCTGGTATCTGGCCATGGGCGGGATCAGCGATATCGCCGGCTTTTTCACACTGGGAACAGTGGAAGGGGATGCCTGGCTCGGAATCAAGGGAGACGATTCTGTCATGATGCTCCTTCGGGGGATCCTTGCGTTTATCATTATCCTGCTGTTTGCCAGCATCTACATGATGAATCTGCGGGATGTCCTCGCCTCGGAGGAAAAGCTGCGCAGACAGGAAAAACTGCCGGGCTTTTTCCGGTCGTTGGTGGCTTTTACGGACAAAAAGTTCCATGTGGTGGCGCTGGCGTTTCCGGTGCTCGGGGTCGCAGTATTTAACGTGCTGCCGATCATCTTTATGATCCTGATCGCATTCACAAACTATGGCGGTGACATTGTTCCACCGAAGCTGGTAGACTGGATCGGTCTTGGAAACTTTAAGAAGATCCTCATCCTGGGGGAACTCAAGGATACGTTCTTTAAGATTCTGTCATGGAACCTGATCTGGGCGGTGTGCGCTACGGCGATGAACTATTTTGGAGGTCTGGGGCTTGCGCTTTTGCTGAACAAAAAGTGTGTGAAAGGCAAGACCTTCTGGAGAGCATTTCCAATCCTCGCCTATGCGCTGCCAGGCTTTATCACCCTGTTAGCGTTCAAATTCATGTTTTCCTACGGCGGCCCGATCAATTACTATATTACGGCGGGCGGCGGTCAGGCAGTCGGTTTTCTGGATATCGATGCCGGGCTGAAAGCGAAGCTGATCGGACTTCTGATCAATGCGTGGATCTCCATTCCTTCGTCGATGCTGCTGGCAACCGGTATTTTGTCAAATATGAATACCGATCTGTACGAGGTGGCAAGTATCGACGGCGCGTCAAGATGGAAACAGTTTGTGAAGATCACGCTTCCGTTTGTGATCTTTTCGACGACGCCGGTGCTGATCACCAGCTTTGTAGGAAATTTCAATAACTTCGGTATCTTTTATTTCCTGCGGGGCGGACTGTACTGCGACGGCTATTTCCTTGCCAGCGACACCGATCTTCTGATCAACTGGCTGTACAATCTGTCGATCGATAATAACTATTATGGAATCGGGGCGGCGATCTCTCTGCTGATCTTCCTGATCACCTCCGCGATCTCTCTGACGACCTATGTCAGGAGCGCTTCTTTTAAGAAGGAGGATACCTTCCGATGAAAAGAAAAAAATATCAGAAATCTGGTGTGCTTGATGCGGTATTTACTTATGTGATACTGATCCTGGTCTGTGCCATCTTTTCTTTTCCGGTGCTGTGGCTGGGG
>FR894563.1:0-3161 GCA_000436115.1 Firmicutes bacterium CAG:534 | reverse complement strand
TGGTGCTGGCATCCTTCTCAAAGAGCGGTTCGATCTACGATTTGAATGGATTCTTTCCCAGCCAGTATAGCTTAAAGGGATATCAGGATCTCTTTACCGACACGGCCATGTACGATTATCCGAACTGGCTGAAAAATACGCTGTTCGTGGCGGTGACTTCCGCTGTGATCGGAACGGTGCTTGTGATCCTGACGGCCTATGTTGTCAGCAAGTTTGAGTTTAAGATGAGAAAGCCGCTGATGAAGGCGACGCTGGTCCTCAGTATGTTCCCAAGTTTTATGGGAATGACGGCGGTGTATCTTCTGATGGTGAATTTCGGGCTGATCAATAAGCTGTGGAGTCTTGTGCTGATCTACTCGGCGGGTGCGCCGATGGGATATCTGGTGCAAAAGGGATATTTTGACACGATCAGCAATTCCATCTACGAGGCGGCAAGGATCGATGGGGCGAGCAATCCGAGGATCTTCTGGCAGATGACGCTGCCGCTGTCGAAGCCGATTATTGTATACACGATGCTGACACAGTTTGCGTGGCCGTGGAGTGATTTTATCCTTCCGAGTCTCCTTCTGAAAAACAAGGATCTGTGGACGGTGGCGGTCGGCCTGATGTCGCTGGATGAGACAAAGTTTACAAGATTTGCGGCCGGATCGATCTTTATCGGCGTGCCGATTATTTTATTGTACTTCTGCCTGTCCAAATTTTTGGTGCAGGGATTATCCTCCGGTGCAGTGAAAGAGTAGAGAATGCGTTGTTCCAATGCAAGTGATATACTCACTTCCGTAAATCAATAAAGGAAAGCGGGATTTTTTGGCAGACAAAAACAAACGGCCGGGAGCTTCTGCTCCCGGCTTTGCTGCGTATTTACATAAGACTGCTTAACCTGCAGTGGAACTTACAGTGCTGAGCTTGTTGTTGATCACATCAGCCAGACGGTCGGCAAGCTTTTCTCTGCCGGCATCATTGTAGCGCATGTAATCAGTCATATATTCCTGGTAATTGTCTTCGTTAATGGTTCCGTAATAATTGTCGATAAAAGAAACTCCACAGTCCATAACGGCATCGGCTTCCTTTACAAGGTAATGATTAAGAGTACCATTGCCCCAGTCTTTCGTAGTGCCGTTATACAGATTGCCATCCTCGTCTATGGCCTGTGCGTAGGTGGGGGACATGACAATGACGCGGATGTAGGGCCAGGTTTTCTTAATGTTATCAATGGAAATGCGAAGGCCGCCGGTAAATGCAGTCACATCATAAGGATTATCCGGGTTATCGGAGGGTGTGCCCATGTTGTAATCTGTGCTGTCATACATGATCACAATAATATCCACCTTATCCATATCTACGGTTTTCATGACATTCACGCTGTCCATAAATCTGGGATCGGGTTCATCCCCTGCAATGGAGCTGATCGCTGTAAATTCATTGTTTCTGAAGCATTCTATCACATAGTAGAGATTAAAGTGATCCTTTGTGTAAGTAGGATCGTAGGTGGCATATTTGCAGGCGGCAGAGGAATCCGGAAACGCACAGTCATAAACAGTGGCGCCGGTCTTGGAGGCAAGCTGTGCTGCCAGTCCGGTGCTGTCCCTGTCATCAGAAAAAGGATTGTTCCCCAGACACAGGATTGTAGTAACGCCGTCATCTTCATGACCTTCAAGTGCAGAGGCATCCATGGGGATGATCATATCCAGAGTTTCAATATCGAATTCAGAAGGATCTACATCTGCAACTTCATCCTCGGCGGAAATCCCACCCTGGTTCCAGCGATACAAACGATAGCCTGCGATCACGGCAATAAGGCAGATCACAGCGATCAGGATCACATGGAGATTTAAGTGAAAGCCCTTACGGGGAGCATCTTTAGAAGAACCGGCTTCCTCTGAGGTTTCTTCTTCGTCCAAATCGATAGGCTCGTCCGCATCCAGATCAATGGGCTCGTTAGTTACTTTCTTATTCATAAATTGGCCATACCTTTCGTTTTTTTTGTTATTCTACTATTCTTTCCGTAAAAAATCCATATCTTCATAAAATTTTAAGATATGGAAGAGCAGGAAAAGGGTAGATCGGAATGCCTGCAAATGCGGGTGCACAGACACTTCTTCCTGCTCACACCCGTAAAGGCTAAGAAGTTCTATTCATTTTCATTTCTGATTTTGTCCTGGCACGCAACCGGCGAAAACTCGCCATCCAGGCTCGATTTCGCCTTTTCCGGACATCCTTTTCCGGAAATTGCTGTTTCCTTTTGAAAAAATGAAAGAACTTCTAAGCTCTTACGAAGATCGCAGATCAGAAGCATCTGATTACCCGCCTGCACATATGCTTTAAATATATCCTATATCCGTTCTTATGATAGGCAATAGATAGGTATGCCAAAGAAAAACATCAGCTTTCCTTTTTGGCCATTTCCGCAAGAAGGGTGGTAATGGGAAGGTTCTCCTCGTTGGTGGCCTGAAGATCCTTGTACCATTTGCTGTATTTGTACATCCGGTAAGTGGTTTTGAGGTTTTCCAGCCGTTCCTTGTCAGCGCAGGCATCCAAAAGGGCATCGCGCTGCTTCTGGTCTAAATGGATGTAATCAAGGTAAGAAAGCTTAAGCTCTGTAAGCGGCTCCGTACATCTGGGACAGATCATTTTGTGCCCGTTGAGCATAAAGATACGTTGACAGTTTTGGCAATAGTGCATGTACATCATAAGAATTTCCCTCCTGTAGATTTGCTTACTGACTGCATGAAATTGTAATAAAATTAGTTTAACGCTTTTTAGTGAAAAGTCAATGTCAAATATTGTAGATGAAAATGACGAAAAAAGTCGAAAAGTAAAAGAAAATGGCAGGCATTGTCAAAAAAGATGGGATTGGGAGCCTTTAAAAAGATGAATTGATAAAAGAATTGTGTATCACGTTTGAAAATGGTATAATAGCAAGGAGTTATGTTTAAATGTTACAAGAATGTTAAATCGGAGGTTTACATAAATGAAAAAACTCTTTCAGAGGCAGCATAAGAACAGGCATAAAAAGAACGAGCCTGCCAAGCTGGAGTGGATGGACTTTGACGAAGAAGAGTATGATGATGACGAGGAATATTACGAAGATGACGAGACAGAGGATGAGGACGAATATTACGAGGACGATGAGGTAGAGGACGAGGAATATTACGAAGACG
>FR894562.1:162390-234241 GCA_000436115.1 Firmicutes bacterium CAG:534 | reverse complement strand
CTTAGCTATGTCCATGTCTCCATTGTGGTTTATTCCTATCTCTGCAACTATAAAAACATGTTTTCCATTCATCCTCTTCTCTTCTCCCTTTCGTTTTCTACAATGCTTCTCTCAATTTCTTCACACACGATATGTCCCGCAAGTATGTGCATTTCCTGAATCCTTGGCGTGTCCTTCGATGGAACCTTAAAGATGAGATCTGTATACTTTACTATCTCCGCATCCTCTTCCAGTTCCCCTGTAAACAGAATTGTCCGTATTCCCTTCCTTCCTCCCGTCTTGAAGGCTTCTATTACACTCCTCGCCTTTCCGCTTGTTGATATTCCAAGAAGCACATCTCCTTCCTCTCCAAAGGCTTCCACCTGCCTTGAAAAAACCCTGTCATACTGGTAATCGTTCGCTATCGCAGTCAGCGATGACGTATTTACGTTAAGAGCCATTGCAGGCAGCGCTTCCCTTTCCTTATAAAATCTTGAAACCAGCTCTGTTGCCAGGTGCTGTGCATCCGCTGCGCTTCCTCCGTTTCCGCACAGCATAAGCTTTCCTCCTCTTTGATAGCACCTGACGATTTCCTCAATGATCTCTGACAATGCTCCTGTTCTTTCGGCATCGCCTGAAAGCCTCTGCAGTATGCTCTCATGCTCCTTCATCCGCTGCACAATCGTTTCGTTATGGTCTTTTTCCTTCCCTGCCCCTACGCCATGATGCAGCATCGTATATACTTCCGCAATACAGCCCTCTCCTCCGGGAGTTTTCAGTACATGCTTCGATAGCTCCTTTACCTCATAGATCGCATCCGATGGGCACACGGAAAGACCTGCCTGCCCCAGCGCTTCCATATCGTACTTCCCATCCCCGATATAGCAGACCTGGGTTTTGTTGATATGATATTTCTCTATGCTTTTCTGTAATTCCTCCCACTTTTTCTTGCAGCCCAGAATGAAAAAGTCAAGCGAAAGCTCCTCCTTCAGCCTCTGCGCAAATGGGGTGCTTTCCCCTGTGATTGCTCCTACAATATACCCTTCTGCCTTTAACATATGGATTGCATCTAAGTCTTTTAGTGAAACTGATTTTGTTTCTTCTTTCCCGCATATGTATTTCTTTCCATCCGTGATGACTCCATCAATGTCAAATACTACAGCCTTAACGTTTGTGTTCATTTAATTACGTTTGATGTTTTTGATGAAAAAACAGCATACTCCTTTCTTTTTTACATATTACTTTTAACCTTTTGGTATTAATAGTTACTCATTCCTTTTACCCCCGAGGTTTTCTCAATTACATTAACAATATTTTTCATGGCATTTCCCTTCCACATTTTTCTCCAATTTTCCTCTTTCTTCCCTGTGCTTCCGGTCACTGCATCCAAGATGGGCTGTATATCACTGGTGTCACTAATTTTTTGTGCAAATCCTTCCTCAAACAAAAAAGATATTTTGGTCAAATCATAAAAATCGTAAACCAACGTAACCAACCCAAATGCCAGACCTTCACATATTGATGTTGTGGGTGTCCCTGCCACTTGTACATCTGCTTCATCAAACAGTTGATACAGATCGCTGTCACTCGAGTCAATTACTCGAATTTTTCCTTCTCTCTCCAGCTCTAAAAGTCGGGGATAGCGCTGCTCCCAAGCCACATACTCTCCCGGATGGAGTTTGTATATCACATTACACTTCTGTTCAGTTTCTGTTAATTCCGCTAATCTGCATGCCAACTGAGAAAAATGCTCTCCAATTTGACCACTCGACAAAAAAAGAACCGTCTTTATGTCTTTTTCTTTTTTTGCTTCCCGCCTCTTCATCACTTTTCTTTCCAAATAAGGAAATCCAACCGATCTTACTTCTTTTTCTACAGGGAACCTTATATTTCCTTCCACATAGTCTCCAAATGTGAGAAAATACGCCGGAAGCTGTGGAAGTATTTTCTTGGTTTGGTAATTATATTCATAGTCTGTATGACCAGATACACCATGCTGCATTTCATAGGTAATAATTTTTCTTCTTTTTGCAGTCTCATTTGCTGCCATACAAGTATTGCTCCATCCTACCACCTCTATTATAATTCTGGGCTGTATTTTATCCAGCAGCCTTTCCATTTCCCGTATGCGCACCTGATTTCGCAAAATAACCTTTGACAGATAAGCCTGAAGCTCTGCCATAGAATAATGAATGCCAATTTCCTGATTAAGTTCCTTTAAAGGATCTCTCATATGTCTCTCGATCTCATTGCAGATCTTTCTATATTTCCTTTTGCGGAAAGTCTTAACAAAAAGATAATGAAAATTGCATAGCAGTGATATGTAGTCCAGATAGGCAACCTTCTCCTTACCAATAGGCTTCAAATGTCCATAATTATAGGGCCGTTCCAGAATAATGGCCTTATCCTTATAATGTTCATAAATTTCTTTGGTGTATTTACATTCGTATTCGTTATTTTCCCAAATGCGCCTTTCATGATCAATGATACACACCTCTGCCTGGAACGCCTTTCTTTTCCCATTCCAGATACTGTTGTAAAGAAGTCCCCATACCTTTCCCAAAAAGCTTGTCTTACTTTTCAGCTGATTATGTGCTTTACCCACTTCAGGGTTTTCTATCCTGGGAAGAATAAAGTTACATAGTTCTCCTCTTCCATACATCCAGTAATGAATCCCTTCAATAGTATCCTCATACAGATTGTATTTTCCCTCAAGCTTTAAAATCCGATCAATATCCACGATCCCCTCTCCTTTCAAACTTCTCTCGTTTTTTCCTCAAGGACTTCCCGGTACAGCTCGTATACCCCTTTTGCATATCTGGCATTACTGTACTTTAGCACTGCATCTGTATGGGCTTCCTTTCCCAGCTTTTCAATCAGTTCGGGAGCATCCAGCGCCAGCTTCAGCCTTGCGGTTAGTCCGTCAATATCCTTGTATGGATAGATCAGACCATTCTTTCCGTCCTCAATCAGTTCTGTATTTGCCCCCGTATCAGAAGCAATAACAAGCAGACCGGCCAGCATATATTCAACCGTCACTCTTCCGAACCCCTCCTGCCTTGAGGCTACAATCCCAATATCGTATTCCGCAAGTTTCTTAGGAACGTGGTCACAATAGCCACAAAAATTTACAACATCTTCAAGCTGCATTTCGTGGATGTTCTTCTCCAGCTCCCTCCTGTAATCCGGATATGCCTCCCCATAAATGTCAATCTGAAGCTTCTTTTTTTCATCGGAAGCTAATCTGCCAAGGGCGCTGATCAGCTGATCCTGCCCCTTAGTAGGCTGTACATGCCCTGTCATAACAATCTTCAGTCTGTCTGCGCTGTTCTTCCCTGCCCTGTTCCGCACGGTAAACTCTTCAGCATTAAGTCCATCATACACCAGACGCATCTTATCTTTATCTAATCCTAGTTTAGCCCATTCTCTGTAAACAGTCTGGGAAATAGCTACAAAAAGGCTTGCATTTTTATTCATATAATCTATTACATTAGGCTTATACATGGCAACAGCAGATCCTATCAAGGTTTCCCGCAAATGCCACACATGGGGAATTTTGTATTTTTGGGAAATCCATACGCCAATGTCATTCCGATTCAGGTTTGTATGGATAATGTCGATGGAAGCAAAATCAATCCCTATCCTTTCAACACGCTTCTGCGTAATCCCGCCCCACAGATACAGCAAATACTTCACGCAGTGCTTCATCATATTAAAAATGGGGTTTTGATACGCAGATCCCGCCATAATATCCCTGCTCCAGAATGCATAATTTTCAATCCCAAGCAGGTCACATTTATGGTTCAGCTCATTCCTTTTCTTCGTCAGCAGTACAGGTTCCACGCTATATTCCTTTTTTAAGGTAACAAAGAGTTCAAACATGGCTTTCGGAGCGCCATATTTATAATCTCCTGCCGAAATAAATAAAACCTTCATCCCAAAATGCTCCTTATAATAATGCTTTTTTCTTCCATAGGCGCGCTGCCAGCATAGCAACTACCATAACACCTATTCCCCACCTGAGCAAAACCTGTTCAGCGCATAGATAAGATACAAAAGCGCAGCCGGCAACCGGCGCAATTCCTTTCAGGTAAAAGCTCCATCTATAATGATAGCTGCCAAGTCTTCTCGCAAAAAAATCGTGTAAAAGGAACAGCACTCCATATGCTGCTATGGTTGATAGGGCTGCTGCATATATCCCATATGCTGGAATAAGCATCCAGTTGATTGCCACGTTAACAGCTGCAGAAATCACTGTCCCGATCGCAATCATTTTTGTCCTTCCCATAAAAAATTCGTAATTGCAGGGAAAAGAATATAAAAATTGAAAATATGTGGCTATTGTAATCAAAGTAATGATTCCGGCTCCCTTCCAGTACTCTCTTGCTCCCAGAATCCGCAGCACATCCTGTCCTATCAGAATATATCCACACACCAAGGCAGTAAAGGTAAACAGGTAATTGCCTGAATGCTCCCTGATCCATTCGCCGTTTTTGCTCTTGGCATTTTGCAGGTAATCCGGCTGCCAGGCAGTATTAAAAGCGCTCCAAATGCCAGTTAACGGGCTTGCAATGGAATAGCAGAACGAATATATACCGGCCTCTGTTTCGTCACACATGCTTGCCAGCATCAGCGTATCACTATGGCTCAAAATTTGTGCTGATATACCATGAAAGATAAGAGGTATGGAAAGTCTTACGCAATACTGATACAGTTCCTTTTTATGGGAAATCCCCCTTTTCAGAGCCTGAGCTCCGAAGCATGCTCCCCATACGATATAGGGGATTCCCAATCCTAATATTCTCCCTGTAGCTCTTTCACTCTTGAATATTATAACTAATACTACTGACAAGCCTATGGATGCCACATTTACCAGAAGATTATTTGCAACATAGCTTACGGCCTTCATGTCCAGTCTGTAAATGCTGTTTTGGATATGAAAGCACACAAGCCCTGTTGTATGTATGATCATAAACAGAACTATCCAAAGGCTCATATCAGAGAGTCTCTCGATCTGTCTATGCCCTAAAAGCGCAGCCCCGCACATAGCCGCAGAAGTAAGAAACGTAAGCACATATGGTATCCCGCAGTATTCCTTGTAGACATCCGTTTTATGTACCTTTGCAATCCCCAATGTTCCATGCGCCTGAAGTCCGATAAAATATGTCAGAAAGGTAGACCATGTTGTGTAAACTGCCACAATTCCATATTCCCTGGCCGGCAGGATTCTGCCAAAAATCAGAACAGAAACCGTAACAAGTATTTGTGTAAGCGCTTGTCCGATCAGATAAATTGTGGCTCTCTGATCATCTTTTTTAAAAAAATCAATTATTTTCAATTTATTCTTTCACCAAGCTTCAAAACAATTTTTCCTTTATTCGTTATGGTCCTGATACTCTTGTCTCTTTATGTGATATTGCACATCTTCTAAAATCTTTCTGTTGGCGCTGATCACATCTGCCAGCATTCCAATCACAAAGGTGATAAAGCCTATAATAAGCAGTGTGCACGCCAGCATCAGCGACTGGGTATGCCCGCTCCCTCTTCCATTAAAATAAAAGACCAAAAAGCGAATCCCTATCAGAAAACCAATGATCGCCGGCACCGCAGCAACCAGAGTGAAACAATAAAGCGGTTTATACATCATTAATGCCCGAAGGATTGTCAGGATCGATTTCTTTATATATCCAAACATGCTATGAAACAGTCTGGATTTTCTAAGCTCCGGATTGGTTCTGACAGGAACTGACACGATTGCCATCTTGTTTCTCCCTGCCTGCACGATGGTTTCCAGCGTATAGGTATAATCATTAATGACATTGAGCCTCATTGCCGCATCACGGCTAAAAGCCCTAAAACCGCTGGGGGCATCCGGTATATCTGTATGGGATGCTTTTCGGACTACCCAGCTTCCGAAATGCTGGAGCTTCTTCTTAAGCCATGAAAAATGCTCTGTATCATCAATCGGACGTTCTCCGATCACAATATCTGCCTTATGCTCCAAAATAGGACGGATCAGCTTGGAAATGTCTTCCGCACAATACTGGTTATCCGCATCCGTATTCACAATAATGTCTGCTCCGTTTCTAAGGCAGGCATCCATTCCTGCCATAAACCCCTTTGCAAGCCCTTTGTTTTTGGTAAAGCCGACAACATGATGCACTCCCCATTTTCTGGCAACCTCTACGGTTTTGTCTGTACACCCGTCATCAATGATCAGGTATTCTATTGTATCTATTCCCTCGATTTCCTTTGGAAGATCATTCAGAGCAATTTCCAGTGTTTCTGCTTCATTGTAACACGGGATTTGAATTATTAGCTTCATAGCCTCTCTCCATCTTTCCGTATTTTTGACCTTTTCAAATTATACTACAATCTTCTGGCTATCGCAAATTTACTGTTTATTCTACCTCTGCCGCCTTTTGCAGCATTACCTCATAAGCTTGTCCCTTCTCCGCCGCATACACCTGCAATGCTGTGGAATCAAAAATATAATTTTCCTCCTCCATTAACGCTTCCATAATCTCCTGATTATTGCTATGGCACAGCAAAATTGCAGAAGATACCTCATCGTTGTCAAGATCAGCAAGCGTTCTCACATGGATCGTTCTTTTCCCAAGCCTCCACTGTAAAATTTCAACATCCGAGCCCCCGTCTCTATAATTGCTTCCAATATAGTAAATCGGAGTATTTTCGTCGGTAGCGCTGATAATATCTACTACAGTTCCTATTTGATAGGTGCGATAGCCTTTTGAGTCATTATATTCCTTTGAATAATGCACTGACATAGCTCCCCACATGAAGCAGACTCCAAGCATAACCATCGTCAGCATTTCCTTTTTTCTCTTTTTGCATCCTCCTGCAAATACCATTACGGCAAAGAAGGCTATGCTTACGGCCGCAGCATAATAGGCAAAATAATTGATATTTCCGTTTGATAAAACCGTAAACCATGGCGTTTGATTAATTCGGAAGTTTGCAATTTTATCATTGGCAAGATTTACTGTCATCATATCAAACTGATATTGGACCACCCACGCCAATCCCAGAAAGCATACCACACTAATGGCAATTTGTCTTATATATTGCTCCACATAATACAAGCCATATATTCCCAGGAGCATTAATCCTCCCACTGCGAAATCGGCATATCTGCCAAACACAATAGTTTCCAATGGATATAGATGAAGCTGCCCTTCCCTATAAAATGGCATTGTTTTATAAATGGAGGACACCATAATTTCCCCCATAAAAGCCAAAAATGCTAATAATGTATACCACTGAAAAGAATTCCATTTTGCTATCCTTTTAGAAAGGTTAATACATGTGCCGACCGCAAAGGCTGTTCCTATTTCTACCAGCAGGAAGGTTGCACTAAAAGCATAATACAATTTTCCGCAAATGCTCATTCCTAAATCCTGAAGCCCTTCTGTTGTCATGAGATTTTTTACTTTTTTAAAATTACGATCCAAATTATTTATATTATCATTTATTTCATCTTCCTCTAAATGCCCTTTTTCTTCCGAATAGTGATTCACATATATTTCATTGGCGACATAGTTTTTCATTCCCCCAAACGCCAATATTCCCACTACAATTAATCCAATCATATAAATAAGAAGCTTTTTATTTATTGCTTTTATATGGGAAATCACATACAAAACCAGGACGCCTGCAACCGCAATCGACACTCCTATCGCACGCATATGTACTGTAAAAATATAGATCGAAAGCTCAATTAATAATGTGCTGTTTCCTATCCCCGGCTTTTTCACAAAACTAATTAAAGTTGAAAGGATTGCCCAGAACAAAAATCTCAGACACATTTCAACTCCTGCCGTGTTTGACTGTACCGCATTCGCTATATATAGCGCCATCATAAGTGCTGCCGCACTTTGCAGCTGATCCGGGAAATCCGGGAAAATTTCTCTTTGAACATGTATGACCAGAGCAAAAACTCCTACCAGAAAGCACCCATTCAGCAATATTGCTGCCTTATATATTAACGCCATAGGGATCCCCAGACGTGCCAGCAGCATAAACGGAACAAGAAGAAAGCTATATCCAAATGAATAATAATCTGACGTGGCAAGCACGTCTCCCCAGTCCCATCCTGCAAAGGATGCCGCAACGCCAAAATATCCAAATTCATCTACAGATCTGATGTAGTCATAGTCTCTCAGGTTCCAAAGGCAAACCGTAAGTATTAAGCCTGCACATATAAAATTCACAATATTTTTCTTTATAAAAGCTTTCATCTAACTGCTATCCTTTCTGTTCCTGTCAAACACCGCATTTATACTTTCAATATTGACTTTTCATTTTCTCTGCTCTATGCTTAATTAAATTCAGCATTTGAAAGGGAAAAATATAATGAATATTGAAGCCAAATTAACTAGAATACTTATGAAATACAAATCTTTCTTTCTGTTATCCATTTTTCTTTTCGGAGTTGGATTGATCTGTCACGGTTATATGCTTTTTAACAAGCTTCCTAACTTTGATGAAGTAGGTTCCGTTAACGGTTTCCTGGGCATTGCAACCCCTAACGGAAGATGGGCGCTTCCCTTTATGGGCATTTTTAACGGCCCTTTTTCTTCCCCGGTAATCAATGGTTTCTTAACGATATTGTTTATCATTTTGTCAGTTTTTTTTATCTGTGATTTATTTCAAATAAAAAGCAAATTTTTTATGTTCTGCATCGGCTGCCTGTTAATTGCATTTCCAACTGTCACAAGCTCATTAACCTTTATGTTTATGACATTTGTATTTACTTTTTCCCTGCTGCTGGAAGTTCTGGCCGTCTGGCTGGCTGTTTCGGATATTGCTCTTTTCCCCAAATTCCAGGCAGCAAACCCCAAGGCGTTCCAGTGTCTGAAATTCCTGATTTCCGCCTGCCTTATGGCTACCGGCCTGGGAATTTATCAGGCATACTACCAGGTTGCCTGCACAGTTATCTTAATTTACGGTATGCAGTCCCTTTTATCAGACGATCTCAGGCTTGTATGGAAAAAGGCCCTGAAGCTGTTTTGCTTATTAATCGTATCCATGGGAATCTACCTGATCATGGCAAAAGTAGGCTGCTTTTTCTCCGGCAAGGAAATGTCCGTCACCTATGGCGCCGGTTCTGTGCCTGAGCTGCTTGCCAACCTGCCTCATGCACTTACAAGATGTTACCGCGATTTTGCGTCTGTCTTTTATAGCGATTTCAGGGGAATTTCCCACAATCTGGTTGTACGCCTGCTGATTACGGTATCCTTTCTCATCGGTATCTGCCTTTACGAAGCTCTTTTGCTTAAAAGGCATAAGAACCTTCTGCTTGGAAACATACTGCTTCTGCTGTTTCCCATTGCCCTGGAAGTGATTGGTTTTACTATGGTTTCCAGAGGCATGGACACCCTGACCGTTTATTCCTATGCACTTATTCTTGTTTTCCCTTTTGCTATGCTCTCCCTTTGTGATTTTAAGGTAAATCCAAGGATTTTGAACTTTTTATATTCCTGCATAATGATTTCTTCTTTACTGCTGACCTGGCAATATGCCATCCTGGCAAATAACGTTTACACCACAATGGATCTTGCCAAGCTGGAAGCCTCCTCCTACTATACCACTATGGTAACGCAGATCAAGAGTCTGGATCATTACAGCGCCGAATTACCTCTTTGCCTGCTTGGCACCAACAGCGAAGATGAAACCCTTTATGATCTTTCCGCCTACTACAAAGGGGATGTCCGTGGGCAGATGACCTGCAACCGGTATATTAACATGTACAGCCGTCACTATTTTCTTTCTGTTTTTCTGGGCTACGATCCACAGGTCATTAACTGGCAGGATTTTATTCCTGCCGCCGATCAGCAGACATGCCTTACATTGCAGGAAATGCCCTGCTACCCTGAGGCAGGCAGTATTGCCATCATAAACGATACCGTCATTGTGAAATTGTCCAATGACTATCTGACAGCTTCTTCTGAAAAACCGGAATGGAGAGATTAGTCAATCTCTCCTTACCATTTCCATCAATGTATCTACAAATGTTTTCCAGGAAAAACGATCCTTCTCTTTTTCAATCTGTGACACAAAAGCTTCTCTTCTATTATTGATATAATAATCCATAATTGCTTCTGCGATCATCTCTGCCGACCGGGGCTCCACAACATACCCTGTTTTGCCGTTTGTTACCACATCCGGCAGCCCCCCCACCTCTGTAACCAGCACAGGCTTCTCGAATCCAAATGCAATCTGCACAATTCCACTCTGGGTTGCCGACAAATAAGGAAGCACCACCAGATCGCTTGCCGCAAAATACTTTTCTACTTCATCATCAGGAACATAGCCTTCTACCATCTGAACCTGGTCTCCTATTTCAAATGCCCTGATCTGTTCAACATATTCTTCTTTATCCTCACCGAAGTCGCCTACTACCCAAAGCTGTACCTTAAAATCTCTTTCCTTAAGCAGCTTCATGGCTTCCAGCAGATACTGCAGACCTTTGTATTTCCTGACAAAGCCAAAAAATAAAAGCACTCTTTGCCCCTGGTCTATTTGTAACTGCTCCCTTGCCTTTTGCATGGACATTCCCTGCCTGCAGAACATTCCGTAGGTGGGATGTGGAGTCACCCGATACACCGCGTCATGCTTAACGGACAGAAGATCCCTTGCGTCCATTTTTGACTGCGTGATAAAATATCTGCCACAGCCTAACGTCCATTTTGTCAACAGACGGTCAAGAGGAAAACGTTCATGAGGAAAGACATTGTGGCACACAAACAGGATCTTTTCTCTTCTTAACAGCTTACAGATCGACCAAAAGCATGGTGCAAAATAAGGATGCCACCATTGTAAAATGATCAGTTCCGGCTTCTGTTTTTTTATTCTGCCGGCCACTTTGATCCAATTAAACGGGTTTAATGTATGAATGCAAAAATCAGCGTCATTGGTTCCAAATCCAGAGCTTTTCATATCCTTCTGAGGCTTTTTGTAAAGCAATTTGGGATATTGAAATTTGAAAGTATATAGCTGTACTTCGTTCCCATCTTCTCTGAGTGCACGGCACAAGAGATCTGTGTAATGGGCAATGCCTCCCTTATAAGGATGCACCGGCCCTATCATGGCTATTTTCATATTTGTCCTTGGTTCTCCTAACCATTTATTTCATCTTTTACTTTCCAGGGCGCCCGGTCTTCCTCCCAGAGCCTCTCCAGATATGCCCTGTCATGTACCGTATCCATAGGCGACCAAAATCCCTCATGGCGGTATGCATTCATCTGATTATTCTGTGCAAGCATCTCAAAAGGCATGCCCTCCAGCATATCCTCTCCGGTTCCCATGTAATCAAATACTCCCGGCTCCATTACCATAAAGCCCATATTGACCCATGACTGATCCTTTCGCGCCTTTTCCTTAAAGCCTCTGATCTCTCCCTGATCCGTAATCTGCAAAGCGCCAAATCTGCCCTCCGGCTGCGTTGTTGTAATCGTAACCAGTTTTCCGCTTTGCTCATGACAGGCAAGAAGCTTTTTGAGATCCACATCCGATACTCCATCGCCATATGTGAGCATAAATGGTTCTTCCTTCAGATATTCCCTGATCTTTAAAATACGCCCTGCCGTTTTTGTCATAAGTCCCGTATCAGTCAGTGTAACCTTCCAGTTTTCGTGATTATTTTCTGTACGGCTATTATAGTTCAGGAAATATTCCTTGATCATATGCCCCTTATATCCGCAGCAGATCACAAATTCCTGAAATCCAAAATCTGCATACCATTTCATAATATGCCACAGAATTGGTTTATCGCCGATTTCAACCATTGGTTTTGGCTTGATCACAGTCTCTTCGCTTAGTCTGGTTCCCATTCCCCCGGCTAATATTACCACCTTCATTCATTCCACACTTTCCACGGTGCGATCCCGGCATTCCAGCGGTTTTCCAGATCTACCTTGTCACGCATGGTTTCCACCGGACTCCAAAATCCATCATGCTTATAAACAGCCACCTGGTTCTTTTCTGATAAAATGGGAAGCAATCTTTTATCCAGCTCGTAATTTCCGTTCAGATAGCGGAAAACCTCGCTTTTAAACACATAGGTGCACGCATTCGTCCAGGCCTGAACCATATCTCCATCATTGCCATTCTTCAAAAGACCGTCATCACCAATCCTTAACGCTACATTTCTTCCGGTTGTCGGCGCTACCGCCATGGTAATGACCTTGTCCTGCTTTCTGGCAACCTCTACAAGCTTTGCAATGTTAATACTAGACAGGCAGTCTCCATAAGTAACAATAAACAGGTCATCCTTAACGTATTTCTGCGCCCTGCTGACACGCTGCCCGGTAGATGCAAAAACACCGGTATCTGCCACTGTCACATTCCAGTTTTCCGTAACCTTCTTGTGGATCTGTACTTCATTGGTCTGAAGATTAACCGTAATGTCAGATTGATAAATATAGAAATCCCTGAAATAATCCTTTATGGTGTTTACTTTATATCCGCCGCATACCAGAAAATCTTCAAACCCATAATGGCTGTATTGTTTCATGATGTGCCATAATAAAGGTTTTTCTCCTATTTCCACCATGGGCTTTGGAATGCCTTCTCTGGAATCACTGATCGTGCTTTGTGATCCTCCTGCCAGGATAACTACTTTCATAAATCCGCCTTTCCAAAATCAAGCTTACAGGATCTGCTCCTTCTTGACTTCAAACGCCTTTCCGTCCTTTATTTCATATATCTTATCACAGTTTTTAAGGGTTGTGATACGATGTGCGACAATAATCAGGGTTTTATTCTTCTGCAGCTTATCAATGGCCTCCATTACAGCATTTTCTGTTTCGTTATCAAGCGCTGATGTTGCTTCATCTAATACCAGAATTTCCGGATCATAATATAAAGCTCTTGCAATGGCAACCCTCTGTCTTTGTCCCCCTGAAAATTTGATACCCCTTTCACCCACTATGGTGTTCAGTTTTTCCGGAAGCTGCATCACATAATCCTTTAGCTGTGCCTGCTCTAAGGCCTTCCAGATCTTGTCATCATCTACTTCACTCTCATCTATTCCAAAGGAAATATTATTGCGCAAGGTATCATCCGTCAAATAGACCGTCTGCGGCACATACCCTATCATCTTCGCCCAGCGGTTAGGAATAGTATAAATGTCAATTCCATCTACCAGGATCTGCCCCTTCTGAGGTTTAAACAATCCCAGGATCAGATCAGACAATGTAGTTTTTCCTGCGCCGGATGGCCCTATAAAGCCAACGGCCTCTCCCTTTTGTATGGTCAGGTTCAGATCCCGGATCACTTCCTTTTGTGCTCTGGGATACTTCCACACAATGTCTTTAATCTCCAGCTTTTGCAAAAAAGAAACCTCTTTGACGCAGGATCGGTCAAGCTTATCATCCACCATCTCCTGAACCAGCTTCTCATACTGCTCTACCTCCCGCAGTCCATTGTACGCCGCTTCGAGTGCAGGTCTTTTATACATCAGTCCATTCAGGCTTCCAACCAGTTTAGAGATAGAGGGCAGAATACGGAAGGCTGCAACTGCAAAGACTGACAGCTGCGGAACAAATGTCTGCAAATCCACGCCCATTGCCACTCTCAGGCACACAATGATGATCAGCCCGCTGATGCAGCTTATCTCAATGATCTTTTCCGGACAATTCGATAAAAACGTAGACTTGCGTTCCATTTCCTTGCTGATTTCATAAGCGTCATCATATTTCTGTATAAAGAATTCATTGCGCTTCATGACATTGATCTCTTTAATTCCATTTACCGCCTGATATGCATATTTCTTTTTCAGAATATCTGCATTTCTGGACTTTTCTCCCACGCCTTTCAGCATGTGTTTAAACACAAGCGAAACCGCAATAAAACAGGTTCCTGAGAGAAGCAGCACTCCAAGCGCCATGATCCAGTCTGTATAAATAAGAAAGATGCCTATTAGGATCACATTAAACGCTTCTGCCAGCATGCGGAAGAAAAAATCATAGATCGTAAAAACCCCTGTCACATCTCCATCAATTCCTCGCAGGATCTGCGCACTGTTAATATTCAGAAAATACTCGTAAGGACGCCTTAAATAAGCCGTCAGCATACGGGTAGATAATTCCTTTTCAAAATCAAAACGAAACTTGTACTGTACATTCATGGACCAGAGCAGGTAAACATTTTTAACCAGATATACCAAAATCACTGCGATTGAGATCACATAGATCATTTCCTTCTGATCCTCGATCTTCAGGATGTCTACCAATGCCGCCAGATACCATTTCTCTCTTATGCTGTCCAGATCCATCAGGGCTTCTATCAAAGGCAGGATTGCCGTAACGCCAAGCAGTTCAAACGCTGATCCCAGTAAAACAACAAAGAAAAGGAAGATACTGGTTCTTTTCTGCTTAGCCGTCAAGATATATAATTCCTGCTTTATCATTCTGATTGCAGTCTTAAAATCCTTCATGAAATTCTCCATTTACCTTTCTGCTTTATCCATCATGCTTTTTTCAAGTTTTAAGAGATCTTTTTTTCTGTCTTTTACCTTTTTGCATGGTATTCCCACATTGATACTCCATGACTCCGTATCGTCTTTTATAAGCGAAAAACAGCCAAAAGCGCTTCCCTCTGCCAGTTCCACACCCGGCAGCACTACACTGCTCGCTCCAATAATAACATGCCTGCCGATCCTGACAGCCTTACTTGTCACATTCTTATATATTTCCGGAACCATTGGGCTTGTCATGGTTTCTCCCGAATAGTCGTCACTGATACTGTAAATGCTTACCCGGGAGGATATATTGGCAAAATCAGAAACAAAAATGCCCTTCTCCCCTCCATAAAGCGCACTGTATGCAGCAATGTGCACATAACTTCCCACTTCAATGTGTCCGCTTAAAATGCAGAAATCATCAATCCTGACATGGTCGCCTATTATCATTTTTTCAGTTCCATAAATACTTGCCTTCCGGCTGATCAGAACATTGCTTCCTACCTTGCGAAAGCCGAGCTTCTTCACCTCTTCCGGCGTATAAAAACTATCCATGTCGTTTTCTCTCCTTTACCAATAGCAGGCATCCTCAACCACTTTGCTTCTCTCGGGCACTTCTGCAGAATCCGGTCTTGTCCAGTTTTCATTGTAAAATTTCATGATCGTATGGTTGTCCATCCATCTGTTGCCAATGATCCCAAACAAAAGCTGTGTTGCGCCTCCCATATGGACGGCAATCTTTCCCATCCGCTTTGCCTCTACGGCAAGGGGCATGCCATATGCTCCACAGCCAATGACCGCTACGTCAAAATCGGTCATATACATCTGTTCCTTCATATAATCCAACGCCTGAAACCAGTTTTCAAACCTTCCGTCCTTCTCTCCTGCAATGGTCTGTACTGCCTTGATCACCTTCAGTTCAAACTGAGGGAGAATTTCCGTTCCCGGATAAATCATTTCCCGTTTTCCATACTGTTTTTCAATGCTTTCCGCAAAAGGATGGATTACAAGAACCTTCTTTCCCTGCAGTGCTGAGGACCACGGTTTCTGAAACGCATATGGCTCCACGCAGGTAAGTTTGGAAATCTTCACTTCTGGCATGTAGCGGTCCACAAAAAATTCTTCCATAGGAAGATACCAGGATGCCAGCAGGTCAAGCTCCGGAATTATCCTTTTCATTTCCATACAAAATTGATCTATAAGCTCTTTGTTTTCAGGGAAGAAACCGGACAACTCACAGATTCTGTGGTCGTCGCACTTCATATGTCTTTTATTTTCCCTGGCTTCCCTGTTTGCCATGATGCTGAGCTCCGTTGATCCAAATCTACCTGCCACAAAAGGATCTCCTCGCATAATGGCTTCATAAATCAAATCGTTTCCGGCTTCTGCAGTCAGAAAATCCCTGCCCGCATATTTTTTAAAATAGGTATGCGCTATTCTTCTTCTGACTGCTCCCAGAAACCACTTGGCTCTGTAATAATCCCAATTTGCCTTCATATATTATCTTCTTTCATCATGTAGATATTTTTTGAAATACTTGTACCAGCCTGTGCCAAAATGACGGATCAGCACCGCCTCGATCAGCATGAGCATACGGCTTCCATATTGATACCATTTTTCTCTTCGCAGTACCTTTTCCGTTTTAAGAGGAGTCTTGCACTTGATCTCAAATGTCGTGCGCTCATCTAATATCATAGCGGAGGTTGTTCTTTTTTCACAGTTTTCACCGCTTCCATCATAACCGTTATTGCGTGTCAGGCAGCGTCTTGGATAGATCGCATACTTGTTATAGTATGTCATATAAAGTGTTATGGCATAATCGGTAGCTGCCAGGTTCCCCTTCCTGTCAAAGTGAACCTGCTCCTTTTCAAGAGCCATGCTCAGCAGTCCAAACAGCACTCCTCTGTTGCCCGTATAAACTCTGCGGAAGCTTTTCTTATCTTTGATTATATTATCGATCAGTTCCTTATTGATCTTACTTCTAAGTTCCAGATCTTTCTCTTTCCATGTTCCATATCCATATGCCGAAAATGACTGCAGCATAAAGATATTGTCATCTGCCTCATAATTATATTCCGGAAAAGATTTGGCGCAGACAGCGATCACATCTTCATCCTCTTCATATTCATCTAATACCCGGTTCCAGTATTCGATTGCCGCAGGCGCAAATACATTATCATCCTCTGTGAAAATATATCTGTCATATTCTTTATATGCTTCCTCAATTAAGAACATCTCATTTGCAAGCGCTCCAAGGTTCTCTTTTTGGTAAAAGCAGACTACCTTTTCAAATCCCTGAATTCCATCCTGAAGATATTCGGAAATCCTTTTCCATCCTTCCACATGCTTTTCACTTGCCGGATAATCCAATGAAATATAAAGCCATGTTTTCTCTGCTAGTTTGCATCTTGCCAAAGACTCGATACATTCCTTCAAGTGCTCGTAGCGGCACAAGGTAGGGATTATAATCGGCGCATACCCCTTTTCATCCTTTAATTCCATATTGAAAACTCCCTATTTTCGCTTCACACATTTCCCCTGCTTTTCCTTCCAGTCTGCCCATAATAAAAAATCTTATTTTTTCCGCAAGGATCCCAACTCCCATCACAAGCAGGCACCATAAAAATAATCGCAAATAGTAGTCCCACTGTCCGAAGCTTTGGTCAGGCATCAGTAATCTGATACTACTGTTTCTTAGAAGCAGTTTGGTTACCGCTTCTTCATTTAAAATAACAGCCAAAATATTTCCGGCACAAAAATTAATGACAGCGCTGTGAAAGGAACATCTGGCTGCCAGACACACACAGCATACTGCAGCAAACAGGATCAACACAGAGCAGTCTCTGGCAAACCAGAATCGCATTCCGATCTTTTCAGCAATAACATTAAGCACAAACATGCAAAAAATACTTGCAAAAAGACCCATAAGCCATTTTTTGCCTTCTGCTATTTTAGGGATACCATATTGGGCCAGGTATCTTCCAATCAAGTACAAAATGAACTGATGAATAACTCCTTTTCCATTTGTTCCTGTAATTTCAAAGTAAAAAAGCGTAGGCAGAATGTAAAAAATGCTAATCAAAATCAGCATCAGCCTTTCCATTTCCTTTTTACTCATGGCTTTGATCATCTTATTAATAAAACCACTCAAAACCAGAATACAGACATATCCCGTCACAAACCAGTTCTCAGCGGAAGTCAGGGGCAGAATATGTCCCAAAATATCTTTCCGCCCCGGAGCCTCTCCCTGCAAAAAGCGCACTCCCAATTCCATAAGACTCCAAAAAAGAAACATGCCCTCTATATGTATCACCTTCTTCGCTGAGAGGCGCAGACCAAAGTACCCTGCCATCAGCATTAAACAGGAACTGCTGATATTAAAAACAGATTGTATCAGCGAGACAGCAAATACATCCCCCCTGTTAAGTGGAATGTCCAGAATGCGGTTCATGGAATGCATTCCTAAAATCGCAAAAATACTTAATATCCGCATTAATTCAAAGCTGCTATTTCTTTCTTTCACCTTATTGTCCCTGCTGAATCCTTTTCACTGTATTACATATAAGATCAACGTTTTCCATTTCCAGATCTGCATAAATCGGAAGACAAAGTATTCCTTCGGATATTTCATGGGCTACAGGCGTACACTCGGAATCATATCTTCCGTGAAAACAGGAAAATTCATTTGTCAGAGGATAAAAATATCTTCTGCTGTAGATCCCATATTCCTTTAATCTGTTATATACCTCATCTCTGTTATGCCCGTATGCCTCTGCCTCTATAACAACCGGGAAGTATGCATAATTCCGGTCTGCACCTTTCCGGACATACTCTGGTAATTTTATTCCCTTTACCTCCTGCAGTCCCTCCATATATCGCTCAAACACCTTTTGCCGCTTTGCAATTTCCTCTTCCACATGCCTTAAATTACATAATCCCATAGCTGCCTGAAATTCATTCATTTTGGCATTTGCACCAACACCTGTCACTTCTGTTTCCGATTGGATTCCGAAATTTTTTAATTGATATAACTTCTTTCCAATTTCAGGATCCCGAAAGCAGACAGCTCCTCCCTCTATGGTGTTAAAAACCTTTGTGGCATGGAAGCTCAGCATAGAGGCATCTCCATAGGAAGCCATTCCTTTTCCTTTGTAATGGATCCCAAAAGCATGGGCTGCATCATAAATTACTTTAAGCTGATATTTCTTTGCTATCCGGTCGATTTCTTCCACATCACAGAGATTTCCATAAACATGCACCGGCAAAATTGCCGACGTCTTTTCCGTAATCAGATCTTCAATTTTGCTCACATCCATGGTATAGTCTTCAAGGCTGATATCACAAAAAACAGGCGTAAGTCCATTACGGACGATGGCATGCGTCGTAGATGCAAAAGTAAATGGGGTAGTGATCACTTCCCCCTCAAGTCCCATCGCCTGTATTAAAAGCTCCAGAGCCATATGTCCGTTACAAAACAGGGACACCTCCGGCACATCCAGAAATGTCTTCAGCTGCTGTTCCAGCTGCTGATGCTTTTCTCCCATATTCGTTAAGAGATGAGTATCCCACAGTCCCGATATTTCATCAAAATATTCCTCTTTTGATGGCATGGAGGTTCTGGTGACATAAATATTCTTCATTTCAAAGCTTTCCTTTCACTAAAAGCGTGTTGCACATTGCATTTCTTTTCAAAAGCTTATCCCACACAGAGTAATCACAAAATCTGATTTCGTCTATCTCGATCCCTGCCTCATGGAATACTTTCAAGATAGTAAAGGGCGTAAACCAATATTTATGATCTGAGTTTATCATTTCACAGTTTTTCTTTGCAACCCGCGGTATGATCCAGCTCCCAAATGCATTCGGCACCGTTGCAACAATATGAAATCCCTGGAAATTTTCTTTTATTTTGGTTAAAAACTCAACGGGTGAACCGATATGTTCGATCACCTCCGGCAGGATTATGGCATTACTGTCTCCTGCCTGCTTTTCACACAGCATTTTTTTCAAGAAAACGCCCTCGGTTGTTGCATCCTTTACATATAGTCTTTCTTTTCCCTTCTTTTGAAGATATTCCACCGCATTTTCGCTGATATCTGTGCCTATCACATTTGAAAATGTATTACAAAGCCTGTCATGAAACCATGTACCGGCATCCAGCTGCTTCTGAATGCTGTTTAAATGTCCGCATGCTCCCACATGAATGATATTTTCTATGTGGTTTTCCTTCAGGACAGAGATTAATTCTTCCTTTCTATCCTTTCCTTCCCGTGTTCTGGGGATGCTGAACTCACAAGTTTTTCCATCTGTTGCATTTATCCCTTTGATCAATTCCTCTGTCAGTTTCATATCAATTTTTCCCCTCCCAAAATTGACTGCACAGTTCTTTTTCTTTGTCCAATACGCTCTGAATAGAATACTTTTCCCTGATGTATTTTTGAGCAGCCTCTTTCTTTTCCTCAAATTGGCGATCGCTTTCTGCCCGCTCTATTGCCTCTCTGATAGCGGTAACCGAAGTATCCTCCGCCAGGTATCCATTTACTCCATCGGCAATTACCTCTTCTATCCCTTCCACCTTGGTTCCAATACAGAGGTTCCCACATGCCATTGCTTCAAGAAGCGTCTTTGGCATTCCTTCATATTCGGAAGCAAGGATATAATACTTATAGTCATTCAGGATACTCGGTATCTGGTCATTCGGGACTGTTCCCATAAACTTCACATCTGCGTCCAGCGTTTTTATGACCTCAAAAAGCTGCTCCTGCAGCTTTCCCTGCCCGTAAATATCCATGCCGGCCTTTGCCTGTGCTACAGCTTCAATGGTATGAAACAGATTTTTCTGTTCCACTAATCTTCCCACAAACACCAGTCTCTCCTTGCGCTGCGGCTTTTTCATATCGTAAAATTTCTCGGTATTGACATGATTGACAAGTACGGAGATCTTTTCCTTCTGGATCCCATAGGTCTCACACAGATACTGTCTGTCATGCTCACTGGATACCGTTGCCAGATCACACTTATTATACAACATCTTTTCAATCTTTGAAAATTTCCAGAGATTAAAGTCCTTTCTTTGTGTCATCTTTCTGTAAAACATGGTGTTGGTATATCCCGTCCGGAAATAAAACGGGATGTGAAACAGCCTTTTGGCAATTAATCCTGTCCACGCTCCATCCATCTGATTGCTTTTTATGATGTCAAGCCTCTTAAAATCCTTTCGCTTGATCACCGGCATCAGAAGGGAATATAGATCATACCCGATTCTTCCCTTCCACAGGGCCGGCATAGGGATCACTTTAATTCTGCCATCCAGCTTCCCTTCCCTGATCAGTTTCTCTGCCAGCTTGTCATCTCCGGTTCCATATGTGAACCAGTAAATTTCATCATAGGTACCTTGCTTCAGCTGCTCCTCATATATCATCTTTTCCCTTTCAAGCAGTCCCGAATCAACCCAGATCTTCAAAGATACATTTCTCGTGAACAAAAGTCCCAGTGTCTTCATTTTACACTCTCCCTGTTATGATGCAGAAAGTCCTGCTTGCACCACGCAATATACAACATATACACATAATATCCGGGCCATAGCAAAGTTCTTGCGTATCTTCCCCTCAGCCACTTTCTTTTTTCCGTCCCGGCTGCCTGAAGCAGAAAACGGATCCACTTCGTCTCCAGTTCATACCTCAGGAAACGCTGCTCAAAGAACTTTTTTTCTTGATTTGCATGTAAAATCTTATCAAACAGACCTATTACAGACTCGGGACTCATACAGCTTGTGTTCATATGGGCAAATTGTCTTTCTTCGTCCGGATCCAGTTGCACCTCCAGAAGCTTTAACATATTTCTTCTGGTAAGAATGTTAAATTTTTCCTGCTCTTTGCTTCCATAACAGGAAATTTGTCCGTCATGGATCCTATATTCCAGCAAAACCTGAGGAAATACATACATATATCCTTTTAGCAGACTCCTTGACCATAATTCAAAGTCCTGAGCCTTTTTAAACGTCTCATCATAAGCTAAATGGTTCTCTTTCAGGAAGTCTGTCCTGATAAATGCCGAAGGATGATATATCCCCACATTATCAAAAAGCATCCTGGCATATCTCCATTTTGTAGATACGCTTCCGCAGCACTTATTTACCCTGCTTCCTTCTTTCACCCAGCACCCAAGAATTGCGATCTCGGGATGCTGCTCCATATAATCATATTGTTTTTCCAGCCTTTGCGGATATGAACGGTCATCTGCATCCATTCTTGCTATATATTTTCCTCTTGCCCGCTGTAACCCTATGTTGAGACTTTTCGTCAGCCCATAATTTTCCGGATTTCTGATAAGAATAACTCTTTTATCCCCAATGCTCTGCAAAAAGCGCGCACACTCCTCATCACATCCGTCGTCAATTATAATGAATTCAAAATAAGGATATGTTTGCTGCAGTATGCTCTGTACAGCAATGTTCAAATACTGCAGCTTTGTATTATACACAGACATAATAACTGATATTGTTGCTTTATCATGTTCCATTTAAGCTTGCTCCATCATATCCAGAATAAGTTCCTGATAGCTTTTTCCGATCCGTTCATAGGAATTGGTTTCTTCCACATGCTTCCTCGCACATGCTCCCATTTCCCTGCTGTTTTGCGCACAAAGCTTTATTCCCTCGGCCAGGCGTCCGGCATCCCCCAGAGGAGCCAAATAACCGCTTCTGTTATGCAAAACAATATCCGGCATTCCTCCAATCTGGAAGGCTGTTACCGGAGTTCCACACGCAGACGCCTCTAAAACCGAATTAGGATAATTCTCCTGCAGGGAGGGGGCCACAAAAACATCTGCCAGATTATATAATTCAATAAGCGTCTGTTCGTCCTGAATGTATCCCGCCAAGATCATAGGGATATATTTCTCTATCCCCTTTGTTTCCTCACTGTTTCCATAAACCACAAGCACATAGTTCCCGCCATCAAGCAGCTTTAGCGCATTCAAAAGATGCTGATACCCCTTATTCTGATCTGATGTGGCATTAACCGCGCCATAGAGAATAACCTTTTTATCCGCAGAAATGTGATACTTATCCCTGATATCTTCCATCTTCTCCAAGGGTTTATACAGATTTATATCAATGGGATTCGGAATTCTGCATATGCTTTGCCCTTTGGTAATCTCGCTGTGAGCTGCACAGCCGCTTAGCCACCTGCTGGGGCAGACAAGTCGAATTTTACTGCCCTGAAGCATTTTTTCCTTTCTGATAAAATTTCTGTAGGAAAGATCTTTTTTCTTCCTTGAGCCTATGAGCGGACACTTTCCGCATAGATGCTCATATCCTCCGCAGTACTGATCTACATGGCATCCCCCGGTCAGCAGCCACATGTCGTGCATAACCCATATGATTGGCTTTCCCAGTTTTGTAAGCCGCTCGACCACGCGGTAAGATATAAATGAATTTACCCAATGCAGTACAATTACATCGGCCTCTTTTACCATCTGCTCACGAGTGATATCCGTTCCAAAATAATCACTGATCACTTCCCCTCTGGATAGCAAAAGATTAAATCCATTTTTAATTTTTGAAAAAAGCCGTTGATATCCATTATGAAAAACTTCGCTTCCTGCTGTGTCCTGATAGCGCTTTGTTCTTATCATAATACTGGATTCTTCACCACATCTCTGCAGGCTCCCGCTGATACGGGCTGCCGCCTTATAAGCGCCTCCATAATCCGTAGTTGATACATGAACTATTTTCATTTGCTGTCCTGCTCTCCATTTTTTATATAGATCAGTCTATAGATCCCATGCAGCATCTTGCTGAGTACGGCGTTATTTCTTAAAAACTCAAAAAAAGCGTAGATTATATATTCCCCGGGAAAATTCTCCTTAATGCATCTTTCAGCCTCTTCCTTCAGCTTCTTTCCCATTCGGACGCTTGCACTGTTTTCATTTAATAAGTACACACAAATTGGGATATTCAGGCATTGATATCGATATCCCTTTCTGTGCATGCGCATCATCCAGTCTCGGTCAGCACAGATCTGGTAAGACAGATCAAATCCCTCCTCAAAACATCTTTTTGATGCAAAGATGGCCTGGTGATTAATGCAGTCCCCTGTGGCATAATAGATCTTCCACGCACAGGCCGGTCCATAGCTTCTTTCTTCCCTTATCCCTGAAGCATATTCATAAAAGATATTTCCATAAAAAATATCCGCCTTTTTTTCCTGTATCAGGTTAACCACCTGCTCTATTGTGGTCTCTTCCAATAAGGTGTCACCGGCATTCAAAAACTGGATATAATCACCGGTAGCATAAGAAAGTCCCTTATTCATCGCATCATATATCCCATGATCAGGTTCAGAAATCACCTTGATCGGATATTTATCCTCGTAGGAACCAATGATTTCAAGTGTCCGGTCTGTAGATCTTCCGTCAATGATAATATACTCTATCTGTGGATAATTCTGCTTTATAACAGACTGGATCGTCTTTTCAATGGCTGCTTCTGCATTACGGCAGACGGTTATAATGGTTATTAAGGTTTTCATCAGGCTTTTATTTCTTTCTTTCCTTCCACATATAGGTTATGAAAAACATGGAAAATCCTCAGAAACATACCATGAGGCAGCATTTTGAAAAGAAGCTTTTCCACCTTCATGGGAAAGGTTACTTCTGCTTTTTCCCTGATATAATCCTCCCATGGAGATTTCTCCAGATAATAGTCAAAAAGCTTACGATCCGGATGCAGATTATCCTTGTCCCACGGAAATTCTCCCAGGAAGCGGAAGCAATGGTAGATCACTGTGTCATCTTTCAGCTTTTCTATTTCTTCCTCGGAATAATATGCTCTGCTTCCGTAGCACTTAAAATAATCATTTACATGATATACCCTGTGTACAGGCTGGGCATTATACTTTGCAGGCAGCTTCAGGATCTCTTCCCTGCACACCACATTGAGCAGATCCTGATCCGGTGCTGAATACATTGTATTTCCTGCTTCTATATGCTCAATGATCCTCTCCGTGCAACGATATTCTTTCCAGTTTGACATAAAAAAAAGGATGACGCCCGAATTGTAGTATAGATCCTCTCCCCTAAGTCCGATGGTTCTTTTGTGATTTTGTCCGAGAGAATCTAATACCATTCCAAGGGCTGCCTTTGCGTCTTCCATCTCAAACAAGGGCTGTAAACTGCCTTGTACGATCGTATCCGCATCCAGATATAGGATCCTGTCCACATCCTCCTGCAGGATCATGGGCAGAAACAGCCGCATATTTGCTGCATAAGACCCTCTGTAAGCAGGCACCCCCCATTCCTTCATCTTCTCTACAAGCGCCTGCGTGTCCTTAAACAGAATTTTTCTTTTATATTCCTGTTCCAGACTTTTTAATTTTCTTTTAGATGTTTCACTGAGATTTTCTCCGAGGATATACACACATATTTCATCTGCATTCTTATTGTTTTCAAATAATGAAGTAATGGAAACTCCCGCATAAGGCGCATACTTTTCATTAAATTGATATAAAACATTCATATGCATCTACTTGTCCTCATCAAAGTTAATTCTCTTCTCCTCCACCACAACGGGACGGTGGATCACACGCGTATTAATATTCAAAATATATTCTCCGATCAGTCCGATAAAAAAGAGCTGGATCCCTCCTATCAGGAACACGCCTATAGTGATCGGTGCTGTTCCTGCCGAAAAATTATCCCAGTTGCGTATTTTCATGATCGTATAAATAATTGCGATCACTATACTTACTGCAGAACAGCCAAACCCCAGAAAGGTTGCCAGTCTAAGTCCTACCTTTGTGTAAGAAGTAATGCTGAGCATGGCGGCATCATACAAACTGTAAAAATTGTTGTGGGTTTTTCCCGCTCTTCTAAGAGGCTGCTCGTATTCTACTTCCTTCAGGTTAAACCCGCTCCCGTATTCTGCCACAATCCCCCTTACAAATGGTATGGGATCGTTCAACTCCTTTAGCAGCGCTATAAATGTTTTGTCATACAATCCAAACCCTGTAAAATGTTCGATCATTTTTACAGAGGACATATTCTTTATAAATTTATAATACATTGTTCTGAAAAAGTAGACGATTGCCGATTCCTTGCTGGATGTCTTGATGCCGCTTACGATTTTATGCCCCTTTTCCCATTCTTTGACAAAAACCGGAATTAACTCTACTGGATCCTGAAAGTCACAGCACATAGTGATAGTGCAGTCGCCGGTAGTCTGGCACATCCCGTAAAACGGCGAATTAAACTGTCCAAAATTTGTCACATTAAATATGGCCTTGATCTTCTTGTTCCCGGCACATATCTGCTCAAGGAGTTCACGGGTTCCATCCGTAGAACAGTTATCTATAAATACCAATTCATAGTCATATTGGGGCAGCTGCTTTTCCATGGTATCCACAACGGCCTGACTGATAGGCACTACATTTTCAAATTCATTATAGCATGGTATCATAATGCTGATCTTTTTCATATCTTCTGTTATCCGACCTTTCCTAATAGATATATTATCATATGGTGTACCGGAAATCAATTTTCATGCTTTTTTCCATACAGGCATAGGCCCCCACAGAAAGCAAGTCCTAACAGGGTGCACAGGGCGCCTGCATAAAACCACCTGGGACGATATTCCAGTCTGACAGAATGCATTCCCTCCTCCAGATAAACAGCCATAAAGCCTACATTTGCTCTTACAATCTGCTCCTTTTTACTGTCCACATACACTTTCCAGTCGGAATTATAGGGTATACTGAAAAACAGCCACCCGTTTGCCGCATTGATCTCTCCCTTAACCGTATTTCCTTCCAGCTGTAAATTCTGAAGGGTATGCTGCTTCAGCGCATTGATGCTGTCCGTCATTCCTTCATAATCATACCACCAGACTGAAATATCATTCAAAAGGTATTCATTTCCATAAGGAACGGAAATAGTGACTGTTCCATCTTCTGCTGCATTGGCATGAACAAGATAATCCTCGGCACCTGTAAAATACTTGCTCTCCCTGTTTTGAATCAGAACCTGATGTTCTCCAACCACCAGCGGCGAAAAATCATCCTTTAAACACTGAAAGTCCTCAAACAGGACGTAGAGCTCTCCCTTTCCTTCTCCTATCTGTTTCCTGTCAAACCGTAATTCTATGCTTGCGTCTTCTGATGGCATAAAGCCACCCTCCGTGGTCATAATGTTATTCCAGATAATTTCGCAGTTTATCCGGGTCGGTTCCCATGATACCTCAGTTTTTTCTCCGTCTTCCACTACAATTCTCTCTAACAGGAGCTTTTGCTTTTGTAAAGGACTGAGGGTCTGAAACTGTTCTTCCGAAATATCGTTTGCATATTGTATTCCAAGAGGCAGCGCATTGCCATTTGTAAGGATCTCGTTTCCGTTCTGATATTCGGAAACACTCAGAAGCGCTTCTAACGGCGCTCTGCCGTCAAGGCCCTCCAAATGATGAGGCTCTGCACATATCCCGGGAGAGATCATAAGCTCATCCCAGAACCGGAAGGTATTTTTATTTAAAACGCTAAAATACTCCGTTGTTCCATAATATCCCGCTGCAAGGCTTTCCCCCCTGGATTGCCCTTTCACATCCTGCCTTTCAAATCCGTCAGCATAATCTTCCCCATTCAGTTTTGCCGTCAGGTCTCCGATCTCTTCCTTTCCGCAAAAGCTTTTCCAAATGTCGTGGCCGCAAAGCTGCCACGGCGCGAGAAGAAACATCAGTGAAATTCCAATATTGGCCAATACCACTGCCATGAAAATCCACCTTGTCTGCAGCCTCTCTTTTATCAGTACCGCAAGGCTGATCAGCAGCAGCAAAAAGTATACCGCGCTTCGTATCTTATCTCCGTTCAAAAATAAATGAAGGAAAATGGAAGCCGTACAGACAAGCGCTGAAATCAGCAGTTCTTTTTTACTATATTTCTTTTCCAGACATCCTTCCAGCACCGCCACTGTAAGATATGCTGTGGCAAAATATATCACATAGGTCCACCTGTCAGATACATAGGAAAAGCCGTTAGTCATACTCCAAAATGCCGGGCATGCATACGCAAGCAGCATAAGCAGCGCCAGCAGTTTTTTCCTGCGCTCGTATTCCCTGCTCATAAAAAACAGAACCAGAGCCATGACCGAAAAGCAGGAAATGCCGAGTCCATAATTATCATCCTGGATCATGGGGATCAGCAAATTCCCCGCAAAATTTCCCATTTCCCTTAAAGAAAAAAGAAGGTCGGCTCCCTGTGTGATCCCCCCCGCCGATCTTGAACTGTTAAAAAACTCCTTAAGAGTAGGGAACAGTACGATCCCCGCCATAAGGATACCTGTCAGATAGGCAATTCCTGCACAAAAGATCTTCTGCAGGAAAAATGAACCTCCCTGTCCCTTTTTATATCTGCTGAAATAGAAAAACAATCCATAGCCCAGCAGAAAAATCGTCTGCATGTACAAAAAATAAAAGCTGCAGCTTGTCTGAATACCGATCAGGGCTGCAAACCCTGCCATTGCTTTATACGGTCTTTTCTGCAGAATGATTTTCTCCAATTCTATCAGCAAAAAAGGGAACAGATACATTGTGCTTAAAAGAGAATAAAAGTGCAGACCCCGCACAATAGAAAATAAGGAAAAGACATATAAAAGTGCGCCTGCACTGCACAAAATGCTTTTATGTCCATGCCTCCCAAAAAACAGCAGCATTCCCACACCCGCCAGGAAAAGTCGGATAAGCAGCAGAATGGTATAGATCATTTCTGCGCTTTTTTCAGTTGCAAAAACAGAAAAGACATTCAAAGGATCCCCAAACCCATATAAATTTAAGGGCGCTATTACATTTTCCCCCAGTCCTACAGAAAAATCATAAAGCGTAATGCCTTGTCCCGTGATCATTTTACGCAGAAGCTTTCCCATATACAGAAAAATGGGATAATCCTGATCAAAAGGATCCGCTGTATGGATAAGCGTTCTGCCCTTTAAGGAAAGATATGCCAGGAAAAGCCCGGAAAAAAGGATAAATAAAAGAACATAACTTACCCATATGTCTTTTTTCTTCTTTGCTGCCTCCATCTACGCTCTGCTCTCCTTCTTTACATACATATGAAAATTATTTTCCTCATGCACCAGATCATAATAGACAGGAAAAAATTCGTTGACCACGCGCTGACATTCCGCATATTTTGCCTCATCCATAATGATCACATCTGTCCATGCATATGCGCTGTATATTTCCTCCAGACTTTCTCCCCTGTCCAGTCTCTCCTCGATCTCATAGGGATCTCCCCCATTGAAAAGAAGCTTTCCTTCCATGTATGCCGCCATATAAATATACTCATTGGTATATAACGTTGCATCATCCCCAAGCTCAAGGCTTCCTAGAAGCGCCGGAAATTCTTCGTAAATAATATCTTTTTCTTCACCATATATTCCCTTATAAATTCCCTTTTCCATTAAGTGGCTGCATTCAGATACCTTTTCATCCTCATACACATTACTGTAAAGCATGGCAAGATTGCACGCTGCCAGTACAAGGATCAGCATCAGATGCACGGGAATTTCTACTGTCTTTTCCTGCTTAGCCACCAGGATCATAAGCAAAAACGTACTGACCGCACCGCTATAGAGCCCCATGGATGCCTTCACGCCATAATATGCTGTAAATCCCACTGCGCCCATTGCTGTCACAGCTATGATTACAAGCAGCACAATAACCGCTCTCCATTTTTCCTTTTCCTCTTTTTCAAGATAAGCATACAGGAAAGGCGTCCATAAAAAATAGTATGCGTACATGGTCTGCGTTGCCCACTGCCCTGTACCCGTATGGCAGATTCCTGCCATGACCACAATTTCAAATAATAATAAAATACGGATCGTTCCTTTTTTCTTCCTTCCGATTATCCATTGTACCAAAAGAGGAATCGATACCGCCAAAGCCAGCTTCTGCTGATTCCAGGCAGAAAGCAGAATACTTCCTATCTGCCCTAAAATACTTTTCAGCTGTAGTATTAACGGTGCCAGGGCGCTTGCCTTTTCTGCCTCTTTTCCGGCTGTGGAAATTTTATCCAGCGTGCGGCCGCTTAGCGCATCATCAACCGATTTATGCTGGAACAGAAAAATATTTTCCCATCCCACATTCAAAACATATATGGCAAAAATGCCCGCTATCGTCATACCTCCAAGCAGATACGGAAGCCAGTAAATGAGAAACTGCTTCACCTTCACTTTCTTTCTGATCAGACACACTGTCTTATAAACAATCAGTACTATAATGACTGCCGCCATGGTAGGGTAGGCATATACCATACATGCATGACAGATACCGGCCAGATACTTAAAAGCAGCTCCCTTTCCTTTTTGATCCGACAGATCTGCCCCCGAAATCAGAAGCGCTCCCATAAGAAGGAAAAACAGCGCTGCAGAGTCATACCAGATACTGTAAATGGAAAACGGCGCATAGCTGATCAATATCAGCGAAAAAAGCAGGCATGCCTTTTTCCCCAGCGCCCGCTTAAAAAGTATATAAAATACAGTTGAAAGAATAAGGTTCATTACCAGATACATATATCTGATAAAAAGCACAACCCCTTCTGTTCCCCCTGTTATGTGATAATACAGGGAAAGAAATGGAAGGTTGGCCAGATTGCCCATAGACATCATCATTGGGTTTTCTACTAAATGCCGTTTCCCCATTCCCACTGTCAGATAGCTCACATAGATGTTAAACACTTCATCATAATGCGAGATCGTATAATGAAGCCTCCGTATCAGCAGATAGACAAATCCTAATACAAACACAAACAGAAGTATGCGCATGATCTGATTTCTTTTTTCTTTATTTATGTTCATCAATTCTTTCCAATCACTTTCTCGCCGTCGGCTACATCTTTCGTCACAATCGCCCCTGCCCCGATCATCGCATTTTCACCAATGATCACTCCGGGCAAAATGGTGGCGTTTGCTCCGATCGACGCCCCTTTTTTGATCCAAATTCCTTCTAAACAGAAATTTTTATTTTTTGATCTGGGATATCTGTCGTTGCAAAACGTTACATTCGGGCCGATAAACACGTCATCCTCCACCTTCATTCCATTCCATATCTGGACGCCGCACTTAATTGTTACCCTATCGCCGATCAGCACTTCATTTTCAATAAAGCAGTGACTGCATATGTTGCAGTCACTTCCTATTTTTGCTTCTGGAAGCACCACGCAGTATTGCCAGATGTTAGTTCCTTCTCCTATATGTTCTGATTGAACGTCAGACAGTTCATGTATCATAATTCTCCCCGTTTCTGATCGGCCTGTTGTAAAGCGCCGTTACAAATGTCAGAATTTACAAATCTTTCACATTTTTCCATATCCAGTTCAAAGGTATCCATGCTTTCTGCAATTCCCTTTTCTACAATATTTGCACCTAAAAACAAAAATCTTACCTTCACAAGATAAGCAATGTTGGAAAAGAAATAGGATCTGTGGCTTTCCGGCGCAATGATCGCTACGGTTGTGTTTTCCCTGCAATAGATCAGGTTGGTAAGCGCCGCCCCGGTAGGCCCTACGATCAGGCATGCATTCTGAAATAATTGAACCTCTTCTGCAAGCGAAAGCTCTTCCGGATATATGATCGTGAAGCCTTTTCCGGCAAAAAAAGCCTCTACCTTATCTGCATTCAAAAGCCGCTGATTGCCGCACTTTTTTCTGGACAGAAAAATACGCAGGTTCTGTGGCTTTTCCGGTATGGGATACTTTTCAAACAGATACTTCCTGATATTCGATGTCACACTGGCTGAAAACAAATAGTCACTGGGATACTGCTTTGCCCCTGCCCTGTAATTATGAGGCATCCACATATCATAGGAAATATATAGCAGCCTCTTTACCCTCACAGCCTGTCTTGGCTTCACTTCAATAACAGGATGCCCCAGCTTATTCATCCCCTCTGTCAGATCGCGGAGCTGTGGGATCCGCATCACGCATTCATCGATCAGAACAGGCCAGTTCCTGTATTCCTCTATTTCATCCGCAAATGGAAGCCTTGAAATAATCTCCAGCGTAAAGTGATAATAATTATCAGGTCTCCAGCCCAGCAGCGAAATAGCTTTCTCAATAACAATCCCGCTCTCATTGTAAGTGGCAAGGATATATTTCCCCGTTTGATGCTTTGCCAGACTCCCGCCGCCGATATTATACCTTTTCTGCTTACAGTCATACATATAGGCGTCAGACAATGCTGTGCCGCCGCTTGTAATAAGCTCACTGTATCCGTATACATCCGCATCAGAAAGTTCTGCCAGGTAAATCTTCGGATGCTGATATTCGAAAACAGCTTCCTTTTCTCCCTCAAAACATTCCGGACGGCTCACATAAGCCATACCCTTTTCCCTTACCGTCATGACGGGCTGGCCGGTTCGTTCGCAATACTCAATAACGCCGCATACATCCCTGTACTTTTTGTGTTGTTCAAGCATAAGCTTATTGCGGGCATCTGCAATGACGATTCTGTCATCATACCAACGGATATGCTTTCTAAGGATCTGCTTTAACTGCTCCTTTTTCCACTTTACAAAGCCCAAAAGCCATGTCACACATTTCTTAATAAATACCCACATTTCTCCCCCTTAATTTTCCGGGAAAATATCTTTCTTATCCTTGCGGACCGCCTTGCCTCCACAAATTTCATAAATCTCATCGCATTTTCTGATCGTGGTAAGTCTGTGTGCCACAATAATCAGTGTTTTGTATCCCTGTAATGCTTCTATTGCTTCCATAACTGCCGTTTCCGTTTCCGTATCCAGAGCTGCCGTTGCCTCATCCAGCACCAGAATATCCGGTTCTCCATACAAAGCTCTTGCAATGGCAATCCTCTGTCTTTGTCCTCCCGAAAACTGTACTCCCCATTCTCCAACTCTGGTTTCCAGTCCATTAGGCAATTTCTCCACAAATTCTTTTAGCTGAGCCATTTCAAGCGCTTTCCATATTTTGGAGTCATCAATCTTACTCTCTTCTATCCCGAAAGCTATATTTCTGCGTATGGTGGAATCTGTCATATAGATCGACTGCGGTACATATCCTATAATCCTATGCCACTGTGCTCCAACCTCCTTGATATTAACGCCGTCCATCAGAATTTCTCCTGACTGAGGCTTTAGTAACGCAAGGATAATATCTGACAATGTGGTCTTTCCCGCACCGGACGTTCCGATAAAAGCAACAGACGTTCCCTTTCTGATGGTCATATCAAGATTGTCGATCACCTTCTCCTTTGATCTGGGATATGCAAAGGTAATGTGTTCCAGACGGACTTCATGCTGGAAGGTATATTTCTTCTGTACATCAGCAGAAGAGGCGTACTTGTTCCCTTCCTTCTCAAGCTCCTTTACCATATAAAGCGTATCATACGCTGCCGCCAGCGCCGGCGCATGATATACCAAGGCATTCACAGAACTCAGCATTGCTCCAAGGGAGGGCAGAATTCTAAATGCCGCCACGGCAATCGTTGCCATCTGGCCTAAAAGCTCCATGGAATTATTGGTGTATATGATCTGAATGGCTACAGCGATCATAAGCCCAGCAACACAGATCGCCTCTATGATATTTGCCGGTGCCGAAGATCCCATGGATAAACGTATGCTGGCTTTGTTGGAACCCATGATACATTTTAAATACTCGTTGATAAAGTAATCCTGCCTGTTGGTGACGAGTACCTCTTTGCTTCCCTGGATCGCTTCCAATGATGCCTGGTTACTTCTAAAGGCATATTCTCTTCCCACTTTTCCATATTTCTGCATCGACTTCCTGAAGATCAACTGCGTCAGCAAAAAACAGAACGCAACCAGCATCAGCAGATAGATCGCCATTACAGGCGTCTGGACAATAATAAAGATCGTGATGCACAGGATTGTCAGGGCCTTTGATATAAAAGCAAACCCCTGTGTAATGATCGTATAAACACTTTGCACATCGGCCCCAAGCCCCCGAAGCAGACGCGCCGAATTGTTATTTACAAAAAAGCTGTACCCCTGCTTCATGTAGGCGCTTAAAATGCGTACAGAAAGCTCTCTCATGATTTTATTGGAAAATTTGGTAGAAACCCAGACATAAATAACACTATACAGATTTTTAACAAGATAGATCACTGTAATTCCTATGCAGACACATACTATGATCTGTTCCGAGGTTTCCAGATGAAACAACTTTACAAATGGTGCAATGTAAGACTCCTGCGCAAGCGTATCAGGAGATACAAATGCCTGCATCAGCGGTAAAATAACAGATACACCCAGCATTTCAAACAATGCGGAGAAAATAGACATCACAAATAAAAGCACACTGTAACGCTTTTGCTGTGAAGTTAAAATATAACTTAATTTTGTAAAAGCATCCTTTACTTTTTGCAGTTCATGTATCATTTTCTTTTATACCTTTTTTCCCACATGTCTCAGAAATTCATCATAGTTCCGAATATAATCGTTTTCATCATAATAATCCGAAGCAAGAACCATAAGGACCGCATCATCAGTGAAATCGTACATTTCCCTCCAGGTATTTGCCTCTACGATCAGCCCCTCTGTGGGTTTATCCAGGCGGACATAAGCCCTTTCGCTTCCGGAATCAAGCATAATCGTGCAAGCTCCGCAGGGACAAAACAGTATCTGCCTCAGCGTCTTGTGTGCATGAAAGCCGCGATGGACTCCTTTCTTGGTATCATACATAAAATAAACCCGCTTGACCTCAAAAGGAATATTCTTATTTTCTTCCAGTGCGATCAGGGCTCCTCTTTCATCCCCATGCGTCTGGAACTGCATCATTTTTATTTCCATAATCGTTCTCCATTTCAGTGCTGTTTCACAATGTATTCTTCCGTATACCATTTTGCCGGTACCTGGTAATGATGCGTCTTAAGATATAATTTGTATGCAATAAGACTTATGGCATCTCCTAATTTCAACGTCCGCATAAATGTAAAAAACGACTTTATATTATCGCTCATCAGATTACAGTATTTGTTCATTGTGATCAGCTTGTACGGTTTTAAATTATATTTTTTCCCATAAACAGGCTCCAGCATCAGAATATCCTGATAGTAATCCGTAAAAAGCTTCAGGTATGTCATATTGGAAAAATAATTGGATGCTCCCTTTTGATTTACAAAGCGGTACACCGTCATATAATCCTCAAAGATGTATTTTTTTCCCTGATCCATCGTATAAAGCCACATCTTTACCTCTTCATTATTTTTGGCTCCAAGGGGAAGGAAATAATTGTTTGCCTGATCCTTTGCAAAAACATTTCTCATGGTCCCGTAAATACAGGGGATCTTCCCATCCATAAAAAAGTCCACGATCGTATAATCCCCAAAGTCGATCCCGCTTTCACTAAAGGAATCCTTTGCCTGATTATAATTCAGGTTTCTTGCCGACGCACTGAAATACTCCGGATGCTCCTCCAGAAAATCCACCTGCTTTTGCAGCATATACTCATCCTTTATATAATCGTCCCCGGAAAACATGTACACATATCTTCCCTTTGCCCTCAAAAAGAGATCATACAGATTTTTGCAAAGGCCAAGATTTTCTTTCCGGTCAATTAAATTAACCCTGTCCCCATAGTTGTCTTTGATCAACTGGGCTGTGGCATCCTGTGAACAGTCGTTTCCCACCAGGATTTCCATTTTAAAATTGACCTTCTGTTTAAAAATGCTCTCCAGACATTCCAATATATATTTTTCGTGGTTATATGTCACAAGACAAAAGCTAAGCATGATTTCTTCCATATTGATCCTCACTGTTATTCCTTAGTCATATAATCCAAGGCAAAAGAAATACGAATATTCATAACCCTTTGACAGGATAAGCGCCACAGCTGTTCCCGATACGCAGCCGGCGCATAAGCACTGGCACTGCGAAAGCAGGTAAGTCGAGATCAGGTATTCCATCCCCGCCTCTCTGCGCTCTGCACTATGGTTGTATTCCTCTTCTCCCATAGAACCACCCTGATAGGTCACATAATCTGATTTATTTACAATCAGGTTCTCACCGAATCTTTCTTTAAAAACCGTATAAAAAGCCTCATCTTCCGTGGCCAGGAAAACCTTTGTGCAATGATGCTCACGATAGATCTCTTCCGCCTTTTGAAGCGCCTGCGCAGGTGTTGGCTGGATCGGATGTCCCTTGGGCTTTCCATTGGTGTAGTCTGTGCCTCTGCACTTTACACCAAGGATCTTCTCTCCCTCTCCAAACAATCTGCTCCTTGCTTCCTCAATACTCTTTCTGGCGTCGTCGCTTAACACAAGATACTTTTGCGCCAGTTCCCGCCAATGCTGCAGCTCTCCCGTCTTTCCTGCCAGCGTATCTTCATTCCAAAAACTGAAAATAAGCGGTATTTGATAGGATCCGATGATCACATTTTTGCTTTTTTTAACGTCTTCCAGCGAATAGCCCATAGGCTGCTTAAAATAATATTCCCATGCATTCACCTTGCCAACCTGCTCCGGTGTCAGGTAAATGTTAAAGCTATTCTGCAGATCTACGACAGGGATCCTTCCCTTTGCCGTCTCTTCATCAATATGTGCCAGGGCAGACAGGATGTGGGAACATATGCCGCAGTACATGTCTCTTCTTCTGACAATATAAAAGGTCTTATCCTTATTTTCCCTTCCTCTATGAACCATGCGCTCTGACCAGTATTTTTCTTCTTTCCGTTTTTTCAGTGCCCGGAACCACTTTAACAGGGTTTTTCTCCAAAGTAATGCTGCTGCATGGTATAGTCTGGTATTCTCGAACATTTTTTACCCTAAGCCTTCCAGTTGTTAAGCTGTTCTATCACATAATCAGCCTCAGCTTTCATTCCATAATACATCGGTAAACTCAGCTCTGTTGCGCTGATTTCCTCACTGATCGGCAAGGATCCGCTTGGTATCCCCAGATCCTCATAGGCTTTCTGCTCATGGATCGCAATGGGATAATGAATATTAACGCCGATCCCCTTTTCTTTTAGATAAGCGGAAAGTTCATCCCTTTTTTCAGTTCTGACCGCAAAGATATGCCAAACAGGTTCCCCATAGCTTTTTACCACAGGTAACGCAATAGCAGGATTCTTGATTCCACTCATATATTTTGCCGCAGTTTTCCTGCGGTCCTCATTTACCTTGTCAAGGGTTTTCAGCTTTGCTCTTAAAAAGGCCGCCTGAATTTCATCTAACCTGGTATTGTAACCCTGATAAATATGGTGATATTTATAATCAGATCCATAATTCACCAAAGCTCTTGCCCTTTGTTCCAGCTCTGCATCATTCGTTGCAATACAGCCGGCATCCCCCAGGGCTCCCAGATTTTTCCCCGGATAAAAGCTGAAGCCAGCCGCGTCTCCCAGGCTTCCAGCCCTTTTCCCCTTATACATAGCTCCATGCGCCTGAGCCGCATCCTCAATCACTTTCAGACCGTGCTTCTTTGCAATTTCGTTTATGGGATCCATATCAGCTGCCTGTCCATACAGGTGGACAGCAATCACAGCTTTCGTCTTTGGGGTTATTTTTTCTTCTATTTTGTCCGGATCAATAAGATAAGTCTCCAGATCCGGCTCTACCATAACCGGTATTGCACCGGTTCTGCTGACTGCAAGGGCAGTTGCAATAAATGTATTAGATGGGATCAAAACCTCGTCGCCGCTTCCTATTCCATAGGCTTTCAAAATAATAAAAAGCGCGTCCAGCCCATTTCCGCATCCTATGCAATGGTTCACATGAAGATACTCGGCAAATTCTTTTTCAAAGCTTTTTCCTTCTTCTCCCTCTATATACCAGCTGCTTGCAAGCACTCTGTGAAATGCCGCCTCCAATTCATCATGCAATTCTGCCTCTAACGGTCTAAAGGAAACAAAAGGTACATTCATACTGCTCTCCATTTCTGCATTATATCTGCAAATTCCCAATTATTATATTTTACATGATTATATAGGAAAACACAACCTTACTTCCCGGGTTTTCCATGTCCGCTTTCCCAGAAATTGTTGTTATTATGATATATCCCATTATTGATCAGCACATAATCATCAAATTCTTTTTTATTCCATGCTCTCCTCATAATCCTTGCCATAAAGGTTACATTGGAATATCCGCATACCAGTCCATCACACTGTGTCAGCGTGTATTCATCCCTGAGGACTTCAAGTCCCAGTAAATACTTATGCATCCTTCGGTCGGAGCTGCTGAATGCAATAGAATCATCCCCATCCTCATCCCGATAGGTATCTGCATACGTCTTAACCCGGTCTCCAAACCGTTCTTTAAAGCTTTGTACGGCGCTGTTTTCGTCCGTTGCAAGGAAGATCTGCTCATATCCCCCTTCGGTCAAAGTCTTTTCTGCCATCTCCAGGGCCTGCTCTATTTTTACAGCAACCGGATGGTTATTATATTGCTTCCGGAAATCCGTTCCCCGGTAATGAACGCCCAGCGTTCTTTTCTCTCCAAGGAGCTCGTGATGCTGCTTCTGAAGATAGGAAAGCGTCCTGTCATTGTAACGGATATATTTTTCAAGTATCTGTGCCATAGCATCTATATACTCTTCCGACACATCATAGCTGACCGCCCCAAACAAAGCCTTCACCTGCTCATAATGACGCATTTCCGATCTTACCACATGTCTGGCATGCTCGATCCCGGTCACATGGGAAGCCGGAGCGAAATAGTATAAAAATGCATTTTTCTCTCCCGCAACTCCGTCCGGTTCATAATACAGATAATTTTCCCCCCAGGATACATAAGGGACAAATCCTCTTTCATCTGCAAAATACAATTTAATAAGAGTTACGCCAAGCTCCGCAAAAAAACCAACGCCGTTTCCCTGTTCATCTACATGGTAAATTGTTTGTCCTGCATATTCGTCCCCTCTTGTTTCCAGATGAAGATAATCAGGATTGCGATATGCATTCAGAACATGATCTATAAACTCAGGCTCCCTCCGATGTATCCGGCATCTATTGAGAACCTTTAACAGATCGATAAAACTAATTTTCTCCAACTTCCTTCCGCCTCTCTCTAAGTGCAAGCAGTTCCTTCTCAAGCCAATCCACTTTGTCTTCTATTCTGCACCCTTTTGTACATAACCACCTGTATGCTGCTTCTCCGCGCCTCTTTCTCTCTTCAAAACTGTAATACAGTTTTTCCATTGCTTCCTGCATTTCTTCTTCATTCTGAACGATAAAGGCGCCCTCAATTTCTCCATAAACTCCTACGTCCGTACTTATGATCGGCATAGCCGCTGCCGCCGCTTCATGAGCAACGATAGACCATGTTTCAGATTTGCTGGAACATACAAAGACATCTGCCGTGCGGTACAGATCCAGAATTTCTTCCCGTTTTAAATGTGCATTCAGTACAATCTTCTTTTTCTCCTGATCCTTCAGACATTCCTCTGACAGCTTTTCCAGCTTTTCATAATAAGGGTTCTTTTCAAAGCCTGCAAATATCAATTCACTTTTATCTATCCCTGCTTTTGCATATGCCCTGATGAGCATCTCCTGGTTTTTATTTTCTCCATAATTTGCCACAAATAAAAACCTTATTTTGTTGCCCGGCTCGCTGCTGTACTCATGCTTCATATCCCCGGAAAAAAAAGCATCATCAATGGCGTTCTCCAGAACTTTTCCGTTTATCAGCATATGCTCTCTGGCATATTCCGCAGCATTGCTTTGCTTGGATAAATAAATGGCCAGATCATACTTTGAAATATCATGATACAGATTTTTATAATATCTTTTGCACAAATATTGTTCGGCAGCTCCCAGAACATTTCTTTTCCGGAGCATTTCTCCTATACGATAGGTTTCCTTCAGATTTGAATATCCGTGGGAATAAAAAACCTTCGGACATTTTATCTTATCCAGTCCGGAATGCAGCCAATCCATTGTCCAGGTCTGTGAACAGACCACGATCAATACATCCGGCGCAAAGGAAGCGATCCTTCTCCTATAAAACCCTTTCGTGCTTTTCCTGTCACGTCCCCTCAGGACAAGCGGCCACCTTACAAAAACTCTCATTCGTTCGATCAGAACGCCTTCATGCCTTTCCTGGTACGGAAGCTCCTGCAGTCCGCCGTTCCCTGCGCTTGTAAAAACAAGAATCTCATGTCCCCGTCTTGCTAAGCCTTCCGCGAGATACCCCGTAATGTTGGCCACTCCATCCTGTGACGGCCAATAGGATGGCACTGCAATAAAAACACGCATTGGCCGCGTTTTTTTCACCTCTTTTTTTGTATCCATATCATTCCTTTTCTAAGCAGAAGACTGGTGGCAGCCCCTATGCCTAACGCTGCAAGCACAGAAAACAGCCCTTTCATAAAATATCCCTGCACGCCCCAGTAAATCAGCAGAAATACTGCTGCAATAGCCATTGTGCAAAGCAAGATGTTTCTATAGGTAATATTTTTTTCTAAATCCTTTGCTTTCTCCCTTGTTTTTGCGTATATTTCCCATTGTTTTTGAAAGTATTCTTTGAAATAAGGACTTTCCTTGGCATATTCCCACCAGATCAGGTAGCCTGGCATGATGCTGACCGGGTTCCACGGCTTCCCGTAATCGCTATAAGACGAAAAATGTATGATCTTTGCTGTCTTTTCACACTGCATGACATAATCTATGCCGAGCTCTTCCATATAACGCTCATTTTCATCAATACAGGAAATTTCTCCCGGAACATACTTAATGCGATCCTTAAACAGCAGGCCAAATGTAAATTCCATTTGAGAAAATCCGGCCAGTTTCTTTACTTTTTCATCAGTGTCCAAAATATCCTTTAGGGAAAAATCATTTCGTATCTTTGAAACATTGTACAGGGAGAGAACAAACGTCAGGCAGTCTCCTCCTGCTTTCTGCATAAAGTCTCTGTGGTTTTGAGGTTTATGCTCCGGTCCCGGACAAACCGCATAGTTTTCTTCAAAATCAATATCATATATTTCCGACAGGTTTCCAACGATTACCGTGTCTGACTCTATCACAATGATCCTGTCCACATCCTCCGGAAGCAGTTCGTGAAACAGCCAATAGCTGGACATCGTACCAATGGGCCAATGATAACCCTTATCGATGTGAATATATTTTGCCGCTATCTCTTCGTCAAACCGCAGAATGATAATGTGATTTCCATACTGCTCCGCAAGCTTCTGTTCATGATGCATGTCCTCCTGCGTCAGATCCTCTGAAACAACATAGAGAAAAATTTCGCGTTCCTGATTGTTCATGAACAATGATTTTATGGCAACATAGGCATATTTCAGGTTTTGTTTTCCTGTTGTGATATAAACATTCATCCTCTGCAGCATTATTTTCCCTTTCCTCATGTCCCGCTTCCGTATATTTTTTCTATGAGGCCTTTCCACTCTCCCCGTTCTTTCAGCAAATAGGAAATGATGTCGCGTACTGCGCCATATCCTCCCTTAACGTCAGATACATAATCTGCCGCCTGTATGACCTCTTCACATGCATCAGCCGGGCAGCCTGAAAAACCGGCTCTTTTCATTCCTGCAAGGTCATTCAGATCATCCCCAAGGTATCCGATCTGTTCAAATGAAATTTTTTCCTTCTGAATAAATTCTTCCAGATAGGCGATTTTGTCCTTAACATTTTGAATCAGATAATCAACCTTCATCTCCTTCATTCTTCTCGTTGTTGCAGCGCATTCCCTTCCGGTCAGAACCATTATTTTTATCCCGGCCTGCCTGGCTGCAAAGAAACCGGCGGCATCTTTTGTACAAAACTTTTTCAGTTCATTTCCGTTTTCATCATAGTAAATCCCGGCGTCCGTCATGGTTCCGTCCACATCAATCACAAGATATTTTATTTTCGATAATTCCTTCTTTTCCATTTTAAACCTCTTGCATCACTCCATGTCATAAACAGACTCTGTCAGGAAGATCATTTCTATCTTTTTCTTTAATTCCGCAACATATTTTGTCAGTTTTATATTTTCCTTTTTCCCTTTTGTGTGCTGGCTTGCCATATAGGAATGGACATAATTCTTCCCTTCCTCTTTGTAACCGTCAAAACCCGCTATGGCAACACTTTTTATATCCAATCTGATCAGCATTTTAAGTAGCATGATCACACAATTATCGCAGGTTCCCAGTTCATCAAAGCTAAGCTCCGAATAATTCAGTATCTGATCCCCCTGCGCTGCCACGTCCATCAGATTAGAGGTCAGGAGTACATTACTCTTTCCTTTTCTGTCCTTAATCGCCTCATAACGCATGGCGTTTGAACAGAAAATATAATCCGGATCATATTCTTCCGATACAAAATTTGCGGAAATGATCACAGGCTGCTCTTTTTTAATGTATTCCTCAATTACCTTTTGCTGCGTCATAATGGATGCGCCAGGCGCAATGATCAGAATAGGTCTTGGGCCAAATTCGTTTTCCAGTTCTCCCATAAGCTCTTTGTCATCAACAGCATGATTTTGGAAATTTTGGTATAATTCTTCAATATATGCTTCGTCATATGCTGTTTTCTTATCTTTTTCAATGCTTGCCAGGATCTGATTGATCTGCTTTGCCCTAAGCCTCCCCTTTCCCAGAAGAAACTCCGCATAGTTTCTGTGCAGATTGAACTTTGCAGACAATGCGTAGGCGGTATTATATCCCCATGGCTCAATCTGCTTGAGCTTTGCAATATGATCGTCAATTCCATCAAACACCGGATTTACGTTGTAAACTGCACCCTGCATTTTATTCATGTAATCCATGATCAGTTCCATGCAGAGATTACCCGGAGCTCTCCCCATTCCAAGCATGGAAGCGTCGATCACACAGTTTCTCCCGCTTGCTTTCATGGAAATAAAATCCTGTGCCAGTGAAAAGGATAATGCAAGATTTTCATGTAAATGGAGGCCGATCACAATAGACTTGTCAAGGTTATGTTCCACCATGGAGTAGATCCTCATCAGATCCTCCTTCATCATAGATCCAAATGTATCCACAATAGAAAACGCATAGGGCTTGATCTCATTTATACGCTTTAACAGCTTCAGGATCATTTCATCTGAATACCCCATAATGTTAATCGGATTTGCAAAAACCTTATACCCTTTATTGATCGCCCTTTCGATATAGGCCAGTCCCTCTTCTATATCGTAATCATGGAAAGTGATCCTGAGCGCATCGATGGTCTTCCCGTCATAATCCTCAAGCTGATCCAGATCATACTTATTATGGAGCGCCATGGCGGTAAACATGGTATTTCCTTTATTTTCAGGTAAAATATTCCTGATTTCGGCACAATTATTAAAAACCGCCGTTCCTGGTTCATACTTACAGTTTCGCAAAAACCCGACTTCCACATAATCCACCTGTGATTCCACAAGCTTTTTAATAATATCCCTGATCGTATGGTAGCCAAATTTCCAGTCATTAATATATCCGCCATCACGAAGTGTACAATCCAGTAATTTTATATTAGGCATATTTCTCCCTTCTGTTATCTCAGATAACGCTCCTGATACCAGGATATTGTTTCCCTGATCCCTTCCTCAAAGGAATATTGCGGGGTAAAGCCGGTGTCTTCACGCAGATGACTGATATCGACCTGCAGGTTCATGACCTGAAGCGGTGAGTATGGCACCTCTCCGATTCCCAGCGCAAGGGATGGCTCAATGGCATCCCGCAATGCATAAATGTAATCCACAAGCGGTCTGCTTTCACCCTTCCCTATGCAGTAGGTTTTTCCGCTGATTCCTTTTTCCCCAATCAGGAAGAACGCTTTGCCTGCATCCTTGCTGTAAAGATAATCCCAGGTTTGTTCCGCCTTCGTAAAAACCGGTTTTTCTCCCTTTAAGAGTTTATCTATGGCGTACATGACCATGGTCGTTCTATTGTCATTGATGCCATATACGCTGAAGGTTCTGGTCCATATACATTCCATTTGCAGACTTTCGCACTCTATAAAGGCCATTTTCCCGGCAGCATATTTTGCAATTCCGTAAGCCACCTCCGGATTCACCTGTGTATCAGGCCCGATCATTCCGGAAACCCGTCCATACTCTGCCTGGGATCCTGCCCCTACAAACCGGCTGCATCCCAGTCTTTTTGCCAAATTTATGGCGTCGATCGTATATTTTATATTTTGTTCCTGGCAGGATACCTTTCTTCTCTCCTCCTGCTTCGTATGCCCCCACGCAAAGTGATAATACACATCATAGTCTGCACGGACAGCAGGATTTAAGCCCGCAAATTCCCCCTGGTCGCATCTGATGATCTCGATCGTTTCTTCCTGGGGTATGACATCCAGCCTGGCAGAGTCCGCTCTGCATATTGCCAAAACAGGGATGTTCCTGTCCAGGCATTCGTGAATAAGCGCAAGCCCCAGCATACTGGTCGCTCCGTCTACCACAACTCCCTTCACTTTTCTTCCTCCTCTATTTTATATATAAAGAATCTGTGATAAAAATCATTTCTATTTCTTTTCCCATCTGCTCCAGTACCTGAGCGACATAATGATTTAAGGCGTCTGCCTGCTTTTTATCAAATTTATATTCCATATTGGCATTCAGGTAATTTTTGCTGTTGCTTCTTCCGAAATAACCGTCAAAGCCGGCAAGCCAAACTCTTTTCATGCCGATCCTTAACATTACCTTTAAAAGCATGACAAAAGAATTATCAATGATTTCTGCGCTCCGATCAAGCAGTTCACTGTAGTTCAATTCATAGTCAAACTTTTTCCCGGAAGCAGTTACGTTTGATGTCGCTATGATCTCGTATCTGCGCTCTGCGCTCAGCAGCGCCGTCGCCATCTGGACGTATCTTTTGGAATTGCTTAAAAAGATATAGTCCGCTTCAAAATCCTGTGGGATCATATTAACAGAAATAATTGTGGGCTTTTCTTTTTCTATAAAATCCACAATTCTTTTTTCCTGCTTTTTGATATTAAAGCCGGGGCCAAGCAGCAAAATCTTCTTTCCTTCCAGCTTTTGCTTCAGCCTCTTTACACTTGCTTTATCATCCACAACATTTTCCTGATATCCCACATAAAGTTCTTCTATATAATCCTTATCATACAGAAGCCTCTTTTCCCCTTTAAGCTGTCCCAGAATTTCATTGATCGATTTCACAGACAGCGTTCTTTTATCCATCAGGTACGACACATAATTGGGATGGCAGTCGTTAAATGCCGCAATGTAATAAAACATATTATATCCCCAGGTGGCGGGAGTGTAAAAAATACTGATATTCGCATCGATTGCTTCCAGTATCTGGCTAATATGATACTTTTTCCCATAGCACTGGTTCATATGCATTGCAATCAGCTCCAGCGGTGCGTTTCCGGCGCTTTTTCCCATTCCGTAAATGCTTCCGTCCACAACGATCATCCGCTCCGTCTGTTTGGAGAGCAGTTCAATGCAGTTTGCATATCCCATTTGAAAATTATTATGGGCATGATATCCTAACGCAATATCTCCGTCTAAATGTTTATCCAGCAATTCGTAATAATGCTTTATATTGCTCTGATGCATGAGCCCATAAGTATCCACCATAGAAACGGCATAAGGCTTCACTGCGTTGGCAAGCCTGATCAGATCCAGCATTTCCTCGTCCGAATAGCTTGTGACTGATACCAGCTGGACAAAAACCTTATATCCCAGTTTGATCAGTTCACCGCAGAATTGGATCGCTTCTTTTCTGTGATTTTTTTTAAAGATCACCCTTATGCCATCCAAAAAGCTGTCCTTGCATGGCTGGATATGAGAAAGATCGCATGTTCCATAATCGATCATACCAACGATCATCGAGTCTCTTCTGTCAAGCAGCCCATAATTTTTTTCTACGCTTTTTGTATCGGGCATTATGCTTCGGTCGGGATCAAACTCCCTTCGCTCATCCAGAAAACCAATTTCGATAATATCGATTCCCGCATCTACAAGACGTTCAAAAATGCTCACCATGTTGTCATGTCCAAATTTCCAGTCATTAACATAGCCGCCGTCCCGAAGCGTACAATCCAGTAATTTCAGTTCACCCATTATCCGTCCACCTTTATTAAATGCTCTCTTTTCCTTTACGCTCTTTTATAAAATGTTATAGCTCCCAAAAACGGAACTGCATAAATAACCGCATAAGCATATCTGAATTCAGAATATACCGGCGCCGCAAGAAGAAGACTGATCAATATAGCAGTCGGCAAGGATAGGATTACAAGCTTCTCCTTTTCCTTCTTCAGGATACAAATATAGAACAGGTATCCCAGCACCCATGTATAAAATCCGATGCTGATAAATATTTGCGCCGCCCCTACGTTTTGATACAGCCACAAGTAAGTTTCCAGCAGCTCATTGATCCCTTTGGAATGGATCGTTCCCTGTATTCCAAGATCGTTCATCCAGTTTCCGTTCCATACCCAGTATTCATAGCCTGCGTTCCAGTATCCTTTTGTCTGGTCAACCCAGGCTTCCAGATATTTCAGAGGATGCTTCAGTCCTAGCTCCACATAAAGGTGCACAAAATCCATTTTATGTTCCCTTAAGTAATCCTGCTGCCCCTTCTGCCTTATCAGGCTCTTCATTGGATCTGATATATTTGCGTCATAGGCGTCTTCTATCATATCCACATCTACGATTTCAGAAAGCAGATCATATTGTTCCTTTGACAGTTCTTCTCCATCCGCCACCACTCTTGCCACCTGCTGAACCGGAATAGAAAGCGCTTCTGCCGTATCCGGCTGGGTTACATTCAGCGCATCTAAAACCGGATGCTTTAAAATATAGGTCAGCAGTAAGACGCAAGCAAGCAAAAATACAATTTTTCTCTGCCTTTTTCCCAGTATGACCACAAATACACAGCTGAATATGAAAAAAGCGATCCACCCGTTGCTTCTCCAAAGGCAAACTCCCATGCCGCTCAAAAAAAGCACCAAAGTGTTCGTCCATGAGCAGTTTCCAATTTGATACAGCCGCCTGAAAACAGCTATGACAAATAGCAGCGTTGCTCCTCCAAAAAGAATATCCTTCCACATGGTAAAGCTATACATGATATTATATGGCATAAAAGCGCAAAAGCATATGTACAGTAAAATTACTTTTGAGGATAGTTTCATTTCATATAAGGTCACCGCTCCATAGGCCAGGCACATTGACATAAACACAACCTGAAAAACACTATAAAGCGCTACCGCTGCGTTGATCTCTCCCAAAAGCAGCATTCCCGGTTGAAAAAACAACTTGATTATCATTGTGTGGTAAAACGGGTGGTGATTGGAATAGGAACCGGACATGATCTGCATCAGTTGAATATAACTGTCTGTTGTCAGCTGTCCGGGATACTTGGCCATAAACAGGAAAAGCAGGTCAAAGACTGCAATGCCGGTACCGGCAGCTATAAAAATCCACAACGGTTTTCGTCCGTATTCATGCGCTTCCCATGTCAGATTACTGATCCTTTTTAAGGTAAATTCCAGTATCTTCTCAGCTATACAAAATCCTCCCGCCAAAATAGCTGCTGGATATGCAATTTTATATAAAAAAGCGGATACTGTTCCATTTGGACAATCTATATCCACAAACAGCTTATAGTTTGCCAGGGCAGCTGCACAGGAAAATATTCCGGCCAAGATCACTATAAGCGCCCGCTTTCCTTTCCCTTCAACAGTCGGCTTCTCCTTATTCAAAGCACAGCAGCACAGGATCCCTGCTGTTCCACATACCAAATATGGAATAAAATAAGCATCTGAACCGGTCATTGCCATAAGCCATATTAAGATGAAAAATACATTTATAAAAAAATTTATTTGCTTCATTTATGATTCCAAAAGGTATATTACAAAATAAGTGGAAACAGCTTTCAAAAACCTTTGCTTTTGCATGCTTCCACTTTTTGATGAAATAAAAACTTGTCGGGATATTAGATTGTCGGCTTAGGATCTTTCATTGCATACAATGCTTTTGCCATCTCATAATCATATACATCGTCAATATCCGCCGCCTCTCTCTTGTTTACAAGCAGGCGATATGCCTTAGGGCCATAGTTATAATGCCACTCCTTCAGTTTTTTGGAAGGTGCAAGATTGATTCCATTCGTAAAATGATACAGCATAGGCAGCTGCTCAGAATTCTTATGGGCAAGTCCCATACTGAAATTTAAAGGGCCCTTTTCATCCATGAGGTAGGTCTGATAAGGAGAACAGGTGATCAAAGAATCATAACCCTCTTCCAGCTTTTCAAAATAAAGGGAAATTGCCTTCTGATATAAATATGGCTCTACACAGGGGGATGTTGCACAGGCCCACATTACATGCTCCCCTTCCACGATCTCGCTGATATACTCAAGGAACATTCCAAAGGGCACCGACTCATCTGCGTACTGGGAAGGTCTCTTTATTGCCTTAATGCCAGCCTTATCTGCAATTTCAAGCATTTCATCTGAGTCAGAGGAACAGATGATCTCACTGAGTCCCTCTACCTGCTTAAGCTGATCGATCTTATGCTGGAGCAAATTAGAGTTTCCAAAGGGCAGAATGTTCTTATTGGGCAGTCTGGTACTGTTTCCCTTTACGGGAATAATGGCAGAAATCGTTTTATTCATATTAAATCCTCTCCTCTTTAGATGTGATTTTATAGGTCTATATCCTTCTGACTTTGTCATTATACCATTTTTACTGTAAAAGTAAAACTGCAAAAAGATTTTGTCCTCACCGGACAAAATCTTTTTCCCTTATGCCTCGCAGGCATTTTTTATTCTTTTGATAATCTCAGCAATTTCCTTTTCGCTTGTCAGTTCATTTTCATGTTCCTTCTCGATCTCATAAACATGAGCCCTCTTTTTACGCTGTTTTTCCAGTATAGGCCATGTCAGCTTCTGATTATCGATCAGTTTCATATAAAGTCCATGAACAGCTCCGCATCTTGATACCGCTTTGGAAACTGCTGTCAGTCCTGTATAATGGGGCTTGTATGCCCGAAGCGCCTCCTTGGAAATCCGATAATAGTCTTCCCGTAAAACCTCCTGCGCCATATCCGCAAATTTCACATAGCTTGGTTCTTCAAAATCAATGAGATAAATTTCCTCAATATTTTCTTTTGGGATAGGGAATGCTTCCTCCTTCGCATATATGGATTTTTCAAATCCTTCATAGCTTGTAATTTCAGTAGAATGATCGAGAAGCGCAAGCTTATAGCCTTCCGTAATGGGCAGCGGGAATAAAAGCTGGCACATTTTCTTTGCAAAAAAGGCCTCCACTATCACAGAGCTGTTTCCGGTATACACCTTATCGCAGGTAACAATCCACTGTTTTACAGATTCTCCTGATATGATCTTAAAATTCTGATACTTTTCCGCAAGCCGCTCTGCACTCCTGCTAGGATGTCCCGGATGGGGTCTGAACACAAAGCAGATATTGTCATCCTTCTTAAGGATCTGCTCCATCCAGCTTAATACGATCTCCTGGGATCTGCACATAAACTCATAATAGTCTGCCCAGTTTTGTCCAAAACGCATGCACATTTCCTGAATATAGGATTCCTCCAGGCAGTCTCCATAATAGGGGGATGCAAAAAGAACTACTTCCTTATCCTGTGGAATCTGATATTTTTCAAACAGCTCCGTTCTGCTTAAATAGTAGCGGTTTAAGGGCTCCCTAAGGAAATCCATGCCCACATGACCGATCACCTTTAATTTCCTGGGATCCATCTTAACCACATCCAGCATACGTTTTTCATTTTGCTTTCCCCATGATACCCGTACGGCCTCTTTCCCGATGCCGGAATAATTTTTATACGCGCCTTTTCTTTTTTCATCACCCGGATATACAATGTTTTCCCACTGCATATCAATGATCTTGTCAAAGGTCACGAATTCCTTTGCCTGCCAGTTTAAGGTCTGGTCATTGTAGCAGGCCATAACGCATAAGACCTTGGCGTGGATCTGCGGCTTAACTGCCAGAGCGTTTCTGGCATCTTCAATATAGCGAATCTCTGTTTTATACCCCCGCTTATCCAGCTCATATTTGATCAGACACAGGTTTTCCAGTTCCCTTACCTTATGCTCATACAAAAACAAAAAATCTAATTCCTTCATATCCCTCTCCCATCCTGTGCCCCAATGCACACTACATCCCGATATGCGTTATCCTTCCAGAGCAGGACCACATTGGTTATATTGGAATGCCCGCACAGCAGGTAATCACATTTTTCCAGAAAACAGGCGTCCCTAAGTACCTCATATCCAAGCAGATATTTATGCTGCGGCCTTTCCTTCTCCGGCTTCAGTTCGTGGATGCCTGTCTTTTTCAGCGCTCCGTCCTCTTTTGCCCGGAACGCCTCATGAAAAAACAGCTCCTGTTTCAGCCCCAAAAAGGCCTCCTGAAACCTTTCTAAGACTTCACATTCATCAGTAGCCAGAAACACCCTGGTGATCTCCGGGTATTTATTCAGCAGGCGTCCTGTCTCTTCCAGGTACCTGTCCACAGTGGCCGGCATGGGATGGCCCAGATTGTTCTTCATATCTGTCCCTCTCACATGTATGCCAAGAACCACATCCTCTGCAGCGAATTTATTGTTCCATGCCTGATCAATCTGTTCCTTTATATCCTTCCTGATGACCATATGCTTTTTAATGACCGGCGCGTAGTAATCTGCCGCCTTCTCTGTAGGGAAACGATAACTGCCTGTGCAGAACTTTCCCTCATATTTATGAAGGGGCATATCCATTCCCATCACATAGCTTCCGCTTGCATAGGCCTCCTCAAGGGAAACTCCGCTTACATTTTCAAAATAATAATTCCAGGCATTTTTTTCTCCTGCCACGCCTTCCTTCTCACTATATAGCGTTGGAAAATTAAGCATATCCACCACAGGAATATAGCCCAGTTTCCTGGCAAATATCACATGTCCCAAAACCCACATATAATTGGAAAAGAAACCGGCGCCGCCGGCAGACCGATTGATAATATAGTATTTCTTTGTGAGTCTTTTAAAATAATACCGCCATTCCCACTTTTCCATTATCTTCCATCCTTCTAACGCAAAAGCCTCGAAAACAGATCCTCCCATTGTTCTGCGATCTTTTCCGGTGACAGCTCTTTTGCCTTTCTGATTGCAGCTTCCGACATCTGACGCCGCATCTCATCACTTCCTGCCAGTTCCTCCATTGCCATGGCAAATTTCTTTTTGTCAAAACAGGGAACGATCCTTCCTTCTTCGCCATCCCTTACTAGCGGCAGCATAGCAGGAAGATCATAAGCTACCACAGGCAGCCCCAGCTCCAGAGCCTCTGTAACAGACATCGGAAACCCCTCCCATCTGGAGGGCAGTACAAACACAGATCCCTTCAAAAGCTGCTCCTGTACATTGTGGAGATACCCTGTAATGCTTACTTTATCTTCCAGGCCGAGCTCCCTTATCTGCTCATTAAGCCTGCCCGTAAGGCTTCCCCCTCCGATGATCAGCAGCTTCCAGTCCTGGCAGGCATGATCCTTTGCTTCATTGATGGCAAAAAGAAGATCCTCGTAGCCCTTTTCAGCCTCTACTCTTCCGCAGGTCACAAAGCACTTTTTTGCCATATCTGCCTTCTGCTCACTTGCAAAGCTCCTGGGATTGTAGATCACCGTGGCTGAAATTCCAAGCTGGTCCCGGTATTTGCCCTGTATATCCTGATTCAGCACCACACAGCCGTCAAGTTTTTCTGCTGCCCGCCGGTACATTTTCATCCGGTTTCGGTAATACCCTCTCTGCGCATCAAAATACCCTTCAAAGGAGCTGTGTTCCCAGCTGATTGCCTTTGCATGGATATGATCCTTAATATAGCCTAAGAGCATGGCGTTCACACCGGAAATTCCGATCATCAGATCGTAATTTCCTGCATTGATCCTCTCGATCCATTCCTTTAAAAATTTTTCCGGGTAAAAGGCTTTCTTCAAAAGATACTGACAAACCGTTCCTTCCGTCAGTCCCGTCCGGAAATATACTATGCGGATCACTTTACGAAGAAAACTGTCTCCCGAATGAAATACCCGTTCAACTTTTATTTTTTCTGAAAGGGGATAATCATTTCGGTTTCCTTCCCTTTCCCTGTCTTCAAAAGTGAAAATCGTGACCTCATGCTGCTTCACCCATTCATTTGCCATCAGGGAAACAACTCTTTCCTCTCCGCCGCATGCATATAACGAGCTAATGACCACCCCGATTTTTGCCATGAACCCTTAAGCCTCCATTCCCTTTTCCTCGAAATAGTGCAGTATCCTTTCCACAATCCTTTCACTGGCATGACCGTCTCCATACGGATTTACCGCCCTTGCCATCTTCTGATATTTATCGCTGTCATCCATCAGCTCGCTGACCACCTGCACGATCCTTTCTTCCTCCGTTCCCGCAAGCGCCACCGTCCCCGCATCGATAGCCTCCTGACGCTCTGTTTCGTTTCGGAGTACCACTACCGGAATGCCGCAGGAAGGGGCCTCCTCCTGAATTCCCCCGGAATCAGTCATAACCAGATAGCATCTGGACATTAAATTGTGCATGTCCTCCACATCAATGGGCTCGATCAGATGCACTCTATCTTCCTTTCCAAGAAGCGCATAAACCGTTTCCCTGACTTTGGGATTTAAATGAACCGGATAAATAACCTCCACATCAGGATAACGGTCTGCAATAGCTTTGACCGCATGACAGATGTTGCAAAGGGGGTGTCCCAGATTTTCCCGTCTGTGCGCAGTCAAAAGGATTACTCTTTTTCCTGTCAGGTCAAGCCTTGAAAGGGTCGCTTCCTTAAAAACATAATTTTCGCGTACAGTTGTCTGCAACGCGTCGATCACCGTATTTCCTGTAACAAAAACATTTTCCTTAATATTTTCCTTTTCCAGGCACAGCTTATTTGTTTGCGTTGGGGCAAAGTGCAGTTCTGCGATCCTGCTGGTAAGTGTTCTGTTCATTTCTTCCGGAAAAGGAGCATACTTATCATAGGTTCTGAGTCCCGCTTCCACATGCCCTACCGGAATTTGCTCATAAAATGCAGCAAGCGCCACTGCAAAAGAAGTCGTGGTATCTCCATGTACCAAAACAAGATCCGGTCTTTCCTTTTGAAGAACCGGCTTCATATCAGTCAGAATATCCGCCGTAATGGTTGTCAGCGTCTGCGATGGTTTCATGATGTGAAGATTGTAATCTACCTTGATCTGAAAAATGTCAATAACCTGCATCAGCATCTCTTCATGCTGGCCCGTAAGGCAGACCACGCTTTCAATTTCCGTATGTTCCTGCAGTCTTTTGATCAAAGGACACATCTTGATGGCCTCCGGTCTGGTTCCGAACACACTCATTACCTTCATGCTTTTTTCTCCTTTAACAGCTCTGTAATCTGCCTGATCCGTTCCTCCCATGTATTCTGCAAAAGAAACTCTCTCTGCTGCTGTCTGGTATATTTCGGTGGAAATCCCGTTTCCTCCAGATTTTTGATCAGCTCCACATACTCTCCGCTGTCATGATAAAAATATACAAAGTCTGAAAATCTATCGATCTCCGGATACCAGGAAGCAATAATACATTTGCCCCAGGCAATATACTCATACAGTTTTACCGGATCCACATACAAAACAATTTCGCTGATGACAAACGGCATCAAAAGGCAGTCAAAGCCTGCCACCGTTTCTCCCAGTTTATGATGCTCCACCACACCGCAGTAGGTCACTTTCTCATGCTCGATCCTTTTTCCAGAAACCGGCCCTACAAACTCATATCTGATCCTGTCATCCTGTCCAAGACTTTCCAGGATCGCCTTCTCGTCAAACCATTCCGAGATCGTTCCTACATATCCCAGGGTATAGCTTTCTTTCTTTCCGGAAATAACCGGTGGCTCTATCTTCAGATCCCAAAATCCATTGCGCACTACCTGGATTTTCTTGCCGGGATCTATCCCCAGAAGCTTTTCCTTTAGCTTCTGGCTGGAAGCAAACACCACATCCGCTCTGCCTAACAGCTTTTGTTCCTGCTCACAGACATAGGCCACTGCCCTGGGGCTGCGGTCAGGATATAACGCTTCAAAATTATCCATACAGTCATAGATCACCGTTCCCCGAAAATCCTCCGGAATATAACGCCCAAAGATCGGATACCCTACCCAGATCAGATCATATCTGTTAAGATCTCCCATTTTTCTGCGGTGCCATCTGTCCGCTATTTTGCCTATAACCCGGCTTTTTTCCTGAAACGGAAGCTGATACAGTTCCACCAGCCGGTCCGGCATGATATTCTTTTTTTGATGCTTATTCTGTACAAATTGCCTGGGACACAACACCGTGACCTCATATTGCTTTTGCAATTCCAGGGCCAGGATCTGTGGTCTTTGAAAGATCCAGTTCCAGTCGATCCCCATAATATATAACATTTTTTTCAAAGTCAGGAATCCCTCTCTGCTATTTCTGTGTCGCCTTGCCGTCTCCTATTTCATAAACATAATCACAGTCCTTGATGGTTGACAGACGGTGGGCAATGATGATCAGGGTCATTTTTCCGTGAAGTGTTTCGATCGCATCCATCACGGCCTTTTCCGTTTCATTATCAAGTGCGGAAGTCGCCTCATCTAATACCAGGATTTCCGGATTATGATACAGGGCTCTGGCAATTCCGATGCGCTGCCTCTGTCCGCCGGAGAGGCGAACGCCCATTTCTCCGATCTTGGTATCAAGTCCAAATTCCAGCTCTTCGATAAGCTGGGAAAGCTGGGCCTGTTCTACCGCATATTTCAGTCTTGCAGGATTGATCTCTTTTTCCTCAATACCGAATGCAATGTTGTTCTTTATGGTATCATCCATTAAATAAATGGTCTGCGGAATGTATCCAATGATCTGGTGCCAGGAATTTAACCCCTCAAAGATACTGACGCCGTCTACACATACATCTCCTTTTGCAGGCTTTAACAAGCCCATCAAAATATCTGCCAGGGTTGTTTTTCCGGCTCCTGAGTGTCCTATAAAAGCTACAGAGCTTTTCTTTCTGATCTCCAGATTCAGATCCTTCAGCACCTCTTTCTCTGCTCCCGGGTAACTGAATGTCAGATCCTTTATCTCGATCTTATTTTGGAATTGAATTGCTTTTTCTTCTTTATTCTTTTCCCGTTTTTGTGCATTCAGCTCATCAATTTCCTTTAAATCCTCATAAATTGATGTGATTGCAGATTTCTGGTACAGGATGGTTCCCAGGTATTCTGTAATCCGGTTAAAGGAAGGAAGCAGTCTGAACGCCGCTATTGCAAACACAGATAAGATCGGCACAAAGTATGTGATATCTGCTCCTCTCCACCAGAATTTGATGGCAATAGCGCCTAAAAGTCCACAGATACACATGGTTTCAATGATCGGTTTGGGGACCATCAGAAGCGTGTGATAGGTATATTCACTTTTGGCATGTCCCCGGTATGCCTCGTCATATTTATCATAAAAGAACTTTTCTTTGTTCAGGATCTTTACTTCCTTAATCCCTCCAAAGGATTGCTGTACCCATTTGTTCAGTGACATCTGATAAAAACGGTTTCGCGCTCCCATTCTGACCAGATTTTTTTTATAGACCTTTACCGACAGCCACAGCATGATCGCCAGAAGGCATACTACAGAAATCGTGATCGTCTTATCCTTGATCAGCAGGTACACCCCCAGCACAAGACATACCATAAGCTCTGTGAGCAGCTTGATCCCCGCCTGTAAGGCTCCGAAAAAGTTGCCTGTATCCTCATTGATATTTCTCAGAAGCTCTGCGCTGTTTTTGGATACATGGAACAGATAAGGCTGTGACATATAGCATTTCACCATTCTGTCCGCTAAAACCCGTTGATTTTCAAAAATAAATTTATACTGCTTATTATACATATAGATCAAAAATGCATTTTTGATCACATACACCACGATCAGGGAAACCAGAAGAAGCATGATAAGAGGCCGCACGGAAGTCATATGGAATTTTTCATATATCCAGATGTAGACAGGCTCCTCCAGCATTTTATCCGGCGCCATGATCCCGTTAATGATCGGAAGGATCACTGATACTCCCATCAGCTCCAGCCCCGATCCAATGCAGATGATCACAAACAGCCAGAAGATCTCAACCTTCTGCTTTGTATTAAAAATATAATTTAATTTTCTAACTACATCCATTTTTATTCCCTTTCCCCGGGTGCGTCTAATCTGGAATTGATCTCCTGGATAAACAGACAGGGTGAAAATTCCCCCTGGTATCCATAATCTGCCTTTTCCTGCTGCGTCAGAAAATCCAGGTCGAGATCTTCCATTTTTTCAAATACCTGCATGTATCTGGGATCATAAAAAGCAAAGCTTTTTGTCCTTCCATTGTTGGTAAGCAGCCTTTTATTATAGACTACTGCCTCACAGTAGCGCTGGGTAGGGTTGTCAAAATCCTTATGCATAACCTCTAGGATTGCCCTCGCCTTTAACAGATGAAGGAGATTTTCTTCATAGGACAATGGTTCCTGATGGAAGGTAATTCCTGCGCACTTCCTGTTTTCTTCTCCAAGCACATGAAAATCTGTGGTAATGCCGGCTTTCCCGCATTTTTTGTAAATGCAGAACAGAGCTTCATCCCTGTCGTTTCCGCTCCCCAGATAATATAAATCTGTTTTCGCTTCTTCTGATGCGCAGACGGCTTCCCCTCCCACCGAATAGATAAGAGGATAATACAGGAATCCATATTTTTCGCAGTCTGCTTTATTGATGGAATATACATGATCCATCTGCTTTATTACCTGCCAATGCTCTTCGCTCTCAAAGCCGACCATGGGATCCACCATATACAAAATGAGCTTTGCCTTAGGATCACGTTTTTTCAGCCTTTGAATCACTGTCAGATCCAGTTCCCTGCAAAAGCCGGAATTAAAAAAAAGAATACAATTTTCCTTTTCAGGGCACAGTTTGATCTGAAGAACAGTATACCACGGATAAAACAGTTTTTTCAGAAATGCAAAGCGCTCAAACTGCTTTGTCCATGCACTGATCCTATAATAAAGCACACGAACAGGCTTATTTGCTATCACCTTATCGAGCAAAACCATATTTTTCATCTGAGACAGGTCAAGGAGCATCCTTCTTGCTCCTTCCCCTACATAACCTGCAACGTAAAATCGTCTTTCCAAAAGCCACCTCTACCCGTAATAATCCATTATAATATGTTGAAGCTGTACAAAAACAGCAATGATATCTATTCCGGCTGCAAGAAGAAGGTAACCATATCTGCTTATCCTGCAGCTGCCTCTCATTGTCATGTTCTCTTCCCTGCTTCCCGCCATTGCCGGAAGAAGCAGCAATACCGGCAGGAAATATCTTCCCTGTATCCCATGAATAGCATTCATATCAACCGTGTTGTTCGCCAGATACATGGACAGCATAAATAGAAAGCTGGAAATAACTGCAAGTAACGCCGTCCACAGCTTCTTTCCTATCGTCAACTCATTTTTCCCGTCTGTGTAAATTCCCATGGCAAGCAGCCCTGTGGTCAGCATCATGAGCCAGTCCGGTAAATATGCGATATCCAGCAATACCTCATACCGGTCTCTGCCCACAAATTCACCCAAAATGCTTTTTATATAATAATCAAAATTGCTCATGATATTATAAGAAAAAACAAAGAGCGCATTCCTGGGATTTTCCAGCATGTACTTAATGGAAACCCGCTCCCCTTCCATGGTATTATAAGCTAATCCCTTCAGGATAACAACTATATCTTGATAACGGACTACCACAAGTCCTACAGCTCCGACCATCCCTGCCAGGCCGGTTCCTATGATCACCCACTTATTAATTTGAAGCCGCTTTCTTGGTATCAGAAAAACCAGTCCTAAAAGCGGGGCATAAACCAGCTTGATGGGGATCATGATCAAAACGACCCCCAAAAAGATCAGCAGATTTCCGACCTTAACCTGCTTTCCCCCATGGATCATATAAAAGAAATAGGAAATCGCCAGAAAGCAAAGCGCAAAATTCAGAGCGTCATAGGAATAGGACGCTGCGAGATAGATCACCTCAGGCAGCAAACCGAACACACAAAAGAATTTTTTGCCAAAGGGAACCAGATAAAGGGCAACAGCCATAATGGCAGCTACTCCAAGCAGATTAAACCATCTTCCGAAAAGGAGCAGCAAATGCCCATTTACTCTGCATAGCCTGGAAAGTGCAATTCCCAGCGCTGAAAACAGGTAAGAATAGGCCGGCGTGGTATCGGAAACGGTTGCCCATTTAATGTTTGAAGTTATTTCGGATACATCCACAGGATCCCAGAAGGTATCATACCACCTGTAAATGCTGGATGCACTGTGCAGATAGGTTGTGCTGTCTACGTCTGTCTGACGCATAAGCCGGTTTCCATACTGATCCTTTTTCTCCTGAAACAGCATATCGCTGGCCAGATCATAAGCCTTAAAAAAATGACTTTCCTCGTCCGGTACCGTAAGCGGCGGCATAATAAGGGAATATAATATCCCCATCAAAACCATTGCTGTAAAAAAACAGACCGGCAGCCTGAATTTTCCATCCTGCTTCATCGTAATCCCTAACAGGATCACAAGAAAAATAATCGCTGCTGCCGCACAGCCCCCGTAAAGCCGCTTGCAGCTACCATCATAGGACATGATCTTAATCCGCACCGACAGGGACGGATCCTGCAAAAGAGAGCAGGCAATGTGATAGCTCCCCGCAGGCAATGCAATTCCTTCCCCTCTTTCAAATTCTTCCAGTATAACCGTATCCCCGGAAGCAATATGCATGTCCTTATAGTCCTGCTGCCACACGCTGTGCTGCGCTTCATCCAGAATTGTTACAGTAAAATCCAGACTTTCCGGGATCCCGTCATTCGTCAGCGGAGTGATGTAAAACCGGATTCCCCTCACCTCATAACCATCCGTCTCAAAATATCCGTCTTTTGTGATCTGCTCTCTGGCAAGGGTTCCCCCGGAGACCGACAATTTCCAGATAGCTGTAATCATAAATGCAATAACGGCCAAAAACAAAAGTCTTTTTAAGATCTGTTTTTTCTTTCCTGTCTGCATACCTCTTTACCTCTTTTTTTTCGGAAGAAAATAAGTTATCCCGCCGTATACTGCAAGATACACGCAAAATCCAAGCCGGATCGTATCCCGGACGCGCTCAAACAGAATGGTTTCCTGATCAAAGCGGTAAAGAACCTGTGTTTCGTCCGTCACTCCATAGAACACAGCGTTTTCTCCCTCTTCCACTTTTCCCCTATAAGGATCCTTATCCTCTATATCACAATATTTCTCCTCCACATAAATGGCCTGCGGCATTTTAACCATCCCGGCATACATAGCGGCGATCACAGCGGCTGCCAGAGCGGCGCATAATACCTTTTTGCTTTCTTTCCACCCGTTTTGGGGCTGCAAAACAGGAAGCGTGATTGTAACTGCTTTATCATATCCTGAAAAAAGCTTTACCTGCTTCCCCCCCTTACAAACAGAAAACAGATATCCTGCCACTACAAGGAGAGACAGATTTTTAAATGAAAAATTGAACAGAAAAGGCTCGATCACTCCTGCAATGGAAAAAGATAATAAAATGCTGAGGGCTTTCCCATTCCTTTCCTTTAAAGCTTGCCTGATGGAATACAGGTATCCTGCACATACCAGTACAAATAAAAGGAGTCCTCCATAAATGAGTAACGTTACATAAGAGCTGTCAAGCGCATAGGTATGGCTTGCATAAATTTTCTGTCCCAGAAGCGTTACCGGATTTTCAAGCAGATACAGCCTGGATGCATAAAACCTTCTGTTCAGAAGTTTATTTAAAAGTGAAAACAGCGGTGTATCAGGATCTACAAGAAGCGGAGCAAACAGCGCAAACAACACGCATACCGGGAAAACAGCCTGGGTCAGGATTTTTTCCGGGACGCTCATGTCTTTTCTGTAGGTGAAATAAATATGAAAAGCCATGAGAAATATAACCAGCATAAAGCCCGTATAGCTTGCAGAATACAGGAATACGACCCCATTTCCGATCAGCGTAAGTATATATGCCCTGATACGCTTTTTTTCATCTGTTATCACATACAGGATCAGAACCACTAACACAGCATAGGACACATGCAGCACATTAGGATGAGAATACCCCATACCCTCTCTTAAAATATCCAGTCCGAACTTGTGATGCGCCATGACCACCTCGTTTCCCGCACCCAGAATGGATTTCAGCACCATAAGTCCAAAAGCAGCGCTCCAGACTATAAGCCCAAGCTTCATGATCCTGTCAAATGATATCCCCTTAAATCCGATCATCATCACCAGAAATACCAACGCACTTTTTTCACCGGAACAATAATAAACGATCACTCCCAGAAGCAGGAGCGCCAGGGACACAAGCAGCTGTCTCCTGTCATAATCAGTCATCAGCAATTTCACTGCAACCGGAACAGCTGCAAGCACCAGGCAGACCTTAAAGCTCATCTGTCCGTCATATAGGCCTATACCTTTTGCAAAAAACAAGATGCTGAAGAAAAGGTAATAACATAATTCTGTATATTTGATCGTTATTGTTTTCCGTGTCATAAAAGTTTCCCTCCCTTTACTGCCCGGCGATCTTATAAATTCCTATGGCAGCCTTTGTGTCGGCTGCTATCAGTTCATATTCCTGTCCATGATAATTGAAATAGGGCTCGTTCACACCCTCTGCCCAGATGCAATCGGGTATAAAATCTTCTTTTTCATACTTCTTCGTTTGGTTTTTCACCATAACGTGCCTGATTTCATAATCCTTGTCGTTCAGCATCCTCCATATGGGATATTCAAAGCTGTCTGCCCCCAGAATCAGTCCGATCTTTTGTCCCCCCGTGGCTTTCACCGCATCAGAAAGCGCAGGATATTCCTGCCTGTTATAAGGATGATAGGCAAAATACCCTCTTTCAGGGGAATAGGGCGCCAGCGTGCGCAGATAATTTATTTCTTTCCCGTAATTGAACAGACTTCCTATTACCAGGATACTGCAAATTATACCATAAATAAATCTTGATCCCTTTTTTCTGATCTCTTCCGTCTGCAAAACGATCATTACAGAAAGAAGTGCCAAATATGTGATCATATAGCGGTTGATAAAGCGCTCCCATCTTAGAACGCAGCAAAACAACAGCCAGGACAAGGCTGCAAACCATACAAAGCCTTTTGTTTCTTTCTTCTGCTTCTTATATCTTACCAGAAACCACAGCATGGACAATAGCGCAGCTACTGCCACAAACATATTAAGCGCCACATCACAGCTCAGCGCCGGGAAATCCGGAAAAGTAAAAATACCCCCGTCTTCCGAAATAGCAGGATCATTTAAATTGATCCGAAACAGGTCTGCCAGCGCATACAAAAATTTTTCTATGTAAATTCTTGTAGCTTCTATTTTCTCGGACGCAAAATTGAAAGTAAAGTTTTTAAAGAAATTTACGGTGAGATACTGCGGCTTCAAGCTTCCCACTAACTGCCTTGCTCCCACTCCCTCATGGGAGATACTTCCAAAGGCCAAAAGGTTGATGAAAACCCCCGGGGAAAGCAATACAGCCACAATGCATGCCCCCAAAGCCCCATAGGATAACAGCACGCGGACTTCTGCCTTTTCCCTGATTTCCACCATCAGCAGCCAGCATAGAAAAACTGCTGCTCCAAAGCAGACGGAGGGTTTTGCCAAGTATCCAAAGGAAAGGGCGAGGGCCGCAAAAAAGATTACTTTCCCAGTCTCCCTGTCCCGTTCCAGCTTTCTTTTTCCGGTCACAAAGGGAAGGAGAAAATACAGGAAACAGAGGAACCATAAGGTTGCAAAATTATCCACCTGCGTGGTCGTTGCCTCTGCCAGTGCGATAGGGGTTCCCATGTACAAAAGCGGCGCCAGAAAGGCAGTCTTTTCAGAGACTCCCAGTCTTCTGGCTATTCCATATAAAATTATTCCGTTGCTTCCGTAGGAAAGGCACTGTAAAAGGTTCAGCAGACTGTCATGCTTTCCCCCCAGAATATAAACAAACAAATTCACATAAGCGCCAAGCACGGGACTTGCAATCTGCCTTTCTATGTGGGTAGCGTAAGGAAATACAGACCTGTTCTGCTCCCAGTTTGCAATTCTGGCAAGATGATAGGTCATGGAATCCCAGTTATAGGGAACCGACTTCAGCGCATACCGAAATACGATGCCAAACAGCCCCAGAAGGCACAGCCACAAAAGCGGACTTGAAATCCGCCATTTGAAAGACAGCTTCAGCTTTCTTTTATAAAAAATCAGAAACAGCATACATGCGTCCAGCAAAAGGTAGCTTCCTGCAAGAGTCAGATACACCAGCTGTCCCACCAAAGACCAGAAATAACAAAGCCCCAGCAAAACAAGGATCCACAGGCAGACTGCCTGCAGGTACTCTTCCAGTCTGTCTTTTCCCTGCCTTATGAAAATATAAAGTAAAGCTAATAGGCAGATCATACTGCTCTCTCTCCTTTGATCTTTCTTTTGAGCGCAAGATAGCGTTCCTTTCCAAGGAAAGCAGCAGCAGCCTTTACCAGCTTAAAATGGATCCGTCTGCCAAGCGGTGTCCAGCTTGCAAAATAATGGTGGATCGAAACGGTGTTTTGTGTGGTCTCAAAGCCCTGGGTTTCAAAATTAAAGCAGCAGAAGTAATCCTGTGGATAGATGGCTACCCCTCTGATCATCTGAAATTCCCCGTTGCACTTTAATCCTCCCATACTAAGCACGCCGCTGACGACATCCACAATATTTTCGATCCTGCCGTCCACCTGTTCTCCGAAGCTTCTCTTCTCATAGGCCGAAAGAATGTCCTGAAGGACTTCCTGTCTGCTTATCGTTCCATAGACCAGCCCGGGGTTCACTCTCCCCGGGTTTTCAAAGCCGGTAAAAGCCTCATGCGCCAGAATTTCCTGCGGTATGGGCCTTAAAAGCTCCACATCGGTATCTAAAAAGATCCCGCCATACTGATTTAAAATGTCAAAGCGGGCATAATCCACCACAAAAGCCCATTTCTTTTGCTGGTATGCATTTCTTACAAACGTATTTTTTGTTACATCATAATTACTTTCATTCCATTCCCGAATTTCCCAGTCCGGCATATACTTTCTCCAGGACGCAATACACTTTTTGATCAGTCCCGGCTTCTTGTTATATCCAAACCAGCAGTAATGAATTATTTTTGGAATCATACCTACTCCTCTACTGATATATACCCAGGTCAAACACATACCTGTACTCGTATCCCCTGCTCATCAGCATTGCCCCGTGGGTGCCACCCACATTTCCTGCCAGAAGACAGCTACAGTCCGATAACAGCAACATGGAAATCAAATATTCCCTTCCGCTTTTTTCCTGATCCTCGCATCCCCTAAGGTCGTTGATATTCTCGTTTCCGCTGCTGCGGTATCTGCGTACCGGCAATGCACACATTCTTTCGCCAAAAGCTTCCTGAAGCCTCTCATAAATATCCTGATCCTCTGTTGCAAGGTAAATGCCGTCGCAGGAATATTTCTCCAGGATCTCCTCCGCTTTTGCAATGATCTGACAAGGCTCCGGCTGAATGGGATGTCCCTTGGGCCTTGCAGCAACATAGTCCGTTCCCCTTGCCAGGATGCCAAGCATTTTCCGTCCTTTAAAAAGTGCATCCCTGGTCTTTTCAAATTCCAGCCTCACAGGATCTGCTATCTTTAAATGCTGACCGAAAAAGGCATGCCAGTATTCATACTTCGCTTCATCCTTTACGATCTCAAAATCAGGATAGTGGTTCCTGTCCGTGATCAGTCCATCGCTTAAGATCACATTTTGGGCCTTCTTAATATCCTGCAGCGTATATCCTGCAGGCTGCTTAAAGAAATATTCCCAGGCATTTTCTTTTCCTACTCTTTCCTCTGAAAGATAAGTATTTCTTCCATTTTGCATATCGATCACAGGGATATATCCCTTTTTAAGCGCGTAATCGGTAAGCCCCATATTGGTCATCACATAGGAAAACAGTCCTACCTTGCAGTAAGCCCTTCGGATCACAAAAAAAGTTTGATCCGGGTAGTCGCTGCCATAAGAAGTCTTTCTCTCACGCCACTTCCATTTCGTATAAATGCTATTCAGGATCGTGATCTTTTGCAGTTGTTTCTTTATGCTCATGGCTTTCCAGTAGTCTCCTAAACTCTTTTACCAGCTGCTCCGCATATTCAGGTGCTTCCTGAAATCTTTTCTCCCTGCACTTTTTCGTGTAAGCATCCAGTTTTTCCCTATTATTCCAAAGCCCCCTGATTTTGCCCTTCAGCTCCTCTTGATCCCCTGCCGTAAATAATTCTCCTGTTTCTCCGTCCTCTAATAGCTCCGGAACGCCCCCCATATTCGAAGCAATTACCGGCGTTCCGTAATATTGGGACTCCATAACAGAAAAGGGGCAGTTCTCATACCATTCTGAAGGAAATACGCTGAACCTTGCGCTTCCAATGAGCTCAATCAGGGCTTCTCCCCTCTGAAAACCAACATTTTGAATATTGGAGAGCTTTGCAATTTCTTCTTCATATTCGCCGCCTCCCGCAAAAACAAAGGGGATCTCTGGCAGCTGCCTGCATACCGAAAGCAGGGTGTCCATTCCCTTTTCCCTTGCATACCGGCCGAAATACAGCACATAGTCCTTTTTATCCTGGTATTTCTTTTCTCCTGCGGTCAAAAAATTGTGAAAAACCTGAAGCTTTCCTGAGAGCAGCGGATTTGTAGCAAGGATGTCTCTCATAAATGCACTGGGACAAATGATCAAATCCACCTTTCCGTAGGTTCTTAAACGCTGATAAAGCTTTGCTTCCAGCATCCCCAGAATACTCTTTATCCTGGAACCGTGAATACATCTGTTAGCGGCACAGTTTCCGAATTTTCCCCCCTTGCAGGCAAAACAGAGCTTATCCTGTTCCGGCAGAAACAGCATATGATTAGGGCAGACCCACTGATAATCATGGGCGGTATATACGATTGGGATTTTCCTCCCTTTCTGCTTTTCAAATTTTCTGATCTCATAAATTACAGAGGGGGTTATCTGAAAGTTAAAATTATTTAAATGTACAATATCCGGGTTAAAATCCTCTAAAACCTTCCTGATCTTTTTTCTTGCTTCACGGGAATACAAAATTCGGAACGGATAAAGAAGCCTGCTTATTCCGCTGCCGTGGAAATCCATGGGAGAGGTATAGCTTTCTGCATGATTTCCCACAATCCTTCCTTCATGCTCCATACCGAAATATTCAACAGCATGCCCCTGCCTCTCCATTTCCTTTCCAAGCTCAAAAATATAGGTTTCGGATCCGCCATTGGGATAAAGGAACTTATTTACAATTAGTATTCTCATTTAAAGTCTCCCTTAAAATGTATTGGTTGCAAGCATAGCGCAGTCCGGTGCACAGGTGATCTTGTCCGGATTTTCATTTAAATAAGCTCCCCAAAAGCCAAAGGTACTCTCTGTAAAAATATTATGCTTGCAGGCTGCCATAAGCTGCATATCCCGGAAGCTGTCCGTCCCCTTATTCCAGGTCACAAAATGAACCTGATCCTTTTGAAAATCAAGTCCAAAGATCTTTTCATTTTGTTCGCACCAGCCCACACTGTTCTCGTCCGTAAAAAAGATAAAGACAGGATCCTTCACCCGTTTCTTTATATAGTGGACAGCTCTCTTGAAGTAACCGTACCGATAGCAGTAACCATTCACAAATAGCAGGTCGCTCCTTCTTGCATGGATGGCCACGCTGTTGCTTTGCCGGATCAGGGTAAGCATTTTTGCATTTCGCATATCATCCGCTTCCAGTTCCGGAAAGCGGAAGGCCTCCCTGATCTGTTGCTCAAACTGCTCTATCTCAAACCCTTTCCATTTAAAGGCCAGGGTATGGCCTACATAGGAAAAGTCCTCATACTTCTGATAAACTGCATATCTTTCCTTATTTTGGGTGATCATCTGCTTCATCAGCGCAAGCCTGAGCAGTCTTTTTACATGATAGCCGGGCCTGGACTGAAAAAAACGTGTGGCAAGTCTGCGCCATTTTCCGCTGCTTTCCTGGGCAGACGCATCCAGGATCCCTACCCCCTGCCCTTTATTTTGCAGGGAAAGCCCCTCCTTTTCAAAAGCACGGAGGATATAGGGAGAATAATTCCAGTTTTCTTCCCAGAAATGGCTTTCCTCCACGCTTTTTAGGATCCGCTGCCAGGCATCCTCCGTAAACTGCTCCTTGATATTGGGAAGCTTAATTCCAAATATCCGCTCCAGCTCGTATCCATTCCACATGGAGAACATCCCTTCCCTGTGGGGAAGCTCATATATTAAGTTTTCCAGATAGCACTCCTTGTCTGGGTTCATCTTCCTGATCGCCAGATACTCTACATAATCCAGCATCTGATTTCCCAATCCGGAATCCATATGCATTACCAGCATTTTTTATTTTCTCCCATAATACACGTCAAGTGTTCTGTCTGTCACCTTATCCCAGTCATATTTACGGCAGATAAAATCTGCTGCCTTCTCCTGATACCTCTTTACGGTTTCCGGATGATCTGACAGATCCTGCAGCTTCTGTTTCAGGTCATCTACCTGCCCTTTTTGAAAGGTAAGCGCCTGATCCTCCACTACCTCTGTATTTTCAGGTATATCACTGACAAGACAACAGTTTCCATAGCTCATGGCTTCCAGAAGGCTGATGGCCATTCCCTCCACATCACTGGGCAGAACAAATGCATAGGCATTGGAAAACAGCTCTTCCAGATCCCTTCCTCCGACAAAGTCCGTAAAAATGATCTGATCATTTCCGGCTGCCATTTCAATGAGCTGTGAAAAATACTCTCCTGTGTGGCTTTTTCCTCCGGCGATCACCAGCTTCTTATCGGTTTTCAGATTTTTATATGCTTCGATCAGATAATGCACTCCCTTTTCCGGTACAATCCGGGCAAGAAACAGGAAGTAGCTCTCTTTTTCCAGGCCCCATCTGTCCTTTATCACCTGTACAGGCCGATATTCCGGTTTGCTGATTCCATTAGAGATGAACAGGGTTTCCCTTCCATAAGTATTAAGAAAATATTTCTGCATATGCTCCGAAAGCACGATCACCTCATCCGCATGCTTTGCAGCCATCTTTTCTCCGAACCTTAACATTTTTGACGCAAAATTTCCCCATTTAGACCTCTGCCAGTCCAGTCCGTGAATGGTCGCAATAACCCGTTTCCCGAACAGCTTTGGAAGCCACAGCATAATACAGGGGCCTTCCGCATGAAAATGGATCACATCATAGCCTCCAAACAATGCCCGGATCGTTGCAAGCACAGAATAGATAATGGCATTAAAGCTTTTATTCTCGAGGGTTGGGATCGTTATGATCCGGATCCCATTGTAGTTTTTCCCAACAGAACGGATAAACTGCTTTCCCGCCACATGCCCGCCCCTGCGGTTATAGGCGTCAACCCTGTGCCCCTTTTCCACCATTCTTCTGGCAAGCTCATAGACAACGATCTCCACACCCCCTTCTCTGGAAGGAATACGCTTATGCCCGATCATGGCGATCTTCAGGCTTTTGCCGGAAAGCGCCGAAAGCCTTTCCCTGTTTTTGGTCTCCCTGTGCACATGGCGCAAAAAAGTCAGATTAGTGCTGAAATATCTTGGAACCAGCCTGATGGGATCCTGCAAAATACGGTAGAACCATTCCAGGCAAAGCTCCTGCATCCAGCCAGGCGCCCTCTTTACCGTTCCTGCATGAAAGTCAAAGGCTGCTCCCACCCCGATCATGACCCCGCTTAACTTTCCTTTGTGGTCATGCATCCAGATCTCCTGCTTGGGCGCTCCAAGCGCGATCCAGATAAAATCCGGTCTTGTCTCATTGATCATCTGGATGACCTGGGCATCCTCCTTATCATCCAGCTTGCGAAAGGGAGGGGAATACATGCCTGCGATCTGCAGCGACGGATAATGATACAGCAATTTTTCTTTTAAAAGCTCAAGGGTTTCCGGCTTGCTCCCATAAAAGAAATGCCGGTATCCTTTTTTTTCGGAAAGTTCAAATATTTTAGGCATCAGATCCGGTCCCGGAACTCTTTCCGCCTTTACATGGCCTCTTTTTTTGCTGACAATGGATAAGGGCTTTCCATCGGGTAATGCCATTGCCGCCTGATTTTGTACCTGACGGTAGAAAGGATCCCGATAAGCCATGACAGTAGTATGCACGTTGGAAACACAAATATAGCTTCCCCTGAGAGCCTCCAGATTTTCTTCCAGATAGGCTACTGTCTGCTGCATATTTGTCACATTGATATTCGTCCCTAATATATTACAACGCTCAAGTTCCTTCATGGCCTTGTCTTTCCTTTCCCGACAGCATCCGGCTAAAATAAGCACCAAGCAGAAAATACAGATAATTCCTTCCCAGATAATCGGAGATCATATGGGCCTCAATAATATGATAAACAAAAATTGCAACGATCATCACGATCCCCATATAATCTTTTTTCTGATAGCAGCACACCATAAGCCACAAAAGAGCAGCCAGAAAGACCACTGCCGGGATGATCCCGAACCAGTAAAATAATCTGATCCACCCCATATCAAAAAAATAATTATTTTCCGGCCTTGAAAACAGGCTCCAGGTTCCCATGGTTCCCTCGAAGCCATCATTTTCAACCAGAATCCGTATTCTTCCGTTAAAAAGTTCATTGAGCTTTACAAAGATCATCGTGACAGGCGTTCTGTCAGCGTTCCATACATAATCATACACTCTGTAGGCATTGCCCGCAATCACAACCGAAAGAAGCACACTGCAGGCCGCCGCCAGATAGCCTCCAAAAATCAAAAGCTTCTTTAGCACCTCCTGCTTCAGGCATAAAAGCAGCATGGCATACAGGATCGTCGCCGTAGTGATCAAAAAGCTGGTTCTTGACCCTGTCAGCCGGAAGAAGCCATAATTAACTAAAATAAGGAACAGGTAGTGAAACCATTTCATGGATCTTCCATATAGGTAAATGCCAAGGAGGATCAGGCAGAACACCATGCAGTGAAGTGCATTGGGATGTCCCATTCCAAGCGTATATCTTGTTTCTGTCACTCCTCTTCCATATTCCTGTGTCAGGGAAACCGTTCCGTAAATTCCCGTAAGCGCAAGGAACATGATCAATGCACACCCGGAAAGCGTTATTCCAAAAATCAGCTTAAAGGTGCGCCTCATATCCATATCCTTGCAGGCTGCGATCATAATCACCAGACGCAGCACCTCATTCCGCCCTGTGGCAAAATAAGAAAGCCCCCCTAAAATGCAAAGCAGAAAAATCGCTGCATATTCCCGCTTTGTATACCTGGTGAGCAGTACCTTCACCAAAAACAAAACAAAGGTCAGACGGAAGATCTGCCCCTCTGCAGGTATGGTATAGGCGCTTTTGTCAACTACCACCAGCAGGGTCTCAATCACAATTCCTGCCAGAAAGCATCCATATGCAATTAGAGATAAAAGCTGTTTTGTTTTTTCGCTGCGCATCTACCGCCTACATTTCCTTTCCCTGAGGACTTACAAATCGCCAGGACTCCCAGAGCCTTTCCATTTCTTCTTTCTCAAACACCTGTGAATTCTTGTGAATGGTAGGCCTTATCATGATCTTATCCTCATGATCGTTCAGCCTTGCCCCCCAGAAGCTGAATGTGGAATTGGCACAGATATTATGCCTGCAAAGGCTCATCAGATAAATATCATAATAGCTGTCCCGGCCGTGATTGATGTCCACTACTGTATATTCAGATCCTGTGTATTTTTCTGCCGCATAAGCAGGATCATCGGAAAACAAAAAGAAATGGCAGTCCGGTCTTTTTTCTTTTACCAGCTCCATTGCCTTCCTGTAATAGGCCTCCGTACAGATATTGCCAAAAATAGCCGCATTTTCCGGGTCTAAATAATCGCCTCTCCTGAGATGGACGCTTACAGCCTCACAGCCTTTGATCTTCTTTTCCATCTCTGCATTCTGCGGATTGGTGCTTTTGGGAAACCTGATCTTTTTTCTAAGCTCGGGAAGCAGATCCGCATAGTACTTCTCGCAGGCAAAATAACCGCTGATATAACAGTGATCCAGGGAAAGCAGCTCCGGATGATATAATTGCTTTTCCTGAAAATGATGCACCGTAAAGGGAAAAAGCTTTCTCCTCAGCTTACCGGGCAGGCTGTCCGAACCTAGCAGCGCCGTCTTTTCCTTCCCGGTACAGGCCCTGTACTCCACTCCCTCCAGCTCATCCAGCTCAAGGGCTCTGCTTGCCAGAACCTTCTCCTGCTTTCTGGTATCTGTAAACCAGGAAATATCCAGTCTCGCCTCTTTCCCAAGGCTTATGAATTTCTGATATAATGCATATTGCTGAAGCTGATTTCCCAGTCCTCCTGCAACCTGTATGATGACCATATCCTGCTCCATCCTTTAAAAATGAATTCTCAGCTCCTCAACCTTCGGCTGCACAATCACCGGAACGCTTCCGTTTCTTACATAAATTGTCAGGGTTCCACAGGGTATTTCCGTGAAATCCGTAAGATCCAGGCTTAAATCGTATACGAAATGTCTGTCCAGTCTGTTATACATCACAACAATGTCCATATCCTCAAAGCTTTGAGGTTCATAATCCTCCGGCGCATAAAACAGATTAATATCGCACTCCCTGTTGATCATTCCCGTTTCTTCTGTGTAGTAGTATACCTGATCAAAGCCATGCAGCTTCATCCAATAATTGATCGTCAGATTTCCCTCTTCATTTGGCCTGAAGCAGGCAAGCACCTTGGTATCGTCGGATGCCATTTCCCTGACGCTTTCCAGCATGGAGGTAACGCTTTCTCCCCGGAAGCGGAAATAATCTGCCTCCCGCAGCGTTACTCTTGTGTGCGCTCCCAAAAGCAGCAGGATAAACAGCAGATATACCGCTCTCCTTTTCCCGGAAAGAGGCTTCCACTTTGAAATGACCACCACAAAGAAAAAGGCAAAGCCGATGGCGCTTGGAAGTACATAGCGTTCTCCTATTCCCGATCTGCCAAATATCACAAACTGGGGCAGTAAAAACGCTACTGTAAGCAGCATTTCCTTCCACAGCTTTTTCAGTTCCTCATAATAGGTCAGCAGGATCAGACCAAACAGGATGCCGAAGCGCTTAAACCATTTCAAATCTCCCTGAAGGGATCTGGTTAAACCGTCCACATACTCTCCTAAGGAGGCGCCGGAGTCCAATCCCACGTTTCCGTAATTGTTCGTCCCTACGCAGGTCAGGATCACAATCACCGGGACCAAAAAACATACTCCCAGGAAGATCAGATATCCCAGTCTGTTTCTGATTCCCTCTGTCACTGCCTTTAATGTAACCGCTCCGCCCTGCTTCTGCAGTTCTTCATACAGCACATAAAGCATGAGAAAAGGGATCAGAATAATGTATGATTCCTTATAATTTACCATCAGGGCAAACAAAAGCATGCTGGAAACCATAAAGCTCTTCTTTCCCTCATGAAGCCACTTCAGCATACAGAAAAAGCCTGCTGCAAACAGCATGGTGCACTGGCCCTCCTGAGGCCCTAGTTTCCACCATACCGGCGACTGATATCCAAGCACGGACACAAGCGCAAATAAAAGTGAATACTTCTTATCTGCCCCCATCTGCCGCCCACTATAATATAAAAACATGATGGACAGGAAAAACTCCGTTGCTTTCAAAAGGGAATAAGGAAGAAGATTGCTTCCGAAAAGGTAGCAGGTGAGCATCCTTGTCGTATAGTACATGGGCTCATAGCGCCAGGAAAAGTCTCCAAGCACCTTATTCCTGATCATGGAAAAAATATTTTCTCCCTGCATCTGCACCCCATAGGTCCATTCTAGGAACTCATGGTCATCCACCAGATGAAAACCGCTTGTCATGGTGGAAAGTCCCAGGGTGATCCCCAGAACAACCCCCAGGGAGATTATAAGGATCAGCACAAATTCTATTCTCTTATTTATATTTTCAATCTTTTGGTTTGCATGTGTGATCATGCTGCGCAGCTTTGCCATCATGCCTCTGTTCCTTTCGCTGTTACAAAGAGGGAAATCGCAGGACCAAGTGACCAGGGGTATGCTCCGTAAACCTGCGGATACATGCAAAAGCCCTGACATTCCGCAAGGCACCCGGGAACCTTCCCTTCCTTTACGGAATTCCAAAGCGCGTCTCGTCCTCTTACCATACGCGACTTATGGATCCCGATCAGGATCTTATTTTCCAGGGCGTCTGCAATGGAATAAAGGATCATAGCCGTTCCGGATGTATCCACCGGCCCTTCCTTCGCCCCAAGCTGCCAGCTGTAAAGGCCTCCCTCTAATTGATAAGCTTCCACTTTGTCCACAAGCCTTCGATAAGTCTGTTTGATCATCTCATAGCTTGGTCTGGTTTCCTCTATATATTTCAGGCTCTCTGACATTCCGATCA
>FR894562.1:162129-162352 GCA_000436115.1 Firmicutes bacterium CAG:534 | reverse complement strand
GTCCCCAGCCGATAATGCCGTATTTTACCCCGCTTTCATATTGGTAGCCGTGGTAAGGCAGCCCTGTTTTTTCATCCATGCTGTAAGCAGCAAAATTCTTCATCTGGGTGATGGCAAGATTCAGCGCTGCCGCATCCCCATACACCCTTCCATACTTACAGAGAAATGGGCATACCATTCCGATCATATCCGCAAACACATAGCCGTTTCCCTGTGCCGGTCT
>FR894562.1:129183-162107 GCA_000436115.1 Firmicutes bacterium CAG:534 | reverse complement strand
AGGGAAAGCTTCCCGCTTCATCCCTGTCATGATGAAAAAGGTACTGCAGCATATTCTCTGCCGCTTTCTGATATTTCTCCTCTCCTGTGATCTGATGCAGGTCGATCAGCGTGATCCCGCTGAAAATATCATCCACATAATAGAGCTTATGGCCTGAGCGGATCCATCTGTCATAATATTTCTTCAGGCATTCCATGATCTCTCTGGCTTCCTCGGAGTTTTTATTCTGCATATAATAATCCATCAGGGCCTTTGCTAAAAGCCCATTGGGCCAGTTTATCTTATCCAAAGGCTCCACCTTTTGTCCAAGGATCTTTTTGATCCTCCTCTTAAGAAGATACCCTGCGCTCCTTTTGGGATAATGCAGCAGTTCCTCCTCCGCCTCTTTGATCATTTCCAGCATACTGCTTCCCCCTTTCTCCTACTTTTGATTTTCCTTTATCCATTCTTCCCTTGGAATTCCCGTCACACTCTTTTTCCCGTAAAAGGCTGCCGTTACCCGGTTGCTCCAGGCCATAGGATCCTCTGTAACGGGCATCTGCATGAGCGGCCCCTGCCAGTCGTTGATCATCGGAACCACAACCTCTTCCTCTTCTCCCTCTGTCAACAGCCTGGTCTGCAGCTCCATCTGTTCCCTGTAATCCTCTGCCTGTCCGCTGACGGCATAGGTCAGGCTGTTCCATGAAGTCGTTTCTTTTATCCCGCTTCTGCAAAGCCCCAAAATCACAAGGCACACAAGCAGGCCTGTAAGCCAGATCCCTGCTGCCCTTTTCCTGGAAAGTCCCTTCAAGGCTTTTTCCAGACCGGCTGCAAGCAAAAGCAGCAAAACCGCTGCTGTCAGCAGAAACACCTGATAATTCATATTGTAGACGCCGCCGGAAACCCCCACTCCTGCGTATTCTGCGGGAGCAAACATGGCGCAGTAAAGGCAGATCATCAAAACAGCGATCAGCGGCTGATAGGATGCCCTGCTCTCTTCTTTTCTTTGCCGGATGGCAATCAGCATCACAAGAAACAGCGCCAAAAGGCCTGCCACGATCAGCGGCTGCTCTGTCAAATAGGCCAGGGAAGTTCTGCCTGCCTCTGCAAAGGAGCCAAGGATCGTTTTTCCTACCCATGCAAAGGAAAACCCAAAGTCCTCGCCGCCCCGTACCTTATTTCCCGGTGACTTCATGCTGATCACAAGGCCGATCAGTTCCAGCACTATGGGAATCCCAAGGAGAAACAGCTTTTTATTCCGATATTTTAGGTAAAAATATCCTCCTATATAGCAGGCTGTCACCAGCCCAAACAGCGCAGCCTGGTAATTCGATCCTCCAAGCAGCGTCATAATGACGGACAGAAAAATAAATTCCCTTATCACATTTTCCTGTGCAAATCGAAAAAGAAGAACTGCCAATACCTGGCACATGGCAAACGGCAGCATATAATGCGCCGTTCCGTTAAACCAGAAAATAGCCGACTTGGTACTGGGAATAAATTCAATCTCCAGGGTCAGCACGATCACGGCGCATAAGATGCTGCTCCATCTATCAAATTTCATTTGTTTATGAAGAACCTGGAAAAACAAAAGAAGCGTACTTGCTATCCATAAAAAAAGCATCAGGAATACTACCACCACATAAGCCCGGTCATGGAAGACCTCCGGCTGCAGGCTGAAAACAGCCACGCTGAACCAGGTTCCCTGCCAGCTTAGGTAATATTGTTTTACGGTTTTTCCCACTGCCGCAAGGAAGGGGATCAGGGAATGCGTTGCCTGAAAGGCTGCTCTGGTATAGGTTCCATATCCATAGTCATCCCCGGTTGCCCGATTAAAAAAGGACAGGTAAAAGACGGGCAGCAATAACAGCAGAAAAAATACGCATGCCAAAAGACAGGGAACCTGTAATCCCATTCCTTGCCCTTTTCCATTCTTTCTTTTTTCAGAACTTATCTTCTGTTCCACGCTTCTTCCCTTATGCCCTTTTCAGCTTTCTCTTTATGATTCCAAATATATATCCAAATTCCTCCGTCCTTCCGAACAACGCCAGAAAGATCCCGTTAAAAACCACGCAGATCACCACAAACATCACTGCAAAGGAAAGCAGGGTGACCTCAGGCATGATCACTGTCTTAAGCCCTGTCAGCAAAAGCAGGATCCCCGCCAAAACCGCCAGATATTTCAGGGATTCTGTAAAATAAGATCTGGCGCTTTTATCAAAGCAGACCCGGTAGATGATAAAGGGCTTTGTGATATTGGCGATCAGCCCCGAAATTACCGTTCCGATATAGACCCCAAGAAGCCCGATCCTCTGCACCAGCACAATGGAGATCACAAGGTTTACAAGTCCCTGGATCAGCGCCAGGTACTTATCCTGCTCAAACACTCCTGCGGCGGTTTTAAAATTGGATAACACAATTCTATCACCTTTGAAATAATAATCAAATAAAATACAAAATACCACTGCTGCTGGAAGCACCTTTTCCGTGCCATGCTGCCAGATCACAATAAACGGCGTCAGCAAAAGCAAAAAGCCCACTGCGGAAAATCCATAGATCCAGCATGCAAAAAAGCGGTAGACCTTAAACACCTGAAACTGTTTTTCCCGGCTTTCGGTTGCGATCAGGTTCCCAAAGCTGGAAAGTACGGAATTAAAAATAATATTCACAAAATTTGCCACGGAGGTAAGGATCATATTATAGTTTCCCACATATCCCACAAGCGTAACATTGATAAAGGCGGAAATGATCATACTGTCTGTCTGAAGTCTCGCCACATCCCCCACCTTATGAAGCACCAGCGCCTTGGTCTTTCGTACCACCTCTCCCGTTTCCTCATGGGAGAGCTTCTTTACCTGCTTATCCAGAAGATACGGGTACAGGCGGTTCAGATAGCAGCTTACGAAGATCTTCTGCAGAAGCTCTACCGCCGCTGCTGTCAGAAGATACAGATAAAAGTTCCCGGTAAAAAGGATCACAAGGATCTGCAGCGTGACGGTGATCATTTTGGTAATCGTGATCACATTGGTCTGAATATAATTTTTCTGCTCCGCATTGACCAGACTGTACTTAAATGCCACAAAATAGGAGCTTACCGTATTAAATAAAAAGATAAAATAATATAGCGTCAGATCCCTGACCGACACTCCCTCTGGCTGTTTTACCAGATAGGGCAGAAACGGGGAAATTGCCAGCCCCAGGAGAGCAATTACAAGCCCGATCACCCGATATGCTTTCTTATACAAAAGCATGTAGGATTTGATCTTTTCCACATCTCCACGGGCTACGGGCCCGTACAGGCTATAATTCAGCGCCGTGCCCACACCGAGCTCTGCCATGGACAGCACAGACAAAATGCTGGTATACAGATCGTTGATCCCGTTTAAAGTATCACCCAGATGTGCGATAAAGATCGTACGAAGTAAAAATCCCAGAAGCTGGGTTGTAAGGTTTCCGATATATCCAAAGATTATATTTCTTGCGGCTTTTTGCACTCTTCCCATAATCTATCTATTTCTCTCCCTGTCAAAAGTGCCCGTTCCACATAAGAAGGCATGATCTCCTGCAAGTTTCCTTTGATTTCCGCTTCTCTCTCGTAGATGCTGCCAAAAGCCCTTACAAGCTCCCCTGGATCCTGCAGTTTCTGCACTGGAAGCACATAACCCTCCTCCGTTCCAAACAGATCCCTGGCAATCCCTCTGGCTTTCACCGAATAACCGATCACCAGCGTAGGAACCAGTGAGGAATAAGCTGCGATGGTTGCATGAGTCCTGGCTCCCACAAAGAAGCGGCAGCTTCCAATATACCCCTTCAGCTCCTCACAGCTCCCATCAGGGATCTCAAGCACTCGCCCGGTATCCTCAAATTTCAAAAACAGCTCATGCAAAGGTCTTCTGTCATCATTCTGCTCCCAGATCACATGGGGAATGAGTGCGATCTGCATATCCGTATGCAGGATCAGATACCGGATCAGCTCTTCATAGCATGCCATGGTGATGCCGCCCTTTTTTTCACTTTCCACTACCATGGGGCTGACATTGATCCCTATGGTATTACCGGATGCAAATCCCTCTGGCAGCACGGGCTTTTTCCCCTTCAGGGTAAATGCCGGGTCAGGATAACACAGGATTCCGGTTTTCTTCGGATCAAGAGCCTGGCAGAGCGCTTCATAAGTGATCGTTTCCCTTGCAATGATCAGATCATAATTCCCCAGATCCTCTAAAAGCTCCGGCCGCTTTAACAGCTCAGGTTCAATGGAACAGCCCAGTAAAACGGTTTTCGTTCCTGCCTTGCGAAAGGCTTCATGGGAAAGCGCAAGATCCGCAAGCATATTATCATAGCAGTAATTATCGCCCCCGATGGAAATCGCAAGGGGAGGTTTTTCACCCCGGAAGACCTCTCCATAGCGATAACGGAGAAAGCTTTCCCGGTCTCCCGAAAGCTTTCGGTACAGATAATATGCCACATGCATCAGGCGATGATCCTCAAACCGTCTTTCAGGCAGGATATCGCACAGTTCCTTTAAGGAATAGCTTTCATCTTCCTTTCCCCTGTAAGTTACCAGCAAAGGCTTTGGTTCGATCATATGGCACAGGCTGTTTACAATGGCTTCACACCCGTGGTTTCCGCTGCCGGCATGCATATATAAAACCAGTCTTTTATCCATTCCCTTCTCCATCTCTATTTAAAGTATCTTCTGAAATGATACAGCCATACATAAAAGCCCGGCATCTGGGAAAACAGCTTTACCTTCAGCCGATATCCCCTGTCCAGATTTTCCAGGGCGTCCTCTGCCTTGATCTCCTCCATCAGCTTATCATGACAGATATGAACGTATTCCTTCTGGTTCTTTCTTTCCTTCCCCGGCAGAACTGCAATTTTACCCACTGTCAGCATGATCGCAATCATGATCTTCGCTGTCAGCTCATCGTTCAGCTCCCTGTCAAGCTGAAGCACCTCGCCTCTTGCTAACTCCCAGCAGGTGATCTGATCCATATAAGAAGGAGTAAAGGGCCTGTTCATGGCCCCTTCCGGATTCTGGTAATAGCCATATCCGGCATAGCTGATGTTTGCCGCCTTGTTAAGATCCGGCAAAAGCTCCAGCAGAAACAGCATGTCCTCTCCGATGGACAGACCCTTTCTGAATCTGTGTTCGCCGATCAGGCTTCTTTTATAAAGCTTTGCCCAGCATCTGGTATCTTTTAACAGAATTCCCTTTGTAAGAAAATCCTCCCAGGGAAGAACGGTAATCTCTTCTGAAGCTCCGGCCGCATATCTTTCCCTGCTGCTTCCTTTTTTCCACTCTGTCTCATTCTGCCATGCAAAAAAGTCACATCCCGCCAGATCGCTTCCCGTACTTGTGATTAGATTGTAAAGCACCTCCAGCATGTCGCTGCGCACTCTGTCATCCGCATCCACAAAGGTGATAAATTCTCCCCTTGCCTCTTTCAGCCCTTCATTTCTTGCTGCAGAAACCCCCTGGTCATCCAAAGTGAGCACCCGGATGTTTTCATGCTCTGCACAGAGCTTTTCACAAAGAGCCCCCGTTCCATCCGTGGAACCGTCATTGACGATCACAATTTCAAAGGCTTTAAAGGTTTGTTCCTCCAGACTTTTGATACAATTCTCCAGATAGTCCTGCCCGTTATAGACCGGAATGATCACGCTGATCATATCTTTTCTCTCTTCCATCCTTCTTCTCCCTTCTCTATCCTTTGTAATAAATGATCATGGCAAGCCGAAGCAGCCTTATGGTAAATGCACTGGGATGTCTCAGAACCAGATAAAGAAGCTTGTTCGCCTGATCCTTTACCTCCACCTGCGTGGCAGCCACCACTGTCTGCACTGCTTCTTCCCTGCAGATCCTTTTTATGGCGCTGTAATATCCTTTGGGGTTTCCCCTGGCTTCGTTCTTCAGCGCCAGAAGCAGCAGAAAGATAAATTCCTGATCTGCTTTTTTCTGCATATCAGAGCGCTTGTCCCCAGGTACCTTCTCCATGATCACCTGCTTCATGATCTGCCAAAGAAGGAGAAGGTTGTCATACATTCCTTTATCATACCCATGCACCATGGATGCAGTCTCATAAAAATAGTGATAGTAAGTCTTATGATCCATCACCGCCAGACGTTTGCAGGATAAAAGCGCCGGCAGTATTACCGTCACATCTTCCCCCATTCGCACTTTCTCATTACTATATTTCTGATTTTCCAGGATCAGCTTCCTGGAAATCAGCTTCATGCATCTGGAAAAGTTTACCATTCGGTGTTCCTGCCCCAAAAGCCTTGGATACACCTGCTCCTCCAGCGCCTTTTCTTCGTATATCCCCGGCGGCAGCTCCTGATACACAGCCTTTGAGCTTCCGTCATCCTTTTCGATCAGATAATCGCTGGCAACCATCTCATAAGGACTGCCGGTCAGATAGCCGCTCATTTCCCCGAGCATGGCTCCATCCACCCAGTCGTCGCTGTCTACAAAGCAGAGATACTCGCCGCTGCTTTCCGCTGCGCCTCTTTTCCAGGCAGAGATCAATCCGCCGTTTTCCTTATGGATCACTTTTATTTTATTGTTTGCGGCAGCATACCGGTCACACAGCTTCCCGCTTTCATCTGTGGAACCGTCATCCACAAGCAGGATCTCCAAATTTTCGTAGGTCTGCCCAAGCAGGCTGTCGACGCAACGGCTTAAATAGTTTTCCTTATTGTAGACCGGCACGATCACGCTGATTTTATAATCCGACATTATTTGGAGCCCTTTCCTGCAAAGACAACGTAGATCGTCTTTAATAAGATCTTAATATCCAACGTCAGGGACCAGCAGTCAATATACTCAAGATCATATTTCACTACATCATCAAAATTTTCGATCTCGCTTCTGCCGCTCACCTGCCAGAGTCCTGTCAGGCCCGGAGTCATGCTGATCCTTCTTCTGTAATATTGATTATACTTTTCAAACTCATCCTCTGTAGGCGGTCTTGTTCCTACAAGGCTCATATCTCCCTTTAAAACATTATAAAACTGCGGCAGTTCGTCAATACTGGTTTTCCGGATAAACCGCCCCACTCTGGTAATGCGGGGATCATTCTCCATCTTAAACATAAGTCCCTGCATTTCATTTTGTTTTTCAAGGTCTTTTTTCCTCTGCTCTGCATCCACATACATGGAGCGGAACTTATAGATCTTAAATCGTCTTCCGTTTCTTCCGATCCGCATCTGGGAAAAAAGCACAGGACCGGGAGAATCCAGCTTAATGGCAATGGCCACAAAGGGAAAGAAGAGTAAGGTGATCAGAAGGCCTACAAGGCCTCCGGCAATGTCCATTAAGCGTTTCAGCAAAAGCCTCTTATAGCTGCTTTTAAATCTGGTATAGGTCAGTACAAAATAGCTTCCAAAATCATCGATCGTCCCCGTGCTGGAATGGGTTCCCGGAAGTTCCAGACAATAATGGCTGTCCACCCCCATCTCGTCCAGTCCATTCAGGATCTCCTGGATCTGCTTCTGCCGAAGCTCAGGTGCATAAAGAAATACCTCATCCAGCGCCATCTGGGTAAGCTCTTCCATGAAATGCTGTCCCATGCCCACAATAGGCACTCCCCTTATCTGTCCTGTAACTCCTTCTTCATATTCAGGGCAGGCAACTCCTACGATCCGGTAGCTGATATCCAGATTTTCCTTTAACCTCTCTAAAACGCTGTCCGCCATCTCCTGCCCCGTAATCACAAGTACCTTGATCTGGGAAAGATCCGATTGAAAGTGAAGCTTCATGCCTTTTTTGATCAGCATATGGATCCCAAAGGTAAGAGCAATGTTGATCAGCGGGAACAGCACCATTACCAGTCTGGAAAATACATCTCCCCACTTCAGGAAATACATCACTGTCTGTACCACAAGAAGCATCAGGACATGATACTGGACGATCTCCTTTATTTCCCTCCAAACGCTTCTTTTCAAAAAATTTCTGTTCCAGTCCAGGAAGAAATTATAAACCGTGCAAAAGAGGATAAACAGAAGACATACCTGAAAGTGGATCCCCTTATCCCCCATATCCTTAAAATTGCCGAATCTGATATAGGTTGCAAGTAAAAAAGAAATACAAATGGAGAGCAGGTCTGCAAACCACAGTCCATAAACCTCCATTACCTTATTTTTTCGGTTCATTTTCTCTCCACCTCCTTTTTATCCCCGGATGATCCTGCCCAGCCTGCGAAAGGCCTTTCGGAAGAAACGCTTTATTTTCATTCGCAGCCTGATATATTTTTTTTGTCCCTCACTGACGAGCGGCATCACCAGATAATCATACTCCGAAAGATGTTCCCGCAGATAAAGAGGGTAACTCTCATCAATTTCTACTCTCGTGAACTTTGCATCCCTTCCGAACAGATCCTCTCCCAGGATCAGTCTGTCCTTGGCCTCAGCCAGAAGGTCCGTATCATTGTATTCCTGATGGGCTGCCGCCACGACCTTTGTTCCGATCCTTCTTGCCACATCCCGTTCCTGCCTGCTGCCCATATATCCAAAATGCCAGCCGCCGTTTTCCACTCTCACAGCCTCCGGCGCCGTCACGCTGGCCTGCCGCAGTTCAATGATCCCACCGCCTGGAATGCTTTTCTTACTGAATATCTTGGTTCCGAGCCACTTTCTTCTGGCTACTCCCGGAAATTCCCCTGTAATGGAAAGCAGATTTCCGGACACCTCCTCCATATTCAGATAGCAGTAAAACATCCGCTGGGCCAGATGATAAATCTTATCCTTGTCAAAGTGATGGATGATCTCCTTAAGCACCTCCGGATTGGGGATCTCATCTACATCACTGAGCAGGATCACATCCTCTGGGGAAGCATCCGAAAGCCCTCTTTCCAGCGCATTTTTTTGAAATTTATCTCTTTCATGAGTGGTCACATCTACCGGTGAATTATCTACTACGATATACTCTATCTTTGAAAGGAAGGGCGCAAACAGCTCTTTGTTCTTTTCAAAGCAAAGCTCCTTGGGTTCCCCGGAAAAGGTAACCGTAGCTTCTTCGATAATGAATTTGTCCACATAGGGATCCAGTATATGAAGCCTCAGATTTAAAATATCCAGTTCGTTAAAAAAGGGAATACAATCGTATACCATTTTCTTCTCTCATTTCTATTTTTTTAAATGTCTCCAAAAGAGCAGCGGCCTGACTATATCCTTAAAGCGCAGCCATCGCCTGGACCAGGGATTTTCAAACCGGGGGTATTGCTCATTTCTTCCCCACCATTTATGAAAGACAAAGGGGGCGTCCACATCCAGCACTTCCGGCACAGGATGCTCATGTCCAAAATACTTTGCCACCTCCACAGGCGCATACCGCATACCGGCCTCCTCAAATCTGTGCTTATTCATACAGCATAAAAAGATGTCCTCGTTATAAAACCCGTCCTCATCCTTTTCCCATTTCAGCCCCGCCTTCCTTGGAAATTCCAGAAACCGTTTGCTTCTTAGGGAAACACTGTTCCCCACCCTGCAAAGGTTTCCGTAAATGTCATGGTAGCAGTGTTTTGTTCCCGGCTCAGGAACCGGCCAGGGCGATCCGATATAATCATAGTTTAAAAATTCATCCCGCCATTTCTCGGGATGTACCACAAATCCGTCATAATGGATCAGAAGCACATAACCCGTATCAATATAATCTCCAAGCTCATATGCCATTTTATAATTAAAACAGTCAATATCCGTCAGCTTGGAGGTATGCTTATAGGTAATCCCCTTCGGCAGGGAAAACGGTCTTCTGTGCGTAATCAGAACCACCTGCCCAAATTCGATGTCCTGCATGCTGTATACAAGCGCCTTGATCGTTTCATAGATCTTCACACTGGTCATAGCTGCCAGCGTTACATTGGGCAATTTTAACTTCTCCTTTTTCACAGTAAACACCTCCGGCAGGCACATTCTTTCTTACAACGCTTCCCGCTGCAATCACAGCGTGATCTCCAATGGTCACTCCTTTTAAAATCACGCAGTTTGCTCCTATCCATACCCCATTTCCGATCACAATCTGTCTGCATACAAATTCATCAGTTGTTTCATTTGTTCCCTCTATGTTCTGCCCCATAAAGTTATGATCATGGTCAACAATCACAAGGTTGTTTCCAAACTTGCAATAATCTCCTATCACAATTCTTTTCATACAGGTTATGGATGCATTTGTATTAAAAAAACAATGGCTGCCTATCACCAATTCTCCTTTTTCCTTGCAGCCTATATATAAATTGCCTCGATTTTGGAGTTTTGCTCCTAATCTGACCGTTGCCTCATTGTCTATTTCCAGCTGTACCCTTTGAAATCCTTGTATGATCCCTGTTTCCAGTCTTTTTCCATACTTTATCTTCCACCATAAAATTTTAATGAACGAGCAAAAGGCTTTTCTTATCACCATTCCATTCCGTCTCTGCTTCATGCTGATCCCTCTCTCACTGATCCATTTCAAGTATTATTTGACCTGCTGACATCTGATTCCTTTACCGTTTCCTCATAGATCCGCAGCAGGCTGTTTAGATGGCTTTCAAAGCTATACTTTTCTTTTGCTTTTTGTCTTGCTCCTTCTCCTAATCTTTGAGCAAGCTCGGGTTCCTGTAATAATTTTTCTATCTTTTGGGCAAAAAACTCATTTTCACCCGGTTTTGCCAGAAAACCTGTCTGTCCATCCGTAATCAGATTGGGAATTCCGCCTATCCTTGTTGTAACAACCGCAAGCCCGTATGCCATTGCCTCCAGCACTGCCATAGGCATTCCTTCATTGTAAGATGGAAACAGAAAAATCCTGCTTTCCTCCAGCAGTTTTGTTTTTTCTCTTCCGTTAACCCATCCCGCAAACTTTACATTTTTATCCAAATTTCTCTTTGCAAGCTCTTTCTTTAATGCTTCTTCATCTTCCCTGCTTCCAGCCCCGGCAAAGACCATTGTGGCATCTAATCCTCTCAGGTTTGCCTTCTCTAAAATATCCGGTATATCAAAGCAGCCCTTCCGCTTCCCTATTTCTCCCAAAAACAAAATCTGTCTCTTTCTTTCAGGGTTCACTTTTTCCGGCACGATACAGTAATTAGGGAGCACAGTAATTTTATCTTCCGGCACGATCAGCTTTAAGTTTTTCTTCCATTCATCAGAAAGGGCGATCAATCTTGTACACTTTCTGTACACTTTCTGTATCAGCCGTTTTTTTTGCTCCGAGGCCTTTCCATAAAACGGGTCAAATTCCGCGCCATGAATATGGTTTATAATCGGAATGCGAAACATTTTCCCTAAATAGATAAACGGCATCTTCCTATAAAAGCTTGGCCCAAAGGAAGAATGTATGTGGATCAGATCCGGCCTGTTTGTAATTATAACCTTCAGGAAACAGAAATAACTTCCAAGAGCCTTAAGCAGCTTTCGCATCTTGCTTCCATCACAATATGATTCTACATAAGTGATCCTGTAGCGCTCACCGAAGTTATGCTCCCGGTATCCGTTTACCACAGCGGCAATACCGCCTTTCACTGTAGAGTTCGGAACAATCATACAGATTTTCATAAATGAGCTCTTACCTTTCTGCGTATTGCCCTCATAATTTTTTTCACAAAAAAGACCTCATAAATGACGCGGCATCTTATTTTCTGGAAAAAGAGCACAAACTTATTTGCCCTTTGGTTTAGTTTCTTATATTTCCTTGAATTTTTCTTGTATGCCTCCAGCTCCTCTTTGCATTTCTGGCTTGTGAACACATTTCCCTTTCTGTCCTGGTAATGCCAGCCTTCATAAATGTTCTGCTCTGATGCCCAGTACCCATCAGAAACATTATGGCGCGCCCAGTATTTTGGTGCCAGGATATACTTCACGGTGGTGCTGGTAAACGCAGGAAAATAGGCAAAGGAAGAATTGGAAAGCAGCAGATACCTGGCGTTTTTAATAATGGAGTAATCCTTTGCCAGGTCAAAATTATACGCCGGTATCCCCGGAAGGATCTTGCTTGCTTCCTTCACATCATTGGTTATGATCATAAACTCCATATCCGGATTAATCTTTTTCATGTTTTTAATACCGTCTAACCAGTATTTTTTCCGCAGATAAAGCTCAGGACAATCCAGATAATCGCTGCAGCGCAGATGAAGGATGCACAGGTTATCCCTGCTATACTCCATGCAGTCATATTCCTTCTTTACTGTGAGCCATTTCCGGATCTCCTCCCGGTGTGCAAGATAATAACGCTCATCCTGCATATTTCCGTAAAGAAGCGTGCCATCCTCAGGGTGTAAAAGCTCCTCGTCCGTTCCCGTCACATAACAGCCGTGCGTCAGGTCATGCTTGGAATTTCCAAGATAAAGCCTGTCTTCCTTTTCGTAGTAGACCTTCTTATAGTCTTCCTTTGAGGAAGAAACCCCGTAATCGAGATCCATAAAATACATGCCACAGCTGCTGTGCATGTTATTCGCCACTGTTTCGCTTCCCAAAATACTGTAAGCAAAATGGTTGTCTATGGCAATACATCTGGTTGTAACATAGCAGAACAGCTGATTTCCCAGCCCCTGTCCTGCCAGTAATTCCGTACCGATCATGATACTCCTCTTTTCTGTGCAGTTTTACACTGCTCTATTTTTCATCTGCTTTCCCGGGCAGAGTCGTGGGAACCAGCGCCCCATCCTCCACCTTATAGATCAGATCGCATTTTTCAATGGTATTCAGCCTGTGTGCAATGATCACCATGGTCTTTTTGCCGTGGAAGCTGTTTACTGCCTCCATAACCGCCGCCTCGGTCTCATTGTCAAGAGCAGAGGTTGCTTCATCAAACACCAGGATCTCCGGATCATGATACAGTGCTCTTGCAATTCCGATCCTCTGCCTCTGTCCTCCGGAAAGCCGCACTCCTCTGTCTCCAATGGTAGTATCCAGTCCCTGAGGCAGTTCTTCCACAAATTCCTTAAGCTGTGCCTCTTCAAGGACTTCCCAGATCCGCTTCTCATCAATCCTGTCTTCGTCGATCCCAAAAGCAATATTATCCCGTATGGATTCGTCGATCAGGTAGATAGACTGTGGAATGTAACCGATCTGGGCCAGCCAGGATTCATAATTTTTAAAGATATCCACGCCATCGCAGGTGATCGTTCCTTCCTGGGCATGAAGCAGTCCCAGCAGAATGTCCACAATGGTAGACTTGCCCGCGCCGGACGCCCCTATGATCCCTACAGATTTTCCCTTAGGAACCTCCATGTGGGCATTTTTGAAAATGTATTTTTCCGAATCCGGATAATGGAAGGAAATATGGTCGAGCGCAATTCTGTCATGAAGCGTCAGCTTTTCCTTCTGGGCATTTGCCCTCCGCTCTGCCAGCATGGCATCTGTCTTCATGCCTTCCTGCAGGTTCTGGTAAACAAAGTCAAGGCTTGGCTGATTATAGGAAATTTCCGTAATGTAAGTATTGATCCTGTTCACGCTTGGAAGCACACGCATGGCTGCAACCCCAAAGGCTGCAATGGTACTTACCATAGCCGTTATGTCGCCGCCTCCCTTTACATAGATCAGAATAAAAGTAAGAACCCCTACAATAAATACGGTCTCGATCAAAAGCCGTGGCATATTGTTCATAACCGCATAGGTTCTGCCTACATTCGCACCCTTTTTACCGGTCTCGTAATAATTTCTTACAAAGAATTCTTCCCGGTTCAGAACCTTTACATCCTTCAGTCCATAAGTTGCCTGGATCCTCCATTTTGCAATCCGGGACTGGATCGCCTGATTTTTCGCTCCAATCTTATTCAGTCTGGGCTTGAACACCTTGAGTACAAAAAGGGTCAACGCACCGAACAGCACCATAATAAAGAGTGTCATCCTGGCATCCGCAAATAAAAGCACAACAAAAATCAGACAGGATACCACGATCTCAGATGCAACCTGGAGCAGTGCCAGCATCAGGGAAAATGTATTGGGGATATCATTGTCTGTAATTCTGAATACCGTGGGAATATCGGCGCCCAGGTATAATTCATAGGGTCTGTTCAGGAATTCTGCCATGACCCGGCTGATCATCCTGTTTCTGTTTTGAGCAATAAAGGTATTTTGGAGATAGACAAGCAGGAGTAAATAGAGATTTTTGATCACATAGATTGCCATCAGTCCGATCAAAAGCGCGCTTGTGATCTGTCCCACATCACGAATGCCAAACAAATCGCACAGATCCTGCAGGATCCTGTATTTCTGCACATATTCTGTAAGCGTATCCGGAGTGAGCAGCGCTGTGACCACAGGGATCATTGCCCCTACCCCCAGGGTCTCCAGGAAGCCTCCGATAAATATCATGATCCCAAGGAAAAATAACTGTACCTTTTGCTTTCTGTCAAATATATAGCTGATCTTTTGAAAAAGACTGATCTTTTTTGTGTCCATAAATCACCCTGCCAGTTTTCATGTAATAGATAGTTAAGTATACCATAACTTGGTTTGATAGGCAAATTTACGCAGATTTCTGCCGCAGCGGGATGATCACCTTATCGTACAGCTTTACCGTATAAAAATAAAATCCCGGCATGGCAAGCGCCAGCCGCATTCTTACCCGGTCTCCCCCCGCCACAAATTCTTCTCCGTAAACGCTCTTTATCTGTTTTCTTTCCATTCGCAGCATCCTGATCAGCTGCGAGGCCTCCCGGGTCATATGGCGCTTCTTAAAATCCAGAAAATAAAACAGCATCCTTCTGTAAAACTGATAAGCCGCCTTCCGGGACAGGATTTTCATTCCCTGTTCGTCCAAATAGGCGATCTGTTCTCTCCAGAAAGGGATCTCATCCTGAAACCGCCGCTGTCCAAGCTGGGTGTTCATAATGCTTCCCCCTCTGTCCACGCGGTAATTATAAAGCGGTGTATCCAGAAAAACACATTGCTCTGCCCGGGTTAATGCCCAGGTTGTATACATAATATCTTCTGATTTCCGCCCCACAGGAAAAGAAATCCCCTGAAGGATTTCCCGCTTAAACAGCTTGCTCCACACGGAATGATAAATATGATAGCTGGGATGGCCGCTGATATATATTTCCAGCGCTTCCTGCTTTGACAGGGGAATTTCTTTCCCGCTGGGATGGATCTCTTCCGCTCCTTCTCCCAGCTGTCTGTAGGTGCAGATAGCAATCTGTGCCTTCCACTGTTCACATGCCCTGTACATCTTTTCATACATGCAGGGCTCCACAAAATCATCCCCGTCCACAAACCCGATGTAGCTTCCCTCTGCTGCCGCAATGCCTGCATTCCTTGCTGCAGAAGGGCCTGCATTCTTCTGATGCAGCACGGTGATCTCCTCATGATCCCTTCCATACCGGTCACAGATCTGTGCCGTCCCATCGGTGGAGCCATCCTCTACCAGAATGATCTCCATGGGCCGGTAGGTCTGCGCCAGCAGACTGTCCAGGCATTCCGGAAGATACTTTTCTATGTTGTATGCTGTTACGATCACTGAAATCAGGGGATTTTCCCTTTTGTCTGCCTCTTTCAACTCTGCTCCTTTGCGATCCTGATCATGTTTTCCATATAAATATCCCTGCATTCCTGGTTTCCAAACCACTTATGCGGTACAATAACCATCTTTTCCCGGGAGGGATTCAGATATGCTCCCCACCAGCTAAAGCTGGAATTTGCCAGGATATGATGCCTGCAAAGGCTCATCAGATAAAGATCCAGATACCCGTTTTCCTCCTGCGTGCCTTCGATCAGCACAAAACGCTCCTTCTCCTGTCCGAAGTTTTTAAGGATCCACTCCCCGGCATAGTCCGGGTCGTTTGTAAATACAAAAAAAGAGGCATCCTGCTGCCTTTTTTTGACATACTCTATGGCAGTTTTATAATACCGCTCCGTGCAGATCCCTCCGTAGGCTTCTTCATTTTGAAGATAATCTCCCCGTCTGATATGGACGGAAACAGCCATGGTTGTTTTGATCTGCTGTTCATAGCTGCGGATCCTTTCAAGAAGCTGCGAGGGGATCCCTTCCCATATCCTTTCTGAAAAACGAAAAGCCTGCCGCACCTCTTCTTCTATATCTGCAAAGTATTTTTCGCTTTGAAAATACCCTGTGAGATAGGCCGGATCCCTGTTTAGGATCTCCGGATCAAAATTACAGTCCTTTTCCATATACTCAAGACTTTTCCTGCCAAACAGCTTTCTTCTGATCCTGCTGACCGGATCCAGAAAACCGTCTGTCATTCTGCAAAGCTCTTCCCTGCTTGCCCTGTCATACTCTATGCCAAACGCCCAAAGAGAAAGGGGCCTTGCCTCTCTCCCCTCATACTCCGTAAAATCATCCATTTTTACTTCTTTGCCCATGGCCCGCAGCTTCAGATATAAAGCATACTGAAACATTTGATTGCCAAGGCCGCCTGTCATTCTGATAATAATCATTCTTTTATTGTACGCTCCACTCGTCCCTTTTCATCAATCAGAGTCATACCCTTCACATAAACATCCTCGCTGGGAACTCCATTCACCCACCTTGAAGGCGCTGTTACAAGCTTATCAGGATTTTCGTTGATGAAGGCCGCCCACCAGCTGAAGCTGGAATTGCTGATAATATTATGCCTGCAGCGGCTCATCAGAAACATATCCAGATATCCGGTATATTCGGTATTATTTTCTATCAGTACAAAATGATCCTCAAGGGCCCTGATCTCTTCTCTGCTCATATCCTCCCTGATCTGACTCTTCATCAGGGATATGACCCAGCCCTTCACCCACTTTGGCTCGTTGCTGAAAATAAAGAATTTGGCATCCGGGCATTTATCCTGAATGAACCGGACAGCCCCCTCGTAATATTTTTCCGTACAGATCCCGTCATACAGTTCTTCATTGCTGCGGGAATCTCCCCGATACATATGAAGCCCTACGGCATTACAGCCTTCGATCCTTAGAAGATACTTTTCTGTGGTCTCATAAAGAGGAGCTGGAAGGTTCATATCCTTCAGCTCCGGGAACCGAAAGGTTTCCTGCACCTCTTCCAGAATATCTTCAAAATATCTCTGGCTTTGAAAAGATCCCTTCAGGTACATGTTTTCAAAGGAAAGAACCTTTGGATCATAAAATCCCTGCTCCACATATTCAATGGGATGCCTGCCGCGAAACAGTCTTTTCAGTCTTTTGGAGAAATCCATGGAACCGTCTGTAAAGGCAACAATCTCATCCCAGGTGGCTCTGGGGTACTCTATTCCAAATACGGCAAGCATGATCGGCCATGCCTTTTCTCCCCGGTATTCATTGATATCATCAAATTTTACCTCCCTGCCCATAGCCGTCAGCTTCATGTACAGGGCATATTGAAACATTTGATTGCCAAGTCCCCCGGACATTCTGATAATGTTCATCCTAATTACCGCGCCTTTCCAAAAGCCTGCAAACCTTACTTTGCAGATAATGCTGCATAGATACTGTCATAATCATAATTTGCGTAAAAGTCCTCCTCCGCCGCCAGACGCTCTAAATAATTGTCCCAGGTAAGAAGTCCTCTGTCCTCTTTGATCCAGTTTAAGATCATCTCATTGACCTCGCCACTGTAATGGCAGCTGTCGTTGTAGTAGTCTGTATTACAGATAATCTCATACTGATCAAAAAAATTATATAGCTTTACATTGGGACAGGCAAGAAGCATCTCTGTAGCCAGCTTTTCGGCCTTAAGCTGCTGATCCCTGTTTCCCTGTATATCCAGGGCATCCCAGTAAACAATGCTGTAAGGCGTATAAAAAAGATAAAACTGGGTGTCCGGATACTCATTTGCCAGATCCACAAAATTTTTCTGAATGGTTTCCGCCACGATCTTCTCTTCCGAAGGGCCAAACCCTACATTTTCAAATGGTTCCAGATCATCCCTGGAATAAGAATAAAGGATATGTTCTATTCCGGTTTCATAGCGCCAGGAGGAATACGCATCCATGGAAGTGGATTCCTCCTTCTGAAGGGTCATCACCAGATTGGACAATGCTCCGTGATACCAGATCGACTTATTAAACAAATAAGAAACATCATTAAACGGATTGTCATCATAAAGGTAGGTGGGATATTCCTCGTATTTTTTCCAGTCATAGCTTCTGAGCAGTCCGTTATAATCCACCGCTACCAGAATTGTTTTCAGCTCCTCATTCCTTTTAAGGGCTCTTTCCAGATTTTCTGAAAGCTCCTGAAAGCCGGCCCCGGAAAAAGGCTCCTTTACGGCATGGGTTCCAAAAAGTTCATCCATCTGGGTCGTTTTAAAATTTTGAGCCATGGAGGTTCCTGTAATAATGGCATCATAAGAGAAATGCCTTGAAATCCCATCATTGACGTATCTTTCCTCATACAATCTGTAGGAAAGCTGAGGCAGCGGCCCATGATAATGAAAATAGGGATCGATCACGATCATAAGCGCTCCCGCCGCCACAAGGCAGATCAGCACCGCAGTCACGCATCCTGCAAACCATTTTTTTGCTTTTTGTTCCATGCCTGTCCTTCCTTAAAAATTAACATAAATAAAACTGCTGATCTCCGCAAGGGAAAACAGTCCCCAGAGCAACAATCCTGCCGTTACTACCGCTTTTTTCAGGGAAAATTTCATAGCCTCCACTTTTTCCCCGGTATTCTTCATCACAAAGCAGGCCAGCACCAGGACAAAAACCACGGCATACAAAAGAAGATCTGAATATCCCGAAAGCAGCCGTTCTGCTCCCGCCCTTTGCAGCACTGCCATTTCCACAATATCATAAAAGGTCTCCGTAATGCCCTGGCAAAGGCGCCCGCCTCCGGCAAAGAGCCTGCTCCACAGGGTTACGGCCTGTGACAGGGATTGGGCCCTGAAAATACTCCATGCAAAGGTAGTCACGATAAAGGCTGTGACCATTCTTACCGCCCTGGGCAGCTTCCACTTTTCCACTCCGGCTGCCCTCTCAAAAACCATACAAAGACCGTTAAAAGCTCCCCATACAATAAACGTCCAGTTTGCTCCATGCCATAATCCGCTGATGCAGAAAACAATCATAATATTTATAAGCGTCCTGCCTTTTCCCTTTCTGCTGCCTCCAAGGGGAATATAAAGATACCTGGTAAAAAACCGGGTCAAGGTGATATGCCATCTGTCCCAGAAGTCAGAAATGGAAACAGCCTGATAGGGAGAATTGAAATTCACAGGAAGCCTGATCCCTATCATTCGTCCGATCCCCTCTGCCATATCGCAGTATCCGCTGAAATCAAAGTAGATCTGCAGAGAATAGCAGATCATCACAATTACCGCATCTGCGCTGCCAAGCTGCGCCACATCAGCATAGCCTGCATTTACAAGCTTTGCCAGATTGTCTGCAAGCAAGACCTTTTTGGCAAGGCCCAGAGAAAAGCCATAAAGTCCTTTCCCCAGATTTTCAAAGCTTACAGACCTTCTGCCCTTTGCAAAAAGTGGGACGGCAAGCTCCTCACAGCGGGTGATCGGCCCCTGGAGCATCTTGGGGAAAAACAGATCATAGGTTGCAAACTGAAGCGGGGAATACCCCTGATCCCCCTTTTGGTAGCTGTCTATCAGGTACATCAAATGCTGGAACGTATAAAAGCTGATGCCGACCGGCATAAATATCCGCATTACCGGAATAGAGCTTCCAAAAACAGCATTTACATTTTCCACCAGAAAAACCGTATACTTAAAGAAAAACAGCACTCCGATATTAAGCCCGATACCGATCACAAGGATCAGCTTTCGGATCCGCTTCTCTTTCGCCTGTGTGATCCATCCGGCAATTCCGTAGTTTGCCGCCATGCACGCCGCAAACACCAGAAGCGATCCCAGCCCCTGGGAAGCCAGAAACCACAGGGAAAACAGATCCAGCACCCAAATAGCGGCCCTGCCGTCCCTGTATCTGCCTGCCAGGAAATAGCAAAGCACAAAAAGCGGCAAAAAGAAAAGTATAAATAGATAGGAATGAAACAGCATAGTTACCTCTCCTCTTTTTGACCGCAAAGCCACTGCTGGAACATCAGAATATACCAGATCTGGATCCTCCAGATCCCTCCGTTTATATAGTCATTCCAGATCTGCCAGACCATGTCAGCATCTAAAAAACCCTGTCTCCTGAGCAGTCCCGGCTCGATCAGATCCTCCGCCCATTTTCGAAGGCTGCTCTCCCTGAGCCATTTATGGATGGGAATGGCAAATCCCTTCTTGGGTCTTTCCATCAGTTCCTTCGGCACATAGCGGTAAAGCACATCCCTTAAAACAAGCTTTCCTGTCTTTCCCTCCCTTTCATATTCAATGGGAAGCCGGAACGCAAATTCCACCACGTCCTTATCAAGCATAGGCACTCTGGTTTCCAGGGAAACCGCCATTGCGGTTCTGTCTACCTTGACCAGAATATCGTCGGGATGATACATGAGCATATCCATAAGCATAATATTATGATTGGTCTCCTTTAAAAAGCCCTCCGGATATTCACTGTGCTTATAGGGAATCTCTTCATGATATCTGCTGATCCTTCTTGCAAGAGGCTCCGTTTCATTGGAGCAGATGTAAAGATCCGCAGGCCCCCTGGCTCCAAGAAGCTTTCCCTTTACCTTATAGATCTCGTTTCGCTTTAAAGGGCTGTGAAGCACCAGCTCGCTGCAGGGCTTCCTCACAAAGTAGGGAAACCCCTTCATTTTATTCCAGATCCGCTCCACAGAGGTATAGGAGGTATAACCGCAGAACAGCTCATCTCCTGCATCCCCGCTTAAGGAAACTGTTACATGCTCCCTTGTCATTTTGCTTACAAGATAAGTAGGGATCTGGGAGGAATCTGCAAAAGGCTCTCCAAACATTTCCCCCAATTTGGGAATGACCCCCTGGGCATCCAGCTCGGAAATGTAAAGTTCCGTATGCTCCGTGCCAAGGTGCTGCGCGATTTCCTTTGCATAAACAGCCTCGTTATAGCCTTCTTCCTTCATGCCAATGGTAAAGCTCTTCACCTTTCCCTGATGAAGGGACTGCATAAGCGCTACCACGGTACTGCTGTCGATCCCTGCAGACAAAAACGCTCCTACCGGAACATCTGCAACCATCTGCCCTGCTATGGCGTCCTTTAACAGGCGTTCCAGCTCATCCGCCGCCTCCTGCCGTGTACCCTTAAAGGGATCATCCTGTCCCCTTCTGGCAACTTCCATGACTGACCAGTATTTTTTCATTTCCCATTTATTAAATGGTGATTTAATTTTTAATATTGTGCCCGGTTCCAGTTTATAGATGTTCTGATAGATGGAATAGGGCGCCGGAATATAGCCATGCACAAAATACAGATCAAGCACTCTTGTATCAACAGGGTTTTGAAAACCATCCAGAACAGAAATACTGCCAATGTCAGAGGCAAACACAAAGCTGCCGCTTACCATGCCGTAATATAACGGCTTTTCTCCGATGCGGTCCCTGAGCAGGGTCAGGCTGTTTTCCTGTTTATCATAAAGGGCAATCGCAAACATTCCCTTGCATTCCCTTATGGTTTCCTCCACTCCATAGGCTTCAAAGGCCTCAAGCAGAACCTCTGTATCGGAGGTTCCCCGGAAAGCCGTTACCTTCCCCTCTGAGAGAAGCCGCTCTGCAAGCTTTTTATAGTTATAGATCTCTCCATTATAGGCGATCACATATCTACCGCTTTTTGAAGTCATGGGCTGCGAGCCGGCTTCAGAAAGATCTACAATGGAAAGCCGCCTGTGTCCTAACACCACCTGGCCATTTTCTGAGAAATAGCTGCCCCCTGCATCAGGGCCTCTGTGGTACATTCTTTCCTTCATTTTTTCAATATTGGCTTTTGCATCTCCTGCAAAATTACAAAACCCGGCTATTCCGCACATATGCTCTCCTTCCAAGTCTTAAAGTCCCAGTGAAATCAAGTATTTCTCCCATTCCTTAAGGACAGGCTCCGGTCTGTATGTCTCACCTGTTATCTTTGCCTGTTTTCCCATTTTTTCTGCGTTTTGCAAGTTTTTTAGCATGTATTGCAAGTTATCCTTCATTGCATTTACATCTCCCACAGGAGTCAAAATTCCATTTTCACCTGACCTGATCAGTTCCGCCGGACCACCGCAGGGACAGTCCGTTGCGATCACAGGCAGTCCCATGATCATGGCTTCTATTAAGGTGTTTGGCATTCCTTCTGTATTGGAGGATAATACAAAAACACTTGTTTTGTAAATAGCTTCTGAAACATCTGCAATGCTTCCCGGAAGACTGATCCTGTTTTTCAGGCCAAGCTCCTCCGACAGCTTACACAGTTCCTGTCTCTTATCCCCTTCGCCATAGATTACAAGCCGGTACTCCGGAAACTGTCCTGCAATCTGCGCAAATGCCCTGATCAGAAGTTCATGATTTTTATTTTCATCTATCCTTCCCACCGCCGTAATGGTTTTTTCTCTTTCCCCTTCATATCTGGGTTTAAAAAAGGAAGGATTCACAGGATTTTTCAAAATAACAGCCTTCTTTTGTATGGACTTCGGAAAAAACTCCATGCACCGCCGTGTCTGCAGGATCACCCCGTCTGCCAAATGGAACAGGCTGCGGGCGAGGAACCGGAGCACCGGACTGTAATACTCCTGTGAGGGCTCTCCCCTTACGGAAACCGCTACCGGAATTCCAAGTCCCATGACGGTCAAAATCGCCATCATATTATTTTTTCCAATGAAGGAAACGATCACATCCGGTTTTTCTTCTTTCCAGATACTTCTAAGCTTCCGGAGCCTTTTCTTCAAATTTCCAAGTCTTCCTCCGCCCAGCTCTTCCTGCGCAGGTTCCGATATTCTCCTGCACACCCCTTCCGGTACCGGATATTCTTCCTCAGCCACATGGGTTGTTACCAGAAGCACCTGATAATTTTTATGATAGAAATATTCTGTCAAATTGGCAATGACTCTCTCCGCTCCGCCTTTTCTCATACTGCTGAGATAAAACGCAACCTTCTTAGGCATGAGACACCTCCCCCGCCATGATCTCCTCTGCATAGGTTTCCCATTGTCTGCAGATCTGTTCCGGAGAAGCCTTGCGGCCGATCTCCCTGGCATGCTGCCCCATCTGCGCTGCCAGGCCTCTTTCTGTCAGAAGCTTCTCCATAGCCTTTGAGAGCTTTTCCACATCTCCCACCGAAGTAAGGATCCCGGACCAGCCATCCCGGATCAGCTCTGCCGGACCGCCGCAGGGACAATCCGTTGCGATCACAGGCAGTCCCATTGCCATGGCTTCCATCAGCGCATTGGGCAACCCTTCATAATCAGAAGGAAGGACAAACAAGGCTGCGGTCTGCAGTTCCTTCTCCAGTCTGTCACTTTCTCCCATGAAATGTACTCTTTCCTCCATATGATTTTCCCGGCAGTATTCTATCAGCTTCTGCTGATACCCGGCATTGCTTTCTGTTCCATAAAGTTTTACATGAACTTTAGGAAATTTAATCATGATTTGACAAAATGCCCTTAATAATAACAGTTGATTTTTTTGCTCTGACAACCGACCTACCGTTATCATATGACACTTTTCAGGACTGTCCATCCATCTGTTATCCTCAGAAAGATATTTAGGATTCACAGGATTCATGATCAGTCTGGATTTCTTCTGAAGCTCAGATGCAAAGAAGTTTTTTGCCTCACTAGTCTGAAAGACACACCCCTTCGCCTTTTTTTCCATCCGCCTTGTAGCAAGGGGATAAGGTTTATAATCAACCTTCGGATCATTGCGGACGGAGACAAGCAAAGGGATCTTCATCCCCAGCATGGCATAAGCACAGCGGAAATTCGCCTTATTACAGAAGGAAATGACCAGATCCGGTTTTTCCCTTCTGATACACATTCTGAAGTCCCAAAGCCTTCCCACTGCCCGGCTGATCCTTCCCTTCCTTTTCCTCTGCAGCTCTTCCATGTTGATCCGGGTTACCGCAGGCGAAAGCTCATATTCTTCTTCCGCTCTCCACAAGGTTATGATCTTGACCTGATAGCCTTCCTTGGCAAAATAATCTGCCAGGAGACTGACCACTCTTTCTGCTCCGCCTTTTCCCAGGCTGTTAATATGAAAAAGAATTTTTCTGCTGCTCAAAGCCTCTCCTCTTTGCCCTTAAGGCATCATATATCTTTCATACCACTTCTGGAACATAAAATACGCCCACACAATACGGGAATAATTAGCGCCGCTTCCAGCCCCTCCATCCCCTGTTTCCATATAATTTCTTAAAAAGAGCTCCACCTGCTGCGGTTCAAAAACCCCCTGCTTTTCCAGAAACTCCCTTTGAGATAATGATAACACCTGTTCTTTTAGTACTCCGCGAAGCCATTTATCCAGGGGCACCCCAAAGCCTACCTTAGGTCTGTCAAGAAGCTCCCTGGGGATCAGTTCATAGGAAAGATCCTTTAAGATCCTCTTTTTCTTTCCCTTCTCATACTTGAATTCATGGGGCAGGCTCATGGCAAATTCCATCACCGCCGTATCCAGGATCGGGCATCTTGCTTCCAGGGAATATTTCATGGAAGCTCTGTCTACCTTACAGAGAATATCTCCGGGAAGGTATGTGTCCATATCGAGGAGCATTCTTCTCTCCTGCCAGTTCTTCTCCTGATAGCTGCTTTCAAACGGATATCCGCAGGGAAGGCTGTTCTGCTGCCCTCTGCTTACCAGATCCAAGGCCGCTTTCTGATAATTGCCGGAAATAAACTGGGTTTTTGTTTCCTTGTCACGGTTTCCGGCGATCACCCTCACCCGGAACGGATAGTAATCCTCTATATGAAAAAGCCTTCCGGCCGCAGCTGCCACTCCTCCCAGAAGATCCAGCCTTTGAGCCTGTCTTACCTTCTCATAAATGTTATATCCACAGAAAAACTCATCTCCGCCATCCCCGGAAAGAGCAACGGTTACCCGCTTTCTCGCAACCTCTGACACCAGCATGGACGGGATCTGGGAGCTGTCCGCAAAGGGCTCGTCATAATATTCCGGTATACTTTCTACCAGAGACAGCATGTCCTGTTCACTGATATATTTCTCTGTGTGGTCACATCCAAGGTACTGCGCCACCTTTCCCGCATATTCCGCCTCATTATACCTCTTTTCCGTAAAACCAATGGAAAAGGTTTTTACCGGCTCCCCGGAAACGCTGGCTGCAAGCGCCGTGACCAGGGAAGAATCAAAGCCTCCGCTTAAAAAGGTTCCCACCGGTACATCAGCCACCAGCCTTTTTTGTACTGCTGCCTTCAAAAGGGTGAAAAGCTCCTGCCTGGCCTCTTCATAATTTCCTGTAAAAGTTCCTTTTTTCTTCTGATATACCTCTTTTACATCCCAGTATTTCTGCTTATGGATCTTTCCCAGGCGAAAGCTGATGATTTCCCCCGGCCTTACCTTGTACACATTTTCAAAAACACTGTCAGGCTCACATAAATACTGATGATACAAATATCTGGCGATCACATCTGTCCGGAGCTTTCTCTGAAACCCCGGGCAGCTCATGATGGGTTTTAATTCGGAAGCAAAGACCAGATTTCCTTCCTCCTCCCAATAATACAAGGGCTTTTTGCCAATGCGGTCCCGCACAAGATAAAGAGTCTCCTCCTGTCTGTCATACAGGGCAATGGCAAACATTCCGCAAAGCTTATGGACGCAGGAGATCCCCCATTTCAGGTACGCTGCCAGGATCACCTCTGTATCACAGTTTGAACAAAAAGGATAATCTGACAGTTCCTTTTTCAGCTCTGCAAAATTGTAGATCTCACCATTAAAGACAATGGAAAGTCTTCCATCTTTACTATGCATAGGCTGATGTCCCAGAGGGGAAAGATCCAAAATGGAAAGCCTTCTCTGGGCAAGTCCCACGCAGTACCCTTCTTTTGCCGGAAAAATTTCTGCTCCGGCATCATCCGGTCCCCTGTGGTACATGGTATCGTTCATCAGTGTAAGCTGATCGGCCGTGATTCTGTTTTTACTGTAAAAACCACATATTCCGCACATATTTATCCTTCCATATCCGCAATCAGTTTCTTTTTATATTTCTCTTTTGAAAAATCCTCTGCCCTGCAGCTCCCTCTTTCCTTATAATGCCGGCACAGTTCTTCATCAGTGGCTATGCGCAGCATTGCCTCAGCCAGGATCTCCTCTTCCCTTTCCAGCTCAATAAGCTTTCCTTCATTTTGCCATTTTGCCTGAAAATCAGGCGTTTGAGATACAGCCGGCGTCAATATGCCATAATCCGCCTCAAAATATTCCTTTTTTTCTTCTGCCTCCTGCCAGTTTTCATGAAGGATTTCTGCAGGTCCCGATAAACAGTTTACAGATATGACCGGAAGCGACAGGGAAAGAGCCTCCACCAGAGCATTGGGAAGCCCCTCGCTGATAGAAGAAAGGACATAGGCCTTTCCTTTTGCAAGGTAGGGGAAAGGATTTTTTTTAAGTCCTGTAAACCATATTCTTTCCTCAATTTGAAGCTCTCTTGCTAACGCCTTGTATTTTTCAAAACTTCCTTCTCCGATCACTGCAAGCTTTGCATCCGGCAGGCTTTCAGATACCCTCCGAAAAGCCTTTAGAAGATGCCAGAAACCTTTTACCTCATCTTCCCTGCCCATGGAAACAAAAACCGGCTTTTCCTCTTCAAAGAAGGTCAGTTCCTCCTTATTTCCCTTCCTGCTTTGTTCTCTTACTTCTTCCGTATCACATGGATTCCAAAGAGTTTCTATATTGGAAAAGCCATACTGCTTCACGGCAAGATCCGTCATCTTCTTGGCACAGCAGAAAAGAAGATCAGCTTTTTTTCCTATAAGTTTCATATAACGTCCGTTTTTTATTTCTTCAAAGGAGTGACAGGCACAGATCTTTTTCTTTGCTCCACCAGTCAAAGCATTGGCAATATTTGCCGTCATGCCAAAACTGTAAGAAACATCTGTATTCAGATTTTTCTGAAGCTTTGTCAGCTTTCTGCTCCGCCTTAAAACATTTATCACCTTTGCAAGCCTGCCCGGCCTTGATTTCAGGTCAAGATTTATCACTTTAAGATTTGAAATATCAAAGGCAATATCCTCCATGGAAAATACTACGATGGTCACATCATAGTCTGCCTCAAGAAGTCTTGCCGTCATCACACAGATCCTTTCAAATCCGCCCTGATGCAGCATAGGCGTTATCAGCATTACATTTTTCATACCCATTTCCCTGTTTCGTAAAATTTCATCATTTTCTCTGCCTGACAGGTTACGTCAAATCCCGCAGCCCGCATCTGTCCGGCATGATCCGTTCTGTCATAATAAAGCTGTCCTGCCAGATATGCCGCCCACCTGACCGGATCCTTATCAATATCCATGGTTGTTACAAGCTCTGTGGCGATTACTTCCTGGCAGATCCTGTCTGACATCAGGCACTTCAGCCCCGCACACTGAGCCTCAACAATGCTGCCGGGAAGCCCCTCATATCTGGAAGGGTAAACAACATAGTCCATGGCCTGATAATAATCGCTGACATTCGTTCTGTTTCCTGCAAAGATCACCTTATCTCCTATCTGCAGCTCTTCAGAAAGCTTCCGGATACCCTCCATGCCCTGTCCTTCGCCCAGAAGCAGAAGTACAAAGTCCATCTCCGGTTTTTCCTTACATAAAGCTGCAAAAACCCTAAGCAGGTATTCGTGATTTTTGGCATAATGGAAACGTCCCACATGACCGATCACATACCGGTCTGAAAGTGAAAGCTCCCTGCGCATTTTTGTTCTGGTTTCTTCCCTGAAAGCAAACTTCTCACAGTCAATGGCATTGGGGATAAATACCGTGCGCCCTTCCTCCACAGCTTTCTTTCCAAACACCGAAATCCCCGCAAGCTTTGAACAGGTAAATAAATAATCTGCCTTCTTCCATAAAGAACGGCGGAGGATCCGCGTCATCCTTCCCTTGATGCCCCGATCTACCCCTGCGCTTCTTGCATGGGCAATGGTGACGGGCACTCCCGCTTTTTTGGCGATGGGCAGATAGATGGCAGCCGTACTGGTCATATGCCCCTGTACGGCTCCGAACTCATGATGCTCCCTGAAAAAGTCTTTGACTGCTTTCCGATAGGAAAAAAAGTTATACATACGAAAACGGGGAACACGATAAACATGTCCTCCCAGTTCCAAAATTTCCTTATCAAAATGACCTTCCTGCTCCGTATGGACCAGAAAGTCAAACTGCACCCTTTCTCTGTCTATATGACGATATAGATCCATGGTTCTGCTCTCTGCCCCGCCAAGGTTTGTATTTCCCAGGACATGCAGTATTCTGATGGGTTCCTTCATACCTGACTACCTTTTCCTTATCTGCTTTATTTGCTGCAGGCTTTCCCTGCCCAGCAAGAACAATCCCGAATAAAATAAGGCCATATTATAGATGGTATATCTTGACTGACAAAAGATTACAAGCGAAACAAGTCCTACATTGCCTAAAACAGATACCAGTACGCTTCCTGCAAAGAGAAGGATCCTCTGATTTCCCTTCCGGATGATCAGGAAGGCAAATAGCGCAGCATAAAGCAGGTAAATAAATACGCTGTACCAGTTCAGGATCGGATGAACCTTTGCAACCGTTGTCACAAGTCCTTCCCTGAAATTATCAAAAAAGAGAAGCAGTACTTTCCCACTGTTATGGAAAAGCAGGCACTTGCCTAATTTCTTCATCACACGATCCGCCTGCAGGTTAATCTCTTCGCCTGTACAGTCATACTGTCTTTGTACAAATTCATCTACCTTAGGCCACATAGTGTCAATTTGTATCTTATCATAATTATCTGCAAAATGCGATACTCTGTTTGTCCAGCTTTCCTGCTCCTTCGGCATAAGATAATCGTTTTCCGCACAGGGATCATAAATCTCATAAAACAGTTCCCTGATCTCCTTTTCAGCAAACAGCTCCCCATCTTCCCTGCCTGCTGTATAAAACCCTACTGTTGCCAGAAACCTTACGTCGCTGGTATGGGTCATGATCCTTCCCCTGAACAGGTAATTGCTTGCGCCGTCTACAAGCTTCGCACTCCCCAAAACGCCTATCAGGCAGGCTGCAAAAAGCGCCATGCTGCGCAGCCACTTCTTTTTCTTTGCTCCATACACATAGAGGATCGCAGCTCCCAGCATAAAAAGGCAGAGGATCATCTGCTTTCTGGTCAGATAAAGAAGAAATGCCAAAAAGGCGCCGCAAAGCAGTCCTTTTCTGGTATGGTGAAAAACAAATTCCATCAGATAACGAAAGAAAAGAAGGTATCCTGACACGGCAATCCCCTCTGTCAGAATACTGTTCGAGTACATGGAGCCTCTTCCTGCCGCATATCTGCACAGCAAAGACACGGCCATAGGGATCAGCAGCAGAAAAAAGGCCTCAACCTCCTTCAGCCTGCATTCCTGCCGCAAATACTCTGAAAGCGCAAAAGCAGAAATACCGGCCAGAATGCTCTGGAGCAAAACCACCCCAAAAAGATAGCCCTCCCCTGTGCCTCCCAAGAGGAAACGCAGCAAAGCCAAAAACAGAGGATAAAGAGGTTCCCTTGAGCTTTCCCAGTTAATGTAGGTAGGAGAATCCACACAGATAACAGTTCCATCATAAAAAGCAAAAAAAAGATAAAAGCCCATGCTCACGCCGAGCATAAGCCATTTCCATCCTGTTTTCTTATCCCTCACTGTGGCTCTCCTTTCCTACCTTCTGATCTGCACAAGCAGGTGCTTTGCCTTGGCCAGCATAAATTCCCAAAGCCTCGCAAAAAGCTGCCTTTTTTTCGGAGCCATTTTCAAATACTCTGAAAAGGAGATCCACTCCGGCTCCGGCATCTGAAAATAGTTCTCTACCCTTTTCAAATCCTCATCTGTCATCGTCCCTGCATGCAATACCATGGTAGAGAAGCCCTTTTTCTTTCTGAGGGTTCGTCCAAGCTGAAAAGAAATGGGATAAAAAGTAAGCTCCTTCCACAAATAGGGAGCGGAGCCAAAGCCGTCTGTCAGCCCCGCAAACCCGGTCTCTTTCAGCGCCCGCAAAGTATTTTTGTCATAAGAGTGAGCTGGAGCCATAAAAATTTCTGTTTCCATCCCCTTTTGGGACAGAATCTCTTTGCCCGTCTGAAGCATTGACCGCTGCTTTTCATAGGGCAGGCCTGCAAATTCAGAAAAGGCATTTAAGGGAAAGCACCCTCCTTTTTGGGTCGTGTACCGGTGCTGGAAGCCATGCATGGCAATTACCCAGCCCTCAGATTTCAGTTCCTGCATATAGGACCAGAACTCCGGATGCTCTCCTGTTTCTTTTCCTTTTATATTCTCATCCCGGTTATCCGGGATCACACCGATCAGCGGTTTGATTTTGTAGCGGTCCAGCAGCTTTTTTACTGCAAGGAAACGCTCCCAATCCATATCCGGCGTAATATCATCTAGTCTTACCGCTATTTTCACGCAATCCTTCTCCTATAAATTCTCCTTGTACCAGTCGATGGCCAGTGCAATTCCCTTTGCAAAATCATAGTCCGGATCATAGGAAAGAAGCTCTCTGGCCTTGGAAATATCCGCATTGGAATGCTTGATATCCCCTGCACGGTCCGGTCCGAAATGTGGCTCCACCTTTTTATCAAGCGCCTTACAAAGATCATAGTAAATATCAATCAGATACTCTCTTCCTCCATAGGCAATATTGAATGCCTGGCCTGCTGCCTCTGAAGGTGCGAGACATGCCTTCATATTTGCCTCGATCACATTATCAATGTAGGTAAAATCTCTTGACTGCTTTCCATCCCCGTTGATCGTGGGAACTTCTCCATGTAAGAGCTGTCTGATAAATTTGGGGATTACAGCTGCATAGGCGCCGTTAGGATCCTGTCTGCGCCCAAACACGTTAAAATAACGCAGTCCGTAGGTATCAAGCCCATACAGCTTCTTATAAAGCTTTCCATATTCCTCATCCACACGCTTGGTCAGCGCATAGGGAGATAAAAGGTTTCCTTCCTGTCCCTCCTTTTTGGGCAGAACAGGATGATCCCCATATACGGAAGAACTGGAGGCATATACGAACTTTTTCACGCCATTTTGTCTGGCTGCCTCCATCATGTTCAGTGTTCCCATAATATTATTCTGCTCATAGAAAAGCGGCATTTCAATGCTTCTTGGCACAGAACCCCAGGCTGCCTGGTTCATCACATAGGTGACTCCTTCACAGGCCTTCATACAGGTATCCAGATCCTTGATATCGCCCCTGATAAAGGTGTAATTGGGCCGCTCCTCTAAAAACTTTACGTTTTCAATATGCCCGGTGGACAGATCATCCAGGCATCTGACCTGATATCCCATATCCGTTAGGGCTTCACACAGATTGGAACCGATAAATCCGGCGCCTCCCGTAACCAAAAACACACTGTCTTTGTCAAATTTCAGGTTTTGATATCCCATTTCCCGCTTTCTCCTTATCATCCCTTATAATCTAAAGTATATGCAATCCTCTGTGTCATACTGGCTGCGATCTAAAATGCCCTTAATATCCACCAGCACCTTCTTGGCATTTTCCTGACGGTAGAAGGAAAAGATCTTTTCCTGATCCAGCGTCAAAAACTGCTTATGGGAAACCGCAATGATCACCGCATCCATGTCCTTTACTTCTTCCATCCGGGCAAAGGTAATGCCATAAAGCCTTTCTGCCTCTGCTGCGTCTGCTGCCGGGTCTACCACGATCGGCGTGATGCCATATTCCTGAAGCTCTTTGTATATATCAATTACCTTTGTATTTCTGGTATCAGGACAGTTTTCCTTAAAAGTAAAGCCAAGAATAGCAACCCTTGCATTTTTAACGGAAAGATCTGCCTTGATCAGGTTCTTTACAAGGCTTTCTGCCACATATTTCCCCATATCATCATTGATCCGTCTGCCGGAAAGGATGATCTGGGAATGGTATCCAAGTGACTCTGCCTTATAGGTCAGGTAATACGGGTCTACCCCGATACAGTGTCCTCCTACCAGTCCCGGATAAAATTTCAGGAAATTCCACTTAGTCCCTGCTGCCTCCAGCACGGATTTTGTATCGATCCCCATTTTATTAAAGATAATGGAAAGTTCGTTCATAAAGGCAATATTGATGTCTCTTTGGCTGTTTTCAATCACCTTGGCCGCCTCTGCCACTTTAATGGACTGAGCACGGTAAACTCCGGCTTCCACTACCAGCTCATAAATGCTGGCAACGGTGTTTAAGGTTTCCTCATCCATACCGGAAACGATCTTGGTAATGGTCTCCAGCCTATGAACCTTATCTCCCGGATTGATCCTTTCAGGAGAATATCCGATCTTAAAATCAACCCCGCATTTCAGCCCGGATTCCTTCTCCAGGATCGGAACGCAGATCTCCTCTGTTACTCCCGGATATACGGTTGATTCAAATACGACAACAGAACCCTTTTGAAGGTTTTGTCCCAGGATCCTGCTGGCGCCTTCTACGGGAGTCAGGTCGGGCGTATGATCGTCATTGACCGGAGTAGGCACCGCTACAATATGAAATTTTGCTTCCCGAAGCTTACTCGGATCCGCTGTAAATTCCACAGTGGTCTTTGCAATCACTTCATTTCCCACTTCATTAGTGGGGTCAATGCCGCTTTTATAAAGCTCGATCTTCTTTTCATTGAGGTCAAACCCGACTACCTTGATCTTTCTGGCAAAGGCTACGGCAATGGGCATTCCTACATAGCCAAGTCCCACCAGTGAAAGCTTTTCTTTTCCAGTTACAATGTCCTCGTACAGTCCCATTTTCTATTCTCCTTTATGGTTTCTATTTCTTTTTCATAGGTATCGATAATGATCTGCCTGTCAAATCTTTCCTCTACATAGGCTCTTCCTGCAGCTCCCATATCTCTTCTCTGCTCCTCTGTCATGGAGAGGATCTTCCGGATCGCCTGGATCAGATCCTGGCTGCTTTCTTTGGAAAAGCCAATACCGCTTTTCCCTTCCAGAAAGGTTTCCCTGCACCCGCTTACGTTTGTAGCCAGCACCGGCCTTCCGCAGGCCGCCGCCTCC
>FR894562.1:86700-129176 GCA_000436115.1 Firmicutes bacterium CAG:534 | reverse complement strand
CAGGCCGCCGCCTCCAAAAGAACATTGGAAAGTCCCTCATGATAAGAGGGATGAACGATCACATGACTTTCTGTCATGACCTGCTCCACATTGTCGATATGTCCAAGATACTCCAGCTTTCCCTGCTTTTGCAGCTCTGTGATCCGCGGCTCATAAAGACTTCTGCTGTCTTCTTCATATTCTCCTGCAAGATAAAACGAAATATCCTTCCGTTTCTCTGCAAGGCTCTGTACCGCATCCAGGTATTCTCCAATTCCCTTATCCTTCATAATGCGGAGCACGGCAAGAAAACGGATTCCCTCCCGTTCAGAAGGATATTCCCGAAAGGGATGCTCTTTCAAATTCACACCGGATCCCGGCAAAAGGGCTGCATTCTCTTTTGCAATCCCATGGCTCTGCATAAAATCCCGGTTTTTCTCATTCTGGAAAAAAACTCTGGCTGCCTTTGCCGACGCTATACGGTAAAGCAGAAGAAGCGCCCTGCTGAGCAGGCTTTTATGTTCAATTGCCGTTCCAAGACCTGTTATATTCATCAGGTAAGGTATTTTTCTGATTCTGCATGCAAGACCGCCATACAGGTTTGGCTTAATGGTATAGGTAAGAACCATTTCCGGTTTTTCAGCCTTTAGGCAGGCAAGGTATTCCCCAAGCAGCTTCAGATCATGAACAGGATTACTTCCTCTCCGCTCCAGATGCGCCTCTATTACCCTGCATCCCAGTTTTTCTATTTTAAATCTGTTTTCATCAAAGGGTATGGACACAACCACTTCATGCCCATCCTTTAAAAACTGTGCCAAAAGCTCCTTACGAAACAGATATAATCCGTTTGCGTAATTTGTTAAAATCATTATTTTCATTGAATATTCTCTTTTAATTCCTGAAGGCTCCTGATCACAACGCTGTCATACATCATCATGACAACCTCTTCCTCATAGCTACCGGTCTCATCCTGATTTTCAATTCCCTTTATATTATTGTCAATCATTTTCGGGAAGTCAACCCCTGCCCCATAAGCATGCAGGTACGCACCGCCAAATCTGGGATTGATCTCAGAAAGATAATACTGTCCATCCTGATAAAAAAGATCCATATCCAGAGGGCCGTTAAATTCCAGCACCTGGATCACTTCTTTTACAAATTTAAAAAGAGCGGGATCCTTAAAGGAGATGGTTTTATTCGCACCCCCTATGGTCGTGGAGATCTTTTTCTTGGAAAAGATCGCAACCGGCTGTTTGCTGATGGTATCCACATACACATCCGCATCCATGTCCGTTCCCTTCATAAATTCCTGAATGATCAGGGAAGCGTCCTCTCTTATCACATCCCTTAACATTTCCAGCGTTTCTATTTTTCTTGCCCCTACGCTGCCGCTTCCCGTTCGCGGCTTCACAAAAACAGGAAACGTGATCTTCTTCTGCTCATAGGCAGCGAAAAACTCTTCATATGTGCCGTAGGTCATTACAGTCGGGATCTTTTTTTCCTGAAGATAACGGAACATTTCATACTTATTAAAGCATAACTTTGCAGTCTCTAGGTATGGTGCTAAAACCTCCACTCCCAGCTCTTCAAATTCCTTCCGGTGCTCTGCAAGAAGCATGATCTCCGGATCAATAAGAGTTGTTACCGCCTGGATCTGTTCCTTTTTGCATATAGCCAGGATTTCCGGAATATACCCGGGATCACTTATTAAAGGCACCTGATATCCCCGGTCTGCAAAAGCAAACGCCGGCGCAAAGGTGCTGTTATCGGTTGCCACGATCTTTAAGCCCTCTCCCAGGGTTTTTCGGAAGTCCTTCAGCAGTTCGCATCTTCTTCCTACACTGCAAAATAAAATATTCATATTGCCTCACTCTTCCTTTTCTTTTTGGGGTGTTCCCGTAAATGCTTCCATAGTCGCATCCGTTCCACTGCTGATCCCCTCATGGGAAAACACTACCGCCACAGAGCGGAAAAGGATCTTGCAATCCAGGAGAAAAGATAAATGTCTTACATAATAAACATCCTTTTCAAACCGTTCTTCCCAGCTTATGGCATTTCTGCCGCTTACCTGTGCAAGCCCTGTAAGTCCCGGCCGTACATCATGCCGATGTTTTTGTTCTTCATTATAAAGGGGAAGATATTTTACAAGCAGCGGCCTTGGCCCTACAAGACTCATATCTCCCTTCAGGATATTAAAGAGCTCCGGCAGTTCATCCAGGCTGGTTGCCCGAAGCATCTTCCCAAAGGAAGTAAGCCGGACTTCGTCCGGCAATAGCTCTCCCTTTTCATCCCGCTGCTCCGTCATGGACCGGAATTTATAAAGCTTAAATATCTTTTCATCCTTTCCCGGTCTTTCCTGTGTAAACAGCGCAGGCTTTCCGAGCTTTACCCTTACCAGTATAAACAATACAAGATAAACCGGCGAAAGTACTGTGATCCCTACTGCCGATATGAGGATATCAAGCAGCCTCTTCATGTATTTCTGATACATAAACCCTCCGTTTATTCCCTGTGGAAGCACCTGCGGACAATGGTGATGATCTCGTCCATATCTTCCTCCGTATTTTTAATATCGCTGGGCAGGCAGAGGCCTCTGTTAAAAATATCTTCTGCCACACTGCCCTGCTCCTTCAGGGTAATAAAATCTTCCTTTGCAAAAACAGGCTGCAGATGCATGGGCTTCCAGATCGGTCTTGATTCAATGTTTTCTGCCGCCAGGGCATCCATAATCTGATCCGGCGTCACAGCGCTTCCGGGCGAGATGGTCATACAGGAAAGCCAGCAGTTTGCATCTCCCTCAGGATTTAACGGATTCATGGTGATTTCCGGAATATCCTTAAACTCCCTTTTATATTTGCGGTAAATGATCTGCTTAAGCTGTTTATGCTCTTCCAGATGAAGAAGCTGTCCCCTTCCGATCCCCGCAATGATATTGCTCATACGGTAATTATATCCGATTTCAGAATGCTGATAATATCTGGCAGGATCCCTGGCCTGCGTTGCCAGGAAGGTTGCTTTCTTTGTGATCTCTTCCTCTTCGGAGACCAGCATGCCGCCGCCGGATGTGGTAATAATTTTATTTCCGTTAAAAGAATAAATTCCGATCCTTCCAAAAGTACCTGTATATTTTCCTTTGTAGGTGCTTCCCAGGGATTCTGCAGCATCCTCGATCAGAGGCACCTGATGCTTTTCGCAGATCTCCATGATCTCGGAAAGCTTTGCAGGGGTTCCGTACAGATGAACCACGATCACGGCTTTCGGATGAGGGTACTTTTCAAAGGCCTTCTCAAGTGCTTTCGGGCACATATTCCAGGTATCCGGCTCCGAGTCAACAAACACCGGAGAGGCATTCTGGTAAACAATAGGGTTACAGGTTGCACTGAACGTAAGAGACGGGGCAAATACCACATCTCCCGGCCCCACTCCCAGGATGCGCAGCGCCAGGTGGATAGCCGCAGTACCTGCGCTGAGCGCAGCGGCATGGGAAATGCCCACATAAGCTGCCAGTTTCTTTTCAAACTGATCAACATTCGGCCCAAGAGGCGCAACCCAGTTGGTGTCAAAAGCCTCCTTGATAAACTTCTGCTCCTCTCCATGCATGGTGGGCGAGGATAAATACACTCTCTTATCTGCCATTTACATCAACACACCTTTCCATAATATACAGACTTTGATCTGTTTATTTTCCTTGCTGCTCCTCGCTGTAATGATAAGTGGGAACAATCGCCTTTACTAACGGTCTTATGTCATTGCTCTCATTCTTTGAAGCATCCTTCAATTCTTTTAGCTGAACAAAAAATTTCATCTCATCAATTTCAATGGGCTTTCCAATGTGGATCAGCCTGTTGGCGGTTTCCGTCAGGCCTTCTTCTGCCATAAGAAGCTCCTCATACAATTTTTCACCGGGACGAAGTCCTGTAAACTCGATCTTAATATCTTCTCCAACCCGGTAACCGGATAAGCGGATGAGGTTTTTGGCAAGATCCAGGATCTTAACCGGTTTTCCCATATCCAGCACAAAGATCTCTCCTCCCTTACAGTATGCCCCTGCCTGGAGCACCAGGGAAACTGCCTCCGGGATCGTCATAAAATAGCGGATAATATCAGGATGGGTCACTGTAACGGGGCCCCCTTCCTGTATCTGCTTTTTAAACAGAGGAATCACGCTTCCGTTGCTGCCCAGTACGTTTCCAAATCTGACTGCCACAAATTCCGTATCGTAATGCTTATTAAAGGTCTGGATGATCATTTCACAGATCCGCTTGCTGGCTCCCATGATATTCGTGGGATTTACCGCCTTATCCGTAGAGATCATGACAAAACGTCTGGTGCCGTTCATGGCTGCGGCCTGTGCCGTCTTAAAGGTTCCAAACACGTTATTCTTCACTGCTTCATTGGGGCTTGCTTCCATCAAAGGCACATGCTTATGCGCCGCTGCATGATACACGATCTCAGGCTTGTAATGCTCAAAAATCCAGTTCATTCTGTTGGTATTGCGCACAGAAGCGATCAGCACCACCAGATCCAGCTCAGGATATGCGGTGATCAGCTCCTGCTGTACGTCATAAACGCTGTTCTCATAAATATCTAACAGGATCAGACGGGACGGTCTGTGTGAAGCGATCTGTCTTGCCAGCTCGCTTCCGATAGAACCTCCTGCTCCCGTAACCAGAATTCTTTTTCCCTGTACATATCCCAGAATGGAATCCAGATCTACTTCAACGGGATCTCTCCCCAGAAGATCCTCCACCTCCACATCCCGCAGCTTGCTGACACTGACTTCGCCATTTACAAGCTGATACATTCCGGGAAGGGAGCGCAGCTTACAGCTTGTCTCCTTACAGATATCCAGGATTTCTGAAAGCTCCTTCCTGCTGACAGAGGGCATTGCCACAATAATTTCATCGATCCCATAAATATCCGCACACTCAATGATCTTATCCCTGCCGCCGACTACCTTGATCCCCTGGATAAATCTTCCCCACTTTCCCGGGTCATCATCAATAATACAGCGGATCACCATGGTGGAAAAATTACTGTTCACGATCTCCTTGATAATCACATTGGCTGCTTCCCCTGCACCGATCACCATAACAGAAATGCTGTTTTTCTTATTTTGCTTTTTGTGCTTCAGGCTTCTGAAAAAGCGATAGGAAAATCTGCTGGCAAAAATAAAGCTGATCAGCAGAAACATATACAGGAAATAATAGCTTCCAGGTACCGCCTGCTGCCCCGGCGTCTTAAAAAACTGAATGCCGGCCGCCTGCAGCCCGGAAGAGATCACGCTGGCCAGCACCAGATTTTGCAGCTCTGTTTCCCCTGCAAACGCCCACAGGCTGTTATACATGCGGAACACATAGAGCACTGCCAATGTGATCAGGATATTAAAGGGCAGAAAATGGTTGATCGGATCCACAAAGTGGGCCGGGATTTCTGCCATTTCAAACCCATAACGCATAAGCAGCGCAATATAGCTTGCCAGGATCACGCTGATAATATCATAAATGATCAGGCAGGTGCGTCTGTATAACAGCTTAACATTAAAGGGTTTTCTCGGTTTCTTTTTCTCTTTACTCATATTTCACGTTTTCCTCACAAAACACAAGGGGCGTAATGACTAACAGTAAAAGAAATCCGCAGGGATTGCTCAGATGGAAGACCCATTCCACCATTCCGGCTGCTCCCACCGCCACCGTGATTACAAGCGGAAGCCCTGCAAACGCCACCTTGTCCTTTTGTTTTTTATAATAAAGACATGCTTTGATAAAAGTAGCTATCCCTACCAGCACAAACAATATGCCTACAGGAATTCCATGGTCATATGCCACCTGAAGATAAATATTATGAGCATGGGTTGCAATAGAACCATCCTTAAGAAGCGCTCCCATTTCCTCATGTCCCGTCATGTTAAGCTGTTCCAGATAGGACCTGAAAATGTCAAGCCGTCCATTGCTGTAATCATCCTCTGCCTGTGTATCCACAGGAAATTCCTCTTCACTTGTATAAAGCATATAGGGTCTTAAGCTTCCCGCAGATGCAAAAAGCGGTTCCTCTTCCAAACGTCCTGTGAAGGCCTTTGAGGCAACGATCTCATTTCCTTCTGAATCATGGGTTTCCCTGTATCTTTTATTTTCCCCGTAAAAGTCAAAGGTTCCTTCCGGAATGCCCAGTACTCTGTCACTGAACAGATCAATAAAGCGCCCTACTCTCATACAATCGGCTGAGGTCAATTTTCTCCCTCTTAACGTATCGTCTCTGAAATTTTCAAATTCATACATATACGGATCGCTGACCAGTGTAGGCACCGTTCTTTGTACCGTAAAGGTCACCGGAAAGCATACAAGCACCGCAAGGATCATATAGCCCAGGTTTCTCCAGAAATATCCGAACTTTTTCAGTCCTTTTCCGGCGCTCATGGCGATCAGCGCAACCAGAAGCGTCGCACCTACAGCCAGAAAAGCGGTTCTTGCCATGGTAAAGAGAATATAAGCGGAAACCACGCCAAACAAGGTCAGTTCCTTCCAGTTGTCCCGAAGCTTCCTGCTCTTTCGCAGCTTGGAAAGCAAAAGTACAAGAGCGGCACACCATGCCATGGTCAGGTATGTAGCCGTAATCGTCACCGTATGGAAAATATGGGGATATCTGGCCGTTCGATAAGTGGTATAAGGCCTGTGAAGCAGGCAATAGCCCGTTGCCAGCAGAAACTGAAGTACCGCGCCCCTGCAGATATTGGTAAGGAGCCTTCCCTTGTGTTCCCACATTCCATAAGTAAGGTAAAACAGGAAAAAGCTCACCGCAAGGACCACGGTCCACCATCTTCCGTTTCTAAAGACCACGATTGCCGCAAAGAAAAGAAGCACAAGCCCCGCATACCAATATGCCGGCTTTGCCAGTTTTCTTTTCCACAGCCCTATCAGCGTATGGATCAGGATCAGTCCGAACAGGATCCCAATAAATACCGTATTTCTGATTACGGCCATATGCATTCCGATTTCGGTTTCCTTAATGGTCTGTTCTGCCAGAGCCGCAACCTGCTGCTTATAATAGTAATAGCCATAAGCGCCTGCCCCGATCACATAAACCAGATTATACCAGTTCACAAGCTCTTTAAACCGGAACATGGCAATCACCGCCAGGCAGAACCAGAGCATTTCTTTTCTCTCTGCCACCGCATGGTGAATATCATAAAGCCCTGCCATATACTCACAGCATCCACTGATAGCGCCTGCAAGAAAAAGGGACTGCAAAATATCTGCAAAATGACTTTGCAGATATTTCATGGTCAGGATGCTCTCCTGTCCCTGCCTGTTATGGTTGATCCCATAAAATAAGATCATGCCAAGAAGCAGTACACTGACCATAAACACGCTGTTATCCAGAAAATGCACGCTCCATTTTCCCATACAGATCGTAACGATGCAGATCAATAAAAACAGCGCGGCAATGGGATTGCATACCGCCTTAAATGCCTGTTCCACCGTGACCAGCTTATCCTTTTTACTGCCTTTTTTGCAAAAAAGGGAGACTGCGCCATACAAAAGCGCCGCTGCTGCCAGGATCACACCCCCATACAGCAAAACCTTCCCCTTTCTAAGGGGCATGCTGTAATCATATGATGCGATCAGCGCCTTTCCTTCTACGCCGTTATCTCCATAGTAAAGCCCTCCCATATAGGGAGCCTCCTCCTGGGAAATGTTCTCACAGGCTGTATATATCTGGGAGCCTTCTCCCTGAAGTATCAGATAATAAGGCCTTCCAACCTCCGTATCAACATCCATTAACACCTTTACATATCCGGGACTTTCCAGCATTTCCTCTGTGATCTGCACCTTTTCCTGTGCGATCATCACCTGCTGTTCATTTAAAAGGCGCACATAGAAATACTCGCCGCTTCCGCCCTCCATGAGGTAAACCCTCACATCTGCCAGATGGTCATACTGTGCCACAAAGCTTTGAAGGATGGTGGCATTCTCATCTACCATATAGGGCTCTATGCTTTCCTTTACCGGCACAGCGCTTTCCACTGTCTCCTTTATGATCCTGAGGGGCCATAAAGAAATCAGGAAACAAAATGCTGTTAATAGGATCACCGCCTTTATGGCAGTGCTTTTATAGATAATCTTTTTCATCATCTGCGTTTAGTCCCTTCCCGTTCATAAATCTGTCCCGAAACCATGGGTAAGTATATCACAGATACCCATTTTTATCAAATTTGTGATCCTTCCCCGCTCCTGATCACTTCCGCTCCAAGAAAGGGCAGTACCGCCCAAAAGTAAACCACATAACGCACCAGGTATGTGGGCCCCAGAAGAACCGTCAAAAAGCAGAAAAATACCGGCAGGTAAGGCAGTGCCCCGCGCCATCTTCCCAGATATAAAAGAAAGCCAAGCAGAAACAGAAAACACCAGCAGGCCGTTCCCGGAGAAAAAAGCTGGGACAATACCGGGATCTTCTGAAAGGAGACCTCCAGGGATATTCTTCTGTAAAGCTCATTAAGGGCCGGGATCCTGCTCTCCCTTTTGCCGGGCTGTTCCACTTCAAAGCCAAAATAGGAACTGTCCCCATAGGTAAAAGTAAAAACCGAATTTCCCCGATAAACATCGATCACGGTGTCCGGGTACCAAAAGCCGTAAGAGGTCATAAACCATGCGTTCAGATAGGTAAAGGGATTTTGGATACCCCATCTTGCCCAAAGCCTCCAGAAGCTTCCTGCATCCTCCCTATAAGCCTCATTGCAAAATGCAATCTTCACTCCGTCCGTTACCTTTGGCGTATAACGATCCAGGGCCTGCTCCGGAAGATAGCGGTAAAGAATTTCACATTCCTCCTTTGGCAGGCTTTCCTTCTGATCTGCATAAACCCGGGCAAGCTGGCTGATGGGAACCGTAAGCATTTCCTGGTTTTCCGATGTGTCTGCATACAGCAGAGCTGAAAGGCCGCTGCTGATCAGCATATAAGCGATCACGGTTCCCAGAAAAAAGACTGCCGCCTTCCTCCTGTTTCTTTGTATGCCCCAAAGCAGCGCCGGAATCGACACCAGAAACGCATAAAATCCGTTGTGCCGCAGCAGCATCATGCCGGTGCATGAAAGAAACAGCAAAAGAACATTTCCCTTCTGCCCAAAGAAGCTCTCCGGTTCCCTTACAAGCTTTTCCAAAAGCAGAACCATCAAAAGCAGCATTCCCGTAAACAGTCCATCCTTTGCAGAGCAAAGGGAAAACATGACCAGAACAGGACACAATCCAAAATAACAGGTGAGCAGAATTCTTCCCCACCTTTTCACTCCCCGGCTTTTCAGGACGCTTACTCCATATCCAAAGATCCCCGCCATCACTGCCATTTGAAGGAAAGTATAACAGGCAATCCCCAGGTTATAGGATCCCGTAAGCTTATGCACAAGCTGGATCACACCGCCTAAAAGCAGGACATGAACCAGCGGATGATGGGTGGTAAAGCTTCTGGTGACCACCTCCATCAGCTCCTCCTGGGCATCATATACAAAAAACCCCGGATATACCGCCAGATATACCGGCATATAAAGCAGGAAGATCACTCCTCCGTAAAACAGGATCGAGCGGCCTCTTTTTTCCCCTGAAGCTTCTGCTTTCAGAAGCGCTCCTTTTCCGGAGTGCCTTTTCTGTATCAGTCCGTCCCCCAGATCCCAGACGTATCGCAGCAGAAGACTGCAGCATACCGCCAGGATCAAAACAGCTCCCCACATTTTCAGGTTTGTAAAGGGCACATTCCCCTTTTGATCCAGTTGAATCCCAAAACACATGCTGACTGCAAAAAGACTTCCGCAGATCCCCGGCCATATCCATTTCCTTTTCCCCCGGCCAAACCCCTGCTTCCTGATCTTTCCAAAAAGGAAACAGAAAAAAAGAAAAAGGAAAACCGATAAAATGCTGTTGGTATAAGAAAGGCCTCCCCCCACAGGGGAAACCATATATCCGAATGCCCAGGTTGCCAGAAAGGCAGCAAAAACAAGCCCTGCCTGCAGGATCCCTTCCTTGCTGTATAAAGTTATCTTCTCCTTTTCTGACTTCATTTCGCTCCTGCCTTTACCCTGCCATTACTGCATTAATTTTCCGTCTCTTGTTCTTCTTCATGCCGGATCACTTCCCGGATCACATACTGGGGCGATCTGTTCATGGAAATATACATTCTTCCGATGTACTCTCCTACAAGCCCCATCATCAGCATCAGCATGCCTCCCACAAAAACGAGCACTGACATCAGGGCGCTGAAGCCAGTCACCAATCCGGGAGGATTGAAAAAGATCTTTTTGATAATGGTATAAAGGCCATACAAAAAGCCTATAACAGCGCAGCCTGCTCCCGTGGCCGTTGCAATCCGCAGGGGCTTCACGCTGAACGCCGTAAATCCATTAAACCAAAGCCCCAGCAGCTTGGAAAACGTATAGCCCGATTCCCCTGCCGCCCGGTCTCTGTGGTTCACTTCCACATTTACAATATTTTTCGTGGTGCGCAGCACCAGTCCAATCACATAAGGATAGGAATTTTCATATTTCACCATTTCCTCCACCACAAATCTTCTGGCGGCAAAATAGCTGGAAACAAAAAGCTCCTTGGGTTTTCCCAGCATCACCCTGGTCATCAGTTCATTCACATGGCTTCCAAAATTGCGAAATCCCGAATGATGCTTTTTCCCATACCTGGCATATACCACATCTGCGCCCTGTTCAATCCCCGAAAGAAGCTTTCCCACTTCGTTTGCAGGAGTCTGTCCGTCATCATCCAGGCATACCACCAGATCTCCCTTAGTACAGCGGAGCCCTGCCATCAGTGCGCTGTGCTGTCCAAAGTTTTTTGCAAGGTCAATTCCTGTAAATTTTTTCTTTTCCCTGCAGAGCGTCTTAATGGTCTCCAGCGTTCCGTCAGGAGAACAGTCATTTACCAGGATCACCTCATAGTCATACGCAGGAAGCTGTTTCATGGTTTCTTCTATTTCATTTGTCACTCCCGGCAGTGTTTTTTCCGACCGGTAACAGGGAATGACAAAGCTGACCATTTTCCTGTTTCTCTTTTCTTCCTTTTCCATTGCTTATTCTCCGTTTTCCTTCTCATTGATCATAGCCATATAGATGATATCCCGGTATGCTCCCTGCAGAAAAACCTCATCCTTCAGATAGGCTTCCTGCACAAAGCCTGCTTTCTCATAGCTTTTCCTTGCTCGCGCATTCTCTGCAAGCACCCTGAGCATGATCTTGTGAAGATGCAGGTTTTCAAAGCCGTAGGCTGTGATCAGCCCTGCCGCTTCTGTGCCATATCCTTTTCCCAGTGCATCCTCTTCCCCGATAAAAACTCCGTACTCCGCTTTTCTATGTTCCCTGTCGATATCGCGCAGATAAACGCTTCCCACAGGCCTTTTTGATGCTTTTTCACAGATCATGAACTGCACTACTTTCCCGGTATCGACCATGGTATGGATCCACTTCAAATGCCCTTCCCTTGTAAAGGGCTTCTGATAGATAAAGTTCCGGCGCACAAATTCCCTGTTTCTCCACAAAACGATCAGGTCTGTATCTTCCTCTGTCATGGGCCGCAGGTATATCTCTTTTCCAAAAAGCATCCCGTTTTCTTCCATACTCATCACCATGCCTTTCCAAACTCTGCAAGCTTCAGGACGCAGGACTGATCTGATAAATTTCAAAGGTGTCCGAAATGGTTGCAAGCAAAGCAGCCTTTATGGGCGTCCCATGTCCTTCATAATACTGAGACAGCCACTGCATATCCTCCGCAGTATTCTTTACAAAATAAATATGCTCCTCTTCTCTAAGAGCCTGTTCTATGTCTGTGATCCCAAAAGCTGCAAGCTTCTTTTCCTGAAGGGGGCTTTTGCAGGCCCAGCCTCCCAGAATGTCATAGTTTGCCAGGGTGTTATCTACATTCTTAAACATCTTTTCCGAGTAGGCCACGGAGGAATAAACGTCCATAAAATAAAACTGATCCGGATGCTCCTTAAAGTATGCGTAAAGCTCCCCGTAAGGAGCATTTACCTCCTCCCTTACCGCCTGCTGATCCATAACCGCAGATCCTTTGGCCGGTAAAACCATCACTGCAAGTAAAATACACAGCCCTCCTGTTACAGCCTCCAGCCACCGTCTGCTTCTTTCGGAATGGATCTCACCAAGGTGTACCAGGATCATGGCGGATAAGATCAAAAACTCCATAAGATACAAAGAATCCGTAATCCTGCTTGGGCTTCGCTCTCCCCACAGAATATACATCCAAAGAACCGTTCTGACCGCAAACAAAAACGCAAGCTTCCACAAAATAGACGCAGCATTTTTCATTCTCTGCTGCCATGGCCCTTTTTGCTGCTCTGCCTGATTTCTTAAAGGAATTCCCGTCAGGAAGGCAAGCACATAGCCCAGAATCACAAGATAATTCCAGGGATAATCACTTCCGCTTTTTGTCTTTCCTCCCAAAAAGCGATACAGATAAGCCCCTGCCTTCTCCTTGAGATTTTGCATTACCGGAGTGTTCTCCTTCCGAAGCTTGCCTGCATATTCTGCCACCTGTCCCATAAGCTCATGGTCAATTTCTTCATCTATGCCAAAATTATAATTATCAAATAGGATCTTTTCACTTTCCGCAAGCCCTACGCTTTCATAAAACGCCTCATTCCCTTCATAGGGTGGAATGACCTGGAAATCATAAAGCTCCGTTCTGTTATTGAACAGCTCTGTAAAGCTTTTCCACTCCGGCGAGCTGTAGGCAAGCATATGCACACCCTGGGAAAGTAAAAGCCCCGCCAGGATCATTCCGATCACGGAAAGATATTTTTTTGCATGCCGAGGTGTAAAAATCTTTTTTTCATTTCCCCACTTGGCCGCTCCTGCCATGCAGATCATGGGCAGCACCAGCAGCAGCATTTCTGACCGGATCAGATAAGCCAATATCACCAGGCAGACTGCCGGAAGATTGCTTTTTATAAAATTACGGTTGTCAAGCTCTATGTCCGTTGTATAGAACAGGAAAGCCGCCGTTCCTGCAAGCAGGGTACAGCTTACGGTATACTGGGCATATACCAGATGTTCTAAGAAAAAGGCTGTAAAAACCAGGGTTTCCGCCACTGCTGCAAGCAGTTTTTCCCATCCGCACGATGCCAGTTTAAGACTCCGCTTTAAGATCAGAAAAAAACAGCCAAAATGACAGCCGCACAAAAACAGGCCATACCAGGGCAAAGGTCTCGCCACCCTGTAAAAAACACTGATCAATGCGCTTACCGGCCACAGCATCTGAATGTTATGGCCTTCCGGCGTGCCTGTATATACTCCTGCCAGAATATCCTTCATCAAACCGTCGTCATTCAGATCATAGTAATAATCAAAAAGACTGCCAATAATAAGCATCACGACGGCCACAAAGCCGCCTGCCAGTATCCAGTTGATTAGCTGCTCCTTCTTACCTTCTTGTTTCATAAAATTCCTTTACTTTTCCGGCAATATACTCCACCTGCTCCGGCGTCAGCTGATAAAACATGGGAAGTCTCAAAAGCCGCTCGCTTTCCTTTGTGGTATAGCGGTCCATGCCGTGAAATCTTCCAAATTTCATACCTGCCGGCGCTGTATGGAGCGGAATATAATGGAACACCGCCATAATATCATTTTCCTTCAGAAAATCGATCAGTGCCGTTCTCTCTTCCATATCCTTTGTCTTAATATAAAACATATGGCCGCTTTGCTCACATCCCTCGGGTACCATCGGAAGTTCGATCTTTCCTGCCTCCATTAAGGGAGTTAAAAGCTCATAATACTGGTGAAAGCGGTCCAGTCTGGCCTGATTAATGGTTTCTGCCACCTCAAACTGGGAATAAAGATAAGCCGCATTGATATCGCTTGGAAGATAGGAGGAACCAAAATTCTGCCATCTGTACTTGTCCACCTGCCCTCTGTAATATTTGCTCCTGTCCGTACCCTTTTCCCTCAGGATCTCTGCCTTTTCTATATATTCAGGATCCCGGATCAGAATAGCGCCCCCTTCTCCCATGCTGAAGTTTTTCGTTTCATGAAAGCTGAAGCATCCAAAATCTCCTATGGTTCCCAGGGCTTTCCCCTTGTAGGTACACATGATAGCCTGTGCCGCATCCTCTACCACCTTCAGATGATGCCGCCTTGCAATATCCATGATCACATCCATCTCACAGGCAACTCCCGCATAATGAACCACTGCTATGGCCTTTGTTTTCTCCGTAATGGCCGCCTCGATCAGCGTCTCGTCAATATTCATGGTATCCGGCCTGATATCTACAAACACCGGCGTGGCCCCCCGCAGTACAAAAGCGTCTGCCGTGGAAACAAAGGTATAAGAGGGCATGATCACTTCATCGCCCTCCTTGATATCGCATAAAAGGGCCGCCATTTCCAGCGCATGGGTACAGGAGGTGGTCAGAAGGCACTTGCTTGTGCCGGTAAGCTTTTCCAGATACTCGCTGCACTTTTTGGTAAACGCTCCATCTCCGCAGATATGCATGCTTTCAATGGCCTTTTTGATATTATCCATTTCCCCATCTACACTGGGCGGTACATTAAATCGAATCATCATCTTCACCCTTTCTATTCGTATATGGCAAATGCCTCATTGGCAAATACCTGTCTGTAATCCTGTTCTCTCATAAACTGCAAAATAGCAGAAAGCTTTTGATCGCCTTTGCAGCCTTCTATATCTGTGCCCCAATATTCCATCGCCTTTCTGTCGCCTGAAAAGTATGCGGCAAGCTGAGGCGTAATGATCACAAGGGGTCTCCCCGTAAGGGTCTTCAGTTCCTCCTCCAGCCGCCCCAGAGGATTGGTGTCCAGATCTGCCCAGGAGGTATAAACCGCAGAGGGTTTGTCAAGATAGTAGCAAAGGCCGGGGATATTCCCATACAGGAGCAGCTTCTTTTCCTCATAACGGTCTTTGTTTTCCGTCATGAAGGCACTGATTTCCTCTAAATTTTCTCCATTTTGCGCCGTAGTGTGCATGCCCGCAAGTACAGAATTCCCTTCTACCTTATAGCTTCGGTCTTCTCCGGTCTCCCCATCCAGAAATACATAGCCAAATCCTACCCCCGCTGCCTGCACAAAAAACATAAGAAGCATCCCTGCAAACATTGCCTTGGCAGGAAAAAGGGGAACCTTCCCCGTAGCGTCCAGGCATTTTCTCCCCCATCTGATAAAACGGTAAAGGATCCAGAACACAACAGGCGCAGCAAAAAACAGGTTGTTCAGCGCCGGCCAGATATGGTTGTTGCTTCCAAGAGGTGTGATCAGGATCACGATCAGGGCAATCGCTCCGATCAGTCTCCATTCATCATCCATCTGCCTGGTAAATAAAAGCCATAACAGCGCACCTATTCCCAAAAGGAGGAATACAGCTCCCCACTGCAGAGCCGCTTCCTTCTGATAGTATCTGAAATGAAACATTCCCCATTTTTCAAGTGCCAGAAACAGTAACGGAATGCACAGACAGTAAACAATTTTTCTGGCCTTTTCCAATTTGCCCGGAAACAATACCAGAAAGGGGATCCCGGGAAGGATGCACAGAAGCATATACAGCATCCATCGTAATCCGTGCCCGTATGCATCCAGGATCGCATACAGCATTTCTCCAAAGGTATAGTCTGAAGCGCTGCCTGCCATTCCCAAAACGCCCTGTATCATTTCCGAAAAAACATTTCCTCCATGCCAGACGCTTGCGGTCACTGCTGCTACTGCAAAAGCTGCCGCATACCCTGCAGCGCACAGCCCTGTTTCTATAAGGATCTTTTGGGTTTTCTTTCCCTTAAGCGCTCCATAATACCACAGCGCCAGGATCAAAGCCGCCTCAAGGACATTTCCGGGAAATCTGCTAAACGCATTCAGTCCCAGGCAGATCCCTGCCAGCACCAGGCAGCCGTTCCGGCAGCCTGCCAGTCCCCGAAACAAAAACACGCATCCCATCAAAAACAAAAAATAGGTTAGATAATTGTAAAGAATAACCGTAGGGCACCAGCACAGTCCAATAGCTGCCACTTCTCCGGCAAAAGCCAGCCACGCAGGCATCTTTGTTCGGAAAAAGCGATACCCCGTAAGCGCCGTCAGGCTTACCAGAAGCCCTGTATAGATCTTCATGCCAAGCATGGTATTTCCCATGGGAAGCTTCATCAGAAAATTGCCAATTCCGCCGGAAAGGAAAGTCAGTAACGTCCAGACTCCCCCCTCCGTTCCAAAAAAGCGGTAATTTCCAAGGCTGTACCCCGTATCCGTCAGATCAATCCCATAACTCGCCTTTACAAGCGGAAAAAGAATTAAAATCAGAGGAAAGAAAAATCTCTCTAACAATTTGCTCCCGGCTTCCCGGATCGTCTGCTGCTCTTTCAATGATCCTCCTCCTTTTCTGCCATCACTTCATCTAATTTTCTGATCCTGTGCGAAATGCCGCTTTGGCTTAGGCTGTTTGAAACCGCCGCAAAAAGCTTCTTCCGCAGATAGTCTATCAAAATGCCCGCCCCAAACAGAAGGCAGATACTTGCCAGGAATTCACCGGCAAATACCCCGGCTCCTTCTTTTCCACTGGTTCCAAGGAGCGTCTGCAGCCATCCATACCACTGATCTCTGAGATCAATGTGCTCATGAAGAAGATAGACTCCAAAACAAAGGCCTCCCATCTGCCTGCATAATTCCGCCCCTCTTCCTTCCCTGATCCCGATCCCGTAAAAGCCATAGAAAAGGCCTACTGCACCCAAAAGACAGAGAATAAAGTTATAGTGATACGGAACCGTAAAATAATATGCCGCGCCATCGATCTTTCCGGCAAGCGCCCACATGCCAAGATTGATCAGATATCCCGGAAAACAGCACAGCGCATATAAGAGAAATCCCTTTTTTCTGCTTTTTTCAAGGGACTTCCATCCGTATTTTCCCAGATAAAGTCCTGTCAGGTAAAGGCAGATAAACCAGGGCAGATCATACCCATACCTGTCAAAAGAAAGCGGTACGGGACAAATGCTCTTGATCACCGAGAAAAAGAGCAAAAGACCTCCCAGTAAAATTTGAAACTGCCTCTTCGACAGTCTTTTTGCCCCCGCCTTTAATACGGGCGACAGAAGCAGAAGCAGGAAATAGGAAGTAGCAAACCAGTAATGCTCTGTCTCGATCGGAAGCAGATACTGGCTTAAGCCATAGATCACTCCTGCCTTTTCTATAAACAATGCTGCATCTGAGATCCCAAAAGCTTTTAATCCCCCTAAGAAAAGCGGAATAAGCAGGGAATAAAACCAGATCTGACAGAGAAAGCTTATGGCCTTGCTGACCCGAAAGCTTCCCTTTAATCCAAAAAAGCCGCTGATCAGAACATAAACGTTCACCGCCACAAGGCAAAAGGCTTCGATCAGGGCGCCTATGGTTCTTTGAGGCGTAAGGGCTTCTCCAACCACGGGAAGATTTCCTGACTTTGCCAAAAAGTGCATGGCTACTACCATGACCATGGCTGCCATGCGCAGTAATTCCATATTGGCCATCCGTTTCTTTTCCGCCATTTCGCACTCCTTTCCGCCCGGCTTTTTTCTCCCCTGTCTATATGCCTTATCTTTCTCTTTGCACTTTCCCATGTTCTACCCGGTAGACCATGTCGCATTTTTCTATAGTCTGCAGTCTGTGGGCTATGATGATCAAAGTCTTTTTGCCGTGAAGTCTGTTTATGGAATCCATAATGGCTGCCTCTGTTTCGTTGTCAAGAGCTGAGGTAGCTTCATCGAGCACCAGAATTTCCGGATCCTCAAACAGCGCTCTTGCAATTCCGATCCTCTGCTTCTGTCCGCCGGAAATACGGATTCCTCTTTCTCCAATGCCGGTGTCAAGTCCTTCCGGCAGCCCTCTTACAAATTCGTCAAGCTGTGCCTCCTTTAAGGCCCGCCATACCTTTTCATCATCAATATCCTCATCCTGATATCCAAATGCCACGTTCTTGCGGATGGTAGAATCGATCATAAAGATAAACTGAGGAATATATCCAATATTTTTAAGCCAGGACTGATAATGCTCCCTGACCTCCACTCCATCTGCCAGGATCTGTCCCTGCTGCAGCTTCAAAAGCCCTAACAGAATATCAACTGCCGTGGTCTTTCCCGCTCCGGAGGTTCCAACAATCCCCACGGATTTTCCAATGGGAATTTCCATATCCGCATGATCAAAGATCAGCGTATCCGTTCCGGGATAGCGATATACAATATCTTTCAGCTCCACCTTATCCTTTACCGGCAGCTTTTCAACGTCCTTCTTTTTCCTGTAAGTTTCAGGATCATAGCTGATGCTTTCATCCCGGATCTCCTGCTGCAGGTTGTCGCTCACTCCCATAAAGAAAGGTTCAAAGTAGGAAATGGATGTGAGATAGTTGTTGATCCTGTTTGCACAGGGGATCAGCCGCATGGCCATTACGGCAAGCGCTGCAAGCTGAGGCATGATCTCTGCGGCCTGTGCTCCTCCAAGCAGCCTGAACATCATATACAGGATCATCCCGGCGATCGCTACGCTTTCAATGATCATACGGGGAGTTGCGTTATACAGGTTATAGCGCTGTACGGCATTCACATAGCCGGCGCCACATTTGGCATACTCATTAATAAAATAATTTTCCTTGGCTGCGATTTTGATCTCCTTGATCCCCATTACAGACTGGTCGATCCACTTGTACAGTCCGCTGTAATACTCCTGGTTTTCTTCGCCGGCCTTTTTCATGATCGGCTTTAACACGCATTTGATCACCAGCAGCACTACTACCAGAAGCACCGTAACGATCATCGTCATGGTGGCATCCGTCACAAAGCTTACAGCCACAAGGCATACAAATACGATGGCCTCGCTGCACAGCTGCAAAAGTGACAGGATCAGTCCATACATATTATTTACGTCGGAAGTGATGCTTCTCTGGATCACCGCAGTATCTGCTCCCAGATAATACTCATAGGGGCGTTCCATAAAATTGATCATCATTCTTCTGGAGGTTGCAAACTGGTTGGTATATACAAATTTAAGCTGTACCTTTTGCTGAAAAAACAGATAAATATTCTTGACGATAAACATACCGATCAGCGACAGCATGATAAACACCATCAGTCCCGTAGTGTCTGACTGATCGATATGGAAAATCCTGCAGATCACCTGCAGATAAGCATGCTTCTGCACCGCATCCTTTTCCATTACAATATTCATCACCGGATAGATCATGGAGATCCCTAAAGTTTCCAAAATAGCGCCGATCAGCATCATAAAGACCAGCACCACCATGATCCTCTTTTGCCGCTTATCTAACAGCACCATCATCTTCTTAAATATTTTATTCATGAACCTGTCCTTTATTGTCCTTTAAATTAACCGTATTATTATAACACGATGTGCTCTATTCGTCTATTTTACCTAGAATATCTTATCATAGTTTTTTGTTTGAATGCAATGAAATATGGTGTATACTAAAGGAAACCAGTAAGGAGCGCAGACAAATGAGCAAACAGTTAGCAATGATCACCGCGCGGGGCGGAAGCAAACGGATCCCCCGTAAAAACATTCGTCCGTTCTGCGGCAGGCCAATCTTATGCTATTCCATAGAAGCAGCCCAGAGTTCCGGCGTCTTTGATGAGATCATGGTATCCACTGATGATCCTGAAATTGCAGAAATCGCCCGGGAATACGGAGCAAAAGTTCCCTTTTTCCGTTCCCCGGCTACCGCAAACGATTATGCTTCCACTGATGACGTGATTCGGGAGGTTCTTCAGACTTACCATTCCATGGGGCAGGATTTTGACGCTTTCTGCTGTATCTATCCCACAGCTCCCTTCGTAACCGGGAAACGCCTGAAGGAGGCTATGGAACTATTGGGGCATGCAGATTCCGTTATGCCTGTGGTTCCCTTTTCCTACCCTCCCCAGAGAGGCCTTCTTATTTCTGAAGCCGGCTTCTTAGAGCGGCAGTTTCCGGAATATGCCCTGACGAGAAGTCAGGATCTTCCTAAGATCTACCATGACTGCGGACAATTTTACGCCTGCCGCACCAAAGCCTTCTTTGATGAGGGCACAACAGATGTAAAGGGCCTTATCCCTTTGGTCTTAAGTGAAATGGAAGTTCAGGATATTGACACGCTGGAAGACTGGGAATTAGCTGAAATAAAATACCAGAAATTAATAAAGGAGCATACCCATAGATGAACAAAACGATCACCATAGGGAAACGCACTCTCAGTGCAGATTCGCCTGTGTTTATTGTTGCAGAGCTTTCTGCCAACCATAATCAGGATTATAACAGGGCTGTTGAGATCATCCACGCTGCTGCACAGGCAGGCGCAGACGCGGTCAAGCTGCAGACCTATACCCCCGACACCCTGACCATCGACTGCCATGAGGACTGCTTTGTCAACAAAGGCGGCCTCTGGGACGGTCTGACGGAATACGAACTGTACCAAAAGGCTTATACTCCCTGGGAATGGCAGCCAAAGCTTATGGAAGAGGCTGCAAAGCTGGGGCTGGAATGTTTTTCCTCCCCCTTTGATTTTACTTCCGTAGACTTCCTGGAAAGCCTGCATGTTCCTGCTTACAAGATCGCATCCTACGAGATCAACGATATTCCCCTGATCCGCAAGGCTGCAAGGCTCCATAAGCCCATGATCTTCGCCACAGGGATCGCCTATCCGGAGGATATTGAAAGAGCGCTTTCCGTCTGTGCGGAGGAAGGAAACCAGGATGTGATCCTTCTTAAATGTGTATCCGCCTATCCCACCCCATACGAGGATGTTAATTTAAACGTGATCCCAACCCTAGCAAAGACCTATGACTGTCTTACCGGCATTTCCGATCACACTCTGGGAACCATTGTTTCTGCCGGCGCCGTTCCTCTGGGGATCCGCATGGTGGAAAAGCATCTGACCCTGCGGCGCTCTGACGGCGGCCCGGACAGTGCATTTTCCATGGAGCCGGAGGAATTCGCCCAGATGGTTCAGGAGATCCGTATTCTGGAAAAGGCTCTTGGCTCCCCGGAATATCATCTGACGGACAAGCAGATCGAGCAGCGCCAGGGATCCCGTTCCCTGTTTGTTGTGAAGGATATTGCAGAAGGAGAAGTCCTCACTTCAGAAAATATCCGCTCTATCCGTCCCGGCATCGGACTTCATACCATGTACTATGAAGAGGTACTCGGGAAACACGCAAAACATTATTTAAAGAAAGGAACCCCTTTGGCATGGGATCTGATCAGGTAATTTATTTTCGGGCAGATGGAAACTCAGAGATTGCTACCGGACATCTTGTCCGGTGTCTTTCTATTGCCCGCGCACTCCGTTATGAGCTTGCAAAGCCCGCCGGTCCCTACCGCGACATCTGCTTTCTGGTATCCGACGGCGAAAGCAGGGAGCTTTTAAATGGTTTTTTTGACTTTCCGGAGGAATTTGCCATCCGCATTCTGGAGGTTGGCAGCTACGATGCTCCGATGACGGAGCTGCCGCAGCTTCTTTCCCTGGGCGCCCATACCTCCTCTCAGAAGCCGCTTCTTTTCGTGGATTCCTATTTTGTGACAAAAGCATATTTCGAGCAGGCAGACAGATCTTTCCGCATTGCCTATTTAGATGATGTAAGAGCCCAAGACTTTCCTCTTGATTATGTAATCAATTATGATGTTCTCTCAAAAGATACCCTTGCAGAATATACCCGGTTTTATTCTTCTGCAAATACGCGCCTTTTAGGTTCGTCCTATGCTCCCCTCCGCCCACAGTTCTGGCATCCCCCGGGCTTTTTGCTGCCTAGGGATCCCTCTTTTCATATTTTGATTGCTTCCGGTGGTTCTGACCCCTATCATACCACCAGGGATCTTGTTTCCAGCCTGCTGCACCGCCTACCGGAAAACTGCTTTATCCACGCTCTGATCGGTCGTCTGAACCCGGACTGCGAGGAACTGAAGCAGCTTTCTCTTACTGTCAAAGGCCCCCGTCTGATCCTGCATGAAAATATATTGGATATGGCTTCCCTTATGGCTTCCTGCCAGCTTGCCATTTCCGCTGCCGGTACCACGCTTTATGAGCTTTGCGCCATGGGCATCCCCACGGTCAGCTTTGCGATTGCTGATAATCAGCTTCCCTCTGCCTGCGCTTTCGATCATGCAGGCGCCATTCCTTTTCTGGGAGATGTGCGTTCTTCCGGCGAAGAAGTCATGAAAAAAGCAGCCTCATGGGCTGCTTCCAAGATCTGCCAGACAGAGTACTCCTCTCTGCTCTCCCAGTCCCGTCTTATGCAAAGTCTTGTGGACGGCCAGGGTGCGCTCAGGATTGCAAAGGCGCTTCTATCGCCATCACATCCGAATACTTGAGTACATATAATTTTTTTCGTTTTATCTCCAGATAACTTTCATTTTCCCACCCGGCCGCATTCCTTGCAATGTATTCCGGCGTGTTCATTCCGCTCACATATGCATGGGGAAAACCGCCTCCAAATCTGGGATTGATCTCCGAAAGATAATATTGTCCGTCCTGAAAGAACACATCCATATCAATAGGGCCTGCCACGGCAAGGTTCTGCACCGCACGAAGCACAAACTCCTTCAGGATAGGATCTGTGCTTGTCACAGATTTTTCGGTTTCTCCCGCCCGCATCCGGAGCTTTTCCTTGGCAAAGAAGTCAACGGGCCTTTTGCTGATCAGATCCACATACAGATCAATTCCAAACTCCCGTCCTTCACAAAGCTTCTGGACTAGCAGCGGCTCCTCACTATGCTCAAACAGCGCTTTCAGCACTTCCATGCAGGTTACCTTCATAGCGCCAATGCTTCCAGCCCCCCTGACAGGCTTTACAAACACGGGAAATTCTATTTCGTGATCTGAAAAAGCTTTTTCAAAATCAGAAATACTGTCATAAGTAGGCAGAACGGCGGTCCCTTTTCCCTTCATGTACTTATAAAAGGCATATTTGTCACGGCAGAGATTTAAAACCTCCACGGGCGAAACAACCGCCAGGATCCCTCTGTCCTCAAATCGCCTCCTGTTTTCTGCAATTAAATTTAATTCATCCTCCTGAAGAGGAAGCACTACATTTATTTTTTCCTTTTCGCAGATGGCAAATACCGCATCAAAATACCCCGGATCCTTCATTCTCGGAATCAGATAATGGGCGTCTGCCTCATACAGGGCAGGGGCAAGCTCACTGCAGTCAGCACCCACTACCTTTTCAAAGGATGACTTTTTAAAATATCTCACCAGCAGATCTCTGGTTCCGCAGCTTAAGATCAAAATCCTGCTCATGGCCTTTCCTGCCTTTCCCTGCTTATCCATTCTTACCATACATTATTCTGCACATATTCTGTAGCAGTCCATTTTTTTCTTACCTGTGTCAGCTTCTCCCGATCTTTCACATAAACATCTGGAAAGTACTGGATAAACAAAGGATTAAGGCTGATGGTATAGCCCCCTACGTTCTCGTAAATGATCCTGTCGCCGACCTGAAGCTCCTCCTGCTCCTCCATGGTAAACAGACGGTCGCATTCCATACAGGTATAACCTGTGATCTCCTGCTTTTTCAGAACAGGCATCTTACTTTTTTGCCTTTCTACATGATACAGGTAAGATGATTTGATCATGGTGGCATCAATGTTAAAACGGCTTCCGTCCGTGATCAGATAACGGGTTCCCCGGATATCCCTTACATCAATGACGCTTGTCACAAAGGAGGATCCCTTGGAGATCAGGGAAATTCCCGGCTCTACAATAAGCTTTGTGTTCTCTTTTTCAAACTCCTTTGATAATTCTCCTGCGATCACAGGGAAATAATCCGGATATTCCGGTCTTCCTTCCATGCCGCCGCAATATCCTCCTCCAATGTCCACATAAGCTAGCTGCAGATCAAATTCTCTTTTCAGCCTGCATGCCATCTTTGCAATGCTTGCAAAAATAGCCGTGCTCCTGCTCTTACTGCTGGAATGCAGATGAAGTCCCGAAACCCTCACTCCCTTAAGGCTCTGCACTTCCCGAAGAGCCTTGGCAAACTCCCCGTTTTCATAGCAAAATCCAAAACGGCCGCTTTCCTCTCCCATGGTAGTCTCGCCAGGGCACATCTGTTCCAGATTAAAATTCACACGGATCCCTATCTGTATCTCATCCGGTTTCCTATTTCCCTGCTCTTCTGCCTCAGCAAGTTCCCTGGAAAGCTTTGCCAGCCATTCCAGCTCCCATTTAGAGTCCACATTCACACAACCGCCTGCAAGGACCACAGCCCGGAAGGATGCCTCATCCTTATACGGGCCATTATAAATAATCTCTGAATCCTTAAATCCAAGGTACTTTGCAAGGCCATATTCGTCCTTGGAAACCACCTCCGCATAGGCTCCCTGCTTTTTGTAAAAATTCACAAGCCACGGCAGTGAATTTGTCTTAAAGGAATAACCGATCTGATAATTCGGCCAATTCTCTTTTAAGGCTTTTGTCAGCATATCAAAATATCTCTGTAAAACCGGTTCATCCAGTAAAAAATAAGGTGTTGGCAGCATCGTTTCCTTACCCTTCATTGTTCATTAAATTTAATAAATCTGCTCATTCTGCCGGTGGATCTCCGGCGCCTCATACTGATCCATAAAGTCTTCCCCGAGAAACAGCTTTTCCTTTGCGAACAAAATGGCGTCTGTAACCGTCAAAACGGAAATTACCCTGTCAAATACCAGTCCCTTCACATAGTTTAATATTTCCATGGGAAATTTTTTATCCAGAACAATATACTCTGAAAACTCCTTGGTATAATCCAGCACATCCCTGGGATGAGGCTTGATGAGGATCTGGGCAGGTTTTCCATTTATGGCGCCGTACTGCGCAATAATGTCCCGAAAGATCTGCCTGCGGGTTTCCAGATCACATAAGGGCTCCGTCAATATCAGTACCTTATGCTCATGGTTCATTCCCTCCCGAAGCTGCCTTTCAAGCTGCTCCTTGTTCTCCACAAAAATCTTTACCAGAACATCCTTCTCCCGGTCGGTCAGATCTTCCGTCAGCTCTTTTCGCGGCTTCTCCAGGTATTTTTTACAGGGATAAGGCAAAATGGCCGCATCATTTACTTCCATATCCAGACAGTATTTATTATATCCGTTTTGGATAAAGATCAGGTTGTGCTCCGACATCCATGCCTTTAATTTGAAATGTCCCCGGTTGTCATACCTGGCCGTATCATAATAAAGAATGCAGTTCAGTCCATCCTCCACGGCATGATAATATATTTTGTGGGTGCTCAGATAATAGCCGATAGGATCTGAATCGCAAAAAACATATATATCATCAAACTGCTTGAAATCCACCGGAATATAGGGTTCTAACAGTTTTCCAAAGAGCCTGGTGAACTTCATCCGCTGGATCATATTTTTCAGAAGATTTCCGGTATCTGTATGATATTTTGCAAGCTCCGGGAAAAAGGATTCCTCCTTCTCATCAAATGGGAGCACCTGCTCAAACAGGCCGGAGCTCTCTGCCTGCTGTTTCAGATTTCCAAAATCATTTGACATACTGCTAAGCAGAAGTACGGCGCCTGCCCCCTTCTGAATTTCATCCCGCTGTATATGCAGCTCCTTTAAACAGGTAATATAAGCATGATAAAAGGTATGGCATACATACGCCCTTCTTTTTCCCTGACTACTCATAATGTTTCTCCGGTATTTTTACTTGCTTTGCGTTTTCTCAGCTTTCGGTAGGTCCACAACAGCCGGTAATACGCCATGAAGAAAAGCGTTGATCTTTGCTGTATGGCGATCAGCTTACGTTCCTCTGCATGAACTCTTTTTTCGTAGTAGCAGTTTTTCTGAAAAGCAGGAAACGTATCCTTCATTTCCTTCCCAAGCGCTCTTACAAAACCATACTCCTTTTTGCCGCTGCCAGCCATATAGGAAAACAGGGTATTTACATAAAACAGCGTAGTAAAGCTGCTTTCCAGTTCTGCATAATACTTTTCAAAAAAGCCAAATTCCCTTGCTTCCTTTACCATGATCCTTGCTGCTTCCATACGATCCTCGCATCTCTTCTTTGTAATCGTATGCACGGTAGAGGCGTCATGCTGATAGTAATAATACAGCGGTTCCTGCAGATACGCAAAATTCTTTGCCCGGAGCATCCATGAATTTCCTATGGCGTTATCCTCATAAAAGATCCCCTCGGGAAAACGGTTTGGATAATCCAGGATCAGGTGCCTTTGGTAAATCTTCACTACCAGGCTTCCCCCATCCAGGATCAGGGAACGATATTTTTCCTCTGTTAAAACTCCGGTCTGCTCCGGCGTATTATTATGCACGATCTGTCCGATCTTCATGCTGTGCTCGCAGGTCAGGTGATAGTCGCAGCCCACCATATCTGCGCCGGTCTCTTCAGCCTTTTTGAGAAGCTTTTCATAAAAATCAGGCGTGATCCAGTCATCTGCATCAATAAAGCCGATCCAGTCTCCCTTTGCTGCCGCCAGCCCCAGATTTTTTGCGCCGCCCTGCTTACGGTTTTCCTTAGATGCGATCACTACTACCTTTTGGGGATATTCCCTTTCATAACTGCGCAGGATCTGAAGGGAATCATCTGTTGAACAGTCATCCACTGCTATGATCTCATAATCAGCAATCGTCTGCCCTACCAGGGAGTCCATGCACCATTTCAGCTTATCATCTGCCGCCATGTTATAAACCGGCACGATTACACTTAATTTCATGATCTACCTCAAATTTTATAATATTCGGCAATCCTGGTGACTGCCGCGATCACATCCTCAACATCCTGATCCGTCATAGAATAGTAAAGAGGTAATGTCAGAATTTCCTCATAAAGCTTTTCTGCCTTGGGACATAATCCCTTCCCATATCCCATTTTCTCATAATACGGGAAATAATAAGTAGGAATATAATGCACGTTACAGCAGATGTTTTCTGCTGCCAGCGCGTCAAAAAACTGTCTGCGGTCAATTGAAAGCTTTTCCGGATTCAGACGCAGAATATACAGATGTCTTGTGGTATCCGATTCCCTGATCTCCTTTTGTACAATGATCTGAGGAAGCTTTGAAAAGGCCTCATTATACCGCTTCACAATTTCCTTGCGTCTTTCCATAAACATGGGCAGCTTCTTTAGCTGACTGATCAACAGCGCTGCCTGCATATCCGTCATACGATAGTTCATGGCAAGCGTCAGCTGTTCATAATACCATGGCCCATCCGGCTCATGCTCCATCAGGGAAGGATCCCTTGTAATGCCATGGGCACGGTACAGCAATAGCTTACGGTACAGCTTTTCATCATTGGTAAGCACAGCTCCCCCTTCTCCGCAGGTCACCGTCTTGACGGGATGAAAGCTGAGTGTTGTCATATCCGCAATAGAGCCGTTGCATCTGCCCTTATATTTTGTGCCGATCACATGGGCGCCATCCTCGATCAGCGTGATCCCCTTCTCATGGCAATGGGAAAGAAGCGCATCTAACTCTACCGACTGTCCTGTAAAATCCACTGCAACCACTGCTTTGGTCTTTTCCGTCGTAAGTCTGCGCACATTTTCCGGATCAATATTGTAGGTCTCCTCATTAATATCCGCAAAAACCGGTCTGGCCCCGCAATAAAATGCACAATTTGCAGATGCGGCAAAGGTGATCGGTGTGGTGATCACTTCATCCCCCGGCTGCACCCCGGCTGCCTGACAGGCCATATGGAGAGCTGCCGTTCCATTACTGCAGACTACCGCATATTTGGCTCCCGTCACCTCGCAGAGCGCTCTTTCTGCCTCTGCAATTTTAGGTCCGCAGGTCAGGTAATCACTCCGAAGCACCTCGACTACAGCCTGAATATCCTCCTCATCAATATACTGATGTCCATAACTGATCTTTTGACTGCGGATGGGTGTTCCTCCGCAAATTGCAGGTTTTTCCATTTTTGCTCCATTTCTGCTGCCTTGCAGCTGTTTTATTTTCCGTGCTTATGAAATTCAGGAGCCTGCAGCAGGCCTGTATCTCCCGTCATCCGCAATATATCTCCACAAGATATCCCTGTATTCCGGCGTTGCATAATCAATTCCGACTCTTTTGGCTTTCCGGATGGGCAGCGTCACCCCATCTTCTTCTATCCACAATTCTGTGGAATTGACCAGATCCTCTCCATTCAGTTCCCGGGTGATATGCAGAGCCTTTGTCAGCTTTCCCGGCCCGTTATATCCCTCTACGCCTCTGATCAAAACCGCCTCCGGATGGCCTTCAGGCCCAGTCACTACATTAAACAGCGAATGGATCCCATAGCACAGGTATACATAAGAGGTTCCACCCTTTTCAAAAAGGATCCTGGTACGCTCCGTCTTTCCTTTACTGGCATGGCAGGCTGTATCCTCCTGTCCGAAATAGCATTCCGTTTCCATGATCCGGTACCGTAAAATACCTTCTTCACTTCTTCTGCAAAGAAGCTTTCCTATCAGCTCAGGCGCCAGCTCTGTGGCCGGTCTGCTCAGGAAATGTCTGTTCAGTCTCTTTGCCAATGCTTACTCCTCCAAAGCGCCATATACGATCTGGCGCATTTTTCTGCGGAGGGACAGATCCCCGTTCTGCTCGATCTGCTGCATATAAATCAGGATCAGTTCTTCCCTGGGATCTATCATAAAATAGGTTCCCGGAAGTCCATCCCAGCCGTACTCCCCAGGAGTTCCGTTGCTTCCCGCAAGTTCAGGCGTCTGCATCACTCTCATAAAGTTTCCGTAGCCATAGCCTACAATACTGTCAAAATCCACAGTGGCAAGCTGCTTTTCATTTAACTGGTTCCGGGTCATATATTCCACTGTTTTGCGCCCCAGCAGTCTTTTCCCCTGATATACGCCTTTTGAAAGAAGCATTTGTGTAAAGTGGCTGTAATCCTCTACGGTAGAATAAAGGCCGCCTCCTCCGGACTCAATATACGGAGGTCTGGTAGGCGCATACAGGTTCAGCCGCTCCAGCGCCTTCTCATCTGAGGGTTTTACGGTTCCACGATCATCTATTCTGGAATACATCACAGCCAGTCTGTTTATCTTCTCTTCCGGTACAAAAAAACCGGTTTCTGTCATCTGAAGCGGCTCAAAGATGTTCTCCCTCAAGAACTCGCCATAAGTCTGCCCGCTTACCACTTCCACAATGGCCGCCGCTATATCTGCGGAAATGCCATAATGCCAGCCTTCGCCTGGCTGGAACAGCAGCGGTGCCTTTCCAAGTTCATTGCAGATATCAATATTACTGAATTTTTCGCCATTGACAGCCCTTGCATGGAGATCCTGATGGATCTCCTCCATGATCCGTTCCGGCTCCGAATTTTCTCCCGGATAAACCAGTCCCGACGTCATATTCATCAAATGCCTTATGGTGATCTTCTCGCCCGCATCCACAAGCCCCTTGGCGGTCGCCACCTTCATGCCGCGAAAGCCTTCCAGGTACTTGTCCACCGGATCAAACAGGTCGATGGCTCCCTGCTCATAAAGCATCATCACCGCCGCTGCCGTTATGGGCTTTGTCATGGAATATATTTTGTAAATGGTATCCTCATGGTCGGAACCATATACTCTGTTAAATTCTTCCCTGCCTCTGTGTTCTATTCGGATAGAGGCTCCTCCCAGTCTCTGTTCTCTGATTTCCGTCTCAAACAGCTCGTTTAACTTCTCAAGCTTTTGCTTTTCCATTCTAATCCCCATTTCTTTCCAAAAACCTGCAAACCTCACGTCACAGGTCAAGTATACACCCATTTCAGCTAATTTTCCAGATAATCCAGGTAATCCTCCTCGCTGGCAAACAGCATATAGCTTCCACCAACCATTCCCATATATCCACCGCTGACAACATATCCTTTCATAAGACTGCCTCCTATTCTTTTTCATAAGCTCCTCAAAGCTTTCCTCTAAAAAAAGAATAGCATTTATACAGTCCCATAAACCGGACTTACTTAAATCTGGCCTCCCGCAGCGCCGGGAAAGTTACCGTGATCTTGGTTCCCTTTCCCTCCTCACTTTCCAGGGAAACCTCTGCATCCAGCTTCAGCAGAATGTGTTTGACAATGGCAAGCCCCAGACCGGTTCCTCCCGTAGACTTGCTGCGTCCTTTATCTACACGGTAAAACCGTTCAAAGATCCTCTCCTGATGCTCTTTGGGAATACCGATGCCTGTATCCTGTACCACAAGCACCGCCTGATCCAGCCTGTCCTTTACCATCACATGCACGCTGCCTCCCGGCCTGTTATACCGGATCGCATTGTCGCATAGATTATAAAGCACCTCCTCCGTCATCTGCCTGGTTGCCAGGATCACCGCATTTTCACCCTGAAAATCAATGGTCACTTCATGCTTTTCTGCAGATACCCTGAGCATATTTACACAGTTTTCCGCTACCTCCCGCAAATTAACCTGTTCCAGGGTCTCCTGCATTTCCTCCCCGTCCAGCTCCGACAGCCTGATCACATCATTGATCAGCGTCAGCAGTCTGTCGGCATTGCTGTGGATTTCCCCTGCAAAACGGCATATTTCCTGTTCAGAGGAGGCCATGCCGTTCTGGATCAGTTCCGAATACCCCGAAATGGCAGCCAAGGGTGTTTTCAGCTCATGCGACACGTTTGCTGTAAATTCCTGCCGCATCCTGGCATTCTGAAGCACATCCTCATGCTGACCCTTAATGGCTTCTATATAGGGGATGAGTTCCTCGTAAACCTCCATCTGATCAATGTGATCTACATCCCTTGCAATCTGCTTAATGGGCCTTATAAGCGACTCCGACAGGAAATAGGCAGAAATACAGCAGACTGCAAAAATCCCCGCTATCAGTATCATCAGCTTTGGCATTGCCCGGTCCACAATATGGTAAATGCTGTCCGTATCCCTTGACACCCGCAGGATCTGGCCGTTTTCCATCCTCTTTGCATAATAAAACGTATTTTCTCCAAGCGTATCCGACTGCCGGATAATGCTGCCGGAGCCGTTCTGCCTGGCACTTTGTATTTCCGGTCTGGAAAGATGGTTTCCCATCCCTGCCAGGTCTGCCTGGGTATCTGCAAGCACCGTCCCGTCATCTGCGATCAGGGTGATCCTGACCCGATCCTCCTTTAGCAGCTCTGCTTCTTCCTCAAAAAAAGCCTGCTGATCATATCGGACCGCATAGTCTGCAACGTCCGCATAGCTTTTGAGGTCCTTCATCACCTGTTCTGATAAAATATGATAGTAAACGGCTGTCATCAGCAATAGTGTTGCAAGAATTGCCAATGCAGCCGTTTCGATCAACCTGCTGTTTATTTTTCGTTTCATGGAATCCCTCCATCTGTCTTTACAGATCAAAAATATAGCCTACGTTTCTTACGGTCTTTATCATCCCTCCGCTTGCGCCAAGCTTTTGGCGGAGCGTTTTAATATGCATATCAAGGGTTCTTGACTCGCCCTCGAAATCCGTTCCCCAGACCTGCTCTAAGATACTTTCCCTGGACGTTACAACGCCGGCATTTGCCATTAAAAGCTTTAACAGCTCATATTCCTTATAGGTCAGCTCACATGCCTGTCCGTCCACCGTAACCTTATGCTTCTCCTCATCAAGGCACACCTGTCCGATGGTAATATTCTTTTCCCTTTTTCCTCCGCTTCTTCTAAGCAGAGCCTTTACCCTTGAGATCAGTTCCATAATGCCAAAAGGCTTGGAAAGATAGTCATCTGCCCCCATATCCAGTCCCCGGACTTTATCAAGCTCTGTGGTCTTTGCCGTAACCATAATAATCGGCAGGCTGCGGAGCGCTGCCTGGCCCCTGACTTGCTCAAGCACCTGCAGACCGTCCATATCCGGAAGCATAATATCCAGAAGAAGAAGATCCGGCGTCTGTGTTTTCAGCGCATCAAAGAAATCCCCTGCCGTATCAAAGGTTACTACCTGATAACCGGAATTCTTAAGTGCGATCTGCTCGATCTCCTGAATATTTTTATCATCCTCAACTACATAGATCAGTGACATAACCGTTCCCTCCCGGCTCTTATGCTTATGGAAGCTGATAATGCTCCTTCAGTCTCTTCACCTCTGCCATAAACGCCACATTATCCTTGCTTACCAGATTATCCTGATATTCATGTGTTTCAAAGTTTTCTTCATTTAACTGCAACAGGCAGAGTGCAATATTAGAACAATGGTCGGATACCCTTTCATAATTTGTGGTCAGATCAGAAAGGACAAACCCCATTTCGATGGTACATTTTCCCTTGCGGAGTCTCTTCATATGACGACGCTTTACTTCCGTGTTCAGATAGTCGATCACTTCCTCCAAAGGTTCAACCATAGCCGCCAGCTTCAGATCCTCTTCCTGAAATACCAGAACGGAGGTATTTACAATATCTCTTACCGCACCTGTAAAAATACGGAATTCTTCCTCGGCCTTCTTGGAAAAAGCAAGTTCCTTGTCTGCCATTTCCCTTGCAGATTCCATAATATTAATGGCATGATCGGATATTCTTTCAAAGTCACCGATACAGTGCAGGATCACGGAAAGCTCCTGGCTGTCCTTTTCTGTCAGATGTCTGCTGCTGAGCTTCACCAGATAGCTTCCCAGCTCATCCTCATAATGGTCAACCAGATTTTCCAGCTCGATCACACGATCCGCTGCTTTTTTATTAAACTTATCGATCAGCTCCATGGACAAAAACAAAGCTTCTCTGGCATATCCGGCCATATCCTGAGCCGCATTTCTGCAATGCTCAAGAGCAAGTCCCGGCGTATCCAGGAAACGGGCGTCCAGAAGCTGGATCTCTCCTTTTGCTGTTTCCCTGACTTCCAGCTCTTCCTTGGTCTGCGGGATCGTCAAATAAGCCAGCTTCTCCAGAACAGAAGAAAAAGGGAACATGACTACCACTGCAATGGCATTAAAGGTCGTATGGAACACTGCCACCCCAAGCGCGCTGGCAGGATCCTGTAAAAACCTGAAATGAACAACCGCATTTACCGCATAAAAGAGGATCATAAATCCACTTGTAATGATCAAATTATAATATAGATGCACCAGCGCGGCCCTTTTGGCATTTTTTCCTGCCCCCGTACTGGACAAAAGCGCCGTCACGCAGGTTCCCACATTTTGTCCCATAATGATGGGAATTGCGGTGGAATAACTTACTGCCCCGGAAACACAAAGTGCCTGCAGAATACCGATAGACGCAGAAGAAGACTGGATAATCGCTGTCAGGATCAGACCTACAAGCATACCCAGTATAGGATTGGAAAACATCAGAAGAAGATTGGTGAACTCGGGAATATCCGCAAGCGGCTTTACTGCATCAGACATGGTGTCCATACCAAACATCAGCACTGCAAAGCCGATCATGATCGTTGCTATATCCCTTTGCTTCTCCTTCTTGCTGGTCATTAAGATCGCAACGCCAGCAATGGCCAGCACCGGGGAAAAGGAAGACGGTTTTAAAAGCTGTAAAAAGAAATTGGAGCCCTCCACTCCTGTCAGACTGAGGAACCATGCAGTGATAGTCGTACCCACATTGGCTCCCAAAATCACTCCGACTGCCTGGGAAAGCTTCATAATACCTGAATTCACAAAGCCTACCACCATAACGGTAGTTGCCGAAGAAGATTGGATCACCGCAGTAACGCCGGCTCCAAGAAGCACAGCCATCAGCTTATTGCTGGTCAGCTTTTCCAAAATGATCTCCAGCTTACCGCCGGACGCCTTCTTCAGACCGTCACCAAGAACTTCCATTCCATATAAGAAAAGCGCCAGTCCGCCTATCAGGCTCAGTAAGATAAAAATATCCATTCCCTATCCCTCCGGATTTTGTGTAAAACATAGGTAAAAAATATGCCTGTGCTCTATTTTACACTATTTCCTCCGTTTTGGATATAGAAATTTTTACCCCTGGCTAAAGCAGGCGCATGTCACTGATATTTCCTGTCTCCTGGAAGATCTCCCATTCTCCAATGTTTACCGCATGATCCCCGATTTTTTCCAGATATTTGGCAAGCATCAGAACGTCAATACATTCATCTGCATCCTTTACTTCCCTTTTTAGGGAATCAATCAGATCATACTTCACCTTATTGAAGCACTCGTCAATAATGTCATCCTCCCTGATCACTCTCTTTGCAGCCTCCATGTCCCTGGCAATGAACATTTCCACCGCCTCATGGAGCATTTCTCTTGTAGCCATGATCATGGTCTCCACATGTACGGAAAACAGGGAAAGATCCTTCATCTGCAGTCTCAGCAGAAGATCCGCCATATCCGACACATGATCTCCTACCCTCTCAATATCTGTGACCACCTTCAGACTTGCCGTTACCACCCGAAGATCTCCTACGATAGGCTGCTGCTTGGTAATCAGGAACAGGCACTGGGACTCTATTTCACGCTGTTTTTTGCTGACAGCCTTGTCATTCTTTTTCAGCTCCATGATCTTATTTTCATCTTGCTCCGCCAGCGCTTTAAAAAGCTCATCATAGCTTTCCTCTACTTTTCTGGCCATCTGTGCCACATTTTCCCTCAAAAGCTTCAGTTCATTATCAAATATAATTCTGGGTGACATCTCTTTTCCTCCTCATCAACCAAAACGTCCCGTAATATAATCCTCTGTTCTCTTATCTTTAGGACGCGAAAAAATATTGTCTGTGGTGTCAAATTCCACCACCTCTCCTACCAGAAAGAAAGCCGTATAGTCAGAGACCCTGGCAGCCTGCTGCATATTATGCGTTACCACGACCACCGTATATTTCTTTTTGAGTTCTTCCATCAGTTCTTCGATTTTCAGGGTGGAAATAGGATCCAGTGCGGAAGTAGGCTCATCCATAAGAAGGATTTCCGGCTCTACCGCAAGCGCTCTTGCAATGCAGAGTCTTTGCTGCTGTCCGCCGGAAAGGCCCAGCGCAGACTTTTTCAGTCTGTCCTTTACTTCATCAAAAATCGCCGCTCCTCTTAAAGAGGTCTCCACGATTTCATCCAGCTTTGCCTTGTTTTTGATCCCATGGATCCTCGGTCCGTATGCAATATTATCGTATATACTCATGGGAAAAGGATTGGGCTGCTGGAACACCATTCCCATTTTCTTGCGGAGCAGGGTCGTATCTACCTTGGGATCATAAATATCCTCGCCATCCAGATAAACCTTTCCCTGGATCCTGACATGATCTACCAGATCGTTCATCCTGTTCAGGGTCTTTAAGAAAGTAGATTTACCACATCCGGAAGGGCCGATAAAAGCCGTTACCGCTCCGGGTGATATTTTCATATCAATGTCCTTCAGCGCATGGTTGTCCCCATAATAAAGATTCAGCTTTTCTGTTACGATCTTATATTGATTATCACTCATTTTTCGCTCCTATCCCCTACTCCATGTTATTTACATCCAGCTTTTTTGCCAGAACCTTGGTGATCCAGTTGATAAAAAGTACGATCAAAAGAAGAATAACTGCAATTCCAAACGCTGTGGAATATTCTGCCTTTGCCATGCTCAGGTAAAGCTGTATGGTAAGAGTTCCTCCTGATTCCAGGATTTTTTTCAGAATTCCCATTCCTCCTTTTGGAAGCAGGTAACCGCTTCCCGCCGTGAAAAGAAGGGCTGCGGACTCTCCCACGATCCTTCCTATGGCAAGGATAATGCCTGTAACGATCCCCGGCATTGCGGAAGGCAGAAGGATGGTTCTGATCATATACCATTTGGTTGCTCCCATTCCGAGGGCTCCGCTCCTGTAGCTGTCAGGAACTGTTTTCAGCGCTTCCTGCGTATTTCTTGTTATCAGCGGCAGCACCATCAATGTCAGCGTAAGGGCGCCTGTCAAAATAGAATATCCAAGTCCCAGTCCGGTACCAAAAAACATCATGCCGAACAATCCGAAGATAATGGAGGGAATTCCCGACAAGGTTTCCGTAGTAAATTCAATGGCACGCACCAGCTTTCCGGGCTTTGCATATTCATTCAGGTAAATTGCCGAGCCTACTCCGAGAGGCGTTGCGATCAGCAGGGTAATCACGATGATATAAAGTGTGTTTACAATATTTCCTGCAATTCCCACCGTCCCTTTAAGAGTACTGGTTACCGTGGTCAGGAAGGTAAGATTTACACTGCCGATCCCCTTCAAAAATACATAGGCAAGGATTCCTATCAGCAGAACCACTGAAAAAGCTGCCGCAATATTAATGAGTATTTTTAAGATCAAGTCTGAAAGACGGATCTTGCTGCTTTTTATGCTGCTCATTGTTCCACATCCCCCTTCTTTAAAATTTTATTCAGGGTGACATTAATGATCATAATAAAGACAAACAGTACCAGGCCAATGGTAAAGAGAACCTGTCTGTGCACACCTGCCGCATATCCCATTTCACTGACGATCGCCGTGGTCAGGAAACGGACCGAATTAAACGGAAGAGGAATGTTGACAGAGCTTCCCGATACCAGGGTGATCGCCATTGCTTCTCCGATGGCACGCCCCACTCCCAGCACGATGGCTGTTACAATTCCCGATTTTGCGGCCGGAAGGATCACCCGGAAAATTGTTTGGATGTGGGAAGCTCCCAGAGCCAGAGATGCGGACTTAAGCTGCGGCGGTACCGATCTGAGGGCAGACTCACTGATATTGATCACGGTAGGAAGGATCATGATCGCCAGTACCAGAACCGCCGAAAGCAAATTGGCTCCTCCTGTAAACTGGTGGGTTTCAGAGTTCTTAAAAACAGCCAGTTCCAGCTTATACATAATAGGGTTTAAGACCATAATTCCCAAAAGGCCATAGATCACGGAAGGAATTCCTGCCAAAAGCTCCACAGCCGGCTTTACAACCGCCGCCAGCCTTTTGGGCGCTGTTTCCGCCAGAAATATGGCTGTAAAAAGGCCAATGGGTACACCAAGTATGACTGCAAGCGTTGTGCCGATAATGGAAGTCAAAATAACATACAGGATACCAAAGGACGGCCCGGCGGCTGTGGGCTTCCAAAGGGTGCCAAACAAGATTTCCTTTACCCCTACCTTAAAAAGTGCAGGCGTACCGTTCATGATCATGTATGCCGTAATTGAGGCAACCGCAAGAATGGCTATAAAAGCGCACAGGGTAAAAATACCCTGTGCAGCCTTTTCCACTGCGGACTTCTGTTTTCTGTTTCCAATGATTGAAAAACTTTCCTGTCCGTTCACTTTAAGCCCTCATTTCTATTTGCTAAATCCTTAATCTACTGTGATCAGTCCTACGCCGGAGATAACTGCCTTTCCTTCGTCGGATGCAAGATAATCAAACAGCGCCTGTACTGTTTCGTTCTGCTCGGAAATCTCTCCCTTAGTTGCCATAACGAAAGGTCTGCTCAGGAAGTAGCTTCCTGCCTTGATATTTTCTACAGTAGGCTCTACACCTTCCAGCGCTGCCGCTGTTACTGTATCGTCAATGGCGTCCAGGGAAGCATATCCGATTGCTCCGGGAGTAGATGCTACCTTTGCAATTACAGCTCCGGTGCTGTCCAGTTCACTTGCATAAGCGCAGACATCCTCAACGCCTACCAGCTCTTCAAAAGCTCCTCTTGTGCCGGAACCAGCCTCACGTCCGATTACAACAATAGGGGCATCCTCGCCGCCAAGCTCGCTCCAGTTTTTGGTTTCTCCTGTATAGATGGCAATAAGCTGATCCTTTGTCAGATCCTTAATGGTGTTGGCCGGGTCTACTACAACCGCAATTCCGTCAATAGCCACAACATTTTCAACAACACCTGCCGCCTTTTCTTCTTCCTTTAACGCTCTGGAAGAATTACCGATGTCTACGCTTCCTGCTGTTACCGCCTCAATTCCTGCTGAGGAACCGGTAAACTCTGCGGTAACCGTCACGCCGGGATATTTTGCCATAAAGCTCTCTGCTACGGCGTTTGCCAGCTTCTCCATGGAAGTGCTGCCTGCCATGGAAATGCTGCCACTCAGGTCAGCGCCTGCATCCTGTGAAGCTTCTTCCTGTGCTGTGGTATCTTCTGCTGCAGCATCCTCAGCCGCAACATCCTGTGCTGCGTCTGCCTGTGTATCTGCCGCTTCCTGTGTCTGCCCGGTCTGTGCGGTTTCCTGTGAAGTAGCGCCGCATGCCATAAGTCCTGCTGTCATTGCTGCTGCACTGATCAGTGCAAGTATTTTCTTACTTTTTCTCATTTTTCATATCTCCTCTTTTTTATACGAATGTGAGATTTGGTTTTCCTCATCTCTGGAACCTATCTTAGCATCTCCTGTGCGCAGGTAATATCACGCTAAGGTAAGTTGTTTGTAAATTCTGTGTAAGATAAAAAGGCCGGCCCTTCCATTACAAAAGCCACCTGCTTTCATGCATAAAGCACATGAAAACAGATGGCTTTTCTTCTTATTTTTCGTTTCTACGACAGCAGCAGACTCTCCATGCTTTCCAACAGCTTTTCCGTAAACTCAAGCAGCATCTGGGCGTCGCGTTCTGCCATTTGACATCTCTTGTAGCGGAACAGGAAAAAGGGTGTCCCCTTGGGATTAAAGGTAAGCTTCTCCTGCTTCTTAAGCAGTTCCGGTATCCTCTCCGCCCTGATCTTTGCATCCGGCTTAAGGAGGAACCGGATTTCTCCGCCTCTTCCCTTCACCTCTGTCATATACAGTCTGTGGGCCCGGACTCTGATCATGGCAATGCGCAGCAGATTTTCCACAGCGCCCGGAACCTCTCCAAAGCGGTCCAGCAGCTCCTCTTTCATGTCATTGCACTCACCCTGGTTTTCTATTCCTGCAATGCGCTTATAGATATCCAGCTTCTGGATCTCGTTTACAATATAGGCAGGGGGGATAAAGGCATCCACATCAAGATCCACTACCGTTTCAAAGTCCTCCTGGGTCTCCATCCCCTTTAAATTTTTGACAGCTTCATTCAGCATTTTGCAGTAAAGGTCGTACCCAACCGCCTGCATATGTCCATGCTGTCTGGCCCCCAGAAGATTTCCTGCTCCTCTGATCTCAAGATCCCGCATGGCAATTTTAAATCCGCTTCCCAGATCGGTAAATTCCCTGATCGCCGCCAGCCTTTTTTCTGCCACTTCCTTTAACATCTTATCCCGCTTATACATCAGAAATGCGTAAGCTGTACGGTTGCTCCTGCCTACCCGTCCTCTGAGCTGATAAAGCTGGGACAATCCCATATTATCCGAATCATGTATGATGATCGTATTGACATTGGAAATATCCAGTCCGGTCTCAATGATCGTGGTGGAAACCAGCACATCGATCTCTCCGCTGATGAAGTCATACATAATTCGTTCCAGTTCTCTTTCCTGCATCTGTCCATGGGCAAACGCCACATTAGCCTCGGGAACCAGCGTTTGAATGGAAGCCGCTACATCTGCAATATTATTGACCCTGTTATATACATAGTACACCTGGCCTTCCCGCGACAGCTCCCTTACGATGGCTTCCCTGACCATCTCCTCATTATATTCCATTACATAAGTCTGGATCGGCATACGGTCCTCAGGAGCTTCCTCCAGAACGCTCATGTCCCTGATCCCCACCAGGCTCATATGAAGCGTTCTCGGAATAGGGGTTGCCGTAAGCGTGAGCACATCCACGTTTTCCTTCAGCTTCTTGATCTTTTCCTTGTGGGTCACTCCAAATCTCTGCTCCTCATCCACCACCAAAAGCCCCAGATCCTTAAAGGTCACATCTGCTGAAAGTACCCTGTGGGTGCCGATCACAATGTCAACCATTCCCTTTTTCAGATCGTCGATGGTCTTTTTCTGCTGGGCGCTGGTACGAAATCTGGACAGCAGCTCTATTCTCACCGGAAACTCCTTCATCCTCTGCACCAGCGTATTATAATGCTGCTGTGCCAGTATGGTGGTAGGCACCAGAAAAACCACCTGTTTCCCCTCCTGCACAGCTTTAAAGGCTGCCCGGATGGCGATCTCGGTTTTTCCATAGCCCACATCCCCGCAGATCAGCCGGTCCATGATCCGTTTGCTTTCCATGTCCTTTTTGGTGGCTGCAATGGCTGCAAGCTGATCCTCGGTCTCCTCAAAAGGAAACATTTCTTCAAATTCCTTCTGCCAGACGGTGTCCTTCCCATACTCGTAACCGTTTTTCTGCTGTCTGGCTGCATAGAGCTCCACAAGATCCTTTGCCACCTCTCCCGTGGCCTCCCGGACCCTGCTCTTTGTTTTGCTCCATTCCTGTGTTCCCAGCTTATTGAGCTTCGGCCGTTTTGCGTCTGCGGAAGCATATTTCTGAATAACGCCCAGTCCTGTTGCCAGTACATACAAAACTCCGCCGTCCCGGTATTCGATCTTGATATAGTCCTTCGTGACTTTTTCTACCTCGACCTTTTCAATCCCCTTGTAAACACCCAGTCCATGATTTTCGTGAACCACATAATCCCCTATTTTCAGTTCATTAAAATCATTGATCTTCCGGCCTTCGTAAGTCTTTTTCTTCCTCTTTTTCTTTTTATCTGCGCCAAAGATGTCGCTCTCTGAGATCACTGCAAATTTAAGCAGGGGATATTCAAATCCCTTTCTCACATGTCCATAATAGGTCATGATCTCTCCCGGCTTTAATTCCCTGTCCGGATCCTCTGTATAAAAGGCCGACAGCTCATGATCCTGCAGATCCTGCGAAAGCCGCTTTGCCCTTAACCTGGAACCTGAAAGAAGCAGGACCCGATAACCACTTTTGCGGTATTTTTTCAGATCCTGTACCAGCGCTTCAAAGCTGTTGTTATAGGAAGAAATGCTTTTTACCGGAATATCAGCCTTATAATCTGCTTTCAAAAGAGTGTTCTTCAGTTCCAGCGCCGCCAGCATAACTGCGCTCCCTCTGGAAAGCATTGCAGCAATCTCAGAAACAGAATAAAGCAGATCCATTTGTCCGGGCAGGATATACCCCTTTTCGGCCCTGTGCATCATGCTTTCCCTGAATTCCAGCTCCACAGCCTCTCCATGCTCCCTCACCCTGGCAGGTTCTTCCACAAAGATACAGGTTTTTTCCCTGTCAAAATAATCCAAAAACGAAACTGTGTCCTCATAAAAATAGCGCACATAGGAATCCAGGTTCACTGCGCCTTGAAGCTCAAGGGCTTCCTCACGCAGCTGCTTAAGCTGCATGGCAATGCGGTGGGCCTCTTCTGTCTTAAACTCCCCGCGCAGCTTTTCTTCCAGCGCCTTTCCTTCCTTTTCGATCCGCTTCATTCCTTCCTGCAGACGATCCCCGGAAAGCAAAAGCTCACTTGCCGGGTAAACTGTGATCCCTGACAGCTTTTCGATGGAACGCTGGCTTTGTACATCAAAGCTTCGGATAGACTCCACCTCATCTCCCCAAAGTTCAATACGGTATGGGTTTTCCTCCGTCAGGTCATAAATATCTACAATGCCCCCACGGATACTGAACTGTCCGGGGCTTTCCACCTGATAGCTCTTTTCATAGCCCATTTCTACCAGTTGTCTGGAAATGTCAGCTTCATCTATCTGCGTATTCTGGTCAATTTTGAGAAGCTGCTGCCTGAAAACAGACAAAGGCACCTGCGGCGTCATCAGTCCGCTAAGAGTGGTGACCACCGTCACCGGCTTACCCTCCAGCATTCTGCGGAGACATCTGATCCGTTCTGTTACAAGCTGATTTCCGTGAATATCAGCCTGATAAAAGATCAGATCCTTTGCCGGATAGCTCATGGCATTTCTGTCATAAAAACGGCAGTCCTCCAAAAGCTCCTTTACCCGAAGATCGCTGAACGTAATGATCAGCCTGTTCTTACAGCCTTCCGAAAGGCCATAGATCATATGCACCTTTTGGGATTCCACGCAGCCGGTAAGAGAAACACAGCCATCCTTCTTTTTCAGTTGTTTTTTGATCTCGTCAAGCTCACCCAGTTCCTCAAGAGGGGCTGTCAATGCTCTCATTTCTTTTCCTGTCCTTCCTGTGATACCTTACGGTTAAATTCATTCATGGCCTGATCAGTCTCTCCTGAAAGCATCAGCTCAACCGCTGTGACTGCCTTCTCAATTCCCTCTCTGATCAGCGGCTGCTCCTGTCTGTCAAAATGCCCCAGAACATAATCTGCCAGGTCATACCCCTTGGGTTTTTCCCCTACTCCGATCCTTACTCTCTGGAAATTTTCTGTACCCAGATGAAGGATAATATTTTTCAGGCCATTATGCCCCCCTGCGCTTCCTTTCTTTCTGACCCTGATAAGTCCGGGCGGAAGACTGATGTCATCTGAGACCACCAGAACCTCCGTTTCCGGATCGGCCTTATAGTACGCTGCAAGCGGGCCGATACTTTCCCCGCTTAAGTTCATATAGGTAAGCGGTTTGATCAGGATCGCCTTCTGTCCGCAGATGATCCCCTTGCCTGTAAGCGCTTTATTTTTTATGTCCCTGACTGAAATCCCATATTTTTCAGCCAGAGCGTCGATCAGCATATACCCTATATTGTGTCTGGTATTTTCATATTCCCTTCCGGGGTTTCCAAGTCCTGCAATCAAAAACATAGTCCTTTGTCCTTCTCTTCTTATATTTATTGCTGCATGAGCCATCATATCATATTTTTTCCCAATTTTG
>FR894562.1:85101-86628 GCA_000436115.1 Firmicutes bacterium CAG:534 | reverse complement strand
AAACACTGATTTATTCTTCTTCCGGCTCTAATAATGCCTGCTCATACTTGTCAAGGATAATGGATTGTATCCTCTCCCTGGTACCGGAATTAATGGGGTGAGCAATATCTCTGTACTCACCGTCTGTTGCCTTTTTGCTGGGCATTGCGATAAATAATCCCTTGTCTCCTTCTATTACCTTAATATCATGAATAACAAATTCATCATCGAGCGTAATAGAAACAATCGCTCTCATTTTTCCTTCTTTCGTAACTTTCCGCACTCTTACATCAGTAACTTGCATCTTACATCCCCCTTAGCAGCATTCTCAGATAACGTATCTGTCATTCCTCTCTATCACAATCTTGATGCCGTCTGTACCTGCATGATAGGAGTTCGCCCTGATCGTATCCCTGCTTTCCACAATACAGTTTTCGATATGGGTGTTGTCCCCTATATAAACATCATTTAAAATAATAGAGTTCTTAATATAACAGTTATTTCCAATATAGGACTTCTTGAAAATAACGGAATCTTCAACCGTTCCATTGATGATACATCCGCTGGAAACCAGACTGTTTTTCACCAGGGATCCCACATTATATTTTGCAGGCGGAAGATCATCTACCTTGGAATAAATGTCAGGATACTGCTTGAAGAAATAATTTCTTGTCTCCGGAAGCAGGAAATCCATGTTGGTGCTGAAATAATCCTCGACCGTTGCAATGTTTCTCCAGTAATCCTGGATCTTGTATCCGTAGATCCTCTTCATGTTCTTATAGCGGATCAGGATATCCTTTACAAAATCATATCTGTCTTCCTCAGCACATTTCTCGATCATTTCAATGAGCTGTCTTCTTCTCACTACATAGATACCGCAGGAGATCGTGTTTGACTTTGCAACGACCGGCTTCTCCTCGAATTCTTCAATACGGCTTTCCTCATTCATCTTAAGGATACCAAAACGGTCTACATTGACCTCGGGCCCCATATCCTTACATACCACCGTAATATCAGCCTTCTTGGCAATGTGATATTCAAGCACCTTATTATAATCCATTTTGTAAACGCAGTCTCCTGATGCGATTACAACGTACGGTTCATGGCTGTTCTTTAAGAAGGACAGATTTTGTGCAATGGCGTCTGCCGTTCCTCTGTACCAGAAATTGCTTTCTGCCGTCACAGCAGGTGTGAATACGAATAAACCTCCCTGCTTACGTCCAAAATTCCACCATTTGGAAGAATTTAAATGCTCATTTAAGCTTCTTGCATTGTACTGGGTAAAGACAGCCACCTTCTGAATATGGGAGTTCGTCATATTACTCAGTGCAAAATCAATGCTTCGGTAGCTTCCTGCAATGGGCATTGCGCAGACTGCCCTCTTCTGGGAAAGCTCCTTCATTCTGTAGTTGTTACCACCTGCCAAGATTATTCCGATCGCTCTCACTTCTCATCACCTGCCTTAATTAATGTTTTCCCGCTTGCAAGAGATTTCCCCGGGAAATCTTCTTCTGTCATCTGTCCGAAAATACAGGAATTCTTGCCTAC
>FR894562.1:51140-85035 GCA_000436115.1 Firmicutes bacterium CAG:534 | reverse complement strand
CCATTATTGTAGATATGAGGATCTGTTTCGTTTTCAACCTCCTCACCGATGCCAAGCTTGACATAGTTGCCAATGCTGACTCTTTCTGCCACAATAGCCTTATTCAGTTCACAGCCGTCGCCGATCACGGTATTATTCATGATGATGGAATCCCTGATCACGGTATCCTTACCGATGGTAACTCCGCATCCGATTACGGAATTGTAAACCTTTCCGTATATTTCACTGCCCTCTCCGATAATACTTCTCTCTACAACTGTATTGTCTGCAATATACTGAGGCGGTAAGATTTCACTTCTGGTATAGATCTTCCAGTATTCCTCATACAGATTGAACTCGGGAACAATATCGATCAGTTCCATGTTCGCCTGCCAGTAGGAATTCAGTGTTCCCACATCCTTCCAGTATCCGTTAAATTCAAAGGCATAAAGCGGATCTCCCTTTCCATGGCAGTAAGGAATGATATGCTTTCCAAAGTCAAGGCCGGACTGCTCTGCGTTGGCAAGCAGCGCTTCCTTTAAGGTCTTCCAGTTAAATATGTAAATTCCCATGGAAGCCAGATTGCTTCTGGGATTAGCCGGTTTCTCTTCAAAATCCGTGATCTTACGGTCTTCGTCTGTGATCATAATTCCAAACCGCTTTGCCTCCTCAATGGGAACCGGCATAACAGCAATGGTCACATCTGCGCCTTTCTCCTTGTGGAAATCCAGCATGGTCTCATAATCCATCTTGTAAATATGATCTCCGGAAAGGATCAGGATATAGTCGGGATTAAAGCTGTCCATATAATCCAGATTCTGATAGATCGCATTGGCCGTTCCGGTATACCATTCGCTGTTAACGACCTTTTCGTAAGGAGGAAGAATGGTCACGCCTCCGATATTCTTGTCCAGATCCCACGGGATACCGATACCGATATGCGTATTCAGTCTGAGTGGCTGATATTGTGTTAAAACTCCTACTGTATCTACTCCTGAATTGATACAGTTACTGAGCGGAAAGTCGATAATGCGGTATTTTCCCCCAAAAGATACCGCTGGCTTGGCAACTTTAGATGTAAGAACCCCCAGTCGGCTTCCCTGGCCACCTGCCAGTAACATGGCAATCATTTCCTTTTTAATCATGTCATCACCTCTTACAAGTAATTTTGTTACTGTTATTGATATGAGTACCAATTTTTAAACGTAGGAATAGTATATCATAGATTGATATAAAAGTGAATATTTTTTACAAATTTATTCAACATTCCCAATGGTTTTATGTAAATTTTTTACAATATTTTACATCCTCCTTTCTTTCCTTTTCGGGATTTTTACAAGAAAGCGTCCATAATCCCTTTTAAAAAGCGGTTTTTGTTTAAAATGCCATTTGTTTTTACTGTGTATTTATATATAATTAGGTTAACAATATTGTATTAGGAAGCGGGACATATCCCACCAGGAAAGGATTTTTATGTATCAGATTAATTTCAACCATCCCTGTCACATACACTTTATCGGAATCGGGGGCATCAGCATGAGCGGCCTTGCCGAAATTCTTTTGGAGGAAGGCTTTTCCGTATCCGGCTCTGATGCCAAAAAATCTCCTCTTACCGAGCACCTGGAACAGAAAGGCGCCGTGATCTATTACGGTCAAAAGGCGGAAAACCTTGCGGATCGTCCCGACCTTGTGGTATATACCAGTGCGATCCACCCTGACAATCCCGAATATGCAGCCATGAAACAGCTTGCGATCCCTTCCCTGACCCGTGCAGAGCTTCTCGGGCAGATGATGCGCAACTACAAGCTTCCCGTTGCCATATCGGGCACCCACGGCAAAACCACTACCACCTCCATGGTATCCGAAATTCTGCTGGCGGCGGATGCGGATCCTACGCTTTCCATCGGCGGCATTCTGAAATCCATAGGAGGCAATGTCCGAATTGGCCATTCCGATTTTTTTGTTACGGAAGCCTGTGAGTATACCAACAGCTTTCTCAGCTTTTTCCCAAAGATCGGGATCATCCTAAATGTGGAGGAAGATCATCTGGATTTCTTTAAGGATATTGATGACATCAGAAATTCCTTCCACCGTTTTGCTTCCCTCCTTCCAAGTGATGGCACCCTGATCATTGGTGATGACATTCCTCATAAGGAAACGATCCTGGAGGGGCTTACCTGCAATGTGGTAACCTTCGGGCAGACCCCCCACGCAGATTATTTCCCTGAAGACATCGTTTATGATGAAGCCGGCTGTGCTTCCTTTACCCTCTGCCGCAAAGGCTCTGCAGAAAAAGAACGTTTTACCCTGAAGGTTCCGGGAGAGCACAATGTCCTGAATGCACTGGCTGCTATTGCTCTTTCCGATCTGTTTTCCATTCCCTATGAAACCCTAAAGAAGGCCTTGTCCTCCTTTAGCGGAACCGACAGACGTTTTGAATACAAGGGAAAAGTAAACGGTATTGTTATAATAGATGATTATGCTCATCATCCCACAGAAATTACTGCAACTTTAAAGGCTGCTGCAAATTATCCCCACAAGACCCTCTGGTGCGTGTTCCAGCCTCATACCTACACCAGGACCAAGGCTTTTATGCAGGACTTTGCAAAAGCCCTTTCCCTGGCTGATCAGGTGATTCTGGCTGATATTTATCCGGCCAGGGAGACCAATAACCTGGGCATCAGCTCCGAAACCCTGAAGGATCAGATCACTGCCCTGGGGAAAACCTGTTACTATTTTCCGTCCTTTGAGCAGATTCAAAAATTTATTTTGGAAAATTGTACCCCTGGTGATTTGTTGATAACTATGGGAGCCGGAGATGTGGTAAACATCGGGGAAAATCTTCTTAAGGCTTAATTATCCACAATATCCACATTTCAGGGCTGAATTTTACGTCCTGCAACTGTGGATATTTTTTACTTTAAAAGCCTGATCTTTCTCCTGATATCCACATTGTCCACACTGTCCACATTTCGCCAGAACCCTTGAAAACACTGGATCTTTTGTCATTTTTCCTATTTTATTTTGAGGGGGCTTGTGTTATAATTCAACATGCTTTCAATGATGTAAATATGGATAAGGTCAGGTGAACCTAATGGGTTGTTTTAAGATTTTGAATTCGGGCGGCGGAGATGTAACCGTGGTCTCTAATTTTTTTATTGACGAATATATGAAGGATGCCAATGATGCGCAGATCAAGGTCTATCTTTATCTTCTCCGCATGATGACCGCAGGGCTTACCACCAGTGTATCCGATATTGCCGATAAATTTAACCACACGGAAAAGGATGTTCTCCGTGCGCTGAAATATTGGGAAAAAGCAGGACTTCTTTCCCTGGAATTCGACCAGGCCAAGACCCTTTGCGGCATTCTGCTCCTGAATCCCTCTTTAAGAAAGGCCCAGCCCGCCTCTGTCCTTACTCCGGTAGTTTCAAAAGAGGCACGCATTACGCCTTCCAGGGAGCCGGAAAAGGACTTTGCAAAGCCTGTATACAGCTTAGACCAGCTCAGGGAATTTAAGGACCGCGAGGAGACCTCGCAGCTTATTTTTGTTGCGGAACAGTATCTGGGCAAGCCCCTTGGGGCATCAGAGATCAAGACGATCCTGTTCTTTACGGATAAGCTGGGATTTTCAGAGGATCTGATCGATTATCTCATTCAATATTGTGTTGATAAGGGGAAAAAGGACTTCCGTTATATTGAAAAGGTTGCCATAAGCTGGGCAGAGGAAGGGATCAAAACCCCGAAGCAGGCAGCAAAGGCAATCCAGAAATATGATAAAACCGTTTATGATGTGATGAAAGCCCTTGGAAAGTCAGGCTCTCCCACAAGGACAGAAGTTTCCTATGCCATGAAATGGTCACGGGAATACGGCTTTGAACCTGCCGTCATTCAGGAAGCCTGCAGCCGTACGGTAATGGCCACGGACAAGCATCGTTTTGAATATGCAGACAGTATTTTAAACAGCTGGTACCAGAAAAAGGTTCATCACGTTTCCGACATTAAGGCTCTGGATGAAGCTTATCAGAAAAACCGCCTGACAGCGCCCCGTACCTCTTCCGGGAATGCCGGACAATTTAATCAGTTTTTACATAATGATTATGATTTTGATGCTCTGGAAAAGGAGCTTATCAGCAACTGATTTTATCTTTGCTTGCAAAAAGGAGAACATTGTGGCAATCAGTAATGCGAAATACGACGCTATCATGCGTGAATATGAGGATAGACAAACCAAAAACAGACATCTTCTTGAGGAGCGCAGCGCTTATGTAAAAGAACATGTTCCCGGTTATAAGCAGCTGTCTGATCAGATCGCTTCCGTCTGCGTCATGCAGGGCAGGAAGCTGTTAGAAGGCGACACTTCGGCGCTCACAAAGCTGCATGAAACGGTCAGTGAGCTTTCTGCCCAGAAAAAGCAGCTTCTTGCACAGGCTTCTCTTCCCGCAGATTATCTTGATCCTATTTACGACTGTCCCGATTGTAAGGACACCGGCTACCGTGACGGCGTCAAATGCCACTGTTTCAGGCAGGCTGTTATCGATCTTCTCTATGAGCAGTCCGGTATCCGTTCCCAGCTTGAAAAAGAAAACTGGGATACTCTTTCTTATTCCTATTATCAGGGCGAAGATCTGACCCGGTTCCAGAATGCTGTTGCCGCGTGTCAACAATTTCTCAAATCTTTTGATTTAGACTACCACAATTTATTATTTTATGGTACAGTGGGTACGGGCAAATCCTTTTTATCCGGCTGTATCGCAAAAGATCTGATCGAATCCGGCCATTCTGTTATTTATTTCAGCGCCGCTGAATTATTTGATCATCTTTCCCGCAGCAGATTTGATTATAAAAATACAGAAGCGCAGAACGTCCATGAGGATCTTCTTTCCTGCGACCTGCTTATCATTGATGATCTGGGGACAGAATACACTGGCAATATGACCGCTTCTCAGTTTTTTTCCCTTTTAAACGAAAGGCATCTGAGACAGAAATCTACGATTATTTCAACGAATTTATCCCTGGAGGATATACGAAACCGTTATTCTGACCGTGTTTTTTCCAGGTTGACCAATCAGTATACCATATGTAAGTTTACCGGGCCTGACATCCGGATGCTAAAAAAAAGACTGCAAAACAGAAAGTGAGGTACCTTCATGGCGCAACGTGAAGAAACAAGAAACTTGGAGACTATTCCTGTAGGTTCTCTTGGAATCATCCCTCTTGAGGGCTGTAGGTCCCTGGGAGAAAAAGTAAATGATTATCTGGTAAAGTGGCGTACCGTCCGCGAAAGCGAGCATAAAAACAGCCTGGCCTTTGCCGGCTATCAGCGCGACTCCTATATCTTACAGACCAAGGTTCCCCGTTTTGGTACCGGAGAGGCAAAGGGAGTTATTTTAGAGTCCGTCCGCGGAAGCGATCTTTATATTCTTGTAGATGTAGCCAATTACAGCCTGACCTATTCTCTGTGCGGACATGAAAATCATATGTCCCCGGACGATCACTATCAGGATCTGAAAAGAATTATTGCTGCAGTAGGCGGCAAGGCAAGACGGATCACGGTAATCATGCCCTTCCTTTATGAAAGCAGACAGCATAAGAGAACCGCCAGAGAATCCCTTGACTGTGCGCTGGCCCTTCAGGAAATGGTTCATATGGGCGTAGACAATATCGTCACCTTTGACGCCCACGACCCCAGAGTGCAAAATGCAATTCCACTTCACGGTTTTGAAACCGTCCAGCCCACTTATCAGTTTATTAAGGGTCTTTTAAAGCATGTACCTGACCTTCAGCTTGATTCCGATCATATGATGGTCATCAGCCCTGATGAAGGCGGTATGGGACGTGCTATTTATATGGCTAACGTACTGGGACTTGATATGGGTATGTTCTACAAGCGGCGTGATTATACCCGCATTGTAAACGGACGCAATCCCATTGTTGCCCATGAATTTCTTGGAACGGATGTGGAAGGCAAGGATATGGTAATTATCGATGATATGATTTCTTCCGGCGAAAGCGTGCTGGAGGTCGCCACCGCCTTAAAGGAACGGAAGGCCCGCAAGATCTTTATCTGCACCACCTTCGGTCTTTTTACCAACGGGCTTGAGCGCTTTGACAAGGCTTATGAGAGCGGTATTATCGACAGAGTGCTCACCACCAACCTGATCTACCAGACTCCGGAGCTTTTAAAGCGTGAATGGTATATCGACTGCGACATGAGCAAGTATATTGCATATCTGATCGATACCTTAAACCATGATGCTTCCATCAGCGACCTGCTTAATCCCAGCGAGCGTATTCAGAAGGTTGTTGCCAAATACAAAACAGGGGAAGCCATCAGTTAAACCGGATCAAATGATTTCTCATACAAAAACTCCCGGCAGAAGCATTCTGCCGGGAGCTCTTTTTATCTCTCCTTAATGAGCGTATATTCCCATCATTTCCGCTGTCTCCGTAACGATGTCCCCGGGAACACCCTTTTCAAAAACGTCCCTCAGTCCAACGCTCTCTATGCCGCTGCAGTAAGGAACATAGGACGGCAGCGTGGTAAGCTCCATGTAGGTTTCTACAGCTGCATGCCTGTCCTCACCGGAAAGGGTAAACAGATCCAGACTGGAAAGAGCCGACGTCAAATAGGAAATATAGTAGCACGGACTGTTATACAGATGCGGCACCTCTGACCAGTCATAAAGGGATGTGATCTGGGAAACATAGTAAAAGCCGTATTTAGCCGAAAGATTATAGTACAGCTTTGCCATTTCCTCCAGAGACATCTCAGGATTTTCATAAACCTGTATCTCAAAGTCTGAGATCAGTGCCACCTGTGTAAGCGCCCCCGCCACATCATAAAGCTGCATCAGCGTTATTGCCTCATTCAGTTCTTCCCTGCTATAGTCTGCTTCCTCCAGCGTTTCCTTTGATACGATCTGTCCCATGCGATCCGCAAGCAGAACTTCTAACCCCTGGGAGTGAATCTCCGACAGATCCACATTATTTCCCTGTTCTAAAAGTCCTTCTGTATTATGATAAAATCTGTTGTAGTGTCCAAATTCATGGACAGATACCGTGTAATCGTAATATGTCCCATCGGGATCCAGAAAGATAAAGGCGTCTCCATAGTAGTTCAGATCTGTGGTAAACCCTACCTGCGCCTTATAGGTTCCCTCTTCCACATCATAAAGCCCGCAGGACAGCATATGATCCATCGCCTCTGTAAGCTCCGGGTCTACCTGCTCCAGATACGGACGGATGGCCGGGAAAATATCATTTTGGTCTACTGTGATCTGGGAATTGTATATCTCCTGATATTTTGCCCCTTCTTCTGTAAGGTATTCCCTGATATCCGTAAGGACCGGAACCACTTCTTTTCGTATTTCCCGGAATAAATCCTTGGCATCCTTTAAGGTATAATCCCTGATATAGAGATTTTCATAAGCATATTCCGCATAATTATCATAGCCGTTGATCTGTGCTTCCTCGTTGCGCAAGGCCACCAGCTCCAGATAAATTTCACCCAGTACGGCATTCCTCTCTTTGTTTAGCCCCTGATAAATTGCCGCCGTATCCTCCTGGGAAAGGGAGTCCATTTCCTGTGTAAAGCGCTGTACGGTCCATTCCTCTCCCTGATACTCAAAAGAATATTCCTCCTGTGCCGCCTGGGCATATTCCTGCTTCAGGCTGTTCTCCTTTAAAGCGATCTCCTTTTCCCTGTCCGTCTCCTCCACATACTCCGCAAGCGCATCCACATAAGAAGGATCCAGATATTCCTCTAACACCTTCCGGTAAGGAGACTTTGCAATTTCCCTTAAGGAAATATAGGCTTCATCTGAACATTCCACAATATCTGCAACGGTCTGCTCTTTTTTTTCTGCCGCTTCCTCAGACAACACATCCTGATCATAGGCGATCTCTGCCATGGCATTTGCCGTTGAAAGCTTTCTGAGCTCCTCAACCAAAAGCTCATAGGCCTCTCTCACCTCATCCTGATGCTCGTCACTGTCCTCCTGCGCCAGCTCTAACAGGGTTTTGATCTGCGTTTTCAAAAGCTCCTTATCATAGCTGGTCTCCTTTCGCTCCTCATAGGAAAGATCGGAATGCTCCTTTGTCTGATAACGTGAGGTTGTCCGGTATACATATAAAGTATAGGGAGAGCTTTCGTGGGTATAAATCCCTTCCAGGGTCAGTCCGATCTCCTGTGCATTTTCAAGCTCTATTCTGGAAAAGATATAGCGCCCTCCAAGGGCTTTAAAGGCATCCACATCCAGATAGAGATTTCTGTCAGTTATCTCATAGCTTCTGGTTCCGTTCACAATGGAAAGATCTGTTCCGGAATAAAGATATGCCCTTGCCCCCCAGGTATCAAAATATTCCCTGCTTGCCTCTACCCTGTCAAGGGCCGGCGCTATCATCTTGCGGAATTCTTCTTTATATAACTGGGAGTAAAAGCCCAGATATCCGTCTAAGGTTGCAATGCCATTGTATTCCAGTGTTGCCGGATAAAATCCATAAGCTGCCGACCACTGCCCCTCATAATCAATGTCCTCTTTTGCTTTTTCAAACAGCTCCTCAGAATAAAATTCTGCAAAGCTGAGCTGGTCTGTTTTCTGCCCTTTCAGCAGTTCATAGGCTTTGCTGTAGCAGGTATGATAAAGATCATTGTACCTGCCTCCCCCTAGTACAATGATAAGGACAGCCGCCACGGAGAGCAGGTTGGCAGCGCCTTTCAAAATTTGTTTTCCATTGTCATAAAGCCTTTTCAGCACCAGGAAAAAGGCCGCATACCATATAAACGGGCTGAAAAAAATAGTCCGGTTAAACTGCCATCCTGTTAAGGGAGGACAGATCGTTTCCACCAGCTTTCTGAAGCCTTCCCAGTAATAAATCCCATAGATCACGCTGTTAAACAAAAGCACCAGCATCAGCAGGTTGTAAACATCATGGAAAATTGCTTTTCCCTTCTTTTGAACCAGATAGGAACCGTTTAAATAAAAGAAATAGATCATACAGACCGGCAGCACCAGATAAGTGTGCATGCTTTCCGTATGGAACATTCCCTTTAAAAAGCTGTCAATGATCATGAAAAGGATTTCTCCCGCAGACATGCTGCCGGCCTCCATGGTAGATCTTATGGTTTCTTCCTGCCCAAAGAGCATGGTTCCAAACAGGCGGTATTCAAACAGGATGCAGCCCACGGAAAGGATCAAAATGGCAAGCAGGATCCTTGCGGGAAACTTTCTGTCCCTGATCCAGAGCCAGATAAACGCCACTGCCATATACGCCAGGATAAAAAGGCCAAAATAGGAAAAATAGGATACAAAAGGATAGAAGAACAAAGCCACATAGAAAGGCAGGATCTTTTTAAACTCTGCCCCATGATAGATCCTTCTGAGAAGATAAACAACTAAGGGGATCGAAGCAAAAGGGATCCCGAAGTTGGGAAAAACATTTAAAACGCCATAGGAAAGCGCACACAGCCACGCAATGGGCCTGTACTTTGCATAGCTGTCCCCGCAGAAATCCTTTGCAAGCAGAATACAGGAAAACAATGCCACAAGGATCTTTATCAGGTAACCGGCTACATAAGCGGGATAAGCCGGCAGGATCATATAAAGGATGGTATAAAGGGAAAACTCCGAGGGAAGCACATCTCTGCTGATCCCTCCCAGAAAAGGCACGGATGCATTATGGGAAAAGAATGTTCCGGTATCCTTCATCATCTGGTACTGCGGCACAAACAGATCCAGATTATCATGGATCGCAATGATACTGTCCTCTCCGCAAATGCCAAACACCAGCAGCGCAAAAAGCAGAAAACCTGCTGTGATCACCAGATACCATCTTGAAAGCAGTTTTTTCAAATTAATGTTTCCTCCTTCTATTCCCTCTGCCGTCTTTCTTTTTCACAGACCAGATTAAATCTGTATTCAAAGTCTCTTCTGTTTTTCATTGCCATATTGGAAAGCATCAGCCCTGTAAAAAAAGACTGGATCGCCGCCAGCATCACAAAGCAGCAGACGATCAGCGTGGGGAACTTCATCACCAGTCCCGTCCTCATAAATTCCGTCAGCACCGGGATAAAGAACAATGCGGAAATCACTGCAAGCAGCAGCGCAAACATGGAAAAGAACCCGAAAGGCTTATAATCCCGGTACAGCCTGAAGATCGTGCCGAGAACCTTAAAGCCATCAGAATAAGTGTTCAGCTTGGAAACGCTTCCTTCCGGCCTGTCCCTGTAATCCACGATCACGTTATCGATCTGCATATGGTTATAAACCGCATGGATGGTCATTTCCGTTTCAATTTCAAATCCCTTGGATAAAACCGGAAATGTCTTGACAAATCCGTAGCTGAATGCGCGGAAGCCCGTCATAATATCCTTGACGTCACAGCCAAAGAGTCTGTTGATGCTTGCCCTGACAAGGCTGTTTCCCATATTGTGAAAGGGCCTCTTGTTTTCTTCAAAATAGGTCGAAGAAAGCCTGTCCCCTACAACCATGTCTGCATGATATTCCAGAACCCTTTCTACCATTTGCGGAGCAAACTCCATTGGATAAGTATCATCCCCGTCCACCATAATATAACACTGGGCTTCTATTTCGCGGAACATTCTTCTGATCACGTTTCCCTTGCCCTGCATATACTCCCTGCGGATCACCGCTCCTGCTGCCTGCGCTATTTCCGCCGTTTTGTCAGTGGAATTATTATCATATACATAGATCACTGCCTCCGGTAATGCCGCTTTTGCATCTGCCACCACCTTGGCAATGGTTTTCTCTTCGTTATAGCAAGGAATCAGTACTGCTATCTTATCCATTTCTTTTTCACCTTTCCCACAAATGCTGTTTCCATATGACAGCGTTCTTTTCTTTTTTACTATACCAAAATTTCCTATTTTCGTCTATGTTCCCTTGGTGAAAATCGAATTCCCCAAATTCTTCGTTGCGAAACATTTTTTACTAGTATATACTAAATGAGACAATTTTAAGGAAGGATATAAAGGTATGATACGCTTTTTACTTGTTGCCACATTTGTTATTTTATTTTTAGTGCTTTCCATTCCTCTTCTCTTTATTGAATGGATCATTGGAAAATTTAATATGGATCTGAAAAACAAAAGCTCCCTGGCTATTGTAAACTGGGCCTTCCGGGTGTGCCTGTTTCTGGCCGGCACCTCTGTCACCGTAATCGGGGAAGAAAACGTTCCTAAGGACGTTCCCGTTCTTTACATTGGAAACCATAGAAGCTATTTTGATATTTTGATCACCTACATCAGAGTTCCCCGCCCTACCGGCTATATCGCCAAAAAGGAAATGCTCAGATACCCTCTGCTGTCCAACTGGATGAAAAACCTTCACTGCCTTTTCCTTGACAGAAAGGATATTAAGCAGGGGCTGAAAACCATATTGACTGCCATTGAAAAGGTAAAATCCGGTATTTCCATCTGTATTTTCCCGGAGGGAACCAGAAACCGGGTAAATGATACCTTTATGGAATTTCATGAGGGAAGCTTCAAGATTGCGGAAAAGACCGGCTGTCCCATTATTCCTATGTCCATTAACAATTCCGCCCAGATCTTTGAGGATCATATTCCCAAGATCAAAAAGGCACATGTGGTCTTAGAATATGGGAAACCCATTTATCCCGCCGAGCTTTCCAAAGAGGAGCGCAAGCATCTGGGCGTTTACACTCAGAACATCATAAAGGAAACCTATTTTAAGAATAAAGAGCTTGTTTAGATATCCTGAAGCATTTCAACCAGTTTTTCAAAATGCATGCCATGGGAGGCTTTCAGCAAAATAGAGTCTCCCGGTTTTAAAATGTCCAAAAGCTTCTTCTCTGCCTCCTGTAAGGTAGCAAAGTAATAAAGCTCTGCCTTATGGGAGCCTTTTCCGTTCACATGCTCCTGATCTGCCTGATCAAAGATTTCTTTGCCCAGCGCTCCTACGCAGATCAGAACATCGATTTCTTTTTCCATGACATAGGTTCCGATTTCCCGGTGCAGCCTTTTTTCATCTGTTCCAAGCTCCAGCATATCTCCCAGGATCGCCACCTTTCTTCCGATAGCAGTTCCCAGAAGGTCAATAGCCGCCCGCATGGACACCGGATTTGCGTTATAGCAGTCATCGATCACAACATAATCCCTCAGGCGGATAATGTTGCTGCGCCCGCTGACAGCCTTTACCTCTTTGATCCCTTTCTGGATCTCTTCTATGGTAAGACCGAACAAAATTCCTACTGCTGCTGCCGCCAGCGCATTTCCTACCATATGCTCCCCCGGCAGCGGCACTTCTACCGGGAATACCTTTAAGTCCCCGTGAAACAGCGCCTGGCTTCCCAAAAGCCCCCTGCTCATTACCTGTGAAGCATAATAATCATTTTCACACTTAAGCCCGTAGCGGATCACCGGATGGCTGCTCTTCTGCTCCATTTGATTCAGCAGATCATCATCTCCGTTTACCACTACATATCCGTCAGGGTTCATAAAATCAAATATCTCTGATTTTGCTTTCAGGATCCCTTCTCTTGATCCCAAAAACTCCAGATGACAATGTCCGATGTTTGTCATCACACACACATCCGGTCTGGCAATCCTGCTGAGTCTGTGCATTTCTCCGAAATTGCTGATCCCCATTTCCAGAACGGCAATCTCATGCTCCTGTCTGATGGAAAGCACGGTAAGAGGAAGGCCGATCTCGTTATTAAAATTCCCCTGGGTCTTGTGCACGCAGTATTTTTCTGAAAGAACGGATGCAACAAATTCCTTTGTGCTGGTCTTGCCCACACTTCCCGTAATTCCTACTACCTTAATGGATAACTGGCTTCTGTAATATTCTGCAAGAGCCCGCAGGGCCGCAAAGGAGTCCTCCACCAGGATATACGGTACCTCACATTTTTCCGGCTTTTCCTCACACAAAATCCCCATTGCCCCGGAAGATATGGCGGAGGAAATGAAGCTGTGTCCGTCCACCCGCTCTCCTCTGGTTGCAATAAAAAGACTGCCCTGTTCCACCTTTCTGGAGTCGATCGTAACGCTTTTTATTTCTTTGCCGTTCCTGTAAAAGTCCCCTTCCTCCTGGCTGCACGGCTGCTCTTTTCCCGGAAGATAAAGCTGTCCCTTACAGGCTGCTGCGATCTTCCCCATCGTCATATTCTTCATGATCCATATTCCTTCTTTCTTTATCGTAATGCCGTTTTCAGGATCTCCTCGCACAGGCTTTCAAAATCCATTCCCGCTGCGGCTGCTTCCTGCGGCAGAAGGGAGGTGGGCGTCATTCCCGGAAGCGTATTTGCCTCCAGGCAGTAAATATCTCCTTCTTTTCCCATCATGAAATCCATTCTCGCATAATTCCGCAGTCTTAAGGCTTTAAATGCAGCCTCTGCATACCCCTGCATCTCGCTGCTCTTTTCCTCAGGCAGATAGGCCGGACAGGTTTCCACTGTGGATCCCGCCTGATACTTATTCTTATAATCATAAAATCCTACCAGGGGAGCGATTTCAATGATGGGAAGCGCCTTTCCATCCATCACTCCTACTGAAAATTCTCTTCCCTCTATGTACTGCTCCACAACCACTTCATCGCCATAGAGAAATGCATCCAAAAGAGCCTTTTCATATTCCTCATTTTTGCGCACAATGCTGACGCCTACACTGGATCCTCCGCAGCAGGTTTTCACCACGCAGGGCAGAAGCGGCGCCTCTCCCCCTCTTTGCCACTCTTCCTTTTTCATCCGAAAACCCTTGGGGGTTGGAATCTTATTTAACACAAACAGTTCCTTGGAAAGTCCCTTATCCATGGCAAGAGCGCTGCTGACATAGTCCGTTCCTGTATAAGTGATGCCCATCAGGTCAAAGCACGCCTGTATTTTCCCATTTTCTCCATTTTCCCCATGTAACGCCATGAATACCACATCAGCCTGCTGACACAGCCTGATCACATTGGGGCCGAAGAAATTCTTATCTCCATCCGGTCTTAATGCCTTTATCTGCTCTATATTCGGATTTGTCTCAGCAATGGCGCCTATTTTTTCCGCCCAGTCCTTCTTCTTCGCAAAGACTCTGGTGCAGTCCTTCTCCTCTTCCTGATCCTCCCACTCATATCCAAGATATACATCCAGAATGATTGCTTCATATCCTCTTTTCTTAAGCGCATGATAGATCATTGTCCCTGAGCTGAGAGACACATCTCTTTCCGTACTGATTCCTCCGGCTAGTACCACAACTTTCATTGATCCTTTTCTCCTTTCCAGAACCTCTATTTATTAAGATACGCCATTTTCTTCCATACTAAAATGGGATAATCTGCCCCTCATATTGCAAAAAATGCCCTTATGAGCCATAGGTGCACACAATTTCACTTAACACAAAAATCAGCTTGCTGTCCGCTTCAAACTGGTTCATAATGCCCAATCCTTCATCGATCTGGCTGTAATTTTTCTGTCCCACATGATCCAGGTAACAAATGGCCTGCTCGTTTCTTCCCAGAAAATAATGCAGATGATTTTCAATCACAGTCTCATACTCATGATTTGCAATCATATAATTCACCATTGTGATCTTCATAACATGGTCAAGCAGCTCCATATGATCTGAAGTATCCCTGCTGCTCACAAGATACGGATTTTCCCTTGTCAGATCAGATACCTCCTCCGCCTGCTCCATCAGGATTTTTGTGATCTTCTCACAGTCATTCAGATCTACCCTCTGCTTGGTGGAAATATAGGTAACATATCCAAGGAAGGTGATATCATCCAGCTCCTCCTTGTTTTCCATTAAAGTCTGTTCCAGATATTCCGCTGTAAGGGTGTACAGATACTGCTGTCCGGACGCCCGGTAAAGCTCCGCCGCCGCCGCAAAATAAAAAGGATCCTCCTGATCCTTTTCGGAATCATTCAGCCTGGCGTACTGAAAAGCCCTGTCGGCAACCTTCAGGCACTCCGTCGCGTATTCTTCGTCATAGCTCTGATACAGATAGCTGAATTTTGCAAGTACCATGGCAAACGCCTTGGCTGTCTCCATATCCGGCGGCTCTATATAGGTTCCCTGCTGATACATTGTCACCCCCTGGTACACCGCGCCGGTCTGGGCCTCCTGCATTTTCAGCAGCCATTCTGTTTCATAGCGCATTTCATCCAGAAGATCCGGGATCCCATTTCCGCTTTCCGGGATCTCCATATCATCCCCGAAGGCATCTCCGTACAGCTCATAGGCCAGCAGCATGATCCCCATGCTTTTGGCAGCCTTTACCACATTCTTAGACCCGTTTTGATCCTGATGCCAGCCTCCGCTTACATCTCTGTAGGCAGAAACATCCTCCCGCAGGACCGCCTTTCCCGTATGGCAGGCATTGTGGGAAAGGTCGCCGGCATATTCCCTGGTCAGTGTCATCCCGCAGCGGTTATAGTAGTATTGCTTAAAAGCTTCCCGGAAAATATCCCCGTAAAGATCCTCCTTAATGGTAAAGTAATAGGATCTTCCAAGAGCTGCCGTTTCCAGATAATAGGTTCCCTCCACCTGAAAATCCGAAAAATCTCCGTAACTAATCTGCTTTTCTCCCGCCTTCTGCTCCTCTTTCTCTTCTGCAAAACCGGTATAGACAACTTCTCCCGTATCCTGATTTACCACATAAAATTCCTCCGGCACCTCATTCCCGCAGAAAACGGCGATCTTGGTTCCTTCCTTTATGTAGCCGAGCTGATCCACCAGGATCCCCGGCACGCTCACCGGTATCTCGTAATTCAGATCAGGCTCTTCTTCCATACTCACCGGTGCTGCTTCCTCCTGTTTCTGGACGCTGTTTTCCTGACCAGTGCAGCCGGTCAGCATCACAGCCAAAAGAAGAAAAAAGCTTATCCCTATTTTATGACGCCTTTGTATCTTCATATTCTTTCCGTTTCCAAAATGTAAATAACACATGCCTTCATTATAATGTGTTTTCTCCCTGCGGTAAAGAAAAGCTTTCATCCGCATATACGATTTTTCCCTGGATGATCGTGCAAAGCGTTCTGGTCTCTGTTTTAAGGGGCGATCCGTCAAAGATCGCAACATCTCCATCCTTTCCGGTTTCCAAAGATCCCACTCTTTGATCCACCCTGCAGATCTGCGCAGGGTAGATGGTAATGGATTTCAGCGCCTCCATTTCATCCATTCCTGATTTTACTGCAAGTCCTGCGCATAGCGGCAATGACTGGATTAACGACACAGGATGATCTGTTGTGATCGCTGTTTTTACTCCCGCCCGGTTCAAAAGTCCTACGGTCTTAAACGCCATATTCTGCACCTCTATCTTGTTTCTGCTGGCAAGATCCGGCCCAACAATGGCCGCAAATCCGCTTTCTCTGACCTTCTGCGCGATCAGATGTCCTTCACTGCAATGATCCAGCGTCGCTTCCAGGCCAAATTCCCTGGCAATACGGATTGCCGTCTGAATATCATCTGCCCTGTGGACATGAGCCTTTAAAGGGATTTTCCCCTCAAAAACCGGGATCCATGGTTCTAACCTGAAATCTTCTTCCTCCTTTTTCATCCCGGCCTTCTTTTTTTCATAGTATTTTCTGGCCTGAAACAGTTCCTCCCGGAGCATTGCTGCAATGGCCATACGGGTAGCCGGTGATTTCCCCTGCCCTTCATAATTTACTTTTGGATTTTCCCCGAATGCCACCTTCATTGCAGCCGGTGAGAGGACCACCATATCGTCAATGCATCTGCCATGGGTTTTCACGAAGGAAAAGGTGCCGCCAACCACGTTTGCGCTTCCCGGTCCGATCATGGCCGAAGTGATCCCCGCCCGCAGCGCATCATCAAACGCTGCATCCATGGGATTAATGGCGTCAATGGCCCTTAAATAGGGGGTAATGGGATTAACGGTTTCATTACAGTCATCCCCTTCTTTTCCCTTTTTCTCCTCCGTAATGCCCATGTGACAGTGTGCCTCCACAAGCCCCGGCATGACAAGCTTTCCAATGGCATTGACCACCGTTACATCCTTTCCCTCCGGCAAAGGAAAAGGGGCTCCATTTTCCATAGGCCCCAATTCCGTAATTATGCCGTGATCAATACATAAATATCCTTTTTCCCATATGGGACCTGACATTGTCAGGATCCTGCCGCCCAAAATGATCAACATCAGCATTTTCTCCCTGTTTTTAATTTAACTTGGACATGGGATTTACAGGCTCCCCATCCTTGGTCAGCGCAAAATATACGTTTGTTCCTTCCAGGCTGTAATACTTGGTAGGTGCAGCCACCTGTGCAATCACATCACCGGCTGCCACATAACTTCCTTCCGATACCAGGATCCCGGTAAGCTGTCCATAGGTTACCTCATATCCTCCACCCAGCTCCATCTTCACTGCATTTCCGATCTGGGGGTCTTCAAAGACACTGGTCACCTTCCCTGCACAGGCTGCTGTGATCAGATCCCCCTGGGTTGCTTCAATCATAATGGCCGGATTGTATTTGTACTGATCCAGGGTAGGAAAATAAACGGTTTTATCCATGCTGTAATTTACAAGGATATTTCCTACCACAGGCCACATCAGGGTATCCGTATCGCTGAAATTAAGCGCCGGCTGCATGGCTGTAGAAAGCGCCGGTGTATCTGTATCCTGCTCGTTCTGCCCGTCCTCTTCCTGCTGCCCGCCTTCTTTTTCCTTTTTGGCAGTCTCGCTTTTTTCCTGCTCCTTTGAAGAAGGATCCTGCTGGGACATGCTGTCGCTTTCAGACTGATCGGGATTTTCTACCCTTTGGGAATTGGTCTCCTGAAAATAGGGATCATAATCAAGATCATCCGCAAGGGAGTTTTCTCTTACCACGCTTTCCTTCACGCTGGCCGCATCTTCCTTGGCAGCGCCTGCCGCCCCACTGTTTTCTATGGCGCTCAGGTCTACCACATAGCCTTCATTTTGACTGTTATCTTCTCTTCCAAGCCAAAGTCCGGTAGCCGTCAAGGATCCAAGCACTAATAAAGATGCTGAGATCATAAGGAACCTTTCTCTGGAAATATTTCTTCTTCGTCTTCTCATTTCTTGCCTCCGCTTATTACTTTCTTTGGATTGTTCTATGGCAAATAGTTTTGCCTTTTTTTCTATCTTTATTCAAAATTTTCCTACATACCGCCTGATCCTTTCACATAAGCTATAGGGAGCACTTCTGAAAGGAAACCGTTATGAAAACAGGATTTTCCACCCCGCGCTCCCTTCAAAATTTTTTGATGATGGTGATCCAGGGCGCTCTTATCGGACTTGGATCTGTACTTCCCGGAATATCCGGCGGCGTCCTCAGCGTTGTTTTTGGCATTTACAAGCCGCTTATGGAGCTTCTGGCAGACCCTGCCGGATGCTGGAAAACCCATTTAAAATTGCTGTTTCCCTATCTGGTCGGCGCCCTCATAGGCTTTATGGGCGTTGCAAAGGTTCTGGCCTTTTTTCTGGAAAGCTACTCTGCTCCTTCCACCTGTCTCTTTGTGGGACTGATTGCAGGTCTGCTTCCCTCCCTTTTTGCTCAGGCCGGGGCCAGGGGACGAAATAAGGGCTCCTACCTGGCCATGGTCTGTTCCATGGCTCTGGTATTTGCCCTTTTAATTTGTCTTAAGCTCTATTCTGTTTCCATTACGCCCGGCTTTTTATGGTATTTCTTCTGCGGAATCTGCTTTGCCGTCAGCGTGATCGCACCCGGCATGAGCTTTTCCACTCTGCTGATGCCTCTAAACCTTTATACTCCTTTTATTGCAGGACTGGGACGTCTGGATCCTGCCGTGCTGCTCCCAAGCGGCATCGGTGCCCTGATCACCATTTCCTGTCTCTCTAAGGCTGTAAACTATCTGTTCCGCAGACATTACAGTCTGACCTTTCACGGGATCACCGGCATTGTGATTGCTGCCACGGTCATGATCATTCCCTTTCAAAGCTTTGCACTCAGCATTTCTTCCTGCATGCTCAATCTCTTCTGGCTTTTGGCCGGAATTCTGATCTCCGCTCTGTTAGACCATTTTCACCTGAGCTGACAGGTGCCTACACTCTGTTGTAGTTGATCAGGCATCCCTTCAGGATGATCTGGCGCTCTTCATCCGTAAGCTCTCCCAGCCTTACCGTAAACGGCGTCAGCTTTCCGTCTGCCACCCGGTATCCTTTGATCTCCTCCGCTTTTTCTTCTACCGCTTTGCGGATCTCCGGGAAGAACAGATAATCCTTATTCTGAAAAGGAAGCTTCCCCTCGTCGATCAAAAACGGAAGCATTCCCCAGTTGATCAGGTTGGAACGGTATCTCTTTGTTGCATATTCATTTGCAATATTTGCCCATCCTCCCAGTACCTTCTGGCAGGAAGCAGCCTGCTCTCTGGCTGAGCCGTCTCCCGGCTTTACTGCAAAGATCGTAGACCCAAAGCCTACATTTCCTTTTCCTACTTCCGGATACAGGGTATGGATCGTATCCATGATCTCCTTCAGCTCCGGCTTTGCCTCTACAGGACAGCTTCCCTCCATCACAGCCTTCTGGGCCACCTGAATATCCTTTGCCAGTCCCACATAAGCGGGATCCTTCCTGGACAGGGTAAATTCTGCAAGCCCCAGAGGATTGGAACGGTAGGAAGAGGTTTCTCCCGAAGGGATCAGCTCATCCGTTGTCGTCACCGGATCATGGATTTCTGAAACCACACGCAGCACAAGGTTTTCAGGAAGCGCTGCCATAGCGGGCCAGTCCTTAATGTTCGGCCCAAACTGGATCTCCACAGAGGGATCTGCCACTCCATGAGAGTCAAATACTCTGTTTTGATAAATATTGGTGTCAAAATGATACTGATATTTACCCATAGGCCCGTCAAAATCAGTGGCCGGTGTAAGCATACCCTTATTGGCCGCCGTTGCCGCAATCGACCTTGCATCCATAAGCGCCACGGAAGCAATCTGCCCATTCTGCAGCTTGGAGCCTTCCCTGTTCGGGAAGTTTCTGGTGGAATGGCGGATGCTGAATGCGTTGTTTGCCGGCGTATCTCCTGCGCCAAAGCAAGGCCCGCAAAATGCCGTTTTCAGTACGGCTCCCGTTTCCATAAGGGCTGCCGCGCAGCCATTCTTTATCAGTTCCATATAGATCGGCATAGACGCCGGATAAACGCTTAAGGAAAATCCGTCGGAGCCGATATACTGTCCCTTCATAATATCTGCTGCCGCACAGATATTCTCAAAGCCTCCTCCTGCGCAGCCTGCAATGATCCCCTGATCCACAAACAGCTTCCCGTTTCTGACTTTGTTTTTGAGGGTAAAGTCCACTGCTCCGTCCAGGGAAACAGCCGCTCTTTTTTCCACATCCTCCAGAATATCCATCAGATTTGCGTTAAGCTCTTCAATGGTGTATGTATTGCTGGGATGGAAGGGCATTGCAATCATAGGCTTTATGGTGCTCAGATCAATGGTGATCATTCCGTCATAATATGCTGCCTCTCCCGGCTTTAACTCCTTATAGTCTTCTCCCCTGCCATGGATCTCGTAAAATTCCTTGATCTTGTCATCCGTCTGCCAGATAGAGGACAGACAGGTGGTCTCTGTAGTCATAACGTCAATGCCGATCCTGAAATCTGCGCTCAAAGCCGCAACTCCCGGCCCTACAAATTCCATTACTTTATTCTTCACATAGCCGCTGCCAAATACTTCTCCTATGATCGCAAGAGCCACATCCTGCGGGCCTACTCCCTTAACCGGCTCTCCGGTCAGATAAACTCCCACAACTCCCGGCATATTAATGTCATAGGTCTGGCCAAGAAGCTGCTTTACCAGCTCGGGGCCGCCTTCTCCCATTGCCATGGTTCCAAGCGCTCCGTATCTTGTATGAGAATCAGACCCCAGGATCATCCTGCCGCCGCCTGCAAGCATTTCTCTGGCAAACTGATGGATGACTGCCTGATGAGGAGGAACATAAACGCCGCCGTACTTTTTCGCACAGGTCAGTCCAAACATGTGGTCATCCTCATTAATAGTTCCGCCCACTGCGCACAGGGAATTGTGGCAGTTTGTAAGCACATAGGGCACTGGAAATTTCTCAAGTCCCGATGCTCTGGCGGTCTGGATAATTCCCACGAAAGTGATATCATGTGAGGTAAGCTTATCAAACTTGATCTTCAGCTTATCCATATTTCCGGAAGTATTATGTTCCTTCAGGATCCCATAAGCCATGGTTTCCTGTTTTGCCTGTTCCTTGGAGATCTCTCTGCCTGTCCTGCTCTTAACCTCATAAAGTGCCTGTGCGCCATCCGGTATCAGTTCTGTTCCATTTACCAGATATGCACCGCCTTCTAATACTGATATCATAACCGTTCCTCCTGTATTTGTGTCGAAAGCTTCTGTATTTCATTTTGAACTTCTATATTATAAAATATATTATCCGTCTTTGCAATTCAAAGTACCTTCTCAAGCTCTTCAATCACGATCTTAAGCGCTTTGATACGGGCATATTTTTTGTCTGTGGATTCCAGGATATGCCATGGAGCATAGGTGGTGCTGGTCTTTTGGATCATTTCATTCACCGCTCTCTCATACTGATCCCACTTATCCCGGTTCCTCCAGTCCTCGTCTGTGATCTTCCATTGCTTTTCCGGCGTATTTTGTCTTAAGGTAAAACGCTCAAGCTGGGTATCCTTATCGATCTGCACCCAGAATTTGATGATCACGGCGCCCCAGTCATGAAGCTCCTTTTCAAATTCATTCATTTCATTGTAGGCCCTTTTCCAGTCATTTTCACTGCAAAAGCCTTCCAGCCTCTCTACCATCACTCTGCCGTACCAGCTTCTGTCAAAAATGGCAATATGGCCGGTCTTTGGAAGCCTGGTCCAGAAACGCCACAGATAATGCCTTGCCTTTTCATGGGGTTCCGGACTTGCAATGGGATGGACCTCATACCCTCTCGGATCAAGGGCTCCCGTGATCCTTTTGATATTTCCGCCCTTTCCCGCTGCATCCCAGCCTTCATAAACGATGACTACCGGTACTCTTTTGCGGTACAGCCTGTTATGAAGCTCCCCAAGGTGCTTTTGCAGTCTGGAAAGCTCTTCCTTATATTTTTCCTCTGTAATGGATTTATCCAGTCTGATCTCCGACAAAAGGGGCATTTTTGCAAGAGGGAAAACATTCTGCAAAAGAGGAACTGCAAGGCTTTGATTTTGCAGTGCAATTTCAATTCCTTCCGTTAAAAGCTCAAGGGTCTGAAGCTCAGCCCACTTTTTACTGCTGCCATCCACCACATACCAGGGAGCTGCCGGAAAATTCGTATCCTCCAGATAACGGCTGTAGCATTCCTGGCACTGCTTATAATGATGGTTCTGCCACCTGTCATTATCACTGACCCTCCACCTGGTATCTACATTATCCTCCAAGTACTCAATCCGCTTTTTCTGCTCTTTTTTGCTGATATGGCAGAAGAATTTCATCACAAGGTAGCCATTGTCCGTAAGCTGCCGTTCAAATCTGCGAATGCTCTCAATTCTCTGCCCGTATACCTTATCATCCATTTCTCCCAGAAGATAATTCCTTGTGACCTCATCCATCCAGCCGGAATCCAGGAACATAAACTTCCCTGCCTCCGGGATCTTTTCAAAATAACGGCATAAAAAGGGCTTCCGAAGCTCTTCCTTCGTAGGGGGATCCATGGAAGCTACTTTGAAAAACCGGGGATCGATATTTTGAATGATCTGGCCGATCATGCTTCCCTTTCCGGAGGTTCCCCAGCCTTCCACTAAAACCAGAACCGGAATTCTGTGCTCCTTGATCAGCATCTGCTGTGCTGCCAGCTTTTCCTTTGCAGCTTTTAATCTCTGTTTTTGAATTTCATCATCCGGTTTTTCCGGAAATTGAATATTACTCAGCATTTCATTCCCCTTTCCGCTTTTTTATTATTTTACACCATTTTTCTTATTTCTTTCCACCTAATTTCTGCTCTATATGCAGAAAAAGCAGTCCTAAGACTGCTTTTTCGCATGTTATTTCTGTTTTTATTTTTTATACCCTCTTTTTAGGGAGAACCACCTTATCCAGGTGCCAGATCTCATCCACATACTCCTGAATGGTTCTGTCAGAAGTAAATTTACCGGAGCAGGCAACGTTTAAGATTGCACTCTTTGCCCAGCCCTTTTCATCCCTGTAGGCTGCTTCCACTTTCTTATGTGCCTCCGCATAGGAACGGAAATCCTTTAAGATAAAATAGGTATCTGCCTTTGCTGTACTTAAAGTATTCAGCAGGGAATTATAAAGCGTACGGAAACGATCCGGATCACCGGGAGCATAGGTTCCGTTGATCAGCTGCATCAGGACTCTTCTCACATCAGGATCATTGTTGAAGATTTCCGTAGGATCATAGCCGCCGTGATTTTCATAATTAATGACTTCATCAGAGGAAAGTCCAAAGATAAAGGCATTTTCTGCTCCAACCTCTTCAACGATCTCCACATTCGCACCGTCCATGGTTCCAATGGTCAGCGCACCGTTTAACATAAACTTCATGTTGCCTGTACCGGAAGCCTCCTTGCTTGCAGTAGAAATCTGCTCGGAAACATCTGCTGCCGCAAAAATCAGCTCTGCATTGGACACTCTGTAATTTTCAATAAATACCACCTTGATCTTTCCATTGATGGCAGGATCGTTGTTGATCACATCCGCTACGGAATTGATCAGCTTAATGGTCATTTTGGCATTGTAATAACCGGCTGCTGCCTTTGCTCCGAAAATAAAAGTTCTGGGATAGAAATCCATTTCCGGGTTATCCTTGAGCTGATTATACAGATACATTACATGCAGGATATTAAGAAGCTGACGCTTGTACTCATGCAGTCTCTTTACCTGAACGTCAAAGATGGAACGAGGATCTACCTCAATGCCGTTATGCTCCAGAATGTAATGAGCAAGACGCACCTTGTTCTGATATTTGATGTTCATAAATTCCTGCTGTGCCTTTTCGTCATCTGCATAAACCTTCAGCTTTTTGATCTGAGGCAGATCTGTGATCCATTCACTGCCCACATGATCTGTTACCCAGTCTGCAAGAAGCGGGTTCCCGTGAAGCAGAAATCTTCTCTGGGTGATACCGTTTGTCTTATTGTTGAACTTCTCCGGCATCATCTCGTAGAAATCCTTTAACTCCTGCTTCTTTAAGATCTCTGTATGAAGTCTTGCAACACCGTTTACAGAATAGCCTGCAGCGATTGCAAGATGAGCCATTTTTACCTGTCCGTCATAGATGATCGCCATCTTGCGCACCTTTTCCTGATTGCCCGGATACATTTCCTGGATCTTCAGGATAAATCTGCGGTTGATCTCCTCAATGATCTGGTATACTCTGGGAAGCAGTCTTGAGAACAGCTCAATAGGCCATTTTTCAAGCGCTTCTGCCATAATGGTATGGTTGGTGTATGCACAGGTCTTTGTTGTCACTTCCCATGCTTCATCCCATGTCAGATAATACTCATCCATTAAAATTCTCATCAGCTCTGCTACGGCAACGGTAGGATGGGTATCGTTAAGCTGGAAGGTCACTTTCTCATAGAATTTACGCACATCATCATGCTTGCGCATATATTTTTCAACAGCTTCCTGAACGGATGCAGAGATGAAGAAATACTGCTGCTTTAAGCGGAGCTCTTTTCCTGCGTAATGATTATCGTTCGGGTAAAGCACTTCTACAATATTTCTGGCAAGGTTTTCCTGCTCAACGGCCTTCTGATAATCTCCCTTATCAAAGGAGTCAAGCTGGAAACATTCCACTGCCTCAGCGTCCCAGATACGGAGGGTATTTACAATTCCGTTCCCGTAACCCACAATGGGGAGGTCATAAGGAATAGCTTTCACGCTCTGATAGCCTTCCTGTACAAAGTTGCTTCTGCCATTTTCATCAATATGTACATTTACATAACCGCCAAACTTAACGATCTTGGCGTATTCCGGTCTTCTCAGTTCAAAAGGATTTCCATCTGCCAGCCAGTTATCGGGAACCTCGATCTGATAGCCGTCACGGATCTCCTGCTTGAACATTCCGTAGCGGTAACGGATGCCGCAGCCATAAGCCGCATAGCCAAGGGTTGCAAGGGAATCCAAAAAGCATGCTGCCAGTCTTCCCAGTCCGCCGTTTCCAAGCGCCGCATCGGGCTCCTGATCCTCGATCACGTTCAGGTCAAGTCCCAGTTCGTCCAGGGCTTCCTTCACCGGCTTGTAAGCCTGAAGGTTGATGATATTGTTTCCAAGGGCACGGCCCATCAGGAATTCCATGGAAAGATAATAAACTGTTTTGGGATCCTGCTTCTCATATTCCCTCTGGGTATTCATCCAGTTATCCACTACTGCGTCCTTGATCGCATAGGCAACTGCCTGAAATACCTGCTGTGCACTGGCTTCCTCCAGTGTTTTTCTGTACAGTGTTTTGATATTATACAAAACACTTCTCTTAAACAACTCTTTATCAAAGGTTAGCGATGCTGCGGGGGCAGCCGTTTTTTTGATTGCCATCTTATATTCTCCTCCTCAATTTCTGCTCTTTTTAGCAAACACACTTTGCGGTTTATTATACACCAAAACAGGGAACATCACAAGATTATCTCTGTCAGTTCTGCCTGTAATCCCTGTAAAATCGAAAAAAGAGTGCGGATCCTGCGATCCGCACCCCAACACTTTAGGAATTTACTTTCTCTACTCCAATGGTAACCTTCTCACCATTTACATTCCATTCCTTGCTGACTGCAAGGGAGATATCCGTAAGGATCTCATCTGCCAGTACCTTTGCTGCAATGGCTTCTCTGTTTTTCTTTACGATCTCTGCCAGCTTTTCATTTCCGGCAAGAGATACCCTGATATGATCCATCACTTCAAAACCGGCATCCTTACGCATAGTCTGGATCTTGCTGATCACCTCAAACACGAAGCCTTCCTCAATCAGCTCGGGAGTCAGGTTTGTATCCAGCACAACGGTTACATAGTTGTCAGCTTCGGTAACAAAGCCTTCCTTCTGTGCCACATCGATCAGAAGATCCTCCTCAGCCAGGGAGATCTCGCTTCCATCTACGGTAAACCGGATGGCTCCTTCCTCCTTCAGCTGCTTCATGGCCTTTGTTCCGTCTACCTCCTCCAGGTACTTTTTAATGCCTCCAAGCTGCTTTCCATACTTCGGCCCCACGGTGCGGAGCTGCGGCTTAAAGCTGTAGCTTGTGAGATCGCTGACATCGTCCTTAAATACCACATCCTTCACATTCATCTCTTCCTCGATAATATCCTTAAAGTAGTCGCTGAGCGTATGTGCAGCCTTTACATACATCACGCCAATGGGCTGGCGGTTCTTTATATTGGCGGCATTTCTGGCAGCACGGCCCATTACAACAATATCAAGGGCCTCTTCCATGTTCTCTTCAAGCTTTTTATCGATCCATTCCTTTTTGGAAACCGGGAAGTCACAAAGGTGGATGCTTTCCGGAGCATTCTGATCCACACTGCGTACCATGTTCTGATAGATTTCCTCTGTCATGAACGGAACCATGGGCGCCGCACACTTACAGATTTCTACAAGGGCAGTGTAAAGCGTCATATAAGCGTTGATCTTATCCTGCTCCATGCCCTTAGCCCAGAAACGTTCACGGCACCGGCGCACATACCAGTTGCTCATTTCGTCTACAAAATTATCAAGAACCCTTGCTGCCTCCGGGATCCTGTAATTTTCAAGATGATCGTCTACCTGTGCGATCGCCGTATTTAACTTGGACAAAAGCCATTTATCCATTACCGGCAGCTTCTCATATTCCAGGCTGTATTTGGTCGCGTCAAACCCGTCGATATTGGCATACAGGATAAAGAATGCATAAGTATTCCATAAGGTTCCCAGGAACTTGCGCTGTCCTTCCATTACTGCCTTTCCGTGGAAACGGTTGGGCAGCCAGGGTGCGGAATTGATATAAAAATACCAGCGGATCGCATCTGCGCCATAGGTGGAAAGAGCCTCAAAGGGATCTACAGCATTTCCCTTGGATTTACTCATCTTCTGGCCGTTTTCATCCTGCACATGTCCTAAAACGATTACATTTTCGTAAGGCGCTCTGTTGAAAAGCAGCGTAGATTCTGCCATCAGGGAGTAGAACCACCCACGGGTCTGATCCACTGCCTCTGAAATAAACTGTGCCGGAAACTGCTGCTCAAACAGCTCTTTATTTTCAAAAGGATAATGATGCTGTGCAAAAGGCATGGCTCCTGAGTCAAACCAGCAGTCGATCACCTCAGGCACCCTCTTCATGGTGCCGCCGCACTTAGGACATTTACAGGTGATCTCGTCAATATAAGGTCTGTGAAGCTCTACTGTTTTCGCCTTGGGATTTTCACTGAGTTTTTCAAGCTCCTCCCTGGAGCCCACAGACTCCTGATGTCCGCATTCTGCACATTCCCAGATATTTAACGGAGTTCCCCAGTAACGGTTACGCGATACGCCCCAGTCCTGGATGTTTTCCAGCCAGTTTCCAAAACGGCCCTCGCCAATGGATTCCGGGATCCAGTTAACAGTCTTATTATTTCTGACCAGGTCATCGCGGACTGCCGTCATTTTGATGAACCAGGATTCTCTTGCATAATAGATTAAGGGGGTGTCGCATCTCCAGCAGAAAGGATAATCATGCTCAAACTTAGGCGCATCAAAAAGCTTTCCTTCCTTGTCAAGATCCACTAATACCTTGGGATCTGCATCCTTTACAAAAAGTCCCGCATAGGGTGTCTCTGCTGTCAGCTCTCCCTTGCCGTCTACAAACTGTACAAAAGGAAGATCATACTTTCTTCCAACCTTTGCGTCATCCTCACCAAAAGCAGGCGCAATATGGACGATACCGGTACCGTCCGTCATGGTAACGTAGCTGTCGCAGGTTACGAAATGTCCTTTCTTGTGCTGCTTCTCTGCTGCCTCTCCTGCACAGGCAAAAAGAGGCTCATACTCTTTATACTCCAGCTCCTGTCCCTTATAGGTCTCCAGGATCTCATAAGCAGGTGCTTCTTCCGTCTTAAGCCTTCCAAGCACGGTATCCAGAAGCGCCTGTGCCAGATAATAGGTATAACCGTCTGCCGCCTTCACCTTGCAATAGGTCTCATCCGGGTTCACGCACAGCGCCACATTGGAAGGAAGTGTCCACGGGGTTGTGGTCCATGCCAGAAAATAAGCATCTTCTCCCTTCACCTTGAAACGCACTACTGCAGAGCGTTCCTTGACCGCCTTATATCCCTGGGCCACCTCATGAGAAGAAAGAGGGGTTCCGCATCTTGGACAGTAGGGAACGATCTTAAAGCCCTTATACAAAAGTCCCTTATCCCAGATCTGCTTTAAAGCCCACCATTCTGATTCAATGAAGTCATCATGATAAGTAACATAAGGATTATCCATATCTGCCCAGAAACCAACGGTTGCAGAGAAATCTTCCCACATTCCCTTATATTTCCAGACGCTTTCCTTACATTTGGTAATAAACGGATCCAGACCATATTCCTCGATCTGTTCCTTTCCGTCCAGGCCAAGCTGCTTTTCCACTTCCAGCTCCACCGGAAGTCCGTGGGTATCCCATCCGGCCTTACGGGGAACCATATATCCCTTCATGGTGCGGTATCTGGGGATCATGTCCTTGATGACACGGGTTAACACATGTCCGATATGAGGCTTGCCGTTTGCAGTAGGAGGTCCGTCATAAAAGGTGTAGGTAGGCCCCTCCTTTCTGTTTTCCATACTCTTTCTGAAAATATCATTTTCACGCCAGAACTTTTCAACTTCCTTTTCACGATCCACAAAATTCAGATCCGTAGAAACTTTTTGATACATGACTTTCTTCCTTTCCTTTGCAATAGATCTTTTCCAGGTAATCAGGGTAAAAAAAAACCGTCCTGTAAAAGGACGGGCTGCTGCCACGTTTACCACCTGTTACACCATACTCACCGGGTTTACGGTTTTATATGCTTTCCCATAACGGAGGATCCGGCAAGGCTTACTTTCGGAATCTGCTTTCCGATTTCAGTTTGCAGCTCAGAAGTGATTTTCCCTGTCCTCCTACCTAGTACCGGCTCACACCCTTTCCGGCTCGCTGTAACGTTCAGATGACAGCTACTGTCTTCGTCATTGCTTTTATACTATACCAAAAGTACACCTAAAAAGCCGTATTTGTCAACCCCTACCGGCAAAATGTCAGGGAAATCGTTGACCAATAGCCCATAGGCGATATTCCGGGGACAACCGGGATATCGCCTTTCATCTTTTTACTTATTACAGCAGATTTTCCACAGTATTATTATACCTGCTTAAAGCAGCTGATACTGCCCTTCAGCTGTTCTACCACTCTGGACATATTTTCTGTAGCAAAGGAAATATCCTTCATTTCCGTTTCCATGCCGTAATTATTTTCCTTTACTACCTTCAGCATTCCCGTACTGTCTGCGACCGTAATTTCAATACTGTCATTGGCTTCATTGACATGTCCAAGATTCTCTCTTATTTTTTCAATCTGATGCTTTACATTCTCCATCATGGCATCCACCTGATCGGCAGTCTCATGATATTTCTTTCCTGTATTTTCCAAGACGTCATAATCTGCAAGAACTCTGGTATTCACGAAATCCAACAGCTTTGTCGCATTTACAGAAAGTTCCTCTACACTCTTTACAACAAGATTGCTGATCTCCTGGATCCGGTTAGCGGATTCTCTTGAACTGTCAGCCAGTTTACCGATTTCATCTGCCACAACAGAAAAGCCTTTTCCTGCCTCTCCTGCCCTTGCCGCTTCTATAGAAGCGTTCAGCGCCAACAGATTGGTCGTTCCTGCTATTCCGAGAATATCCCCTGTCAGCTTTGTAATTCCGTGAATCTGCTGACTGCTTTCTATAGAGGTGTTGACTGCGGTATTCATTTCCGTAAGCATACCGATTGCTTCTTTCTTACTGGTGACGGCAACTTTCTCCATTTCCCCTGCCTTTTTCTTGATTCCCGCAGCATAGCTGCTTCCGTTTTCAGCAACTCGCTTCATATCTTCAACCGTCTGTTCCAGAACAAGCGTATTCTCCTTCACTCCACAGACCGCACCGGAGACCTTTTCCATTCCCTCTGACAGGTGTCCTATATTCTTGATCGTATTGTCTGAGCTTCTATTGACCTTTTCCACACATGTGATAATCCCCTCCTGTGTATCTTCCATTCTGCTGCAGCCTCTCTGAAGGGCAATGATCATCTCCTGCATCTGTGAAACCAGATCATTAATTGCCATGGACAGCCTGCCAATCTCATCTCCGGATCTAACCTTTATTCTTCTGGTTATATCACCTTCTCCTTTTCGGATACCCTCTACCAGCACATCTACCTGCCTGGTTGCCTTTTTAACCGGGCTGGTCACCCAGAGCTTAATTCCGATCAGGATCAGCACCATGGCGCCTGTCAGGATCCATGTTGCTCCCACTACAATCCGGGGAATATTTTCAACACGCTGTGACATCCCTTCGTATGCCTGATCCATTTGTTCTCCTGTAATATCACGCATCTCATTCATGCAGGCTTCTATGCTTTCGTTAAACATAGGCAGATTAGAAGTGGCTGATACATATGCCTGGGTTTTGTTGGTTGCACTGGTTTCCAAAAGGCTCTCGACAGTTCTTTTATACTTGGTGTATTGATCCGTAGCCTTCTGAAAAGCATCCCGTCTCTTGTCATTTTCCGGAAGACACTCTGCGAATGCATTCAGCTGCGTATCCATCTGTATGATTTCTGCCTGAATTTTCGTCTTTAGTTCCTCCATGGTCACCTTGTTGGTAGTCATGACATGCGTCAGCACCTGTCCGTTAATATAAGTAAATTTTCTGGAAAGCTCCAAAATCTGTTGCTGCTCATCTACCCGAACTGTCACAATCTCATTGCTGACGTCTGCCACAGACTCCAAGGTATTTATTAGTATGAAAATACAGCTGAAAGATACCGCCACGAACAGAAAAATGAGTATCATGATCTTCATTTCCAGTCCTGCAGCCTGTTTTCTTTTTCTGTCAGTCTTTTTCCCCTTTCTTCCCATATGTTTCCCTCCATATGCCAAAGAGGGCCATAAAGTGCATATACACTCCGCCCTCTTTGATTAGATATGCAGAAATTAATTCTTGGAAATTAATTTTCCACCACGTTTGGATACTACATCAAAGATAACTGCCGCCAGAAGCACAAGGCCTTTAACTACCTTCTGCATATTCTGGTCTACACCCATCAGAGACATGCCAAGGTTGATAACACCCATTAGCACCGCACCAACAATTACGCCGGGAACTGTTCCGGTACCGCCGTAAGCGGATGCGCCACCGATAAAACAGGATCCAATGGCATCCATTTCATAATTCTGTCCATAAGTAGGCTGTGCTGAGGTCATACGGGCAATAGTTACCATTCCGGCAAGTGCGGCAAGAAAGCCCATGTTCATATAGGCCAGAAAATACACCTTGTTGGTATTGATACCTGAAAGTCTGGTTGCCTTCTCATTTCCGCCTACCGCATAGAAATAGCGGCCTACCGTGGTATTGGAGGTAATATATCCATATACCATAACCACAGTCAACACCCAGATCAGGACACTGGGAATCCCCTTATGCTGCGCCAGTCTGTAGGTAAATGCAAGAATTACTATTGTAATGATCACCATCTTTACAATCGTGGAAGCAAGGCTCTCAACCTCATAGCCTTTCTTTGTTTTATTTACCCTGTCTTTAATCTGGATAAAAATGTAAATGGCGGCTGCCAGAATTCCCGCAAAAACGCAGGTCAGATTTAACGGTCCTTTTCCAAAGAAATCCGGTATGTAGCAGTCAGCGCCACCGCCAAACAGTTTTACAAAGGTAGTGCAATCCTTAATAGAAACGGTCATGCCATCCAGTACCACATTGCTTAAGCCTCTGAAGGCAAGCATACCTGCCAGAGTAACGATGAAGGGCGGAATCCTCACATAGGCGATCCAGAAGCCCTGGAATGCACCAATCAATGTTCCGACTGCAAACATGATCAGGATAACCAGCCACATATTCATCTTCATATTCACCATCAACATAGCGCCGATGGCGCCGACAAAGCAGACAACAGATCCAACGGACAGATCAATGTTCCCTCCTGTCAGTATGCAAAGCAGCATACCCGTTGCCAGAATAAATACATAAGCATTCTGGGAAATCAGACTGCTGACATTCATGGGAAGGAGGATTGCACCTCCTGTTCTCCATGCAAAAAATGCCATTACTACAATCAATACAATAATCATTGTATATTTTTTTACAAAATCCACAGATTTCGGTTTGCTCATGCTCTTATGCTCCTTTCCTGTCCACTGTACCAAGAATATGAGACATGATAAGTTCCTGTGTTGCCTCACTGCCGGTCAGCTCCCCAACCATTTTTCCTTCGTTCATAACATAAATCCTGTCACACATGCCGAGGATTTCAGGAAGTTCCGAAGAAATCAAGATAACAGATTTTCCCTCTGATACCAGTTGGTTGATAATGCAATATATTTCGTATTTTGCACCTACATCAATTCCTCTTGTAGGCTCATCCAGAATGAGAATATCAGGATCTGCAAACATCCATTTTGCAAGAAGCACCTTCTGCTGATTACCGCCGCTCAGGTTCCCGACATTCTGCTCTACTGTCGGGCATTTTGTTTTCAGTTTTTCCTTATATTCAACTGCCACCTTGTATTCCTTATCCTTATCAATTACTGTGTATCTGCTGATCTCATCCAGATTGGAAAGTGTGGTATTAATCTTAATTGAATTACTCAGGATCAGTCCATTGCCCTTTCGATCCTCTGTAACATAAGCCAGTTTATTCTTAATTGCCTCCTGCGCATTTTTCAAATGCACCTGCTTTCCATTGATATATAACTCTCCGCTGATGTTATCCCCATAACTCCTGCCAAAAAGGCTCATGGCAAGCTCGGTTCTTCCTGCTCCCATCAATCCGGAGATTCCTACCACTTCTCCCCTTCTTACATTCAGACCGACATCATCCACAACCTTCTTTTCAGAATACAATGGATGATATACATTCCAATGCTTAACCTCCATAAGAATGTCCCCGACCCTGCGGTCTCTGTTCGGAAAACGGTCAGAAATTTCACGTCCTACCATTCCTTTGATAATCCGTCCCTCAGTGATCTCGTCTACCGCTTTATCCAGTGTCTCTATGGTGGAACCATCACGGATAACTGTAATCTTATCTGCCACATAGGAAACTTCATTCAGCTTATGGGATATAATAATGGATGTCAGCCCCTGTTTTTTCAGCTGCAGCATCAGATCCAGGAGCGCCTTACTGTCGGTCTCATTCAAAGAAGCCGTAGGCTCATCCAGTATCAGCAGCTTTGCGTCTTTTGCAAGTGCCTTGGCGATCTCGACAAGCTGCTGCTTTCCAATGCCGATATCCTTGATCAATGTCAGCGGGCTTTCCTGCAGTCCTACTGTTTTTAACAGATCTGCCGCCCTTGCATTGGTTTTGTTCCAGTCTATTCTATATTTATGTCCCCGTTCATTACCGAGAAACATATTTTCTCCTATGGTCATATAAGGAATCAGCGCCAACTCCTGATGAATGATTACGATCCCTTTTTCCTCACTATCTTTAATGGTATTGAACTTACAGACCTCACCATCGTAAATAACATCCCCCTCATAGGTTCCATAGGGATAAATTCCGCTCAAAACATTCATCAGTGTGGATTTCCCGGCGCCATTTTCCCCTACCAGCGCATGGATTTCACCCTCCTCCACCTGCAGGTTTACATTATCAAGCGCCTTTACACCGGGGAATGTCTTGGTAATATTTTTCATTTCCAATAATATCTTTGCCAACGATATCCCTCCCAAGTCTTACTGTTTCCGCATCATCTAATCTATTTATTTCCGAATATAAGAACTGGCAGGGGGGGCA
>FR894562.1:32583-51126 GCA_000436115.1 Firmicutes bacterium CAG:534 | reverse complement strand
CGGGCAAGAACCCACCTGCCATAATCCTCGTTCAGATCATTTTACTGCAAATCAGCTTCACTATAGTATCCAGAGTCAACAAGCAGTTCCTTATAGTTACCTGCATCTGCAAATACAGGCTCACACAGGTAGGAAGGGATCACGCCTGTACCGTTATCATAGGTCTTGGTATCATTCACAGGCGCCTCTCCGCCCTTCATAACCGCATCAACCATTTCTACCACCTTGGATGCTAGCGTACGCGTATCCTTAAAGATGGACATGGACTGTTTCCCGGCAATCATATTCTTTACATTTGCAATATCACAGTCCTGACCGGTAATGATCGGCCACTCACCTGTATAGTTTGCTTCCAGTGAGTTGGTAACACCAAGCGCTGTAGAATCATTGGAGCAGAGAACTGCATCCAGCCTTGTTCCATCTGCATAGTTTGCAGAAATAATAGCATCCATTCTGGACTGTGCCGTTTCTGTCGACCAGTTTGCAGTTGCTACTGTTTCAAAATCTGTCTGCCCTGACTTCACTACAAGCTTTCCGTCATCAATGTATGGCTGAAGAATATCCATAGCGCCGCCGAAGAAAAATCTTGCATTGTTATCACCCGGGTCACCGGTAACAAGCTCAATATTAAAAGGTCCGTCAGCGTTATCCAGATCAAGCTTTTCCTTGATATATTCACCCTGTTTGGTTCCTACCATGTAATTATCAAAGGTTGCATAATAAGTAATCGCATCGGAGTTCATGATAAGCCGGTCATAAGCGATAACAGGAATATTTTTTTCCTTTGCCTGTTCAAGAACGGTTCCGAGCGAATCACCATCGATAGAAGCAATTACCAGGAGCTCACATCCTGAGTTAATCATGTTTTCAATCTGGGATACCTGTGTAGGAATATCGTTGGATGCATACTGAAGATCTACTTCATAACCGGCTTCCTTCAGCTGCGCCTCCATATTCGCTCCGTCCTGATTCCATCTCTGAAGATCCTTGGTAGGCATTGCTACACCGACTTTACCGCCGCCGGTTGCAGTATCAGTTGCCGTATCAGCTGTCGTATCAGCTGTCTTGTCCTGTTCAGCCGTTGCTTCTGTCGCAGCAGTGTCTGTGGCTGCACTCTCCGTTTTACTCTGCGATGATCCACAGCCTGCCAGTATAGAAACCGCCATTACTGTAGTAAGAAGCATGCTCATTATTTTTTTCTTCATACAATTTTACCTCCCTGTAACATATTGTTTTTGTTTACAAGGAAATCATATCACAGAAACGGCAGGACAAATTTATGACCTTCTGCACTTTTTTAATATTCTGAAAGCGCAAAAAAGGGCTGTGCTAGCATTTTTTTGTGCCTTCTGAAGCCCTTTCCTTAATTTAATCCTGTTCCGTCCGTTATTCCGGCATCTTCCCGGGTACATTCAGATAGACATCTTCCTTCAGATGGAAACCGCTTCCTATAATAACCTCATTTATATTATCCTCACTGACGCTGATTGGTTCTAGGCCGATGTACGGGACCTCATAGGTCCCATCATTTAAAAGTACCGTACCCTCCAGTTCCTCCCCCTTCGCTAACTTCACGGCACACTCGGCTGCTTTCTGTGCAAGTTTTTCTACCGGCTTATAAACCGTCATCACCTGAGTTCCCTCTACGATGCGCTGGCAAGCCTCGAGATCTGCATCCTGTCCTGCCACAAGAATATCTCCTGCCATCCGTTTTTCCTTCAGGTTATGTACCACCTTACTTGCCAGATCATCATTCCCGCACATAATTGCATCAGTCCTTGAAACCAGTTCCATATGATCATCTATATATGAGGATGCCAATTCTGCCTTCCATCCGTCTGCATGCATGGAATCCAGAATCGTTATATCATGATCGGCCATCACTTTGCGGAAGCCCTCCTCCACCAGAGAAACATTATGATCTGCAGCCGATCCTCCAAGCATCAACACATTGCCTCCTTCAATTCCTTTTTCCACAAAAGCCTCTCCCATCATGGCTCCAACCATTTCATTATCAAAGGAAATATACAGATCCACATCTGCGTTCAGAATCAGCCTGTCATAAGCAATTACCTTGATACCGGCATCTTTCGCCTTCTTTACGCAGTCATATTCGCTTCCGGAATCAATACAGATAATTACAATCACATCCATATCCTTATCAATAAAATAATCAATCTGTTTTCTCTGTTCCTCAATATCCCCGTTAGCATTCTGAACATTTACCTCTGCTCCAAGCTCCTTTGCCATGGATACAAAAATATCCCGGTCTCTCTGCCATCTTTCAATAACAAAGGAATCAAAGCACAGTCCGATCTGGATCTTATCCTCCTTATCTTTTTTCCCGGCTGCCGTTTCCCTGTCTATCCTGGCACAGCCGGTGAATACCACACCAAGCATAAGCAGCAGCAAAAAGCTTCCCAAAGGTCTTTTCATTTTGGGAATTCCCCCTTGTTTTCCTTATATTCTGTCGGCGTTACTCCTGTATTTTTCTTGAAGATTCTGCTGAAATAATTTGGATCTGCGTAACCTACTGCCACACAGATTTCCTTCATGGAGCTCTCGGTCGTCAGTAAAAGCTCCCTGGCTTTTTCCATTCTCAAATTCGTCAGATATTCAATAAAGTTCTGATCAGTGCTGTCCTTAAACAGCTTGCTGAAATAATAGGGACTAATGTTTACCTCCCGCGATACCTCATCCAGGGAAATATCCCTGCTGTAATTTTCTCTGATATAGCGCATGGCTTCTTCAATCAGACTTCCGGATTTTTCAGATCGTTTGCTCTGTATATTCCTGCAGGCTTCCACAATTTTATCTACAAACCAGATTTTTAATTTTTCAGGATCCTCTGTCCCCATCACTCCTGGCAGATAATCACTTCTGTTGCTTAATCGATAAGTCATACCCCCGTTTTCATAAGCAAGGCGCTCGGCCCATAAAACAAATTCCATGATCTTGAGGCGGATGTCCATCAGACCCGACCCACTCTCCGCCATCCAGTCAAAAAAGCTCCTGGCCGAAGCAGCTGCATGGTTCGTTTCACCATTCTCAATTTCCTCAAAAAGTCTTTTCTCCAGCTTGACCGGATAATCCTCGTCATATTCACAGCGGATGGAAAGATCGTCTGCATGGGCAACGCTCCCTGTTGATTCTACAAGTGCCCTGAGCGCCTGAGTATAGGACTCCGCCATATCCCGCAGCTCTCCTGCGCTGCCAAAGCCGATCCGGAAACTGATGTCTGTTCTTTTCCGCAGATGCCGTACCGCCTCTCTGGCTCTCTCGATCCGTTCACTTCTTTCGTTATACTCCATGGCTTCCTTTTCGTATGGAACAAGAACTGCCAGCTTGTTAGCCATTACTGAGCCTACAAGACAGTCAAAATATTTCTTCAGAATTGATCTGACCTCCTGATAATGATTCTGCATCCTGACACTGCTTCCCACGGCATTGGTCATATGATTCCCTTTCTGCTCGTCTCCGCATACTACAGCAATCATATAGGCATATCTGGTATCTATTCCAAGAAGCGTTTTATAGCTCTCGATATCCTCCTCAAAATGCTCCTGCAGCAGAATATTGGAAATCAGACCGCTTTCAATAATCGGAACTACCGTCTCCAGCTTTTCCTTAATGAGAAGCTCGTTTTTACGGTTTTCCTTCTCGGAATCAATTTTCTCCATGGCTCTTTTCAGTACGGACACCAATCTCTTACGTTCCATGGGCTTCGTAATATATTCAAGAACACCGAGTGAAATAGCCTCCTGTGCATAATCAAACTTATCATAGGCAGAAATAACAATAAACACTGTGCTTCGGTTCGTCTTCCGGATTTCCTTCATAGCTTCGATTCCGTTAATCCCCGGCATCTGGATATCCATAACCGCAATATCCGGCCGGAAATTTTCTGCCAGCTCGATCACACTTCTTCCCGTCTTGGCATACCGGATCTCACACAGTTCCCCGAATTCCTTTTCAATGATAAATTTCAGGGAATCAATTACAATCCCTTCATCATCCGCCAGCATGATCCTGTACATGATAAGTCTCCCCCTCTTCTCTTTTCTTTAGGTATATAATAACCTCCGTTCCCAGGTCATTTCCATCACTGTATATGCGCATCACATCTTCCATTTCCGAATACAGCTTCAGTCTGGCAATGACATTATCCATACCGATTCCATTGGAACTGCCGGTATTGCTTTCGTTCCGATAGGTTCCATTCAGAATTTTTTCAACACTTTCCCGATTGATCCCCTTTCCATTATCCCTGATGCTGATGCAGACAAGCTCCTCTTTCCGGTAAACCTGTAGCTGGATCTTACCTTTTCCCTCCATTTCATGGATTCCATGGTTAACACAGTTCTCCACAATAGGCTGCAGGATCATCGCAGGCATCCGCACCGATAGCACACTCTCATCTATCTGCTTTTCATAATGGATCTCTCCGGAAAATCTCACGTTCAGAATATATATATAATTGTCTACCAGTTCAATTTCTTCACGGACTGTAACTGTTTCATTTCCCTTTTTGACATTATACCGAAAAAACTCAGCCACGTTCTGCACATACTCATATGTCCGGTCTGCCCCTTCCATCATGGCAAGCTGCGCTCCGGCATTCAGGGTATTAAACAAAAAATGCGGGTTGATCTGTGCCTGCAGATACTTCAGCTGGGCATCCTTCAGATGTGCTTCCATCATGAGTTCCTTTTCCTTCAGGGACTGCTGTATCTCCATGCTCTGTCTGAGTCTCTCAATATATTGACGGATACTGATCACCATCTGGTTAAAGGCTTTGGTTACAATACCGATCTCATCCTCTGAGGTTACAGGAAGCAGGCCTGTTTTGAAATTACCTCTAGCCACTTCATCAGCCGAAACTGCAAGGCTCTTTAACGGGCGGATCATACTGCCGGTAATCCGTATAATGACCACTATATTTCCCACAACAACCACCGCCAGAACCAGCATACTGATTCCTTCAAAACTGTGAAAGCTTTCTGACAGTCTGCTGTAATTTTCAGAATTATTTTTAAACCGTTCACTGTTCAGACTGTTAATATATGTGTTGATATATCCATACATCTGTGAAGCATTTTCATAACGTACCCTGTATTTTTCAACATTTCTGCCCCGCTTGGCTTCAATCGTCTGCTCAACCACCTCCAGATATTCCTGTGACATATACCTTATGCTTCGTTCCATCCGCAGAAACGCAGTTCCCACAATCCTGTCATTCAGTTCCTCTATCATACCCGCATAAGCCTGTTCATTCCGATAAAATTCTTCCAGCGAATCGCTGGTTTTGGCATTCAGATAATCCGTCATGCTGTCCTGCACTGCAGTCAGTGCGTCAGACAGCTCATTCAGATGCATATTATCCTTAAAAACCATATCCATTTCCCGGGACATACTGTTGATTTCACCAAAAATCAATATGGTTGCAAGAAACACCAACGTATTTGCAAGAATAAAGATACAGCTCATTTTTCCCTGAAGGGATAACTTTTTCAGATTAATTTTCATCCCCATCACCACCCTTCAGATATTTTGCCACATTACTCTTATCGATCAGTGCGATATCCGCCGTAAAATATTGGCTTGTATTTCCAAACAGATAATACTCTGTCAGCGCATCAACACAATAATATCCCATCTGCTCTGTATCAATGGAAATTGTAGCATTCACCACATCCCTGTCAATCGCATGAATAATAGTATCCGAATCATAATATCCAAAAATAAAAATCTGACCTACCCGATTATAGTCGACCGCCGCCTGGTAGACGCAGGTGGTATTGAGTTCATTCAGACAAATAATAATGTCCGGAAGCGTTTCTTCCATAAAAATATCCCTGATCGATTCTTCCACTGAAAAGGCATTGGTATCATCTACCGTAATATATGAAAGTACAATATCCGCATCTCCCGTCTTCTCCTGTTCGATAGCATCCTGAATACCCGAACTGATAATATTCTGTCCGGCATCCATGGTATAGGCGTTTACCAGGACAGCTACCTGTATTTCCCTGTCCGTCCATCCATTTTCCTCAGCGATCTTCAGCACCTGATGTCCGTATTTTCTCCCAAGATTATAGCTGCCAACCCCTACAAAGCTGCACCGTTTGCTATGGGTATTATCACCATACAGCGTTACTACCGGAATCCCCTTATCCTCAGCATCATCAATCAGTTCAGTCAATGCCTCACTTTCATCGGATTCTACGAAAATACCATCAACTCCGGATAAAATTGCAATCCGCATCAGATCTTCCCTAGAATAATCTTCCGACAGATTTTCTCCCAGAAGATCCACATAAGCATTTTCTTCCAATCCCCTTTCATAGGCTCCGTGATAAACGGACTGCCAGAACGCAGACTTCCTGTCATTCGTAATCATGACATAATACTTATCATAGGTGTCTGCGTCTGTCACCTCACGCAACCTCCTGCTATAATCAGAAAAAAGAAGCATGCCTGCACCCACTACCGCCATGCTGATCAAAATCATCAAACTGCGAAACCATATCGTCCGCTTTCCCTTTTTTTCACACATTCCCTATTCCTCATCGAGTAATCATCTTTTGCTTTCTTAAAGCATAACAAATATGTTGTCATAAAATCAACCGGAGGATAGCTTCTATGCTCTGTTTTGTTAAATTTTATCCTTATGATACAAAGTTGTATTATCTAAAAAACCGTATTTGTCACCCCCCTACCGGCAAAATGTCGGGGAAATCGTTGACCAATAGCCCATAGACGATGCTTCCTTCCTGGTGTAAAATAGATTTGAAAGTAATTTTAGAAAGGCAAAAGTTTAAAATGGAAGAGAAAAAACATACTTATCTTGAGACAAACGGGGACTTCCGAATGCGTGAGCTGGATGAAAATGATCTGGAACAATTTAACGCCCTGTTCCAGTATGCCTTTCAGATCACCTCCTATGATCTGTTCCAGACCGGCTGGCAGCAGGATGAGATCAAATCCTCCAAACGTCCTATTCTTGCACAGTCCTATACTCTGGGATGGTTTTATAAAGAAAAGCTGGCATCTATGATCGTGGTTTATTCCATGAAGGTCAATATCTATGACACGATCATGGATATGGGCGGCATCACCGGTGTGGCAACCTATCCCGAATATACCGGCCGGGGACTGATCCATTCCCTGATGCGGAGAGCTTTGGAATATATGCACAAGCAGGACATGCCTATTTCCTTTTTATATCCTTACTCCATTCCCTTTTACCGCAAAATGGGCTGGGAAATTGCTTCCGACAAGCTGACCTTTACGGTAAAGGATACGCAGCTCCCAAAAGCGCGGCCGGTCAGCGGCATGGTGGAACGTGTAAGCCTGGATTCTGAGGATTATCACAATGTCCATTCTTACTTTTCCCTGCAGCGGCACGGCTGTATGATCCGTGACGAGCTGTTCTGGAATGAATACTGGCGGTGGGATAACGAGGATATTATTGCCGCTGTTTATTACAACAAAGAGCACAAGCCTCTGGGATATGTGGTCTACTATATTGCCAACGATATTTTCCACATCAAGGAAATGGTCTACCTGAATATCGAGGCAAACTACGGCCTCTGGAATTATATCAGCGCGCATTTCTCCATGATCAATGAAGTAAGAGGAGATAACTACTCCGGGGAGCCCATGGCATACTTATTTGAAGACAGTGAGATTTCCGAAACCATTTCTCCCTATATCATGGCCCGTATTATTAACGTCAAGGATTTTCTTACCGACTATCCTTACCAGGTTACACCTGAAGACTTTAAGATCCACTTTAAGGTACATGATGAAATGGCTCCCTGGAATGAGGGCGACTATATGGTTTCCTGGCATGACGGACAGACCACCTGTGAACAGGTAGAGGACAACCAGTCCATCAACGTAGTGGAGCTGAGCGTGAACACCCTGACCACCATGCTCATGGGATATAAAAGACCCTCCTACCTGTATGACCACGAAAAGCTCAAAACAGAATATTATATGCTGACCTGGCTGGAGCGCTTGATCCCGGCCGAAAAACCTTATTTTTCTGATTATTTTTAAAGGAATGGAGAAAACATGGACAGACAAAACCTGACGCTTCTTACAGATCTTTATGAACTTACCATGATGCAGGGATATTTTAAGAATAAGACCCAGAATGAGACGGTGGTCTTTGACGCCTTTTACAGGAACAATCCCTGCGGCGGCGGTTATGCCATTGCTGCGGGCCTTGAACAGCTGATAAACTATATCAAGGAGCTTCACTTTTCCAAAGAGGATATTGACTATCTGGCAGGTCTTGGGATCTTTGACAGGGATTTTCTTTCCTATCTGGCAGACTTTCATTTTTCCGGTGATATTTACGCCATCCCGGAAGGTACTGTGATCTTTCCCAGGGAACCCCTGGTCAAGGTTGTAGCCCCCATCATGGAAGCCCAGCTTGTAGAAACGGCTATCTTAAACATTATCAATCATCAAAGCCTGATCGCAACCAAGGCTGCAAGAGTATGCTATGCGGCAAAGGGCGACGGCATCATGGAATTCGGACTGCGCAGGGCTCAGGGGCCGGATGCCGGCATTTATGGAGCCAGGGCTGCTGTGATCGGCGGCTGTATCGGTACATCCAACGTTCTTTGCGGACAGCTTTTTGGCATTCCCGTGAAGGGAACCCATGCCCATAGCTGGATCATGAGCTTCCCGGATGAATATACCGCCTTTAAAGCTTATGCAGATCTTTATCCCGATGCCTGCATTCTCCTGGTTGACACCTATGATACTCTAAAATCCGGCGTTCCTAATGCGATCCGCGTCTTTACGGAAATGCGGCAGGCCGGAATTCCCCTTACCTTTTACGGCATCCGCCTGGACAGCGGCGATCTGGCTTATCTGTCCAAGAAAGCACGCAAAATGCTGGATGATGCAGGGTTTACCGACGCTGTGATCTCTGCCTCCAATGATCTGGACGAATATCTTATCGAAAGCCTGAAGGCTCAGGGCGCCGCTATCACCTCCTGGGGCGTAGGAACCAACCTGATCACCTCCAAGGACAACCCTGCCTTTGGCGGCGTTTACAAGCTGGCTGCGGTTATGGGACCCGACGGAACCTTTATCCCCAAGATCAAGCTTTCCGAAAACAGTGAAAAAGTCACCAACCCGGGAAACAAAACCGTTTACAGAATTTACGAAAAGGAAACCGGCAAGATCAAGGCGGATCTGATCGCGCTTTCGGAGGAAACCTTCTCCGAAAAAGAACCGCTGCTCTTATTCGATCCCTTAGAGCCCTGGAAAAAGACCCTGCTTCCCGCGGGAAGCTACACCCTGAAGGAAATTCTGATCCCCATTTTCCAAAAGGGCAGATGCTGCTACACTTCCCCAAAGGTAATGGATATCCGGACTTTCTGCCAGCAGGAATTAAATACCCTCTGGGATGAGACCAAGCGTTTTGTCAACCCGCACAAGGTTCATGTGGATCTTTCCGCAAAGCTTTACGATACCAAGATCGAGCTGTTGGATCGTATGAGTGAAAAGCGCTGACAGGAATTCCTACTGTTCTCTGCTCATAATTGCCGTCAGATACTTTACAGCCGGCAGCAGCACTGCCATATTCACGCAAAAGAGAGGCTGATGGATACTGGGGCCTACCCCTGTTCCCATCTTAATGTAACAGCCGGGAGCCTTTTCCTCATAAAAGGAAAAATCGTCTCCTCCCATGGAGCTTTCCTCGGAAACCGTCAGAAAGCCTTCCTCTTTTGCGATCCGGCTGCTTTCTTCCGCCATCTTTTCATCATTATAAACTGCCGGGCATCCGGGAAACCATTGGAAGGAAGCCTTTGCTCCATATGCACCTGCAGTATTTTCTGCAATACTTCTCATCCGCTCCTCAAACAGCTCCCTGTCTTCCCTGTTCATGGTTCGGACAGTTCCTTCTATTTGTGCCTGCTCCGGCACTACATTCCAGGTATTTCCTGCTTCTATCCTTGTGACGCTGATCAGTGCCGGATGAAAGGCATTGATATTCCGGCTCAGGATCGTCTGCAGGGCAAGTACTATGGATGCTGCCGCGGGAATGGGATCAATCCCATCATCCGGATGCGCTCCATGACATCCCTTTCCTGTAATGGAGATCACAAAGCGGTCTGCCGCTGCTGCCACATATCCTTCCCGGATACCGATGGTTCCCACCGGATTGGTAGGATCCGCATGAAAGCCCCATACCCGTTCCACATCATCACATATGCCTGTTTCCAGAATTTTCAGGGCCCCCACAGAGCTTTCCTCTGCAGGCTGGAAAAAGATCCTGACTGTGCCGGAAAGTTCCGATCTTCTTTCCTGCAGAAGAAGGGCGCAGCCGATCCCCGCCGTAATATGAAAATCATGCCCGCAGGCATGCATTCTTCCTTCCCTTTCTGACGCATAAGAAAGGCCTGTCTCTTCCCTGACGGGAAGGGCGTCAATATCGCATCTCAGCGCCCGGACTGCTCCCGGCTTTTCTCCTCTGATCACTGCCACCAGTCCCGTCTGAAGGGGAAGCGGCAGAATTTCCACCCCTGCCTCCGTAAGGATCTCCCTTATCTTTGTCGTTGTTTCATATTCTTCGTAAGAAAGCTCAGGATGTCTGTGAAACCACATAAAATATTCCTTCAGCTTTTCCTCTAATCTCTCCATCTGCTATGAATTCCTTCCACTGTTTGGATCAAGCGCATCCCGCAATGCATCTCCTATAAAATTGATTGCCATTACCAGAACCACGATCAAAAGTCCCGCAGGCACCCATAACCATGGCTGCTTTGTTAAAACCGTAAGGGACTGTGCTCCGTTGAGCATGTTCCCCAGGCTTGCGGTGGGCGGCTGAACCCCCATTCCCAGAAAGCTGAGGGCTGCTTCGTCCAACATGGAAAGAGCAAGCACGGAGGTTGCATAAACCAGGATCGGCGCAACGGTATTGGGCAGGATTTCCGAAAACAGGATATGCCTAAGGGGCATACCTGCGATCAGGTTTCCCTTCACAAAATTCGTCTCCCGCAGGTTAAGCACATTTCCTCTCACCAGTCTTGCAATCCCGGGCCAGTCGACAAATCCCAAAATCCAGATGATATTCCACAATCCGGGTTTAAAAATAGCAGCGGCTACCAGTACCAGCAAAATATAGGGAAAGGACATGACCATATCCGTAAAGCGCATTAAAACCATATCGATCACACCGCCAAAATACCCTGCCACCAGGCCCAGTATCACACCGATCACAGTAGAGATCAGCGTTGCCATAATTCCCACAAGCAGGGAAATACGCATGGCATACAAAAGCCTGCTGAGCACATCCCTGCCGATCTGATCCGTGCCCAGCCAGAACTCCCTGCTCGGCGCACCGCTGAACGGCCCCACAATGGCATCCGGATCATAGGGAGCTATGACCGGTGCAAGAAGCGCCGCTCCCCCCAGAATGATCAGTACCACAAAGCTGACCGCTGCCAGATGATGCTTCCGGAACCTTCTGCCAATGGTCTGTAAGTAGCTTTCACTTGTAATATCCTTTATACCTTTTTTGTTCTTACCCATATCCGTCCTCAAAATCCTCGTCCCTTTTCCCTGCTAATCAAGCTGAATAGTAGGATCTACAAGAGCATACAAAATATCCGTGATCAGGTTGGCTAACAGTACCACCACTGCCGACAAGAGACACACGCCCATGATCACCGGATAATCCCTGTTCATAATTGCGCTCATGGTCATAAGGCCAAGCCCGGGCCAGGAAAATACCTGCTCGATGATCACCGCTCCGCCAAACAAAGTGGGAACCTCCATGCCGATAACGGTAACGATCGGTACCAGGGCGTTTCTCAGCGCATGCTTGTTGATCACCAGAAATCTTCCGATCCCTTTTGCTTTTGCCGTCCGCAGGTAATCCTGCTGCAGGATCTCCAGCATTGCGCTTCTGATATATCTGATATTGCTTCCCGCCATAGAGGTTGCCAGGACGATCACCGGCATGATCATGTGAAGCGCTACATCTCCTGCTCCCCCTTCCGTTCCCAGGGTGGTCATTCCGCTTGAAGGCAGCCATTTCAGCTTTACGGTAAACAGAAAGATTAACAGCAGGGACAAAAAGAAGCCCGGAATGCTGCTTCCCAGAAAAGAAAAGGTCACCACCGCATAATCCCCCTTGGAATACTGATGGATGGCGCTGTATATTCCCGCCGGTATGGCGATCAGTAAGCTTACGATCAGGGAAACTCCCATCAAAAGCAGCGTAGGCCCAAGATGGCTTCCGATCATATCGCTGACCGCCTGATAGGATTTGATGGAATAACCCATATTGCCATGCAGAAGCTGTCCCAGCCATACAAAATACTGCACATAAAAAGGCTTATCAAGGCCAAGGGCTATTTTTTTGGCTTCCAGTGCAGACTGGGAAACCCTTGGCCCCTGCAGCATTTCCAGCGGACTTCCTGCAAGACACATAATGGCATAATCAATAATGGTAATTCCGATCAGAACCGGAATTGCAATCAGGATCCGTTTGATAATGTATTTACCCACGGCTGCTTTCCTCCTTTTTTGCTTGTACGATAGGGCAGGCAGAAAAATGACTGCTTCCGGCGCAGATCTCCTGTAGTCCCGGCTCCTTCTGACTGCAGATAGGCGCTGCATACGGACACCTTGGATGGAAGTGACAGCCGGAGGGCGGATTGACGCTGTTTCCGATCTCTCCCTGCAAAAGCTCCCGTTTTCTTCCCTTTTCTTCCGGATCCGGAACCGGAACCGCATTGAGAAGCGCCTGGGTATAAGGGTGATGGGGATTTCGGAAAATCTCCTTTGCCTCTCCCATCTCCACGATCCTTCCCAGATACATCACCGCAATTCTGCTGCTGACATAATTGACAGCGCCAAGTCCATGCCCTACAAACAGAAGGGTCAGATGCAGTTCCTCCTGCAGGCTCTTTAGCAGGTTTAAAATCTGCGCCTGGATGGAAACATCCAATGCGCTGACCGGCTCGTCACAGACAATAAATCTGGGGTTTAAGGATAGCGCTTTGGCTATGCCGATCCTCTGCCTTTGTCCTCCGGAAAACTCATGAGGATATCTTCCCAGCACATTTCTTGGCAGTCCCACCATATCCAGGATCCTGAGCAGATCCTTCTCCAACGTCTGCGCTGTGGAAATATGGTGATACAGCATTGGCTGAGCCAGAATTTCATAGATATGCTTTCTGGGGTTTAAAGAAGAATAGGGATCCTGAAATACCATCTGCAGCTTGGTCCTGATCCCTGCAAGCTCCCGTTTTCCCATTTTGGAGAGATCCTTTCCCTCGTACAGGATCCTTCCCTCCGTAGGGCTTTCCAGCCCTACAAGCTGTCTTCCGATGGTGGACTTTCCACAGCCGGATTCTCCCACAAGCCCTAAGGTTTCTCCTTCCATAATGGAAAAGCTCACGCCGTCCACAGCCTTGATAAGCCCTGTGGTATGGGTAATGATCCCGCCTTTAATGGGATAATATTTTTTTAAATTTTCCACCTGGATAAGCGGGGTTTTTTCTTTCTCATTCATTCCGGGATCCCCCCTTCCATACTGACAATACACCTGGCGGTATGTTCCTGGCCAAAAGGATATTCTTCCTGTGGTTTCTCACATTCAGGCCTTCTGTATGCGCAGCGGTCTGCAAAGCGGCAGCCCTTAATATGATCATAATTTTCCGGCACGATCCCCGGTATGGAAAACAGCTTCCTGTCCGCATCATCCCTGATCGTGGGAACCGTCTCCAAAAGCGCCCTGGTGTACGGATGTCTGGGAGATTTGAATAATTCTGAGGCTTTCGCTTGTTCAATGATCTGGCCCGCATACATTACCAGAACCCGATCCGCCATATTTGCCACAAGGCCGATATCATGGGTGATCAGGATCATGGACATGCCGGTTTCCTCCTGCAGCCTTTTTAAAAGAGCCATGATCTGTGCCTGAATCGTCACATCAAGCGCCGTCGTTGGTTCGTCTGCGATCAGAAGACGGGGATTGCAGCAAAGCGCCATTGCGATCATTGCCCTTTGACGCATGCCGCCGGAAAGTGTATGGGGGTACTTCTTCATCACTCCCTGGGGATCTGGCATCCCTACCTTTTCTAACAGCCCCACCGCTCGTTTCCTGGCCTCGTCCTTCGGCAGATGAAGGTGCACCCTGATACTCTCTGTTATTTGGCTGCCCACTGTAAATACAGGATTGAGGGAAGTCAGCGGATCCTGAAAGATCATGGAAATCTGATTTCCCCGGATTTGATCGAACTCCTTTTCCGTCATGGCAAGAAGATTTTTATCGTCAAAGAGGACAGAGCCGTCAATGACAGCTCCGCCCTTTCCTAATAATCCCATAATTGACAGCGAGGTCACGCTTTTCCCGCATCCCGATTCTCCCACGATACAGACCACTTCACCCGGGTCTATGTGGAAGCTTACATGATCCACACTGATATTTTTACCGTAATCACCGGTAAAGACCGTCGTCAGATCTGTTACCTCCAGTAAATGTGACATGGCATTTCCTCACTTTTAAGCTGCTGTTGCAGCAAATTTATTCTGTAACATCCCAGTTCTGTACATCATTAAAGAAGCCATATACACTGGGAACGGCTCCGGTAAGCCGCTTATTGACTGCTCCCTGGGCGCTGATGATATAAGCGGAGAACATGGGAACATCCTCCTGAACCTTCTTATCCACGATGGAATAAAGGTTCTTTGTCTCCTCGTCATCATTTGTTTCCTGGGTTGCAGCTAATGCTTCATTGATCTCGTCGTTGCTATAGCCGGTCCAGCTGTCCTCGCCGCCAAGCAGCCATGCAATATCCGGATAAGGATCTACCGGTGCGTAGGTATACTGAACAGCAAGCATATCATAATCCGTGCTTCCTGCTGCTTCCATCAGGGAAGAAAGATCCATGGTGGTTACCTCTACATTGATCCCGACTGCTGCCCACTGCGCTACCATTACCTGCGCTGCATTCACAAATGTGCTGTCACCGGAATTGACATAGAAGCGGAGGGTCTGCGTTCCGTCCCATCCAGCCTCTGCCAGAAGCTCCTTTGCCTTTTCCGGGTTATATTCCATAGGAACGATCCCTTCATCATAAAAAGGACTTGCGGAAGAAACAAAGCCGTCTACCACCTCGCCATGTCCCTTCATCAGCTGCTCTAAGATCTGCTGGCGGTCAATGGCATAGACAAGCGCCTGTCTGACTCTTGCATCCGTCACATTCTTTGTCTGGATAAATACAGACTGGTTTGTGATCGGCTGTCCATAAACAGTTTCCACATTTTCAAGGGCTTCTATACTTTCTGCGTCCTCCTGCGGAATTGCAGTCATGGTATGATGGGTAATATCGATCTCCCCTGACTGTAATCCGGCATATACCTGGCTGCCATCTACGATCTTGATATTCAGCTTATCGATCTTAGGAACGCCCCTCCAGTAATTTTCATTGGCAGTATAAGAAATATAGTGGTTATTATCGTATGCTGTCAGTACATAAGGGCCGCTTACCACATCAGGATGGTTGAACCAGTCAAGAGTGGAAAGCTCTGCTTCACTGTAGCCTTCCAGTACATGCTTAGGCAGTGTATGAAGGTATCTTGCATAGGAAGTGATAAAGGTCTTAAGAGGCATGGAAGCTTTTGCCGTAATGGTCAGGGTCTTTTCATCCACGATCTTAACAGCCTCTACGCTGGTTGCTCCTTCCTCTACAAAGCCGTCCTCTCCTACTCCTTCAAATACATAATACATCATGGTAGGATTTCCGATCACCGGGCTTGCCAGACGCAGAAACGTAAACTCAACGTCCTCTGCCGTAACAGGTTCCCCGTCTGACCAGGTTGCCGCATCGTTAATGTGAATGGTAAAGGTCTTATTATCCTCGGTTGTGATGGAATCTGCAAGCATGCCGTAAGAGTTCATATCTGCATCCAGCTCATACAAAGGCAGGAACATCAGTCCGACTGCATACTTGTTGATTTCCGTCTGGTCAATGGTAAGTGGATTGATCCCGCCAAGGGAATCTGTTACACCTACATTCACGATCTTTTCTCCGGGCGCTGCTTCTGCTGCTTCTCCGGCAGGCGCATCTGTAGCTGCGTCAGCATTTTCCTGTGTAGTCTGTGCATCGGCCTGACCCTCGGATGACCCGCATCCTGCCATGGTGAATGCTACTGCCATGGCCAGCACCAGGCTGAGCACACTTTTCATAAACTTTTTCATTTTTCTCCTCATTTCTGCGCACACTTTTTGGCACATGCCGAGTTTGTGTCAAGTGCGCGCAGACACAAATCTCGCGATTGAAAAAATTTTTTTCAATCTTCTCCTCCACTTTTCATTTAAGCTGAACGGATCAGCATAATTTGAATAAACTATACTTTTACTGCCTGTAAATGTCAATCCTTTTTTTAGTTTGCTGCAAATAAAGGCGTAGACAGGTATCTGTCACCGGAATCCGGCAAAAGAACCACAATGGTTTTCCCTGCATTTTCGGGACGCTTTGCAAGGATTGACGCCGCCTTTAAAGCAGCTCCGGAAGAAATACCAACTAAAACACCCTCGCTTACTGCAAACGCCTTCCCTTCTGTAAATGCATCTTCATTTTCAATAGGAAGAATTTCATCATAAATCTTCGTATTTAATACGGAAGGAACAAATCCGGCGCCAATTCCCTGGATCTTATGCGCTCCTGCCGTTCCCTTGGAAAGAACAGGGCTTGTTGCAGGTTCCACAGCCACTACCTTGACATTGGGGTTTTTGGACTTTAAATACTCTCCTACACCGGTAATGGTTCCGCCGGTACCTACGCCTGCTACAAAAATATCTACTTTTCCATCCGTCTGATCCCAGATCTCAGGGCCTGTGGTCTCTTTATGCACCTTGGGATTGGCCGGATTATCAAACTGTCCCAGAATAACGGCTCCCGGAATGGAGTCCTTTAATTCCTCTGCCTTGGCAATGGCGCCCTTCATTCCCTTTGCTCCCTCTGTCAGCACAAGCTCTGCTCCATATGCTGCAAGTAAATTTCTGCGCTCAACGCTCATGGTATCGGGAAGTGTCAGGATGGCTCTGTAGCCCTTTGAGGCTGCTACAGATGCAAGACCAATTCCGGTATTTCCGGAGGTAGGCTCTATAATGGTAGCTCCCGGCTTTAAAATGCCTGCTTTTTCTGCTTCCTCTACCATAGATAATGCTACTCTGTCCTTCACGGATCCTGCCGGATTAAAATACTCAAGCTTTGCAAGAATAGTTGCGTTTTCTACGCCTGCCTTTTTGGCATATCTGCTGATCTTTACCAAAGGGGTGTTTCCAATCAGTTCTAATGCGCTCTCTTTTACTTTACTCATAATACTTTCCTCCATTTACTCATTTCGCTTTTTCTTTCCCTACTTTTCCACTAGGAATTATATGATTTTATATTATATTCGCTTTCCCTAGAAATGTCAAACACTTTTTTTACTCTTTTTTTCCACCCCCCCAAAAGTCTTGACAAACCCTATTTATAGAGGTATATTACAATCACTTTGCAGGAAAGACAAAGTTGAAAGGTTTGGAAATACCAATGAAAAATCCTCTGAATTATCAGACCTCGGAATATGACTGCGGTCCGGTCAGTCTTTTAAATGGAATCCGTTTTTTGTTTGACAGGGAAACCATTTACCCCGACCTTGTAAAATTTATCATGCTTTATTGCATGGATTGCTATAACGATTGCGGAGAGCTGTGTAAGCACGGGACTTCTCCTGCCGCCATGAATTATATGTCAAGCTGGCTGAATCATTTTGGCTGTGCCAAAAAGTTTCCTATTTACAGTGAGTTTCTCACCGGCGAGCAGGTTGTCATTGCTCCGGACAGCAAGCTTTATACCGCTCTTTTAAACGGCGGAACCGTTATCCTGCATGTATTTTTGGATGTAGCGCACTATGTGCTGCTTACCGGAATTGAAAAGGACAGAGTCCTGCTCTTTGATCCTTATTATGAGGAAGAGTCAGATCCTGACTTTGACGAAGAATACCGCACAGATGAAATCACATTTGTAGACCTGCCCAAGAAGGCCAACCGTTCAGTTTCCATAGAAAGACTGAACCGCTTTTCCAAAGGGTACTATGAAATGGGATGCTATGACTGCCGCGAGGCATTGATCCTGTATAATACGGAAATCACTCAGATTGAAAAAGGAGCACTTTCTTAACCGAAAGTGCTCTCATCTTTTTTGATACAATTTTCTACATATTTCTTTATTTCTTCATTATCTTCCGGCATCTGACAGCCTACAATGTAAATTCCCTCATTGTCAGAGCAGCGGATCACGCGTCCTTCTAAGGAAGAATGCATTTTCAGATCAAATCCCTGGATCTCCACGGTCAGCTCTGCCCCCTTATGGTCAGCAAAGAATGCTTCTCCTGTCAGGAATGCAAAACCATTTGCGCTGATATTATCCATTTTTCCGGCAAATACCCGGCCGCCTTCCTTCATGGTGATCTTGCAGGGATTGCTCAGATCCAGTCTTGGGTACTTTCGTCTGT
>FR894562.1:25914-32529 GCA_000436115.1 Firmicutes bacterium CAG:534 | reverse complement strand
CTGTATAAGCGCTCTTTGGATCCTTGGGCTGCTCTAAGTGGATATCTGCCTGATCCCAGCAATAAATCACATTTTCCACTGTGATCTGAAGCTTGCATTCCTCATTTTGGGTAATCGGCTGGCCCTGTTCCAGCTTTAACCTGATCCCATCTGTTGTCTGTCCCAGGAATTCTCCGTGATATTCCTTCTCCGCTTCTCCCTGTCCCAGGCTGATGACGGTCTTCATACCGGGCTTAACATCCGTTATGCCCATGAAACCGCCTACGCCCAGCTCGCACATAAGCGCCTGCACCACATTTTCAATGTTATTGATGTTTGTGGCGCTTTCTTCATATTTGCTGAGCATTTTCTTACTGATCTCGCTGGAATCCGTAATGCTTTCCGTCATGGTCTCCATAATGCTGGAAACCTGTTCCATATTTTCAACAAGCTGCTCATTGGAAGACTCTACTTCCTTCATGGCGCCGTCAATGGTCTTGATATGCTGCCCCAGCTGTACCGAATCTTCTGCGATCTTATTTACGCTGTCACCGGTCTTTTGTACCTTTTCCAGCGTAAGCTGTATGAGCTTTATGGTTTCCTCCATGGAGGCCGTCATCTGTTCTGAAATCCCTTCCAGTCTCAGAAGCGCTTCCCTGATCTCTCCGGAAGAATCCTTTGTTTCCGTACTAAGGGTCCTGATCTGCTCTGCAACCACAGAAAAGCCTTTTCCTGCTTCCCCGGCCCTTGCCGCTTCAATCGACGCATTCAGCGCAAGAAGATTGGTCTGGCTGGAAATCTTGTCGATCTTTCCTGTTTCCTGCTTTACTGTTGCAAACTCTGTCTTAAAATCCGAAAGGATCTGCTCTACTTCCGAAGATAACTGGGCCATCGTTCCCGCTGTCTTAACAAGTCCCGCCAGATCGGCTGCGCTGACCTCGGAATGCTTTCCGGATTCTGCCGTAAGGCTGACCATCTCTTCTATCATGGAAGCTACATTCTGAACCTGAGCGCTGATGTCTGTGGTCATATCCTTAGAGGATTCCGTGCGCCCCCGCAGCTTCTCGTTATTATCTGTAAGCTCATTCATTCCCAGCATGACCACATCAGAACCATGCTTATTTTCCGTAGCCAGCTCCCTGACAACGGTAATTCCTTCCACAACAGAATTGCTGGCTGTCTTGACCTTTTCCACTGTTGTGATAACTCTCTTTAAATCCGCCTTAATGCTGTCCGTTAAGGCTCCGTCCGACTCATTTAAGTGCTTGATAGACATGATAAAGCAGATATAACACAAAACAATACAGGAAACCTGAAGCTGATAATTTTTCATGTCGGTGGCCGAATTACAGCCCAGCACAGCCCCTCTGTAGATTGCGCTTAAAATAACGCTTAAGGTATTGGCAATTCCGCATCTGATCATGAATTTTCTGTTTTTATACAGAACCAGAAGACTGGCTACCGGCAGAATGTATGTAAAGGAAATCGGAGAAGCTGTGGTACAGGAAAGAAAGGTATAAAAGAGGCCATAGCCGATCACAAGATCGTGCTTATAAAGCTCCGTTGCCTTTCCCTTTATTTTCAGGATCACATCGCCAATGACAAAGGGAAGCCAGCAAAGCAGAACAAAGATCACATACTGATTTGCCGGATAAATACCATTTGCCACATCCGCTCCATAATTTGCTGTAAGTAAGATTGCAAAGATAAGCCAGATCCTGCGTGCCTTTTTGTTTGCTTTTTCTTTAAATACATTTTCATCATAGTTCATAGTTCGAACCCTCACCTTCTGCCGTCTCTTCTGTAGGTCGTCTGTATGTATTTCCAGTACTTTTTTCCCAGTCCGATTTTATTTTAAGCTATCTGTATGAGATTTTCAAGAAAAAACTATATTTTAATCCTCACCCATTTTCCCTGCTTAAACCGCACGGTTGCAAAGATAAATCTGGACACCTGATCCCCAAGTACTCCCATCCAGATCCCGATGATCCCCCATTCCAGGGTATATCCACAAAAGTAAGACACAATGGTACGGATAAAAGTCACACTGATCATGGATGCAATAGCGGTGTAAAGCGTATCTCCGGCACCTCTTAAGCATCCCATGTAAATCACCTGACAGATCTGGAAAACCACAACGAAAATGATCACATGCATAATGCTCACGCCAATGGCAACAATATGTTCCTCCTCAAAGAACAGACGGTACAGCGCACCGGCCCCGAAATAATAAACAAAGACCAGACCAACTGCAATAAATGCCCCGATCAGCCTGCAGGTTCTTCCATATTCCTTTGCCAGCTCCGGATCCCCTGCACCAAGGCTCCTGCCGATCAGCGCCACAGCGGTGGCCTGTAGGCCGTCTCCAAAGGCAAAGGATAACGCCATAATGTTCATTCCCACCTGATGGGCTGCCATGGCGTCTGTTCCCTGATCTGCCGCCATGATCGCAGTAAGCATAAAGCCCACTCTCATCAGCACCTGTTCAAAAAACACACTGTACCCTACCTTGATCAGATGGTGCAGCGCCAAGAAAGTCGGTTTTATTTTATTGGCAATAATATAGGGAATACTGATAAAGTTATCTTTTTTCAGAATAGAGGCAATGCTCATAATACAGGCAACTACCGTTCCGGAAACAGTAGCGAGCGCCGCTCCCTGAATGCCCAGTGCCGGGAACCCAAAATGTCCGTCAATGAGCAGGTAATTCAAAATAATATTGATCACGTTGGAGGTCACATTGGTGCGCATGGTGATCTTGGTATTCCCAACTCCCCGCTGTGCCGCATTGATCCCCATCTGAACACAGTTAAAGATCATGCCGCCCATAATGATCCGGAAATAAGCCACTGCGCCGTCATGTGTTTCCTGTGTGGAACCACAGAAATCAATAATGGGCCCTGCAAAAACTACGAACAAAATGCTCAGGAGCCCTGCTGCAATCACAAGGAACAAAACTGCAGTATAGAGGATCTCATTTGCTGCATCCTGCCGCTTTTCCCCCCGCCTTCTTGCAACCAGCGCCGAAATAGCAACATTCAGGGCAAAAAAAAGAGAAAGTCCCAAAAGCTTTGGCTGCGTCGTCAATCCTACCGCCGCAACCGCATAAGAGCCAAGGGCGCTCACCATCAAGGAATCGATCAATCCTGCAAATGCAACAAAAAAAGACTCCACGATCGCCGGCCATGCCATATCCACTGCAATTTTTAACGTTTCCTTATGATATCGATCTTTTAAATTCATTTCCAAACACCCTTAATTATTGTAGCAAACGCCATTCTCTTTTTCAAGCCGGGTGCCTTCCGCTCATAAATAACAAAATAAGAAGAGCCGTTCCTGTAATTTTGATACCACAAACTAAAATATCTGGAATTCGGGGAACATTTTATATATAATAATAGGTGATTTTGGGGATTATGAAGTATTTACTGGAAAGATTTATAAAGGGATAAAGTCAGGAAACTATGAAAGTAGATATATTAAAAATATCAGATGGCGAAGAAAGCATTGTTATCCGTTACAGAGAAATGACCCCATCAGTCAACAAAATAATATCTATTCTGCAAAATGAAAAAACAAAGATTTGGGGAAAGACCCATGACCAGAATGTCTGTATTCAGACCGAAGAGATCTTATATCTGGAGTCTGTAGATGACAAAGTATTTGCTTATACAGAAAATTGCGTTCTTCGGATTGAAGGATCACTTAACTCCTTTATAATGGAAATGCAGGATGAGTCTTTTTTTCGATGCAGCAAATCCATGATTATCAATGTAAACAGGGTCGTTTCACTGAAAAGTCTTTCTTCCAACAGGATTGATGCAACAATGGAAGGCGGAGAGCACATTATCATCTCAAGGAGATATGCTGCGGCATTCAGAAAGCTTTTGAAGGGGGCCCGATAACATGAAAAAAGAGAGGAAACTTTCACTTTGGGAAAGGTATCTGACAAAAGAAATTGGAATAGAGTTTAAAGCCTGTCTTTATTTTTATGCAATTCTATTTTTTTATTGTATTTTCAGGCTTATCAATGGCAGATTTGATGCCGGAATTATGCATATGGCGGAAATGATTCTCTCCTGCTATGCGATTGGCTATGCTCAGGTATTTCTCTTTTGGAATTTTGATGAAGCGGATCAGCTCAGGTGGAAAGAAATGATAGGAATGGTCATATGCACTGCTCTCTATTGCCTAATTTCTTACTTTTGCGGATGGTTTGACAAACAGCTTCTTATAACAGCCTTGTTTGCAGCATACATTCTTTTTGCATATATTTGCGTGTTTTATATATACAAATCAAAGAGAACGATTGATGATAAAAAGCTTAATGAAGAGCTGAGACTTTTTCAGACAGAACACAAAAAGTGAATGCTGGCGGTAAATAAGTGCACCTTACGGGAACAGATATTGTTCCCGTTTTTTATTTCTGATATTTATAAGCTATAGAAATCTTAATCAGATGACAAAAAGAAAGGGGAATTCTATGGCAAATGTAATTGATATCAGAAATCTTACAAAAAGCTATGGTAAAAACAGAGGGATCATTGATGTGACACTTTCCGTAGAAAGCGGTGACATTTTTGGTTTTTTGGGACCTAACGGTGCAGGCAAATCGACGACCATCCGATCCGTGCTGGGTTTTTTAAAAGGCTACAGCGGAGAAATCCGGGTTTTGGGAATGGATAGTGTAAAAGAGCATGAAAAAATCTTGGCAAACGTAGGATATATGCCATCCGAAGCATGGTTTTATAGTTCCATGCGTGTAAGGGATGTTATTCGATACGCTGCAAATGTCAGAGGACTTGATTGCAGTGAAGAAGCAGAAAAAATCTGCGAAAAGCTAAAGGTCGACACAAGCAGGAAAATAAAGGAATTGTCTTTAGGAAACCGAAAAAAGGTCAGTATTGTGTGTGCAATGCAGCACCGTCCCAAACTTTTTGTATTTGATGAGCCCACAAGCGGACTGGATCCGTTGATACAAAGAAATTTTTTTGAACTAATTCATGAATATGTAGAAGAGGGGGCCACCTGCCTTTTATCAACCCATGTTTTATCCGAGGTCAACAAATATTGCAAAACTGCCGCCATCATGCGGGAGGGCAAATTAAAAATGCTGAAATCTCCCAAGATTGATGAGGATATGTTTCTAAAATTTTATGAGGAGGAGAATATATAATGAAAACGATATTTTTAGGAGAGCTCCGGCTGAATCTGAAAGCACTCTTCATATGGAGCATTGTGATTGGCAGCTTTGGTTTCATCTGTATCCTTTTATATGAGAGCATGCAAGGGGATATGAGAGAAATGGCAGATGCTTTTTCATCGATGGGGGCTTTTTCCGATGCATTTGGTATGAGTACCTTAAGCATTGCGACACTGAAAGGATATTTTGCAGCTGAAATTGGAACGATACACAGTCTTGGAAGCGGAATGTTTGCCGCTGTTACTGCAATTGGAATTTTATCCAAAGAGGAAGAGGGGCATACCGGAGAGTTTTTGCTTTCACTTCCGATAACCCGTAAAAAGGTCGTTCTTTCCAAAGGTCTGTGCGTGCTTTTCTCACTTATCATTTTTACCTGTATCTGCGCCTTTTTCTATTCCATGGGTTTTATTGTCCTGAATGAAGAGCTGCCGGCAAAAGAGTTCTTGAAATTTATGTATTATCAGTTTCTTATGAACCTTGAAATTGCTGGGATCTGTTTTGGAATTTCGTCCATATCAGGAAAAAACAGAATGGGAATTGGAATCGGCATAGCAATTCTTTTTTACGGATTCGATCTGATTGGAAGAATTATTCCGGATCTAAAAGAATATTTGTTTTTGGGTCCCTATTCCTATGCAAACGCTTCTGCCATTTTTTCAGGTGCTGATACTCCTGAAAAAGCTGTGGCAATGGCAGCTTTTCTAACCAGTGTAGGAATTCTATTCGCCTTTCTTTATTATGACCGAAGAGATCTTGCAAGTTAAATATTGAGGGATTGCACGCTGCAAAAATGCATAATTCCTCCACGTTTTCCACATACTACCCATACAACACAAAATATGGAAAGTATGTGAGAAACAGGAGGATTTTTTTCTATGAAAGCAACCGGAATCGTGCGGAGAATAGATGATCTGGGGCGAATCGTCATTCCAAAGGAAATCAGGCGCACCCTTCGGATCCGCGAAAGTGATCCGTTAGAAATATTTACCGACAGAGAAGGAGAAATTATTCTGAAAAAATACTCCCCTATCGGGGAAATGAGCTCCTTTGCCAAGCAGTATGCAGAAAGCCTTTCACAGGCTGCCGGAAAGGCCGCCCTGATCTCCGATCGGGATCAGTTTATTGCTGTTTCCGGCGGCTATAAAAGCATCCTTGGAAAATCCATCAGCAAAGAGCTTGAGGAAGCGCTTACCAAACGTGAGACTATTATTTCTTCTAAAGGAGATCCTTCCTTTATCCCCATTGCACAGGACATGACAGATCCTTTTGTCAATGAAGCGATCTATCCTATTCTCTGCGAGGGTGACATTATCGGCAGCGTTCTGCTGATCGATAACGGCGAAAAGGGAAAAATGGGAGAAGTAGATCAAAAGCTCCTTCAATCGGCCGCCGGTTTTCTCGGCAGGCAGATGGAACAATAAAAAGGGCGGGCC